>NZ_JBJNLB010000001.1:0-983895 GCF_052169275.1 Serratia sp. CY27727 | reverse complement strand
CAGGATAAGAAGGACCAAGAGATCGAACAGCAGATGGAGCTGTTGCAGGATTAACTCGAAAATGGCCCCCTTTTAGGGGGCGTCGTGTAAAGCCACCTCCTCAGGAGGTGGTCTTTTACTGGCGGGGGATCAGTTGAACGTCACCGTCAGCGTGGCGCTGCCGAGGCTGTGGAAATAGACGTTAAAGCCCACCAGCGCGCCGCTGGAACCCTCATCCACCTCGATGCGCTCCACGTCCAGCGCATGCACGGTGAACTGGTAGCGGTGGCTTTCGCCACTCGGCGGCGCCGCGCCGCCGTAGCCGGCTGAGCCGAAGTCGGTGCGGGTCTGCAGCGCGCCGGCGGGCAGCGGGGCTTTGCCGGAGCCCGCGCCCTGCGGCAGCTCGCGCACGTCGGCGGGAATGTTGGCCACGATCCAGTGCCACCAGCCTGAGCCGGTCGGGGCATCGGGATCGTAAACGGCGATCACGAAGCTTTTGGTGCCGGCCGGCACGCCGTCCCAGGCCAGGTGGGGCGACAGGTTATCGCCGTGATAGCCCATGCCGTTGAAAACCTGCTGCTGCGGCAGTTTGCCGCCGTCCTGCAGATCGTTGCTATACAAACGAAAAGCCATAGTGACTCCCAGTTGTCGGTAAACGCGAACCCTTAAGCTAGATCGTTTCGTCGTGACAATACAAGCGGGATTGCCATTCGCCAACGGCGGCGCGGATCGGTTACCATGGCCGCATCTTCCTTCCTACAGACCGCCGGATAGCCAAACAACGCCACCATGATCTCACTGAAAAAACGCACGCCGTGGTTCGGCTGGCTGCGCCGTTGGGCCAAAGGCATCAAGCGCGATATTTACGCGCTGTGGCTGGCCGCCCGTGATAAGCGCACCCCGTGGTACGCCAAACTGATCGCGCTGCTGGTGGCCGGCTATGCGATCTCGCCGATCGATCTGATCCCGGACTTCATTCCGGTGCTGGGCTATCTGGACGACGTGATTATCATACCGTTGGGCATCATGCTGGCGGTGCGCCTGATCCCCAAGCCGCTGATGGCCGAGCTGCGCGAGAAGGCGCAAAAGCGCGTCGATAACCCCACCGGCCGCATGGCGGCGGTGATGATCATTTTACTCTGGCTGCTGTGTCTGGGATTGCTGGCCCGCTATCTGGACCAGCATTGGTAAGCCATTAACGCGCGGCGGCGGCCACGGCGGCGGTCAGGCGGCTGAGCTGTTCCGCTTCGATGATGTAAGGCGGCATCAGGTAAATCAGCTTGCCGAACGGCCGGATCCACACCCCGCGTTCGACGAACCCGCGCTGCAGCTCGGCGACGTCCACCGGTTCACGCATCTCCACCACCCCAATCGCGCCCAGCACCCGCACGTCCGCCACCTTCGGCAGCGCCGCGAGCGGCAGCAGCTCCTGCTTCAGCTGGGCTTCGATGGCGCTCACCTGCGCCTGCCAGCGA
This sequence comes from Serratia sp. CY27727, assembly GCF_052169275.1. Classification (NCBI taxonomy): domain Bacteria; kingdom Pseudomonadati; phylum Pseudomonadota; class Gammaproteobacteria; order Enterobacterales; family Yersiniaceae; genus Serratia; species Serratia sp. CY27727. The sequence continues at coordinate 982,441 of NZ_JBJNLB010000001.1, read as the reverse complement.
TTTTCCGCCAGCAGCGCCAGGCTGGCGTCCGCCACCGCGCAGGCCAGCGGGTTGCCCATAAAGGTTGGGCCGTGCATAAAGCAGCCGGCCGCGCCGTTGCTGATGGTCTCCGCCACGTGACGGGTGGTCAGGGTGGCGGACAGCGTCATGTAGCCGCCGGTCAGCGCCTTGCCCAGGCAGAGAATGTCCGGCACCACCTGTGCGTGCTCGCAGGCGAACAGCTTGCCGGTGCGGCCGAAGCCGGTGGCGATCTCGTCGGCGATCAGCAGCACCTGATGGCGATCGCACAGCTCGCGCACCCGCTTGAGGTAGCTTGGGTGGTAGATGCGCATGCCGCCGGCGCCTTGCACCACCGGTTCCAGGATCACCGCCGCCACTTCACCGGCGTGCTGCTCCAGCAGCGCGGCGAACGGCGCGATGTCCTCTTCGCGCCATTCCTCGTCGAAGCGGCACTGCGGCGCGGTGGCGAACAGGTGCGGCGCCAGATAGCCCTGATAGAGACTGTGCATCGAGTTGTCCGGATCGCAGACCGACATCGCGCCGAAGGTATCGCCGTGATAGCCGTGGCGCAGCGTCAGGATGCGCTGCCGCCGCTCGCCGCGCGCCTGCCAATACTGCAGCGCCATCTTCAGCGACACTTCCACCGCCACCGAACCGGAATCTGCCAGGAACACGCACTGCAGCGCTTCCGGCGTCATCTCCACCAGCCGACGGCACAGCGAGATGGCGGACGGATGAGTAATACCGCCGAACATCACGTGCGACATCTTCTCCAGCTGCTGGCTGGCGGCCTGATTCAGGCGAGGATGGTTGTAACCGTGGATCGCCGCCCACCAGGAGGACATGCCGTCTACCAGACGCCGGCCGTCCGCCAGCTGCAGCTCGACGCCGCTGGCCGACTCGATCGGGTAACAGGGTAACGGGCGGCTCATGGAGGTGTAGGGGTGCCAGATATGACGTTGGTCAAACGCCAGGTCGGAAGCGGTGACAGACATACTTGTAAACCAAATTGAATTAAGATTGGTTGACAGTATATCCACAATATTTAAACTGGCGACACTTTTTCGTTTTGGAGACGCCATGATGGCCGATCGCATTCACTGGACAGTAGGGCAAGCCCAGGCCCTGTTTGATAAACCGCTGCTTGAACTGCTGTTCGAAGCGCAAACCGTACACCGTCAGCACTTTGACCCGCGTCAGGTGCAGGTCAGCACGCTGCTGTCGATCAAAACCGGCGCTTGCCCGGAAGACTGCAAATACTGCCCGCAGAGTTCGCGCTACAAGACTGGCCTGGAGGCGGAGCGGCTGATGCAGGTCGACCAGGTGCTGGAATCGGCGCGCAAGGCCAAGGCGAACGGATCGACCCGTTTTTGCATGGGCGCGGCGTGGAAGAACCCGCACGAGCGCGATATGCCTTATCTGCAGCAGATGGTGCAGGGCGTGAAAGCGATGGGCATGGAAACCTGCATGACCCTGGGCACGCTGGATGGCACTCAGGCCGAACGGCTGGCGGAGGCCGGGCTGGATTACTACAACCATAACCTCGACACCTCGCCGGAGTTCTACGGCAGCATCATCACCACCCGCAGCTACCAGGAACGCCTGGATACGCTCGACAAAGTGCGCGACGCCGGCATCAAAGTGTGCTCCGGCGGCATCGTCGGGCTGGGTGAAACGGTGCGTGACCGCGCCGGGCTGCTGGTGCAGCTGGCCAATCTGCCGAAGCCGCCGGAGAGCGTGCCGATCAACATGTTGGTGAAGGTGAAAGGCACGCCGCTGGCGGATAACGACGACGTCGATCCGTTCGATTTCATCCGCACCATCGCGGTGGCGCGCATCATGATGCCGTCTTCTTATGTCCGCCTTTCCGCCGGCCGTGAACAGATGAACGAACAGACGCAGGCGATGTGCTTTATGGCCGGCGCCAACTCGATCTTCTACGGCTGCAAGCTGCTGACCACGCCGAACCCGGAAGAAGACAAAGACCTGCAGCTGTTCCGCAAGCTGGGGCTGAACCCGCAGCAGACCGCCACCGAACACGGCGACAACCAGCAACAGCAGGCGCTGGCTAAGCAACTGCTGACCGCCGATACCGCCGAGTTTTACAACGCGGCGCTGTGATGAGCTGGCAACAACGCATTGAGCAGGCGCTGGCAGAGCGGCGCCTCAACGCCGCCTACCGTCGGCGACAGACCACCGAGGGCGGCAATGGCCGCCAGATTCGGCTCGGCGATCGTTTCTACCTGAATTTCTCCGGCAACGACTACCTGGGGCTGAGCCAGGATGCGCGGGTGATCGCCGCCTGGCAGCAGGGCGCGCAGCGCTACGGCGTCGGCAGCGGCGGTTCCGGCCACGTCACCGGCTTTAGCGCGGCGCATCAGGCGCTGGAGGAGCAACTGGCGGCGTGGCTCGGCTATCCGCGCGCGCTGCTGTTCATCTCCGGTTACGCCGCCAACCAGGCGGTGCTGGCGGCGTTGATGCAAAAGGGCGATCGCATTTTGGCCGATCGCCTCAGCCACGCCTCGCTGCTGGAGGCGGCGGCGCAGTCGCCGGCCGAGCTGCGCCGCTTCCAGCACAATCAGCCGCAGGCGCTGGCAGATCTGCTGGCCAAACCCTGCGACGGGCAGCGGCTGGCGGTGACCGAAGGAGTGTTCAGCATGGACGGCGACGGTGCGCCGTTGGCGGAACTACATCGCCTAACCCGCGCGGCGGGCGCCTGGCTGATGGTGGACGATGCCCACGGCGTCGGCGTGCGCGGCGAGCAAGGCCGCGGCAGCTGCTGGCAGCAGGGCGTGCGCCCTGAACTGCTGGTGGCGACCTTCGGCAAGGCGTTCGGCGTCAGCGGCGCGGCGGTGCTGTGTGATGAGCCGACCGCCGAGTATCTGCTGCAGTTCGCCCGCCATCTGATTTACAGCACCGCGATGCCGCCGGCGCAGGCCTGCGCGCTGCAGGCGGCGCTGGCCTGCATTCGAGAGGGCGATGAACTGCGTGCCCGGCTGCGGGACAACATTCGGCGTTTCCGCCAGGGTGCCGCGCCGCTGGCGCTGACCCTGACGGACTCCGACACCGCCATCCAGCCGCTGCTGGTGGGGGACAATCAGCGCGCGCTCGATCTGGCGACCCGCCTGCGCGAGCGCGGGCTGTGGGTGAGCGCCATCCGCCCGCCGACGGTGCCCCCGGGCGGCGCGCGGCTGCGCATTACCCTGACGGCGGCGCATCAGCCGCAGGACATCGATCGCCTGCTGGAGGTATTGCATGACGTCAGCCAATGACGCGGTGAACAAACAGGCGGTCGCTTCGGCCTTCAGCCGCGCCGCCGGCAGCTATGATGCCGCCGCCGCGCTGCAGCGTGACGTTGGCGAGCGCTTACTGGGGATGGGGAGTGCCCATCCGGGCGAACGGCTGCTGGATGCCGGCTGCGGCACCGGCTATTTCAGCCGCCTGTGGCGCGAGCGCGGCAAGCAGGTGACCGCGCTCGATCTGGCGCCGGGCATGCTGGATGTCGCCCGTCAACGGCAGGCGGCGCACCATTATTTGCTGGGCGATATCGAACAGGTGCCGTTGCCCGATGCGGCGATGGACATCTGTTTCAGCAGCCTGGTGGTGCAGTGGTGCAGCGATCTGCCCGCCGCGTTGGCGGAGCTGTACCGCGTGACCCGCCCCGGCGGCGCGATCCTGTTTTCCACGCTGGCGGCGGGATCGCTGCAGGAACTGGGGGATGCCTGGCAACAGGTGGACGGCGAGCGCCACGTGAACGCCTTTCTGCCGCTGGCGCAGATCCGCGCCGCCTGTGCTGGCTATCGACACGAGCTGGTCACGGAGTTGCGCACCCTGAACTATCCGGACGTGATGACGCTGATGCGTTCGCTCAAGGGCATCGGGGCCACGCATCTGCATCAGGGGCGCGAGGGCGGCCTGATGTCGCGCGACCGTCTCGCCGCGCTGCAGGCGGCTTACCCGTGCCGGCGGGGGCAGTTCCCGCTCAGCTATCATCTGGCTTATGGAGTGATTTATCGTGATTAAACGTTGGTTCGTAACCGGCACCGACACCGAAGTGGGGAAAACCGTCGCCAGCAGCGCCTTGCTGCAGGCCGCCAACCGGGCGGGCTACCGCAGCGCCGGGTATAAGCCGGTGGCTTCCGGCAGCGAGATGACCGCCGAGGGGCTGCGCAACGGCGACGCACTGGCGCTGCAGGTCAACAGCGGCGTGGCGCTCAGCTACGATGAAGTGAACCCTTACGTTTTTGCCGAACCCACCTCGCCGCATATCGTCAGCGCCGATGAAGGCCGGCCGATCGACGCGGCGCGGCTGTCCGACGGCCTGCGCCGGCTGGAACAGCGCGCCGACTGGGTGCTGGTCGAGGGCGCGGGCGGGTGGTTTACCCCGCTGTCGGCGGAGTACACCTTCGCCGACTGGGTGCAGCAGGAGCAACTGCCGGTGATCCTGGTGGTGGGCATCAAACTGGGCTGCATCAACCACGCGGTGCTGACGGCGCAGGCGGTGCAGCAGGCCGGGCTGACGCTGGCCGGTTGGATCGCCAACGACGTGGCGCCGCCGGGACGAAGGCATCAGGAATACCTGGCCACGCTGCGCCGCATGCTGCCGGCGCCGCTGCTGGGCGAAATCCCGCACCTGCCGCAGGCTGAGCGGGCGCCGCTGGGGCAGTATCTGGATATCAGCCTGCTGGCACAGTAAGAAATCTTTGCCGTCTCCCTGGCTGATGATGTCGCAACGCCGGATCTTATGACCCGGCGTTGGCTTTTACATGGCGGTAATGCAGGCGTTATCGAGATAAAGCACGCCATTTTTCGCCAGGGCAAACAGGTTGAACGTCAGGATGACATGGGTCGCCCAGACCGGGACCTTCCGCCGATTGGCGTTGAAACGATATTCGGCGTATTCGGTGTAAGCATCGGCTTTCATGACGGCATCCCAGGCTGCAGGCGCGGCTTTGGCGACGATCGAGATGCCGTTGTCCGCATGCTCTTGAATACAGGCAAACTGTAGCGTCGCAAACAGATTTCCGGTACCGCCGTTGACCGTTTTCAGGGTAAAGCAGGCGCCCAGCTGTTCATATTGCGCGACGGGCACGCTTACTCTCACCCCGGCGTTGGCATTGGCGTTGCCCAACTTGGTTACTTTCAGGGCGTTACCGCCGTCGATGCCCGCGCCGGCTTCGATGCTGATAATCACCGCATCTGAGGTAAAGGGATCGTCGATCGTGCCGCCGGTCACCTCCCAGCCGAACGGCTTGGTGGAAAAGGCGAAATCGCCGTCTTTGAGCTTGTTATTCACGGTGCCGACCAGCGTCTGGATCCCGGCGCCGCCACCGCCGCCATCCAGGCGGCTATGGGCGATGACAAAGTCGCCGGTGCCGCTGAAATAGCGGCCGCTCGCGGTTCTTACGCCATAGAATTTCACGTTGTCGACGATAATCCCGCTACTGCCGGCCTCGGCGTAAAACAGCGACTCCTGCGCCAGTCGGCTGCCGGCGACGATGATTTCGCCGCCGTGAATCAACAGCGATGCATTTTGATTGGCGCTGCAGCGAAAGGGGATATCCGTGAGCGGGCTATTGCCGTTGTTGAATTCCATATGGCAGCCATGCAGTTCAACGCTACCGGCCTGGACGTAAGCTATCGAACCGGCGTAGTCGAGCGACGTGCCGAATAAACGGAAGGCGCCGTTGGGGTTAGCGTTGCGTACGGCCAGCCCCTGGGAATTGCCGAGGGTGCCGCCGAAAAAGTTGATGCCTTCGCCGAAGTTTTGCGCTCCGCTGCTCGTTGAGGGCATATGTAGGCTTTCAAAACAGCGGATGACTTCACAGGCGTAATGGTGGGCGATATAGGCATTGGTGCCGTAGTACAGGCCGTAGTAGAAACCCGAAATATAGACGTTATTGACCGAGAAGTTGCCCAGCGGCCCTTCAGGCGAATGGAAACGGATACCATCGATATAGTTGTATTCGATCGGGGTTTCATCCTTGCCTTTGTTAATCTTGGCACCAATGCCTTTGACGGTGAAATCTTTCATGATAGGCGCTGGGCGAATAGGAACGTTGTTATCCAACGCGCCGCTGCTGGTGTAGCAGCGCAGGAAATAGTTATGGTCGCTTTCCGTGCCGTTAGGGATCTCGGTAGTGATGCTGACGCCGTTGCCGTCGAGATAGACGAAGCCGACGTTGATGTCGGTTTTAGGTGCGGTCCAGGTGGCAAAAGGCGCAGCGAATCTGACGATCGTCGGGCGTTTTAACGTGTTAATGATGAAATCTTGCGCGCTGACCAGTTCATCACGTGAGCTGACATAAATCCCTTCGACATTGAGCCGTTCCTGCAGGCTCCAGTTTCTATTGTGCAAATCCGCGTATTGAATAAATGCCGCGTTGTTGTCTGCCATGCCTAAATCCCTCGATATTGTGGTGTTGGTATAATGCATATCGAGTATGGGAAGACGGCAGGCCGTTGCCTATTGGGCGCAGACCTGCCGTGGCTGATACAACATCGGCATAGGCGGCAAACCGGGCTTTCACTCCGCCAACCCGGCGCCGATCAGCGCCTCATCCAGCTGCGCCAGCGCGCCGTGCGCCACCGTGCGCCCGCTGTCCAACAGGCAGAAGCGGTCCGCCACCCGGCGCACGAACGGCAGCTGATGCTCCACCAGTAAAATGGTCATGCCCAGTTCGCGGTTGAGCCGGCGGATCACGTTGCCGATGTCGGCGGCGATCGAGGGGGGGACGCCCGCCGTCGGTTCGTCGAGGATCAGCAGCGCCGGCTCCTGGGCCAGCGCCCGACCGATCGCCAGCTGGCGCTGAGCGCCCACGCACAGATCGCCGGCGCGGCGAGCGCGCATCTGGCGCAAATGGGGAAACAGGCTGTAGATCAGCGGCGGAATACGGCGAGGGGCGCCGCGCCCGGCCATTTGCGCCACCTGCAGATTCTCCTCCACGCTCAACTGCGAGAAGAGCTGCCGCCCCTGGGGTACGTGGCTGATGCCCAGCGCGGCGCGGCGCTCCATCGGCTGCAGCAGCAGATTTTGCGGCGGCTGATCCGCCGGCTGCCAGGTCATGCTGCCGCTCACCACCGGCACATGCCCCATGATGCAGTTGACCAGCGTGGTCTTGCCCACGCCGTTGCGGCCGAGCAGCACGGTGCACTGGCCGCGCGGCAGCTCCAGGTTGATGTCCCACAGGGTGTGGTTCTGCCCGTAAAATTGATTGACCGATCTCAGGCTCAGCATTTGGCATTCTCCTCATAGACGCTCGTTTCACTCGTTGGCGGGGGCTGCAAAGGCCGCATGCGCGGCGAATTTCCCGAGTGTGGCAATGTCTGGAACAAAATGCCGTCCGTCCGAGGAGCCAGAGCCAGGTCTGCGGTGGACGGAATGACAGTCAATATGTCGTTAAAAACGACGCTTGTGACGACTTGGTGTCGTTCTTGCGTTTTTACGGGCGATAACGCCGCGGCGGTGAAACTCCGCGGTCGGCAGCGCATCATGCTGCCGCACCGCATTTATACGCAGGAAGATAAAGCAACTCCCAGGCCAATTTTTGCCGCCGGGTGAAAACGGGGGATTGTTATCGCCTTGTTAACCGCACGTCAGGCCTGACGCGCGCTGCCGTGACGGCCTGAAAATACGCGGGCAAGTTAACCCGGACGTTTTTTGCACTCTTGTGGTGCTGTTCGGTGTGGGCATGGTGCAAGGCATTGCGCCGCCGTCAAGAGCGATCCGCGTGAAAGGAGCCAATGCGATTTTGGCAATGGGGATTTTTAGTATTAATCGGCATAAACAAAGCGATATTTTTATGAAAAAATAACTAAAAAAGGCATTTTGGCCAGTGTAAAGGGCGAAAAGCTTTCTTTCTGTAACTCCCGCCCCGGGCGGGGCGGTGAGAGTTATCCACTATTCCTGTGGATAACCTTGTGTATTAGATTTAGAAAAACGCTGTAAAGCGAGAGCGGACGCGGGTTCTGTTCGCTTTGCCCGCATTCTCGTCTTTTTATTAAAGTAATTAATTATCAATAATTTAATTAAAATCAAGACGCGAGGGTATTGATCAGGTCTCTATGTATGATTTTTCGACGCGGTGCTATCAATAAGTTAATTTGCGGCAAGTTCTGGGGATAAATCTGTTATTGACAATAAAAATGTCACCGGACTGTAACGCCACGGTGCAACGGCGTTGCCGCGGCATCGGGCGCAGCGACGAATCCGCTTGAAGCTGGTTTTATATCCAGTATCATGGGCACTGGCGCAAATCGCCGACACTTTCCATAATTAGGGGCCATGCCCGGCGCAGAGTCGGCTGGCCGCCTGAGCGCGCGCATCTCCACAGGGTAGCCGAGCAATGAGTAAACTTTTCAAACTGCATTCTGATTTCAAACCGGCCGGCGATCAGCCGGAAGCCATCCGCAAGCTGGAAGAGGGGCTGGAAGACGGCCTGGCGCACCAGACGCTGCTGGGGGTCACCGGTTCGGGCAAGACATTCACCATCGCCAACGTGATAGCCGATCTGAATCGGCCGACCATGGTGCTGGCGCCGAACAAGACGCTGGCGGCGCAGCTGTACGGCGAGATGAAAGAGTTTTTCCCGGAGAATGCGGTGGAATACTTCGTCTCCTACTATGACTACTACCAGCCGGAAGCCTACGTGCCCAGCTCCGACACCTTCATTGAAAAAGATGCTTCGGTGAACGAGCACATCGAGCAGATGCGCCTTTCCGCCACCAAGGCGCTGCTGGAGCGGCGCGACGTGGTGGTGGTGGCGTCGGTGTCGGCGATCTACGGCCTGGGCGATCCGGATCTTTACCTGAAGATGATGCTGCACCTGACCCAGGGGATGATCATCGATCAGCGATCCATTTTGCGCCGGCTGGCGGAGCTGCAATATTCCCGCAACGACCAGGCCTTCCAGCGCGCTACCTTCCGTGTGCGCGGCGAGGTGATCGACATTTACCCGGCGGAGTCGGACGAGCTGGCGCTGCGCGTCGAGCTGTTCGACGAAGAAGTGGAGCGGCTGTCGCTGTTCGATCCGCTGACCGGGCAGATCGAGCAGGTGGTGCCGCGCTTTACCATCTACCCGAAATCGCACTACGTGACGCCGCGCGAGCGGATCATGCAGGCGATGGAAGAGATCAAGGTCGATCTGGCGGACCGCCGCAAGGTGCTGCTGGCCAACAACAAGCTGCTGGAAGAGCAGCGCCTGACGCAGCGCACCCAGTTCGATCTGGAGATGATGAACGAGCTGGGCTACTGCTCGGGCATCGAAAACTACTCGCGCTACCTGTCCGGGCGCGCCGAGGGCGAGCCGCCGCCGACGCTGTTCGACTACCTGCCGGCGGACGGCCTGCTGGTGGTCGACGAATCCCACGTCACCATTCCGCAGATCGGCGCGATGTTCAAGGGCGACCGCGCGCGCAAGGAAACGCTGGTGGAGTACGGCTTCCGCCTGCCGTCGGCGCTGGACAACCGCCCGCTGCGCTTCGAGGAGTTCGAGGCGCTGGCGCCGCAGACCATCTATGTCTCCGCGACGCCGGGCAAATACGAGCTGGAGAAATCCGGCGGCGATCTGATCGATCAGGTGGTGCGGCCGACCGGGCTGCTGGATCCGATCGTGGAGGTGCGGCCGGTCGCCACCCAGGTGGACGATCTGCTCTCCGAGATCCGCAAGCGCGCGGCGATCAACGAGCGCGTGCTGGTGACCACCCTGACCAAACGCATGGCGGAAGACCTGACCGAATACCTGGAAGAGCACGGCGAGCGCGTGCGCTACCTGCACTCGGACATCGATACCGTGGAACGGGTCGAAATCATCCGTGACCTGCGTCTGGGCGAGTTCGACGTGCTGGTGGGCATCAACCTGCTGCGTGAGGGGCTCGACATGCCTGAGGTGTCGCTGGTGGCGATTCTGGACGCCGACAAGGAAGGTTTCCTGCGTTCCGAGCGTTCGCTGATCCAGACCATCGGCCGCGCGGCGCGTAACCTGAACGGCAAGGCGATCCTGTATGGCGATCGCATCACCGATTCGATGGCCAAGGCGATCGGTGAAACCGAGCGGCGCCGCGCCAAGCAGCAGGCCTACAACGAAGCCAACGGCATCGTGCCGCAGGGGCTGAACAAGAAGATCGGCGACATTCTGCAGATCGGCCAGCCGGTCAACCGCGCCAAGAGCAAAGGCAAGGGCAAGACGGCGGACGGCGGCGCTTCGCTGCAGAACCTTACGCCGAAAGCGCTGGATCAGAAAATCCGCGATCTGGAAGCGCAGATGTACACCCACGCGCAAAACCTGGAGTTCGAGCAGGCGGCTGCGCTGCGCGACGAGATCCACCAGCTGCGCGAGCAGTTTATTGCGATTTCCTGACCGTTGGATGGCGCCCGCGCGGCGGGCGTCGAAATTCCTTGTCGGCCGCGTCAAAGCTGTTAAGGTGTGCGGCCCGATTTGACCACGAAGAGTACCGAACATGAGCCAACACCAGTCCAAAGACCCGCTGCACGGCGTGACGCTGGAGCAACTGCTGAATAAGCTGGTGGATCACTACGGTTGGTCCGAGCTGGGCGCACGCATTCGCATCAACTGCTTCCGCAGCGATCCGAGCATCAAGTCCAGCCTGAAGTTTTTGCGTCGCACGCCCTGGGCGCGCAAAGAGGTGGAAGATCTGTATATCGATATGGTCAGCCATCCCGCCCCAGCCAGCGATAATCCCTGGCTGCGCGGGCGAGACGGTTAAATTCGGTCAGCGGCGGGCGGCCAGCGCCACCAGCGCCCGATCCAGCGCCTGGCGCAGCAGCTGGCGATCGTGGCGGTAGGGGATGTCGCTCGCTTCCAGCGGCTGTTGAATCACCACCCGATCCTGCACTTCACTGGCGTCTACCGCCGGGCCGACGATCAGCGCATCGATCATCCGGCGGCCAATCTTCTCTTCCATCAGCGTCAGCTTATCCTGTAGCGACAGCGCCGCGGCGGCCACGCTCAGCTCGCGGCCGAGGTTGCCGATATAGATCATGCTGGCGCTGCTGCGACGCAGCGCCTGGGTGAGATCGTCCAGCAGCAGCAGCGGCATCAGGCTGGTGAGGAAACTGCCCGGCCCGATCAGGATCACGTCGGCCTGCGCGATGGCGTCCAGCGCTTCGCGCGTGGCGCTGACCGGCGGCGACAGCATCAGCTCCTGCGGCATATGGGCCAGCTGATCGACATTCACTTCACCGTAAACGTGATTGCCTTCGTGATCGTGCGCCATCAAATCCACCGGCTGCTCCGACATCGGGATCAGCGCCGCGTCCACCTTCAGCAGGCTGCGCACCAGGTTGATCGCTTCCAGCGGGCGCACGCTCAGGTGATCCAGCGCTTTCAGCATCAGGTTGCCGAGGTTGTGGCCGGCCAGTTCGCCGTTGCCGCTGAAGCGGTATTCGAACATCGCCGAGGCGACGCTCGGTTCGGTGATCAGCTGGTTGAGACAGTTACGGGTATCGCCCCAGGCAATGCCGCCTTCCGAACGGCGGATGCGGCCGGTGGAACCGCCGTTGTCGGTGGTGGTGACGATGCCGGTCAGGCGGGAGCCTAAGGACGACAGGGCCGACATCACACGGCCCAGGCCGTGTCCGCCGCCTAACGCCACCACGCGGTCGAGATCGGCCAGGGTACGATTACGCATAAATTTCCTTACAAAGGGGCTGAACTGCCCGCATAAGGTAGCGGATCCGGCATAAAAACGCGATAAGAGTGTCATTTGCGTGATTCCGGTCAATTCGTCCGCGCAAGTGATGTTTATCATGGTTTACCAGAATACGCGGCGTCTAAAAACGCTGTATAGACAATTATATAGCGAATTTACGCGTTGGCTATCGTTGCCGATTAGCGCTAGAATTCTGCTGAAAACCACGGTTTCGTTCCGGCTACTCAAGGTAGCGGGAAGAGAAATCAAACTCCTAGCCCCTGCGCCTACGTTGTTCATCCGGAACGATATGGCGCCTGGGCCGTGGCGAAGTCAGCCACCAGGGTGCAGAGGGGAAACGCTCGCATCTCCCGACTTTGGAAAGGTGTTATGGTGCCGCAACTCATTGATGCTTATGAGCGCAAGTTCTATTACCTGCGCTTGTCGATCACCGACGTGTGCAACTTTCGTTGCACCTATTGTCTGCCCGACGGCTACAAGCCGAGCGGCAGCCCGAAAAGCTTCCTGTCGCTGGATGAAATCCGCCGCGTCAGCCGCGCGTTCGCCGAACTGGGCACCGAAAAGGTGCGCCTGACCGGCGGCGAGCCTTCGCTGCGCCGCGATTTTACCGAGATCATCGCCGCCGTGCGGGAAAACCCGGCCATCCGTACCCTGGCGGTCACCACCAACGGCTACCGTCTGGCGCGCGACGTCGCCGCCTGGCGTGACGCCGGTCTGACGGCGATCAACGTCAGCATCGACAGCCTGGATCCCCGCCAGTTTCACGCCATCACCGGTCAGGACAAGTTCCGCCAGGTGATGGACGGCATCGACGCCGCCTTCAGCGCCGGTTTCAGCAAGGTCAAGGTCAACGCGGTGCTGATGCGCGACGTTAACCACCAGCAGCTCGGCGCCTTTCTCGCCTGGATCAAGGACCGGCCGATCCAGCTGCGCTTTATCGAACTGATGGAAACCGGCGAGGGCGGCGAGCTGTTTCGCAAACACCACGTTTCCGGCGAAGTGATTCGCCTGCAGTTGGAGCAGCAGGGCTGGCAGCGCCAGGCACGCGGCCGCAGCGACGGCCCGGCGCAGGTGTTCAGCCACCCGGACTACCAGGGCGAGGTGGGGCTTATCATGCCGTATGAAAAAGACTTTTGCGCCAGCTGTAACCGGCTGCGCGTCTCTTCCATCGGCAATCTGCACCTGTGCCTGTTCGGCGAGCAGGGAGTGCCCCTGCGCGATCTGCTGGCCGAGGACGGCCAGCTCGACGCGCTGAAGGCGCGCATCCAGAGCGGGCTGCTGAGCAAGAAGCAGACCCATTTCCTGCATCAGGGCAACAGCGGGATCACCCAGAACCTGTCGTTTATCGGCGGCTGATACCCACATATTTCAAGCCGCAGCGTTGTTGGCTGCGTGCGCTCACCCCAGTCACTTACCTGAGTAAGCTCCTGGGGGATTTACGCACTGGCCGCCTGGTTGCAGCTTGAAATCTGTTGGGTATCTCAGAATAGGAGCCTATTGAACCATGAGCCATGCGAGCAGCGAGTTTATTGCGGCGCATATCGCCATCCTGACCGTCTCCGACAGCCGCGGCGCGGCGGAAGACACCTCCGGCCACTATCTGCAGGAAGCGGCGCAGGAAGCCGGCCATCAGGTGGTGGATCGCGCCATCGTCAAAGATGACATTTACCAGATCCGCGCGCGGGTTTCCGCCTGGATCGCCGATGACAACGTGCAGGCGGTGCTGATCACCGGCGGCACCGGTTTTACCGCCCGCGACAACACGCCGGAAGCGCTGCTGCCGCTGTTCGACAGAGAGGTGGAAGGGTTCGGCGAACTGTTCCGCATGGTGTCGTACGAAGAGATCGGCACCGCGACGATCCAGTCGCGCGCGCTGGCCGGCCTGGCCAACCGCACGGTGATCTTCGCCATGCCGGGCTCCACCCGCGCCTGCCGCACCGCCTGGGAGCGGATTATTGAAGAGCAGTTGGACGCGCGCCATCGCCCGTGCAACTTCCAGCCCCACTTGAAGAAGCCCTGAGTCATGACACAGCTAACCCACATTAACGCCGCCGGCGAAGCCCATATGGTCGATGTTTCCGCCAAGGCCGAAACGGTGCGCGAGGCGCGCGCCGAAGCCTTCGTCGAGATGCTGCCCGCCACGCTGGCGATGATCGTCGACGGCAGCCATCACAAGGGCGACGTGTTCGCCACGGCGCGCATCGCCGGCATTCAGGCGGCCAAACGCACCTGGGAGCTGATCCCGCTGTGCCACCCGCTGATGCTGAGCAAGGTCGAAGTGCAGCTGGAGGCGCAAACGCAGCACAGCCGAGTGCGCATCGAAACCTGCTGCCGGCTGACCGGCAAAACCGGCGTCGAGATGGAGGCGCTGACCGCCGCCTCGGTGGCGGCATTGACCATCTATGACATGTGCAAAGCGGTACAGAAAGACATGGTGATCGGCCCGGTGCGCCTGCTGGCGAAAAGCGGCGGCAAATCCGGCGATTTTAAGGTGAACGTATGATCGATATTCTTTTCTTCGCGCAGGTGCGCGAACTGGTGGGCACCGGCGGCCTGTCGATGCCGGCGGATTACCCGACCGTCGAGGCGCTGCGCCAGGCGCTGTGTGCGCGCGGCGATCGCTGGGCGCTGGCGCTGGAATCCGGCAAGCTGTTGGCGGCGGTCAATCAGTCGCTGGTGGCGGCGGACCATCCGCTGCGCGCCGGCGATGAAGTGGCCTTCTTCCCGCCGGTCACCGGGGGGTAAGCATGGAAAATACCCGCATTCGCGTGGGCGAAGCGCCGTTCAACGTCGGCGACGAGTACCAGTGGCTGGCGCAGTGCGACGCCGATGGCGCGGTGGTGACCTTCACCGGCAAGGTGCGCAACCATAATCTGGGTGACGACGTCAGCGCGCTGACGCTGGAACACTACCCCGGCATGACCGAGAAGGCGCTGGCGGAGATCGTGGCCGAGGCGCGCAGCCGTTGGCCATTGCAGCGGGTGACGGTGATCCACCGCGTCGGCGCGCTGTATCCCGGCGACGAGATCGTGTTCGTCGGCGTGACCGGCGCACACCGCAGCATGGCGTTCGCCGCCAGCGAGTTCATCATGGACTACCTGAAGACCCGCGCGCCGTTCTGGAAGCGAGAAGCCACCGGCCAGGGCGATCGTTGGGTGGACGCCCGCGACAGCGATCGCGAGGCCGCGCAGCGCTGGCACGACGCGGCTAAATAACGCGTCAACAGCGGAAACAAATCAAGACCTTTGCCGCTTTCGCCCGGCATATTCTGTGGTACGCTTATAGCAGGCGAAGCCCCGTTCGCGGGGCTTCGGAATCTTGTTTACAACGCAAAAGGTAACCGTCATGGACCGATATCCACGCTCTAATGGTTCAATCGTCGAACGTGCCAACAGCGGCATTCAGGCCTACATGGCGCAGGTTTACGGCTGGATGACCTGCGGTCTGCTGCTGACGGCGTTCGTTTCCTGGTATGCGGCCAACACGCCCGCGATCCTCAACTTCATCTTCTCCAGCCAGATCACCTTCTTCGGCCTGATCATCGCCCAACTGGCGCTGGTGTTCGTGATTTCCGGCATGGTCAACCGCCTGAGCGGCGCGGTGGCCACTTCGCTGTTCATGCTGTACTCGGCGCTGACCGGGCTGACGCTGTCGAGCATCTTCATCGCCTACACCTACAGCTCGATCGCCAGCACCTTCGTGGTCACCGCCGGCATGTTTGGCGCCATGAGCCTGTACGGTTACACCACCAAGCGCGATCTGAGCGGCTTCGGCAGCATGCTGTTCATGGCGCTGATCGGCATCGTGCTGGCCTCGCTGGTGAACATCTGGCTGAAAAGCACCGCGCTGATGTGGGCGATCACCTACATCGGGGTGGTGGTGTTCGTCGGCCTGACCGCGTACGACACGCAAAAACTCAAGGCGATGGGCGAGCAGCTGAACGCCGATGATAAAGACAGCTTCCGCAAGTACGCCATCGTCGGCGCGCTGACGCTGTATCTCGACTTCATCAACCTGTTCCTGATGTTGTTGCGTATCTTCGGCAACCGTCGCTAAATCCGTGGCCTTTCAAGCAGCAGCTTGAAATCCCTAGGACTTACCAGGCTCTGCATGTGACATGCAGAGCCTTTTTTATGCGATTTTGCGGCGGAACAGCGCGTAGGCGGCGCTGCCGGTGGTGGCGGTGATCACCAGCAGCGGCCACAGGCTGTGCCAGATGATGTCGAAGCTGGCGTCCTTCAGGTAGATCTGCTTGGTGATGTCGGTGAAGTGGCGTATCGGGTTAACCCAGGTCAGATCCTGCAGCCACACCGGCATATTCTCCACCGGCGAGACGTAACCCGAGAGCAAGATCGCCGGCATCATGAACACGAACACGCCGATGAACGCCTGCTGCTGAGTGGCGCACAGCGACGAGATCAGCAGGCCGAAACCGACCAGCGACAGCCCGTAGATCAGCATGGTGGCATAGAACAGCAGCAGCGATCCGGCAAACGGGATCTGGTACAGGAAGATGCCGATCAGCAGCACGATGCTGGCCTGGAAGCTGGCGACGATCAGCGCCGGCACCGCCTTGCCGATAAAGATCTGCCAGGTGGTGAGCGGCGAGACCAGCAGCTGTTCCAGCGTGCCCTGTTCGCGTTCGCGCGCCACCGACAGCGAGGTGACGATCAGCACGCCGATGGTGGTGATCATGGCGATCAGCGACGGCACCACGAACCATTTGTAGTCCAGATTCGGGTTATACCAGTTGCGCACCACCAGCTCGCTGTTATTGGGTTTGGCGCGGTTGCCGAGCAGCTCGTTCTGATATTCCTGCACGATCTGCTGCACGTAGTTGGCGGCGATCTGCGCGCTGTTGGAGTTGCGCCCGTCGAGCAGCAGCTGCAGCGGCGCGGTGTTGCCGGCGGCGATATCGCGCGAGAACTGCGCCGGGAAGCGGATCAGCAGCAGCGCTCGCTGGTTATCGATGGTGGTCTTTATCTCCTGCGGGCTGCGCAGCAGCAGCACGTGTTGAAAGGCCTTGGCCTTGGCGAAGCGCTGGGTCAGCTCTACCGAGGCTTGGCCGCTGTCCTCGCTGTAGACCGCGATGGTGGCGTTGGTGACTTCCAGCGTCGCGGCGAACGGGAACAGCAGCACCTGCAGGATCACCGGCATGATTAAAATGGCGCGGGTTTGCGGATCGCGCAGCAGCGCCTGCATTTCCTTGATGATGAGCGTCAACAGACGATGAAACATCGCTCTTTCTCCTCAATCCAGCCGGCGCTGGGTTTTCCAGGCCGTCAGGCCGATGAACACCACGGCAGAAGCGATCAGGAACAGCAGATTGATCAGCAGCACGGTGCCGACGTTGCCCGCCAGGAACAGCGTTTGCAGCGTGCTGACGAAGTAGCGCGCCGGAATGATGTAGGTCACCGCGCGCACGATGGCCGGCATGCTGTCGATCTGGAAGATGAAGCCGGACAGCATGATCGACGGCAGGAAGGCGGCGTTCAGCGCCACCATCGCCGCATTGAACTGATTGCGGGTGAGGGTGGAGATCAGCAGGCCCATGCCGAGGGTGCTGGCGAGGAACAGGCTGCTGATCAGCAGCAGGATCAGCAGCGAGCCGCGATAGGGCACGCCGAGCACCCAGACCGCCACCGCCATGCACAGCGCCATGGCGGCCATGCCGAGGAAGTAATAAGGGATCAGCTTGGAGAGCAGCAGCTCGCTGCGCGTCACCTGGGTGGACAGCAGGGCCTCCATGGTGCCGCGCTCCCATTCGCGGGCGATCACCAGCGAGGTGAGGATGGCGCCGATCACCGTCATGATGATGGTGATGGCGCCGGGAATGATGTAGTGCCGGCTGATGGCCGCCGGGTTGAACCAGTAGCGCATCTGCACGTCAATCAGCGGTTTGTCGCTGTTACCCCGATCGGCGGCGCGCTGCTGCTGCCAAACTTGCCATACGCCCTGGGCGTAACCCTGCACGAAGTTGGCGGTGTTCGGCTCGCTGCCGTCGGTGATCACCTGGATAGGGGCGCTGTCGTGCGGGCGCGCCATGCGCTGGTCGAAATCCACCGGGATCACCACCAGGCCGCGGATCGTGCCGGCCTGCATCTGCTGGATCAGCCGTTGGCGGTTGTCGCTGATGGTCGGTTCGATATAGGGCGAGCCGGCGAAGGCGTGGGCCAGATCGCGCGCGTCTTCGCTTTGCTGCTCCATCAGAATGCCCAGATGCAGCTTGCTGGAGTCCAGGTTGATGCCGTAGCCGAAGATAAACAGCAGCATCAGCGGGATGACGAAGGCGATCAGGCCGCTGCTGGGATCGCGCAGTATCTGCCGCGTTTCCTTCAGGCACAGCGCGCGCAGCCGGCGCCAGGAGAAGCCGCCGTCGTCGATTGGGGTGCGGTTATCGCTCACCGTGATTCCTCCTCATCGTAGCCCTGCACCAGCTCGATAAACGCCTGCTCCATCGAGGGGTTGGGATTGTCGTCGCGCGCCACCTGCTGTTTGAGATCGTCCGGCGTGCCGGCGGCGATGATCTTGCCGCGGTACACCAGGCCGATGCGGTCGCAGTACTCCGCCTCGTCCATAAAGTGGGTGGTCACCATCACCGTGACGCCCTTGTCGACCATGCCGTTGATGTGCAACCAGAACTCGCGCCGCGTCAGCGGATCGACGCCGGAAGTCGGTTCGTCGAGGAACAGGATATCCGGTTCGTGCATCAGCGCGCAGGCCAGCGCCAGGCGCTGTTTGAAGCCGAGCGGCAGCGCGTCCGGCGTCTGATCGAGGATCGGCGCGAAGTTGAAGGCGCGAGACATCTCGTCGATTTTGTCGCGCTGCGCCTTGCCGCCCAGGCCGTAGACGCCGGAGAAGAACTTCAGGTTTTGCGCCACCGTCAGGTTGCCGTACAGCGAGAATTTTTGCGCCATGTAGCCGAGCCGCTGGCGCGCCTTGCCGGAGCTGGTCTTCAGATCCATCCCCAGCACCAGCGCCTTGCCGCTGGAGGGGATCAGCAGGCCGCACATCATTTTGAAGGTGGTGGACTTGCCGGCGCCATTCGGCCCGAGCAGGCCGAAAATTTCGCCGCGCCGCACCTGGAAATCAACGTGATCGGTAGCGGCGAAGTCGCCGAATTTTTTGGTCAGCTGCACCGCTTCGATCACCGTTTCACCGCTTGCGCCGTTGACGGTTGGCATGATCTCCGCCAGCGCCGAGCGGTGGTTGGGGCCGCCGCCGAGCAGATCGATAAACGCATCCTCGAAGCGCGGATCCGCTTCGTTCAGTTCGGCATCCGGCAGATCCAGCGCCTGCAGCAGCCGGCGGTGATCTTCGCCTTCTTTCAGGATCAGGCGCAGATATTTGCCCTGGATCACCCCGTCGGTGACCGCCGGCAGACAGATCGCCCGCTGCAGCAAGGATCGATGGCTGCCGGGGGGCGCGGCGATCAACACCGTGCGCCCGGCCATACGGCGGGTCAGCGCCTGCGGCGCGCCGCTGAACAGCAGCTCGCCCTCGTTGAGCAGCAGCACTTCGCGGCACTGCTCGGCTTCGTCGAGATAAGACGTGCTCCACAGGATCAACATGCCGTCGTTGGCCAGCTCGTGCACCATGCGCCACAGCTCGCGGCGCGAGATCGGATCGACGCCGACGCCCGGTTCATCCAGCAACAGCACCTGAGGTTCGCCCAGCAGCGTGCAGGCCAGGCCCAGCTTTTGCTTCATGCCGCCGGACAGCTTGCCCGCCAGGCGCTCGGTGAAGCGGGTCAGATCGGTGAATTGCAACAGCCGCTCGAAGGTCTGGCGGCGAAGATCGCCGGTGACGCCGCGCAGATCGGCGTACAGCGTCAGGTTCTCCATCACCGTCAGATCCTCATACAGCCCGAACTTCTGCGGCATGTAACCGAGGATCGCGTGCAGTTGACGATCCTGCGCGATCGGATCCAGCCCGGCGACCCGCAGTTTGCCGCTGCTGGGTTGCAGCAGCCCGGCCAGCATGCGCAGCAGGGTGGTTTTGCCGGCGCCGTCCGGGCCGACCAGCCCAATCACCGCGCCGCTGCGCAGGGTGGTGGTCAGGCTGGCGACCGCCGGTTTCTCAAGCGACGGGAAGCGCTTCTCCAGCCCTTCCAGCTCAATGGTGTGCGCCTGTTCCATGGCCGGCCTCAGGGTTTGGCGAAGCGCAGGGTGACCGGCATGCCCTGGCGCAGCGCGTCGTCGGCGTCGGTGACGATCACCCGCAGGCGGTACACCAGATCGGTGCGCAGATCCGGCGTTTCAACGCTTTTCGGCGTGAATTCGGCGGTCGGCGAGACGAAGCCGATCTTGCCGTGATAAGGCTTGCCGGGGCGGCCGTCGGTGTAGATCTCCAGTTCGGTGCCGGGCACCGCCTGGCTCAGGCTGGTTTCGTTGACGTAGGCGCGCACCCACACCGGCCGGGTCAGCGACAGGGTGAAGACCGTGCCGCCGGCGCCGAGCATGGTGCCCGGCTCCACCGCGCGGGTCAGCACCGTACCGGCGGAAGGGGAGACCAGCGTGGCGTCTTGCAGGTTCAACTGCGCCTGTGCCAGCGCCGCCTCGCTCTGCGCCACGTCGGCCTTGGCCTGTTCGATTTCTTGCGGGCGGTTGCCGCTGAGGTATTGCGACAGCTTGTCTTTCGCCGCCTGCAGGTTGGCCTGCGCCTGATTGCGGGCGGTGCGCGCATCCTCCAGCGCGTCGGCGGAGGTGGCGTTTTTCGCCCACAGCCCCTGCTGGCGTTTCAGGAAGCTGTCGGCGTAGGCGAAGGCGGACTGGCGCTGCGCCATTTCCGACCGCACCTGGGCGATCTCTTCGCTGCGGTAGCCGGCCTGCAGCAGCGACAGCTTGGCGCGCGCGCTGCCGACGTTGGCTTCGGCCTGCTGCAGCGCGTTGCGGTAGGGCGCGTCGTCCAGCTTACCGAGCAGTTGGCCCGGCTGAACGGCATCACCTTCATCCACCGTCAGCGACGCCAGGCGGCCGTCGACGCGAAAGCCGAGGTTCACCGTGCGGATATCGACGTTGCCGTACAGCGTCAGCGGCTTATCCTGCTGCTGTTGGTAATGCCATACCCCGTAAGCGGCGGCCGCGATCAGCAGAATTAACAACACGATCAAGGCACTGCGTTTTTTGTTCATAACACTCCCTGCCTGAATTTACGCGCCGTGACGTTGGCGCAGCCCAACAACCAGAATCTCGATATGCTCGCTCAGCACCGCCGCGATTTGCGCCGCTTCGCCCTCGCCAATCTCTTGCCAGCCGGCCTGACGGCGGATGGTTTCGCGCGCCACGCGGAACGACAGCACCTCGCCGATCAGCGCATGGGTATGCAGCACGAGGCGGGGGGCGCGTTCGTCGATGCCGGTGGCGGCCGCCAGCAGGCGGCACAGCCGCTCGTGCATCGGCGCGATCACCTGGCTGTGGATCAGCGGGTAGGCGTCGGTCGGGGCGAGCTGTTCGCGCGACATGATTTTGCTCAGGTTCAGCGTGTGCGGCTGGGTCATCAGTTCGCTGAAGGCCAGCAGGCCACGCTGCAGCAAACGCAGCGCCGCGTCGGGTGAGCGCTGCGCGACGGGCTGTTGCCAGAAGCGATCGACCTCTTCGGCCAGCGGGGCGAACGCCTGCTGGATGAAATCGGCGAGCGACTGCGCCACGGCCAGGTACAGCCCCTCTTTGGAGCTGAAGTAATAGGTGATGGCGGCGATGTTCTGGCCGGCGCGCTGGGCGATATCGCGGGTGGTGGCGCCCTGCAGGCCATATTCGCCGAACAGGTCGGTCGCCGCGGCGAGCAACTGCCGGCGCGCTTGCTCGCCGCGCGCCCGGCCGGCGGCCTGATGAGGTACGGAAGCGGGCATGGGTCACGCTCGAAGTTAATCAATCATATGATTAACTTTATGTCAGATTGTTTAAAATGCAACCGCCAATCACAATGCGTTATGTGATCGGCTTCAGACAATGCTGAATTTACGGCAGATTGTGCTCTCCGCGCGTAAAAGTGCTTTTTATTGCGCGACTTCTGTTACAATCGCCGCCTGGTGCACTGCAGTTTGTGCCAATCCCTCGTGGTCATGCTTAATGCCCCGTCTGATCATCCTCCCAGGAAACTGCACCGAACACCGTTAGGTTAGGGGGGATCTGGAGTTTTTCTCTTTATGTCATTTGAAACCCTCGGCTTAAGTGCTGAAATTGTGCGCGCTGTTGAAGAACAGGGCTATCGCGAACCGACGCCAATTCAGCGTCAGGCTATTCCTGTCGTGCTGGAAGGTCGTGACCTGATGGCCAGCGCCCAGACCGGCACCGGTAAAACCGCCGGTTTTACCCTGCCGCTATTGCAGTTGCTGAGCAAGCATGACCATCCGGTCAAAGGCCGTCGCCCGGTGCGCGCGCTGATCCTGACGCCAACCCGTGAGCTGGCGGCGCAGATCGGCGAAAACGTCGATGCCTACAGCAAACACCTGCGCCTGCGTTCGCTGGTGGTGTTTGGCGGCGTGAGCATCAACCCGCAGATGATGAAGCTGCGCGGCGGCGTCGATATCCTGGTGGCGACGCCGGGTCGTCTGCTGGATCTGGAACATCAGAACGCGGTTGACCTGTCCAAAATCGAAATTCTGGTGCTGGACGAAGCGGACCGCATGCTGGACATGGGCTTTATCCACGACATCCGCCGCGTGCTGGCCAAGCTGCCGGCCAAGCGTCAGAACCTGCTGTTCTCCGCCACCTTCTCCGACGACATCAAGGCGCTGGCCAACAAGCTGCTGCACAACCCGGCTTCGGTAGAAGTGGCGCGCCGCAACACCGCGTCCGAGCAGATCGAACAGAGCGTGCATTTCGTCGACAAGAAGCGTAAGCGGGAACTGCTGTCGCAGATGATCGGCGAAGGCGACTGGAAACAGGTGCTGGTGTTTACCCGCACCAAGCACGGCGCCAACCACCTGGCGGAGCAGCTGAACAAAGACGGCATCACCGCCGCGGCTATCCACGGCAACAAGAGCCAGGGCGCCCGTACCCGTGCGCTGGCGGACTTCAAAGACGGCCGCATCCGCGTGCTGGTGGCCACCGACATCGCGGCGCGCGGTCTGGATATCGACCAGCTGCCGCACGTGGTGAACTACGAGCTGCCTAACGTGCCGGAAGACTACGTGCACCGTATCGGCCGTACCGGCCGCGCGGAGCGCACCGGCGAAGCTATCTCGCTGGTGTGCGTGGACGAGCACAAGCTGCTGCGCGACATCGAGCGTCTGCTGAAGCGTGAAATTCCACGCATCGCGCTGCCGGGCTACGAGCCGGATCCGACCATCAAGGCCGAGCCGATCATCAACGGCCGCCAGGGTGGCGGGCGCGGTGCGCCGCGCGGCAACGGCGGTGGCCAGCGTTCCGGTAACGGCGGCGGTCAGCGCAGCGGTAACGCGAACGGCGGCCAGCGTGAAAACCGCGGCAACGGCAACGGCAACGGTAACGCCCGCCCGCAGGGGGACGGCCAGCGCCGTTCCGGCGCGCCTTCGCGCCGCCCGCGCAATCGCAAACCGGCCGAATAAGCCTGATTGCTCTAAGAGTAAGCCGCCGATACGGGCGGCTTTTTTTTGCCTGGCGGAAAGGCATTTTCGTACTAGGCTGGACGGTGGCTACCCCTAGATTCCAGGAGACGGAGATGAAATTGAAGTGCGCAATTCTCGATGATTACCAGCAGGTGGCGCTCAAGATGGCGGACTGGTCGGCGCTGGCCGAGCGGGTGGAGGTGTCCGCCATCAGCGCGCACTTTACCGATGAGGCGGAGCTGGCGGTGCATCTGCAGGAGTGCGACATTCTGGTCATCATGCGCGAGCGAACGCCGATGACTGCCTCGCTGCTGGCGCGGCTGCCGAAGCTGAAGCTGCTGATCACCTCCGGTATGCGCAACGCCGCTATCGATTTGGCCGCCGCCGCCGAGCGCGGCGTGGTGGTGTGCGGCACCAGCAGCGGATCGGCGGCGCCGATGGAGCTGACCTGGGCGCTGCTACTCGGGTTGGCGAAGCATATCGTGCCGGAAAGCGTCGGGCTGCAAAACAACGGCCCGTGGCAGCGGGATCTCGGTGTCACCCTGCAGGGGAAAACGCTGGGGCTGCTGGGGCTGGGCAAGATCGGCGGCCAGATGGCCCGGGTGGCGCAGGCGTTCGGCATGCGGGTGCTGGCCTGGAGCCAGAACCTGACGGCGGAAAGGGCGGCGCAGGAGGGGGCTGAACTGGCGCCGTCCAAACGGGCGTTGTTCGAGCAGAGCGATTTTGTCTCTATCCACCTGGTGCTGAGCGATCGCAGCCGCGGGCTGGTGGGGCGTGACGAATTGACGGCGATGAAGCCCACCGCTTACCTGCTCAACACCTCGCGTGCGGCGATCGTCGATCGGGCAGCGTTGGTGGACGTGCTGCAACAGCGGAAGATCGCCGGCGCCGGGCTGGACGTGTTCGAGACGGAGCCGCTGCCGGCCGACGATGCGTTTCGTCAGCTGCCCAACGTGCTGGCGACGCCGCATGTGGGCTACGTGGCGGACGACAACTACCGCGCCTACTTCACCGAGGCGGTCGAGGATATTGCGGCGTTCCTCGCCGGCCAACCGATCCGCCGGCTGGGCTGACGGCGCTTTTAATGCCCGCAGAGGCTTGTCTGGCGCGGGCATTCACCCGTATCATTGCGGGTCTTTTTTTAGCTGGGATTGGTCATGCGCGTATTATTGGCTCCGATGGAGGGCGTTCTCGATTCTTTGGTGCGTGAGTTGCTCACCGAGGTGAACGACTACGATCTGTGCATCACCGAATTTTTGCGCGTGGTCGATCAGCTGCTGCCGGCCAAGTCGTTCTACCGGCTGTGCCCGGAGCTGCGCCACGCCAGCCGCACGCCGTCGGGCACGCTGGTGCGCGTACAGCTGCTGGGGCAGCACCCGCAGTGGCTGGCGGAGAACGCCGCGCGCGCGGTGGAGCTGGGCTCTTACGGCGTCGATCTCAACTGCGGCTGCCCGTCCAAGCTGGTGAACGGCAGCGGCGGCGGGGCGACGCTGCTCAAAGATCCGGAATTGATCTACCAGGGCGCCAAAGCGATGCGCGCAGCGGTGCCGGCTCATCTGCCGGTCACGGTGAAGGTGCGTTTGGGTTGGGACTCCTCCAACCGCAGTTTTGAAATCGCCGATGCGGTGCAGCAGGCGGGCGCCAGCGAGCTGACGGTGCATGGCCGCACCAAAGAGGACGGCTACAAGGCGGATCGCATCAACTGGGCGGCGATCGGCGAGATCCGCCAACGACTGAGCATTCCGGTGATCGCCAACGGCGAGATCTGGGATTACCGGAGCGCGCAGGATTGCCTGCAGGCGACCGGCTGCGACGCCATCATGCTGGGGCGCGGCGCGCTCAACGTGCCGAACCTGAGCCGGGTGGTGAAGTACAACGAACCGCGTATGCCCTGGCCGCAGGTGGTTGAGCTGCTGCAAAAATACGTCCATCTGGAAAAGCAGGGCGACACCGGCCTGTATCACGTGGCGCGTATCAAACAGTGGCTGGGCTATTTGCGCAAGGAATATGACGAAGCCACCGAACTGTTCAGCGAAATACGCGCGCTGACGACCTCGGGGGATATTGCGCGCGTCATCTGCCGCAGCTAAAAATAAACCCGCACGCGGCGGGTTTATTTAAATCGGTATTATCAGGCGGCGTTGTCGAGACGGTTCAATTCTATCTCGATATCCTGAATGGTTTTTTCCAGCCCTTCCAGACAGGCACCCTGTTTATTCAACAGGTCGTTAATGGCTTCGGCGAATGCCTTATTTTTGCATTCCCCCTGATCGAAGGCCAGCCAGTGTGCGGAGAGCGTCTCGGTATTCGACTGCGCATAGTGGCGCATTTCCTTCAGCTGGGAAGCGACGTTGCGTAAATTATCCAGCTGCGCCTGTGCGTTTGCATTGTTGCTCATGAATTTCTCCTTGAGTTGGCCGTTAAATAATTTCGACTGCGGGATAAAGCTTACCCTATCTAAATAAAAATATCACCCTTGTCGGCCCTGGCAGTTATTTTTGAATGAAAGCGGCTGTATTTATTTTTCGATTGAACAAGGACTTGGGTGGAATTGTAAAAATAGATAAATACGGTTTTTGAGACGGTTATTTCCGGCCATTCTATGCGGAATGGCCGTTATTCTAACGCTTAAGAGTGATGCTTATTATGCTGCGTCCGCCAGCATAAACATGCCGTAGGGGTGAATTTCCAGATAATACTGTTCGCCGACGTTCGGCTGCAGGCGAGTGGCGTTAACCTGCAGCAAAATCTGCTGCCCATGCCACGCCACCGTCACCTCATACTGCGGCCCCATGTAGGCGACATGCTGGATCACGCAGCGCTGGCTTTCCTCGCCGTGCTCGCTCAGCGTGATCGCTTCCGGCCGCACGCCCACCGTGCCGGCGCCTTCGGTGGCAAAGTGCGCGGGGCGCGGCAGGCGATAGCCGCTGATATCGACATAGTCCGCGCTGAAGCCGGCCGGGAACAGGTTGGCGTCCCCCATGAAGCTCGCCATAAAGCGCGACGCCGGCTGCCGATAGAGATCCTGCGGCGAGCCTATCTGCATGATATGCCCCTTGTTCATCACCAGCACGGTGTCTGAGACCGCGAAAGCCTCGCTCTGATCGTGGGTGACGTACAGCGACGTGATATCAAACTGCTTTTGCAGCTCGCGGATCTTTTCGCGCATGCTGCGGCGCAGGTTGGCGTCGAGGTTGCTCAACGGCTCGTCGAACAGCAGCACTTTCGGCTTGAGGATCAGCGCGCGCGCCAGCGCCACGCGCTGCTGTTGGCCGCCGGAGATCTGATCGACATAGCGATCGTCGAACCCCGCCAGATCCACCATCGCCAGCGCTTCCTGCACGCGCGCTTTCACTTCGGCGCGCGGAATGCCGAGCATCTTCAGGCCATAGCCGACGTTTTCCCCCAGCGACATGTGCGGGAACAGGGCATAAGACTGGAACACCATGCAGATGTCACGCTGCTGGATGGAACGATGGGTGACGTCTTCGCCATCAATGAATATCTGCCCGTCGCTCGGTTTCTCCAGCCCGGCGACCAGGCGCAAAATGGTGGTCTTGCCGCAGCCGGAAGGGCCGAGCAGCGTCACCATCTGCCCCCTAGGGATGGTGAGCGCGATGTTATCGATCACCGTGTTGCTGCCGAACCGTTTGGAGACGTTGCGCAGTTCAACGAAATTTTTCTGGCTCATCATGGGCTCCATTACGCCTGGTTTTTGGCTTTTGAACGGGAGATGCGTGCCTCGCCGATCAGCCAGTCAAAGAGGAAAATAATCGCCAGCATCACCACGATCAGAATTGAACCGTAGGCGATCGCCACCCCGTATTCGCCGTCTTCCACGCGGTTGAGGATGTAGGCGGTGGCCACGCGGGTATCGGGCGTCACCAGGAAGACGATGGCGCTGACGGTGGTGATGGCGCGCACGAAGCTGTAGATCAGCGCCGACAGGATCGCCGGGCGCAGCAGCGGCAGCAGGATGTGCGTAATGGTGCGCAGCGAGCCGGCGCGCAGGCTGAGCGAGGCTTCGTCCAGCGATTTGTCTATCTGGCCCAGCCCGGCAATCCCGGCGCGAATGCCCACCGGCACGTTGCGCATCACCATCGAGATAATCACGATGGCGGCCGTCCCGGTGAGGTACACCGGCGCGCTGTTGAAGGCGAGAATGTAAGAGACGCCGGCCACGGTGCCCGGCACCGCAAAGCACAGCATGGTGGTGAACTCGATGGTCTTTTTGCCCTTGAACTGCTGGCGCACCACGATCCAGGCGATCAGCAGGCCGAAGGCGGCGGTGATCGGCGCGGCGATCCCGGCGTACAGCAGCGTGTCGAGCAGCGAAGGCCACGCGCCGTCGCTCATGCCCTGGCCGAACAGCTTGATGAAGTTATCCAGCGTCAGCGTGTAATCCACCCCCCAGTTGACGGTGAAGCTGCCGTAGAAAATGCTGCCGTAGAGCAGGGCGTTAAAGGCTATCCACACCGCCAGCAACGCGATCACGCCCCACACCAGCGTGACCGGCAGCGGCTGTACGTCACCGCGATAGGATTTGCCGGACACGGTGACGTAAGAGCGTTTGCCGATCCACAGGTACTGGATGCAGAACACCAGCAGCGAGAACAGCAGCAGGAAGGCGCCGAGGGTGCTGGCGGCCTGATAGTCGAGCTGCGAGCCGGTGATGTAGAAATAGATTTGCGTCGCCAGCACGTCGAAGTTGCCGCCGAGCACCAGCGGGTTACTGAAGTCGGCCAGCGATTGCACCACCACGATCAAAAACGCGTTGGCCAGCGCCGGTTTCAGCAGCGGCACGAACACGCCGTTAAAGGTTTGCCAGCGGCTGGCGCGCAGGGTGTAGGAGGCTTCTTCCAGCGAAGGATGAATGGTCTTGATCGCGCCGTCGAGGATCATGAACGCCATCGGCGTGAACGCCAGCACCTGCGCCAGCCAGATGCCGGTAAAGCCGTACAGCCAGTTGGTGTTGGTCAGGCCGAACCAGGCCACCATCCACTCGGTGACGTAGCCGGAGCGCCCCATCATCAGCGTGACGCCCAGGCCGACGACGAACGGCGGCGTGACGATGGGCAGGATGGAGAAGATGCGGCCGATAATGGCGCTGCGCCTGGCGATGCGGGTGGTGTAAATCGCCAGCACCAGGCCGAAGAAGGTGCAGCCGGCGCCCACCGCGATCGACAGGGCGATGGAGTTGAGGATCACCTGAACGATATGCGCCTGCGACAGCACGTTCATAAACGCCAGCGGCGCGAACGCACCCGTCTGGTCGGTGAACATCGGAATGAAAATCGCGATGCTCGGCCAGACGATGAAGACGCCGATCAGCGCCACGATGGTGACCAGCGCACCGATAACGAAACGGTCGCCACCCAGCCATTCGAGGCGGGTCAGCGCCAGCGTCATGATGGCGCCCAGCGCGGTCAATTGCACCAGGGTGGCGTAGCCTAAACCGCGCCCCGCCACCGTGGCGCTGACGACGATAAAGGCCATGCACAGCAGCGCCCAGCCGGCATCGAACGCGTGGCGCCGCCGCCGTTCACCGCCCGCCGGGGCGTAGGGGCGAAGCAGCAGCAGGCTCGGCAACAGGCACCATAGCCAGCTGACATTGCGGTGTGACCAGCCGTAGGCCGCGAGGATTTCATCGCCGGTGGACTCCAGCAGGCCGTAATCCAGGCTCCAGCTCGGCAGCAGGGCGAACGCCAGCCAGCCAAGCAAGACCCAAAGGAATATCGCATCTCGTTTTTCCACGAGATGGAGAGCATGTGTATGTGACATAAGTTTCCCGGATGTTCAGGCCGGGTAAGGCGTGAGGCTTACCCGGCAACAGGCGCAGAATGCGGGCTTATTTACCCATCTTGACTTCGCTGACCCATTTGTTGATCAGCGCCTTGCGGACCTCGGTCGAGCCGTATTTGTCCATGTCGTAGTTGATCAGCTTCAGATCGTCGAGCTTCAGCGAGTTCGGCGAGGTAGCGGCGGTGGTATTGGTCAGGATCTGATAGGACTTGCCTTTCTGCCATGCCAGTTCCTGCGCCTCTTTCGACAGCACCCAATCCACGAACAGCTTGGCGTTATCGAGGTTGCGCGCGCCTTTGAGGATGCTGACGCCGCCGATTTCGTAGCCGGTGCCTTCACAAGGCGAGATCAGCTCAAGCGGCGCGCCCTGTTCTTTTTCGAGCGAGTAGTCATGCAGGAAACCGATGCCGATCGCCGTTTCACCGCGGGCGGCGTTGCGCGCCGGGGCAATGCCGGACTTGGTGTACTGTGAGACGTTGGCGTTCAGCTGCTTGAGGTAATCGAACGCCTGATCGTCTCCCCACAGCTGGGCAAAGGTCGCCAGCGCGGTGTAGGCGGTGCCGGAGCTCTGCGGATCGGCGATTTGAATCTCGCCTTTGTATTCCGGCTTGGTCAGGTCTTTCCAGCACTTGGGCACCGGCAGGTTTTTCTCTTTCAGGCGCTGGGTATTGACGCCAAAGCCGAGAATGCCGACGTAGACCGCCGAGGAGTAGTTGCCTTTCAGCTTCGCCGGATCGCGGAATTGTGGCATCACCTGGTCGAGGTTCGGCGATTTGTACGGCTGCAGCAGCCCCATTTCACCGGCCTGGGATTGCGGATCGAGCGTGCCGCCGTACCAGACGTCCGCCTGCGGGTTTTTCTTCTCGGCGTCCACTTTCGCCAGCGTGCTGCCGGAGCCGTTGCGGATGAACGAGGTTTTCACGTCATATTTCTCGCCGAAGGCTTTGGTTTCCGCTTCGCACATTTCATTGGTGGCGCTGCAGTAGACCACCAGACGGCCCTTGGCGTGCGCGGCGCCGCTCAGCGTGGCCAGCGCGATGCCGGAAGCTATCAGGGTAGTGACTAAGGTTTTTTTCATTGTTTTATCCTTCTCTCGGTAGAGGTGGTAACGCTCGCCATCAGCAGCGGCATCAGCAATAAACCCATAAGAACGGCGGCGATCGACAGCAAACTGAACATGCCTGACCAGCCGTAGCCTTCGATGATCTGCGACAGCGGCCAGCCCGCCAGCGCGGCCCCCAGGTAAGCGAACAGGCCGAGAAAACCGGTGATGGAGCCCGCTGCGCCTTTGTGCCCGCATTCCACGGCGGCGAGGCCAATCAGCATCTGTGGGCCGAAGACAAAAAAGCCCACCGCAAAGAAACAGCCCGCCAGCAGCGCGTAGTGATGCACCGGCGCCAGCCACAGCGCGGCGACGGAAACCATCAGCCCGAGCGTGAACAGCAAAATCATCGGCGCGCGCTGCCCGCCGAACAGCAAATCCGAGCCCCAGCCGGCGAACAGCGCGCCGAGCAGGCCGCCTACCTCGAACAGCATCACCGTGGCGTTGGCGCTGAGCAGGTTGACGCCGTGGCTTTCCGTCAGCCAGAGATTGCCCCAGTCGTTCAACGCGATGCGGATCAGGTAGACCAGCACGTAAGAGACGCCGAGCAGCCAGATCATCGGGTTCTTCAGCATCGTGGTGCGCAACATCTGCCACAGCCCCATCGGCGGGCTTTGCTGTTCCTGGCGCAGCTCCAGCGGATCGTGGCGCCACTGGCCGACCGACGGCAGGCCTTCTTCCTGCGGCGTGCCCGTCAGCCGCCGCGTGAGCCAGATGCCCAACACCATGCTGACGGCGCCCGGGATCAGCATCGCCGCCTGCCAGCCCCAGCGCTGGGCGGCGAAGGCGCTGATCAGCGGCACGATCGCGCCGCCGAGGTTGATCGACATATTCCAGCAGCCCCACCAGAAGCCGCGCTCGTTGCGCGAATACCAGTGGGTCAGCAGCCGCGCGCAGGGCGGCCAGCCCCAGCCCTGAAAGAAGCCGTTCAGCGCCCAGACCGCCAGCAGCAGCGTCAGCGATTCGCCGAAGGCGAACGCCACGTTCAGCAAGCCGGTGGCGAACAGGCCGATCCCCATAAACCTGCGCTGCCCGTGGCCGTCGTGCCACAGTCCGGCGGCGAATTTCGACAGGCCGTAGCTCAGGTAAAACAGCGAGCCGAGCAGGCCGATGTCCCCTTTATCCAGCCCCAAATCCGTTTGCAGCGCCGGCAGCACGTAATTCACGCTTTTGCGCGTCAGGTAAAAGGCGGCGTACCCGATGACCATGTACAGCAGCAGTCGCGGGCGCAGCGCGCGGTAACGATGATCGATTTCAGATGCCGAGCGTGCCTGCATAGCCGCCTCCCTGGTGCTGACTATAAGAAGGTGAAAGGGAAAGGGGATGAGAGAAAGTCCGGAGTGGCTAAGACTTTTTCCTAGTTAGTCGATGGTTTGTTGCAAATTTGTGGGCAGGTTAACAATTACCCGCGTGCCGCAATGCGTTTCCAGCGTCAGCTCGCCGCCCAGCGCGCTGACCCGCTCGCGCATCCCCTGAATGCCGAGGCCGGGCGCCTTGTCCGCGCGGATGCCGACGCCGTTGTCCCGCACCTCGAGGTGCAAAAGCGCGCCCTGTTGATACAAGACGATGGCGACCTCGCTGGCTTCGGCGTGTTTGCACACGTTGTTGAGCAGCTCTTGCAGCAGGCGGTAGAGGGTGAAACGCACCGTTTCGCCGGCGGGCGTGTCTATGAGTCGGTAGTCGAAACGGCAGCGGATGCCCCGTTCGGCAAAGGCGAATTCGCTCAGCAGGTGGTGAAGCGCCTCTTTGAACGCCAGCTCGTCCAGCGCGGGCGGGCGAAGCTGGCGCAGCAGCTGGCGCGTGGAGTGATGAATGCGCCGGGCGAGCTCGCTTATCTGGTGCGCGGCGGCCTGGGTTTGCGCCGGATCGCGCGCCCGTTTGACCAGCTGCGACTGGATTTGAATCGCGGTGATGTTCTGGCCGATTTCATCGTGCAGCTCGCGCGCCAGATTTTTCCGCGTGTCTTCTTCGGTGTGGATCAGTTTTTCTGTCAGCGCCCGCCGCGCAGCCAGCTCTTCTTCCAGGCGACGCTGATAGTGGTGCAGGTTTTGCGCCAGGTGCTGCTGGCGGCTGATGGCGATGCCCAGGCCGATGCCGAGCAGCGCCTGCGTCGCCAGAAAGATTTCCAGCTCGACCAGATTGCCGAACCCCACGCCGACCTGCCGGGCGAGGGTGATCATCATGCTGCCGAGCAGGCCGGACAGCACGCCGCCCTGCCAGCCGAACTTCCACGCCATCACCACGTTCGGCAGAAACACCACGATCAGCAGCAGGCGTTCGATTTCCGGCGACAGCACCATCTGCGTGCCGATGCCGATAACGAAAAACAGGCTGCACCAGATGATTAAGGACGCGCGCAGCGGCGGGTTGGGGGTGTCCAGCCCCAGCAGGTGGTAACGGTGCTGCTGGCGCAGAAATTCAAAGATCAGGTAGACGAACGGGGTCAGCAAGACGCCGCCGGTAAACGACGCCAGGCCAAGCAGCATCGCCGGGCTTGGCACAAACGGCGAAAGCAGGGCGGTGTTGAGCAGCGAGGCGGCGGTCACCGCAGCCAGCAGCAGCGTCAGCCGCTGCCAGTAGAGCGGAAAACGGCGCCAGAGTCGTTGCGCGACCGCGGCCGGAAGCAGGGTGATAAACGGCGCGGCCAGCAGGCCGTAGCCGCTCAGCAGGCGTTCGCCGTACAGCCAGAACAGCAACAGCA
This sequence comes from Serratia sp. CY27727, assembly GCF_052169275.1. Taxonomy (NCBI): domain Bacteria; kingdom Pseudomonadati; phylum Pseudomonadota; class Gammaproteobacteria; order Enterobacterales; family Yersiniaceae; genus Serratia; species Serratia sp. CY27727. The sequence continues at coordinate 949,636 of NZ_JBJNLB010000001.1, read as the reverse complement.
CCGGCGGAATTATCAGGGCGGGCCAATAGCGGCGCGCCAGCAGGATCAGCAGCGCGAGATAGACGCCGTGCGGCAGAAACAGCGCCGCCTGGTTGCCGTTGTGGGTCAGATAGAAGCCGAGCGTCCACAGCATCAGCCAGCCGCTGCCCCAGGCCAACAGGATAAACAGTGAGATAACCCAGGGCCGGAGTTTGGGCGACATCAATGCCCCGCCAGCAGCTGATGGTCGAGGGCGAAATGCACCAGCTCGATGGTGCTGTTGCACTGCAGCTTGCCCAGGACGTTGGCGCGATGCACGTGCACCGTTTTATGGCTGAGCGCGAGCTTGAAAGCGATCTCCTTTACGCTGTCGCCTTTGACCAGCAGATCGAAGATTTCACGCTCGCGCGGGGTCAGCACTTCCAGCGCCGTGGCCGGCTGCTCGCCGCCGCGCAGCGCCCGCAGCGCGTCGGCGCACAGGTAATGGCCGCCCATATCGACGGAACGCACCGCCTGCACCAGCTCTTCCGGCCCGCAGCGTTTGGTCAGATAGCCGCTGGCGCCGGCGTCCAACGCGCTTTGCACGAAGGAGGGGGAGTCATAGATGCTGAGGATGAGCGCGCGGAACTGCGGCTTCTGCGCCCGCAGGCGCTTCAACAGGCTGAGGCCGTTTTCATCCGGCATGGCGATGTCCATCAACGCGACGCTGACGTCGTCGCGCAGCAATGCCGGCCAGGCCGCCGCCGCGCTGCTGTATTGCCCCACCACGTCGAGATCGTCCTCGAGGCTGAGCAATTGCGCAAAGCCGGAGCGCACCACCACATGGTCATCCACCAGTATCACACGGATCATTTTTCGCACTCTGTTGCCGAATCATGGCCCTATGATGCCTGCCGCCGCGGTGCTGGCAATCAGCCAAGCGCGGTTATGCAATCGGTGTAACAGAATCGTAATAAAAGGGCGCCGCCTGCGCCGTCAACGATCCAAATCGATGGCAAAATGCTGCCACAGCGCGGCGCGCCGCTCCTCTTCCGAATGCAGCGTCGTTTCGTGGCGCTGATGATCTTCGGTCACGATCAGCTTCATGTCGCTGAGGGTCACCCGGCCGTGGTTCGTCGGCCGTGAACACACCAGCCGCTGGGTGAAGTGCGACTGCGGCGAGTTGCTGTGGAAGCGGCACATCTCGTCGAACTCATGCAGTTCGCACGGCTGAACGGTAAAGCGATACAGGGTTTTGGCATGCGAACGTTGGTCGCCGTTGCGGCGCTCCAGCAGGTAATACTCGCCTTCCCGCTCCAGGTGGAAGGTGCCGCTGGCCTGCGGTTGCGGCTCGGCGGCGACGATCTTCAGCGGGGTCAGGAAGGAATCGCCGAAACCGACGTCCACCAGCCAGGCCTGGCCCGTCAGATCCACCCGCAGCGCCAGATGGTCGTAGGGCGGGCCGAAATGGCCGTCGCGCGCGCGGATCTCGCCGGAGATGAAGCTCACCTTGAAACCGATCTCCCGCAGCAGCAGAGCGAACAGCGCGTTCAGCTCATAACAGAAACCGCCGCGGTTGCGCTCGACCACCTTGCTGAACAGCGCCTCCGGCGCCAGCTGAATACCCTGATGATAAATAATGCTCAGGTTCTCGAACGGGACGCTCAGCATGTGGCGATGGTGCAGCTGTTGCAACGTGGGGAGGTCAGGGCGGGCGGCGCCGGTAAAGCCGATATGCTGCAGGTAGCGTTGGGTATCCACAGGGAGTCTCGCATGAGAAAAAGTAGGCATAAAATAGCGGGCTTTGCGGCTTTTGTGAGCGCATTACGTGCTGCGCTGTCGCTGCTGCCGCAAACTGTCACTGGTCGGCGTTAGCCTGTTCCCCTGAGTTCAATCTGGCAGGAGAACGGCTATGCAAGATTTCAAACATCGGGTGGCGCTGGTGACCGGCGCTTCCACCGGCATCGGCGAAGCGATCGCCGCCGAACTGTTTCGGCGCGGCGCCACGGTGGTGATGACCGGCCGCCACGCTGCGCCTCTCGCCGCCGCCGCCGCGCGGCTCGATCCCGAGGGCCGACGGGTGATGACGTTGCGGATGGACGTGCGTGAGGCGCCGTCGGTGCAGCAGGGTATTGAAGAGACGGTGCGGCGCTGCGGCGCGCTGCATCTGTTGGTCAACAACGCCGGGATCACCGGCCCGCATGAGGTGGACATCGATCGGTACGCGGTCGAAGATTGGCATGAGGTGATCGCCACCTGCCTGAGCGGCACGTTTTTCGGCATGAAGTACGGCCTGCCGGCGATCGTCGCCGGCGGCGGCGGGGCGGTGGTGAACCTCTCTTCCGCCAACGGCGTGGTGGGCATTGCCGGGATCGCGCCTTATACCGCCGCCAAGCATGGCGTGTTGGGCCTGACGCGCTCGGCGGCGCTGGAGTTCGCCACGCGCGGCGTGCGCATCAACGCCGTCGGGCCGGGCTATGTGGAGACGCCGGCGATGGGGACGCTGCCGGCGTCGGCGCGGGCGCAGATGGCCGCTTCGCACCCGATGGGGAGAATGGCGACGCGGGAAGAGGTGGCGAAAACGGTGGCTTTCCTGCTCTCGGACGACAGCAGTTTCACCACCGGCGCGTTTTACAGCATCGACGGCGGTTATACCACGCGTTAATGGAAGACAGGCCCCTGACGGGGCCCGTTCGGTTACCAGGATTTACGCGGGTTGCGGGAGACGATGTCGATCTTTTGACACAACAGTTGGGTGATATCCACCGAGGTGGGCTGAGCGGCGCTGCCGGTAAAGTTTTTCAGCACGATGGCGATGCGGGCGTAATTGACATAGCCCTCAGGCAGCGGCAAATATTCCGACGAGTTAAGCGCAGTGATGCGATCCGAGGTCATCGTTGCCGAAGCGGCCGGCGTTACCGTGCCGGTGCGCCCCCACTGGCAAGCTTTTTCCAGTAGGGTAGTGACGCCGGCATCGCCGTTCAGGACATACTTGCCTTGGTAAGTGCCGATGGTGACATCAAGGCTGTTCTGGCCTTTCAGGTTTGCCAGCGTGGCGCGCCACAGCACCAGATCGTTTTTCTCGATTGGGAAGTAGATCTCGACGCGTTTGTCCGTCGTTGTCGCCGTTTTGGTGGTGGCGGTCAGCACGCCGTTTTGTAGCGTCACCGCCAGATCGGCGGTCTCCGTTTGCGAGAGGCGTGCGCCGCCGAAGGCGTAGACGTTATTCAATGCCAGCGCGCCGCTCTCTTTCCAGCTCGGCTCCGGCAGATGGTTGACGCCATCGCCCAGATAGAGCAGGCGCCACATGTTGATGTAGCCGGGCGCGACGATCTTTTTCATCTCGATATGGTTGTTGGACCAGCCTTTTTTAATGTCGGCGTTCACCAGATCGAAACCGTCGATATAACATTTTCCGCTTAGCTCGCTGGACTTATCGAAGAAGAAATACTCGACGTATTGGTAGGGCACACTGCTGCCGGCATCGGTGTTGTTGGTCATCACGCTGTGCCATTGGCTGTCTTTGATTTTTACCGTACCGCCGTTGTTGCTGGTAAAGACCGGCCGGTAGTTGCGGCAGTTGGCGTTACCCCATTCGAAGTGGCAATTTTTAAAGTCCAGCGTGCCGCCCTTAAGGTCGAACAAACCATAGTCGGTATTGGCCAACTGTTCGGTTTCATTGTTAAAGCCGCTGTAGTCGAACGAACAATCGCGGAAGGCCAGGTTATGCACTCCCTGATAATAGTTTCGGCTGTCGCCGAACAGGCATTTGTAGAAGACGATTTTTTCGCCGGCGTTGGCGGTAGTTTCAGACCAGATCGGCCAGAAGCAGCCCCGCACCATGATGCTGTGCCAGCTCTGGATATAGGCGTTATTGCCGAAGACGATGCCTTTATACAGGTTGGTCAGCCAGACGTTTTGCACCAGCAGTTGGCAGGCCGGCAGGCCGTGCATGTTTGAGGCATCGCTGTAGACACACAGGCCGCGCAGATTGGCCGCCGCGCCAGGGGCACCCACGATGCGCAGGTTATAAATCGCCGGCGCTCCCAGCGAATATTGCACGCGTACGCACTCGATGTTGGCGGCGCCGCTGAAGTCCAGAATGGTGCCCTTAAAATCGACGGCGTTTTTCCACAGCTTCAGGTTGGCGGTGGTTTTACAAGGGCGAACGCCGCCGGGGCCAACCAGGGTAATCCCCGCAGGGGTCGTAGGGATAGGCAATTGCCACCACTCTTCGCCTTTGACCTGCAAGAAGTTGCACGCGCGGGTAATGGTCAGCGAGTAATCCAGTTCATCGCCCGGCAGGTGCCACCAATCGATGCTGTAATCGCCGTCATTGATGATGCGCTTCCAGCGGCGGTTTTGCGCGTCGACGAGCAGGGTGACGCCGTTGTCCTGGCTGGTGGTATCTGCATCGTCTCGGGTAAATACGCCGTGGTGGTAGCGGTTTTCGAGCATCACCGCGGTTTCGCTACCGGCATAGCTGCGTAGGTTGGCGTAATCATTTAATGAAATCATGGAGTAACCCTCATTTTGAACAGTAAGAGGCCGATGCAATATGGCGATTGCAGGGGCGGCGGCATAGGGAAATGGCATTGTGGCCGAAGGGCGGATCGGTTCGCGATCCCGGTCGGCAGAGATAAATTAACAGGCTGAGGTGAGAGGCTTAAGCGTTCAGGGTTGTGTCTGACGCCAGCAAACATCGCCGTTGGGGTTCAGGCTTGGTCTGTAGATGCGAGGGTTTGCAACCAGGCCAGAAACGCCGCTGCGCCGGGTTTTTCCAGCGTGCGCGGCGGGTAAACCACGTAGTAGGGTTTGCTGAGCGGCAGCGCCGGTTCGGCCAGGGTGACCAACTGGCCTGCCGCCAGTTCACGGCCGATCAGCCGCCGCTGGCCGAGCAGCACCCCGCGCCCTTGCACGGCGGCGTCGATGGCCAGCGAGGTCAGGTTATAGGTCAGCCCGCGCCGCGCCGGCGGCATTCGATCGGCGGCGGTAAACCACTCGTGCCAGCCCGGCAGAAACTGGCTCTCTTTGCCCCAGTCGACGTGGATCAGCGGGAGCTGCGTCCAGTCGCCGCGATCGCGCAGCGCCGGGCTGCACACCGGCTGCACCCGATCCTGAAACAGCCGCACCTTTTCCAGCAGCGGATAATCCTGATCGCCGAAGCACAGGGCGAAGTCCGCCGCCGAATGGGCGAAATCGACCGCCGCATGGGTGGCGTGCAGCCGCAGATCGCCGTCGGGGCACTGCGCCAGCCAGTCGCCCAGCGCCGGGTTCAGCCACTTGGAGGCCAACGCCGGCAGGGCGAACACCGTCAGCGCCTGTTTGCCGCGCTGGCGCTCGACGTGTTGCTGCGCCACGCGCAGCGTTTCGAACGCCTCCTGCACGTAGGCCAGGTAGTCCGCGCCCTGTTCGGTCAGCGTGACGCCGCTTTTGGCGCGGATGAACAGCGTGATCCCCAGGTGTTGCTCCAGTTGGCGGATCTGTTGGCTGACGGCGGCGGCGGTCAACGCCAGCGTATCCGCCGCGCGGGCCAGGCTGCCGGTGCGGGCGGCGGTTTCGAACGCCAGAATGGCGCTCAGCTTGGGCAAGCGCGCGCGGGACGGTGAGTGCATGGGCAGGGCTATCGCTAAGAATTGGTTAGCTTATCCATAACGTATTTTTGTTATGGCGGCAATGCGGCATTCGCTACAGTGAGAGGCATCCGGCTATCGCACACGAGGGGAACGTCATGCCGCAACTTGCCGATATTATCGATCTGTCCGCCCATCCCATCGACGACGCCGCGTTCCGCGCCCGTTGCCGGCAAACGCTGGAGCGCAGCGGCGCGCTGGTGCTGCCGGGATTTCTGAGCGCCGCCGCGCTGGCGACGGTAAGGCTGGAAGGCGCCGAACAGCACCATGCGGCGTTTTACGCCACCAGCAAACACAACGTGTATCTACGGCCGCAGGACGACGCGCTGCCGGCCGATCACGCGCGCAACCGGCTGGTGGTGTCGTCCAAGGGCTGCATTACCGACGAAGATATTCCGCCGCAGTCGCCGCTGCGTGCGCTGTACGACGCCCCGGCGTTTCGCGCGTTCCTCTGCGCGGTGTTGGATGAGGCGCAGCTGTATCCCTACGCCGATCGGCTGTCGTCGATCAACCTGCATTACGCCCACACCGGCCAGGAGCTGGGCTGGCACTTCGACAACTCGTCGTTCGCCATCACGCTGCTGATCCAGAAACCGGCGGCGGGCGGCCGTTTCGAATACGTGGAGAACCTGCGCGACGCCGATCGCGGCGAGATGAACTATGCCGGGGTCACGCAGGTGCTGGACGGCGAGCGGGCGGTCAAACGGCTGGCGATGGAGGAGGGGGATTTGGTGCTGTTTCGCGGGCGCAACGCCATGCACCGGGTGACGCCGACCGAAGGCGACATCACGCGCATGCTGGTGGTGCTGGCCTACAATGCGCAGCCGGACGTGATGCTGTCGGAAAGCGCCAGAATGACGTTCTACGGCCGGTTATAGCGGATAAAAAAACCGCCCCGGAGGGCGGTTTGTCGATTCAGTGCGGGTTCTGCTCTTCGTGAGCCTGCTGTTCCCGCTTCACTTCCTGCGCGCGCTTGCGCAGGCCGAACCAGCCCAGCGTCAGCAGTACCGCCAGCACCGGAATGGTGGCGATGGTCCAGGTACCGTTCGGGTAGTCAAACGCCATCATCACCACCACGATCAGCAGGAACGCCAGCGTCAGCCAGGAGGTGAACGGCGCGCCCGGCATTTTGAACGATACCGGCTGCGCGCGGCCTTCACGCACGGCTTTGCGCAGGCGCATCTGGCAGACGATGATAAACGCCCATGAGGCGATGATGCCCAGCGAGGCGATGTTCAACACGATCTCGAATACCTGCGAAGGAACCAGGTAGTTGAGCACCACGCCGATCACGTAGATGCCGCAGGTGACCAGGATGCCGGCGTAAGGCACCTGCTGGCTGCTCATTTTGGCCATCAGCTTCGGCGCCGAGCCGCCCATCGCCAGCGAACGCAGGATGCGGCCGGTAGAGTAGAGGCCGGAGTTGAGGCTGGACAGCGCGGCGGTCAACACCACGATGTTCATGATGGTGCCGATGTAAGGCACGCCCAGCTTGCTGAAGAAGGTGACGAACGGGCTTTGGCCGGCCTGGTAGGCGTTCCACGGCAGCAGCAGCACCAACAGCACCACGGAGCCGACGTAGAACAGGCCGATACGCCAGATCACGCTGTTGATCGCTTTGGGCATCATTTTGGCCGGATCTTTACACTCGCCGGCGGCGGTGCCGATCAGCTCGATGCCGGCGAAGGCGAAGATCACCCCTTGCACCAGTACCAGCGCCGGCAGCAGGCCGTGCGGGAACATGCCACCGTTTTCGGTGATCAGGTGCATGCCGGTGGTGTGGCCGGCGACCGGGGTGCCGGTGCCGAGGAAGACCACGCCGACAATCAGGAACAGCGCGATGGCGACCACCTTGATCAGCGCGAACCAGAACTCCATCTCGGCGAACCACTTCACGCCGATCATGTTCATGGTGGCGACGATGCCGAGCGCGCCGAGGGCGAACAGCCACTGCGGCACGTCGGCGAAGGTGCCCCAGTAGTGCATGTACAGCGCCACCGCGGTGATGTCGACGATGCCGGTCATCGCCCAGTTTAGGAAGTACATCCAGCCGGCGACGTAAGAGGCTTTCTCACCGAGAAATTCGCGGGCGTAAGAAACGAAGCTGCCGCTGGAAGGGCGATGCAGCACCAGCTCGCCCAGCGCGCGCAGGATGAAGAAAGAGAAGATCCCGCACACCAGATAGACCAGCGCCAGCGCCGGCCCGGCCAGTTCGAGACGGCCGCCGGTACCGAGGAACAAGCCGGTGCCGATCGAACCGCCGATGGCGATCATTTGGATCTGCCGGTTGCCCATGCTTTTGTGATAACCGGATTCATGAGAGTCTAGCCAGCGTCTTCTGGCGGCGTGTTTATCGTCCGCCGACTTTTTTTGTGAGTGCATTATCCGTCCTGTTTACCTGTCTATGATGAACGCCGCCCTGAGCTGCAGGGCAAACGATTGCCATCAGCAATCGTAATGAGAATGAGGTCGTGGCATCATTCCGCTGTTTATTGTGTATACAGCCGCCGTTAAATAACGGCGTGGCATGCTACCGTTTCCCGATAAAGCTGGCAAAAAAACCTGCGTACAAAGCGTGAACAATTGTGTGTATTTTTTAAACTGAAAACAAAAGCGCATATTATTCAGTAAGATGAGTCTCATTATCAACACGGAAATATCGAACGATAAAAGTGATTGAAATCACAGAATAATAATTGCCGTGCAAATTAAAGGGATTTGGACGTTATTTTGCGTGAGGGGGAAGGCGGGCGGAAAATAAAGCGATGGCGCCTGCGCAGTAATTAGCGTGCGCAGGCGAATCGGACGCGGGGGCTTTTTAGGCGGATTCACCGGCCGGCAGAGCCGAAGCCGGCAGGCCGAACAGCTTGTCGAACGCCCAGTTAAACAGGAAGGTGTAGCAAGGAATGATGACGATCAGCGCCATATCCAGCAGCAGCGCCTGCCACAGCGTGATGCCCATCCACCAGGCGATCAGCGGGATCAGATACACCACCAGCGTCAGCTGAAAGCCGACGGCGTGCAAAATGCGGCGCTTGAGCGTGCGGGTGCGCGACAGCTGGCGGCTTTCCCACCACTCGAATAAATAGTTGTAAATGAAGTTCCAGCTGACCGCGATGGTGGTGATCACCACCGCCAGCGGCCCGGTGCTGCTCGGCGCATGGCCCGACAGCAGCGCCAGCCCCAGCGCCGAGATCGCCATGCCGATGATTTCATAAGCGGTGACATACACCAGTTTGCGTTTGACGCCTTGCATTGTTTTCTCCCGATCTGTTTTTAGTTGCCTCTGCGGCGACGGCGGCTAAGATAACGTCAATCACATTGATAGAAAAAGTCAGGAGCTGTCAGTTTAACTGACAGGTTAAACGATGAACTTTTCCAGCGACAATATCGAACTGTTTCTGGCGGTGCTCGATCGCGGTTCGTTTTCCGCTGCCGCTCGCGCGCTGCGGCGCGTACCGTCCGCTGTCAGCATGGGCATCGCCAACATGGAGGCGGAACTCGGTTTCGCCTTGTTCGATCGCTCGCACCGCGAACCGACGCCGACCGCGCTGGCGTTGGCCTTGGCGCCGCACGCCCGCCTGATCGCCGGGCAGCTCAAGCAGCTGCAGGTGCACGCTATCGAACTGTCTCAGGGGCTGGAGAGCCGGCTTTCGATCGGCGTGGCGTCTGACATTAACGGCGCCAGCCTGCTGGCGGCGGTGAAGACGCTGTCGCAGCGTTATCCGTTGCTCAACATCGAAGTGCTCAGCGCGCCGCAGGACGACGTGCTGCACATGCTGCACCAGGAGCGCATTGGCGTTTGCCTGGCGTTCGGCGGGCTGAACATCAACAGCGCGGAGCAGTTCCACTCCGTCGGCGCGGAATCGCTGGTGGCGATGGTCTCGCCGCAGCACCCGGCGCTGGACGGCGCGGCGGGCGAACTGTTTCTCGAGGATCTGGTCAACGTGCGGCAGATCATGGTGGCCAGCCGCGATCTGCCGATCGGCGATCTGCGCCCGCAGGTGGCGGAGGCCTACTGGTGCACCGACAGCCTGCCGATGGCGCTGAACATGGTGGAAGCGGGCCTGGGGTGGGGCAATTTCCCGCTGTCGCTGGCCGAGCCGCTGCTGGCGCAGGGGCGGCTGGTACGGCTGAAATTCAAAAACACCAAGAACGAGCTGCGCTTGCCGATGCATTTGATCTGGCTGAAGAATCGCCCGCTGGACAAGGCGGCGCGCGAGCTGGTCGAGCTGATGCGCGCGGCACCGCAGGAAGGCTGACGCCAGGCGCGCTGGCTTATTCCGCGTGGCGTTTGCGCCACCAGAAGCGCACCAGCAGGATGGCGGCGATCGCCAGCGCGACAAACAGCAGGCTGGAGAGTTTTTTGTCGAAGCCGGTAACGAAGCGTTCGATCGCCTGGCCGCCAAAATAGCCGAGCATGACGAAGATCGTCGCCCACAGAATGGCGCCGAGGATGTTGAGCGGCACAAAACGCGACGGCGGCAGGCGGCTGGCGCCGATCAGCACCGGGCCGATGATGCGGAAACCGTACATAAAGCGCACCCCGATAACGAACAGCATTGGGTGGCGGGCGATCAGCTTTCTGGCGCGCGCGATGCGCTTTTCCTGCCCCTTGAGCCGCGAGATGACCCGGCCTTCGAACCGGCGGCCGGCGAAGTACAGCAGCTGATCCCCCAGCGTACCGCCCAGCGCCACCACCGCGATCACCCACGGCCAGTGCAGCAAGCCTTCATGGGCGGCGATGCCGCCCAGCAGCGTGATGGTCTCCCCCTCAGCCAGGCAGCCGATAAACAACGCCCAGTAACCGTAGTCCGTAATGTAGTGGGCCAAATCGGTCATTCCTTACTCCTTATGTGACTGACGCATAAGGGCAAGTATACGCCCGATCGCTAGCCTTGGGCGATCTGGGCCACCAACGCTCTGCGCCGCGCCAGGCTTTCCGCCATCTGCGCCTGTACCCTGGCGTAAATGTGCGGCGGGGCCAGTTCCGGCGTGCCGCCCGTGAACGGCGGGGCCGGGGCGTATTCCAGATAGAGTTGGATCGTTTGGGCAGTGTCTTCGCCGTGCAGTTCGGCGATCAGCGCCAGCGCGAAATCGATGCCGGCGGTGACGCCGCCGCCGCTGATCACGTTGCCGTCGCGCTCTACGCGTGCAGCGCTGGGGATGGCGCCGAACAGCTTCAGGCTGTCGCGCATCGACCAGTGGCAGGCGGCGCGTTTGCCCGCCAGCAGGCCGGCCGCGGCCAGGATCAGCGAACCGGTGCACACCGAGGTCAGGTAGCGGGCATCGGCGCCCAGCCGCCGGATTTGCTGCATGAACGCTTTATCCTGCAGCGCCTGGGTACAGCCGCTGCCGCCCGGCACGCACAGCACGTCGCAGCGCGCGATCTCCGGCAGCGGGCGCAGCTGGGTGAAGTGCAAGCCTTCCGATTCGACATCCGCGCCGTCTACCGAAGCGACGATGATTTCCGCGCCCGGCATGTGGCGCAGAAACTGCAGCGGGCCGGTGAAGTCGAGCTGGGTGACGCCTTGATAGATGGGAAATACAATCACGAGTGGTTCAGACATGACATTCGCCTCATTTTTATCGTTGGACCTGGGCCATAATAGCCGCCCTGTTTTTGGCTGGTATGACAGATAACCCTCAAAAAGCGCCATCATGAAAACGATCGGTTTTGTGGTTTTTCCCGGTTTCAACCTGCTGGACTTTGCCGGCCCGCTGGCGGCGTTCGATAACGTCAGCCAGTTTACCGATCCGCCGGCCTACCGCTGCGTGGCGATCTCGCCGCAGGGCGGGATGGTCGCCAGCTCGGCCGGGGTGGAGATCGCCACGCAGCCGTGCGGCGACGAGCGTTTCGATACGCTGGTGGTGGCCGGCGGCAGCGGCAACGTGATGGCGGCGCAGTCGCCGGCGCTGGTGGCGTTTCTGACCACCCACAGCCGGCGGGCGCGGCGCATCGCCAGCGTGTGCACCGGCGCGTTTATTCTGGCGGCCTGCGGTTTGCTGGACGGCAAGCGCGCTACCACCCACTGGTATCACGCGGCGCGGCTGCAGCAGAGCTATCCGCGCATCCGCGTCGACAGCAACCGCATTTTCATTCGCGACGGCGATATCTGGACCTCGGCCGGCATCAGCGCCGGTATCGATCTGGCGCTGGCGTTGATAGAAGACGACCTTGGCGCCACCCTGGCGGCGGTCGTGGCGCGGCAGCTGGTGGTCTATCATCGGCGCCCCGGCGGGCAGTCGCAGTATTCGCTGCTGCTGGCGTTGAACCCGTCGTCGGATCGCATGCGCGCCGCGCTGTCGTTCGCGCGCGAGCACTTGCACCTGCCGCTGTCGGTGGCGGATCTGGCCGACGCCGCCTGCCTGAGCGAGCGCCAGTTCGGCCGGCTGTTCCGCGCCGAAACCGGGCAGACGCCGGCCAAGGTGATCGAACAACTGCGGGTGGAGGCGGCCAGGGTGCGCATCGAAGAGAGCGCCGAGCCACTGGAGGCGATCGCCCGTTCGGTGGGGTTCAGCGATCCGGAGCGCATGAGGCGGGCGTTTATCCGCGTATTTGGCCTGTCGCCGCAGGCGATCCGCCGGCTCGGCCGCGCGGGATAACTTTTTTGCCACGCCTGGCGGCGGGGCACACCAGAGGAGCAACGGATGTATCAGGATTTCGAGAGCGAATTGAACTGGGCGATGCGCCATATGCCGCGCACCCGGGCGGCGGTGGCGGCGTTGCCGGACCTGCACGGGGTGCGGCTGGCGTGCAATATGCACCTGGATCTGAAAATGGCGCCGCTGGTGGCCGGCCTGCTGGATAAGGGCGCGGCGATCTTCCTGACCACCTGCAATCCCACCACGGTGCAGAACGACGTGGTGGCCTGGCTGGAACGGCGGGGCGCGCAGGCCTATGCCTGGCGCGACATGAACGCCGGCGAATGGTCGGAGTCCTTCGACCGCGCGCTGGCTTGGCAGCCGACTCACCTGTGCGAAATGGGGGCGGATCTGACCACCCGTTTGCACCAATCGCCGAACGGCCCGCAGATCGTCGCCGGGCTGGAAGCCACCGGATCGGGCATCAGCCGGTTAAACGGCGTGGCGCCGCGCTACCCGATCTTCAACTGGGACGATCTGCCGGTGAAAGAGGGGCTGCACAATCGACATATGGTTGGGCTGACCGCCTGGCACACCTTCTTCCAGACCACCCATTTGACGCTGCACGAAAAGCGCGTGCTGGTGATCGGCTACGGCCTGGTCGGGCAGGGGACAGCGGCGGCGGCCAGGGCTTACGGCGGCCAGGTGATGGTGGCGGAAATCGATCCGGCGCGCGCGCTGCAGGCGCGTTATGACGGCTGGCAGGTGGTGGATCTGGCGAGCGCCGTCGCGCAGGCGGACGTGATCGCCACCGCAACCGGCGCGAAAAACGTGCTCTCGGCGCAGCATTTGCAACAGGCCCAGGACGGCGTGTTTATCCTCAACGTCGGCCACGTGGCGGAAGAGATCGACGTCGGCTTCCTGCAAGGCCTGCCGCACCACGAGCCGATGCCTTATGTGAACGCTTACCAACTTAATGAGAAGACGGTGTATTTGCTGGCCAACGGCTCGATGTTTAACCTGACCGCCGGCTATGGCGACAGCCTTAACGCCTTCGATGTGACGCTGGCGGTGATGGCGGCCGGCATCGGCCATATCGTCGGCGCCGGGGCGCGGCAAACGCCGGGGCTGTACCTGTTGCCGCAGTCGGCCTGGCAGCCGGCGCTGTAACTTTTTCCACGCGGGCGTTCATCCCAGAGCGTCCGCGGGCTGCGTCGTTTTTCAGCGGACAGAATTTGTCACAAATCCGCCATACAATCCCAGTGCCAAGCGCTGAACCCTCACATATAATTCGCTGAGTTCAAGCCCCCATTTCAGAGTAATGCCTGTGAAAATACGTGTTTTGGTTCTGACCCTGCTCGCTTTGCAGGCGGGCGCAGGCTTTGCGCCGCGCGCGTTGGCCAGCGACAACGCCGCCGCCCTGCACGCCACCCAACCGGAGCTGGCCTCCGGCAGCGCGATGGTCGTCGATATGCAAACCCATAAGGTGATGTATGCGCGCAACCCGGATGAAGTGGTGCCGATCGCCTCGATCACCAAGCTGATGACCGCCATGGTCACGCTCGACGCGCACCTGCCGCTCGACGAGATGCTGGCGGTGGACATCCGCCAGACGCCGGAGATGAAAGGGGTGTATTCACGGGTGCGGCTGAACAGCGAAATCAGCCGTAAGGATATGCTGCTGCTGGCGCTGATGTCGTCGGAAAACCGCGCCGCCGCCAGCCTGGCGCACCACTATCCGGGGGGCTACAACGCCTTCATCAAAGCGATGAACGCCAAGGCCAGGGCGCTGGGCATGACCAATACCCATTATGTGGAACCGACCGGGCTGTCTATTCATAACGTGTCGACGGCGCGCGATCTGACCAAGCTGCTGATCGCCACCAAGCAATACCCGTTGATCGGCCAGCTCAGCACCACCACCGAACGCATGGCCAGCTTCAAGGATCCGAACTACACGCTGCCGTTCCGCAACACCAACCACCTGGTGTACAACCCGAAATGGAACATCCAGCTGACCAAAACCGGCTTCACCAACCAGGCGGGCCACTGCCTGGCGATGCGTACGGTAATCGGTAACCGCTCGGTGTCGCTGGTGGTGCTGGACGCCTTCGGCAAATACACCCACTTCGCCGACGCCAACCGTCTGCGCAGCTGGATTGAAACCGGCAAGGTGACGCCGATCCCGGCCGCCGCCCGTGACTATCGCCGCCAAAAAGACGCCCGTCTGGCGAAGAACGACAGCGAATAACCTGCCTGGCGGCCTGCCCGTTTGCGGCAGGCCGCTATCGGCCCTCGGGCCGTCTGATGACAAATCCCCGCTCGCGATCGCCGTCGAAACCCGCCTTGAGATAAAGCTGGTGCGCGCCGGTGCGTTGCTGCCCCGACAGCAGCATCACCTTGTAACAGCCCTTGCGCCAGGCCAGCTGCAGCGCGTATTCGATCATCGCGAGCGCCACGCCGTGGCCGCGATAGGGCTCCGCCGTCACCACGTGTTCGATGACGCCGAACGGCTGCGCCTGATGCGCCAGCCCCGGGATCAGCGCCAGCATGCAGGTGGCTATCGGCTGTTCCTCTTGCGCCGCTACCACCAGACGGATCGCCGGATCGTCCAGCAGGCGCTGCAGGGCACGGCGCGCGTCGTCGCTGCGCAGCGGCGCATCCTGTGGGCGCAGCTCGCGATACAGAGCCAACAGGCCGTTGAGATCGTCCGGCTGCGCCAGGCGATGAATGATGCTCATGGTTGCTCCTTTCGCCGCTTCAAGGGTAATCCGCTATCCTCCATTAATACCACAACGATTACCGAAGGGGATGTTATGAGTCAGGTTTCGACCTTTGTCATGTTCCAGGGGGAGGCGCAGCAGGCGATCGACCTCTACAGCCAGGTGTTTGAGCGTTTTCGGCTCATGCAGGTGCAGCATTACGACCCGACGCCGGACGGCCGGCGGTTAATCAAGCATGCCACCATCGATTTCGATCGGCAGAACCTGGTGTTTATCGACAGCCCGATCAGCCATGATTTCAGCTTTACCCCGGCGGTGTCGCTGTTCATCAATCTGCCTAACGAAGAAGCGTTGGAGAGGGCGTTCCACCGCCTGGCGGAGGGCGGTAAGGTGCTGATGCCGCTCGACGACTACGGCTTCAGCGCGCGTTTCGGCTGGCTCAACGATCGCTTTGGGCTTTCCTGGCAGCTCAATGTGCCGGCGGGCGATCTGAGGTGATGGAGAAAGTGGCGTTTATCCCATATCCGCTCGCGGTGGTTTACCGCTATGCTAAACGTACAATAACCCGCGTATGCATATGTAAAAGGATGAATCATTTTGGCAGGAAGTAGCTTACTTACCCTTATCGACGACATCGCCTCGTTGCTGGACGATGTCTCTTTGATGACCAAGATGGCGGCAAAAAAAACCGCTGGGGTGCTGGGGGACGATCTGGCGCTCAACGCGCAGCAGGTCACTGGCGTTAAAGCTGACCGCGAACTGCCGGTGGTGTGGAGCGTCGCCAAAGGTTCGCTGATCAACAAGGCGATCCTGGTGCCGCTGGCGCTGCTGATCAGCGCTTTCGCGCCCTGGGCGATCACGCCGCTGCTGATGGTGGGCGGCGCCTACCTGTGCTACGAAGGGTTCGAAAAGGTGTATCACAGCCTGAGCCAAGACAAGCAGGCGCATGAGGATAAGCAAGACGGACCGGGCGCCAATGAGGATGTGGCGGCCTATGAAAAGCGCAAGATAAAAGGGGCTGTGCGTACCGATTTCGTGTTATCCGCCGAGATTATCGCCATTACGTTGGGCACCGTCGCCGGCGCCACTTTCAGTCAGCAGGTGATCGTGCTGTGCGGCATCGCGCTGGCGATGACGCTGGGGGTTTACGGCATCGTCGCCGGTATCGTCAAGCTGGATGATTTGGGGCTGTACCTGAGCCGCAAGGGCAGCGCGTTGGCGCGCGCCGTCGGCGGCGGCATCGTGCGCGCCGCGCCCTATTTGATGAAAACGCTGTCGATCGTCGGCACAGTCGCCATGTTTATGGTCGGCGGCGGCATCCTGACCCACGGTCTGCCGCCGGTACATCATCTGTTTGAGGACTGGGCTTCCTACGCTACGGTGGTGCCGACGTTGGGGCATATTTTGCAGGGTGTCATTCCAGCTCTGCTGAACGTGGTGTTCGGTGTGATCGCCGGCGGCGTGGTGCTGGCGGTGGTGTCGGCGCTGGGCGCGGTGCGCGCGCGTTTCAAGGCATGATGAAAAGTCTCGCCCCGCAAGGGGCGGGACGGAGCTGACGCTTTAAAAAATCAGTTTGAGAACGCCGGTAATCGTCAACAAACCCACGATGAAGATGATGGCGACAATCCACAGAATAATTTTCATTTACTTCTCCCTTACCGGTTAAATGTGGCGCACGATTGGCGCTAACTTAATGAAATCACTCTTCACTATAGACGCTAACTTCCTATCGTGCGTCGCCATGTATTCAAGGATGCTGACTGTCGCCCGCGCCCAGCGCGCGCTGCATGAGGTGGGTGTCGCGCCATTCCCCCAGTTTGAACCCCACGGCCTTTAACGTCCCGACGCTGGTAAAGCCGAGCGACTGGTGCAGCGCCAGCGAACCGCGGTTGGCGGCGGAATCGCCGACGATCGCCAGCATCTGGCGCCAGGGGCCTTGCTCGCAGCGGGCGATAAGCTTGCTCAGCAGCGCCTTGCCGACGCCTTTACCCTGTTGCCCCTCGGCGATATACACCGAGTCTTCCACGGTAAAACGATAGGCCGGCCGGGGCCGATACGGCGTGGCGTAGCAGTAGCCCACAATATGGCCTTCGCTTTTCGCCACCAGCCAGGGCAGCCCGGCTTCTTGCACCTTGCTCAGCCGCAGCTGCATTTCCGCCAGGGGCGGCGGCTGTTCTTCAAACGAGGCGGCACCGTACAGCACGTGGTGAGTGTAAATTTGCAGCACGGCGGCCATATCGTCCGGCGTGGCATCGAGGAGGCTGAGTACGGGAGCGGAGAGCGTCATGGTAATGCCTGTTTACCTTGGAAATCAGCGGATAAACGCCATTATGCGCGCCGCTCGCCGCCGGGGTAAATCGGGTTTTCTTATGGTGAGATAAGAAAACCCGATGATTAGCTGACTAGGGGTTCTTTGGGGAGAGCCCCTGCGGCGCTGTGCCAGGTATTACCAGCCTTTCACCGCGCCGCCGTTGAAGATTTTCTCGGCGGCCTTGGCCACTTCGTCAGACTCATAGGCCTTGATGAAGTTCTGCACGTTCGGCGCGTCCTTGTTGTCTTCGCGGGTGACGATGATGTTGGTGTACGGCGAGTCTTTATCCTCGATGAAGATGCCGTCTTTGGTCGGCGACAGGCCGGTCTGGTTGATGTAGGTGGTGCTGATGACGGCGACGGTGACCTTTGGATCGTCCAGCACGTGCGGCAGCTGCGCGCCTTCCAGCTCCATGATTTGGTAACGGTGCGGGTTGGCGCTGATGTCCAGGGCGGTGGGCAACAACCCCTTGCCTTGTTTCAGCGTAATCAATCCGGTTTTTTCCAGCAGCAGCAGGGCGCGCCCCAGGTTGGTCGGATCGAGCGGGATGGCGATCACCGCGCCGTCCGGCAGCTCTTTGAGCGATTTTATCTTTTTGGAGTAGCCGGCCATCGGGAAGACAAAGGTATTCCCGACCGCCACCAGCTTATAGCCGTGATCTTTATTTTGCTGTTCGAGGAACGGGCGGTGCTGGAACACGTTGGCGTCCAGTTCGCCCTTGTCGGTGGCGTCGTTCGGCAGCAGCGAACCGCTGAAGCCGACCAGCTCGACGTCCAGCCCGTATTTCTCTTTCGCCACTTGCCTGGCGACTTCCGCCACGTCCTGTTCCGCGCCGTTGATGACGCCGACCTTGATATGGTTCCGATCGGTTTTTTGATCGCAGCCCTGAAGTGCCAAAACGGCGGCAAAGGCCGCCGCCAGAGGGGTGATACGCCAGCGTAAGGTCATCGAAGTCTCCCTGAAAAGAACAATAAAATCAGTTGGTTTTTGTTCTTACAGCTAAGCTTGAACCGCCGATGAAGTCAAACGCTCGCTCAGCATAAACGGCTATAGCTTATAGCCGTTATGCGGCGGGGGATTATCGGCTGAGCGAACGCAGCACCACGATGCCCGGCGTGGCCATCACGTAATCCATAAAGGGCGAATCGACCACCCGCATGTTGGCCTTGCGCGATGAGGCGTTGCGCAGCACCGGGCCGTTGTCGGTCATCACGAAGATGCCGGTGTGGGTCACGTCCAGCCCGTCCAGGTTGGTGTAAATGCCGATGTAATCGCCGGTGCGCAGCTGGGCCAGCACCTTGTCGTCGATGCGGTCGCTGGGGATATAGGTCACGCTGCGTTGTACGTCGGGCAAGCCGGGCAGGTAGCTGCCGCCATCCGCTTTGCGGTTGAGGGTTTTCACGAGGGTGACGGCGTGCGGGCTGAGCCGCGCGGTGATGTCTTCAGCCACTTTTTTCGGCCGCTGCGCCCAATCGGTGAAGAAGTGTTTGCGCTGCGGGAAGGCGATTTTGCCGTCGACGTAGCGAATGTCTACCAGACGCTGTACGAACTCGCCCTCGCTGCGGGCGGTGCTGAGCGCTTCCACATAATCGATGTAGGTGAAGCAATCCAGCCCGCGGAAGTCGATCACCAGCTGCTCGGGCGTGCTCTGCGAACCGATCAGGCGGTTGGCGAGATAGGGCGTGCCGAGAAACTCGCGCGAAATCAAATCGACGGTGCGGCCATGCGGCTGCGTGGCGGGCCAACCGGCGCGCAGCGCGAGGATCTCATGCAGTTTGCTGCGGGTGCTGGCGTCCATCTGCGGTTGCACAGCCGGCGGCGAAACGGTGACGTCGGTCGGCGGCGTTGCGGGGGAGACGGCGGTGGGGCGCTCGGCGCATCCGCTCATGGCGATAGCTAACATCAGTAAAACAACCTTGTTCTGGTTCATACGGCCCTCCCTGGGTGTCGCTGGCTTATCAGAGTCAGTGATAACAGTTCTCATCCGATGGTAGGGGTTAAAAAGTAAACATAGCCTCAATGGCGGCCGATAAATCAGTAACCGATTTCGCTATTGAACGGCAAATACCAGAACAGCGCGATTTCGTGATCGGCGATCTCCGGCTCGGCGCGGTACAGCAAACGGTCGATGCCGCCGAGAATAAACCCGTAATGCTGGTAGCAGCGACAGGCGGCCAGATTGTTGTTCTGCGTTTCGAGCATCATACCTGAGGTTTCCTGCTGTCGCGCCCACTGTTTGGCGCAGTCCAGCAGCGCCCCGGCGATGCCCTGACGGCGCGCGTGAGCGCTGACCGCGATCTCGTCGATCAGGGTGTAACCGTTCCAGTTTTTGCTCAGCGTGATGTGGCCAACGGCTTGGTCCTGGCGATATGCCAGGAAAGTCGCGCTGTCTTCGTTGGCGAACGGCGCCAGGGGATACTGTTTGCGAAACGGCGCCACCGGGCGGGTTGGCCAGCTGTCGACCGGGGTGTCGAACTGCGGCAGGGCGTAACAGCGGATGGTAAAGCCGAAATCGCCGCGCGTCAGGTAATCATCGGGCAGCGCCTCAATGGCCGCAATGCGGATGGCCGGGATCATTACGGCAGCTCCCGCAGCAGGCGCGCCGGGTTGCCGGCATAAATCCCCTTGCGGGTGATGTCGCGGGTCACGACCGCCCCGGCGCCGATCACCGCGTCGCTGCAGATCTCCACCGCCAGGATGGTGGCGCCGGAGCCGATGGACACCCGATCGCCGACGCGCGTGCGCCCCCAGCTGGCCGGATCGGTATTGGGTGCGCCGTCTTTGAACAGATCGTTGGCGAAGGTGACGCCGTGGCCGACAAAGCACGCTTCGCCGAGGGTAACGTATTCGCAGATAAAGCTGTGCGACTGAATTTTACTGCGCGCGCCGATGCTGACGTGGCGCTGGATCTCCACGAACGGGCCGACGAAGACATCGTCGCCGAGCCGGCAGCCGTACAAATTGCAGGGCTCGATAACGGTGACGTTGCGCCCGGCGTCGACGTCGACGATCCCCGCCTGGCGGGTGGTGATAACGGATGACATGGCCTTCCTCGCAGCCTGGTTTTTATGGTGGGAGTATAAGACAAAGCGCCGCGGCGTTGCGCTTTCCGCACGTTTTTTCGCCGAAAGACTATAATGAGTACAGGGGAGAGAGCCCCGTGGCCGCAATCCTCGCACGGGTAGCAGTCCGTCGGAGGTGTGAAATTCGTTCGCCGATCGCGGCCTACGGCGAGATAGGAGGTGTCTCATGGTCAGTCATGTTTGGGGACTTC
Organism: Serratia sp. CY27727; assembly: GCF_052169275.1. NCBI lineage: Bacteria > Pseudomonadati > Pseudomonadota > Gammaproteobacteria > Enterobacterales > Yersiniaceae > Serratia > Serratia sp. CY27727. Next base: position 929,152 of record NZ_JBJNLB010000001.1, on the reverse strand, counting down.
TGGCGCATCCCAGCGCCGAGTTCGAACAGATCAAAAACGAGAATGAAAGCGTCTCGCACCTATACACCCATCACGTGTTGCTCTTGGCAGCAATCCCGGTGGTCTGCGCCTTTATCGGCACCACCCAGCTGGGCTGGCTCTCCGGCGAGGGACATGCCATCAGGCTCGACATGTTTACCGCGCTTTATACCGCCGTGGCGTTTTACCTGCTGATGCTGGCGGGCGTAGCGGCCATGGGGAAAGTCATTCACTGGATGGCGCGGCGCTATGAATCGCGCCCCAGCCTGCACCGCTGCATGGTGTTCGCCGGCTACGTAGCGACCCCGATGTTCCTCAGCGGGATTGTGGCGCTCTATCCGGTCGTCTGGCTGTGTCTGTTTGTCGGCATTATCGGCCTGTGCTATTCGGGCTATCTGCTGAATCTGGGGATCCCGCACTTCCTGAATATCGACAGTAAGGAAGGGTTCATCTTCTCCAGCTCGACCTTCGCCATCGGCATTCTGTTGCTCGAGCTGCTGCTTGGGGTGACGGTGCTGCTGTGGGGGTACGGTTCCTGGTTATTCTGAGTTAACGGTTGTTGTTGTCGCCCCCGCGCCGGTGGAACGGCGCGGGGGCTTTTGCTTTTATGCGCGGCGGAAAACCAGCATCACGCCGAGCACGATGCCCGCCATGCCCAGCAGGCTCAGCGCCGCCAGTGCGTGGCCGAGCAGCAGGTAGTCCAGCAGGGCGGTGACCGCCGGGATCAGATAGAACAGGCTGGTGACCTGCACCAGGTTGCCGCGCTGGATCAGGCGATACAGCAAGAAGGTCGCCAGCACCGAGATCACCACCGCCATCCACAGCAGCGGCAGCACGAACTCTGGCCGCCACTCGACCCGCAGCGGCTCAAACGGCAGCGCCAGCGTACACATCAGCAACCCGACGGCATACTGCAGCGGCAAGACCGCCAGCGGCGGCTGCGTCATGCCTTTTTGCAGCAGGGTGCCGGCGGTCATGCAGCCCAGCGCGATAAAGGCGAACAGCATGCCGCTCAGCGAGAAGTGGGCCACCATCAGGCTTTGGTACACCACCAGCGTCAGCCCGGCCATCGCCAGCGCCAGGCCGAGCGCCCGCAGCCCGGTGCAGCGCCGTTCGGTGATGAACTGGGTGAGGATCGGCTGTACGCCAAGCAACGTGGCCAGCACGCCGGGCGTAATACCCTGTTCCAACGCCAGCAGATAGCAGATTTGATAGCTGCCGATCATCAGCACGCCAATCAGCGCGACGCGCCGGCGGGTGCTGGGGGCGGGCAGGCACTGGCGCTGCCACAGGCCGATGGCCAACAGCACCGCCAGCGCGATGGCGCAGCGGAAGAACAGAAAAGCGAAGGCGGAGGCGTGCTCCAGCCCCCAGCGGGAGAAGATCGCGCCGCTGCTCCAAAGCAGGACGAACAGCGTAGCCAGGCCGGTATTGGCCCAGAGAGAAGGTAATCGCATGTCAATTTCACCTGTCGTGAAAATTACAGGCTCCGGCGCGCGCGGCGGTCTACGCCTGAACGCAACAGATCAATAAGCCGGAGGTAAAAAGTCGGTTTGGCTTAGCGCACGACCACAATGCGTGGCGGGTAAGCGGCAACCGCTGAAACGACAGAGGAAACGGCGGGTGGAGCGGAAGAAGCACACAGCAAAACGGCGGCCGGAACGGTCGCGTTTGTCGGATCTGTGCTGTGCGCCAGGTAGGCCATGTGAGTTCCTGAAAACTGGGAATGAAACTAATCGCTCAAACATAACTAAGTTCAGCGGGACGTGCAATCGGAAATCGCAGTGGCTTAAGTGATAATGAAAATCATTATCATTTATTGGGAGGTATGCTATGTTGCTTTGGCCGCGCAGTTTTGACGCAGAGGGCGCGGCTTGCTCTTGCCTCGGTTCACGCAATGCGTGCGACAAAAGACATTGCGATTCGCTTTTGCAGAAGGCGCGTAATCGTGGTAAAAATATTGATATGTTATAATATAACAATTTACGCATAATGAATTCAGTTCACGACATCCTCCATGTTGATGGGATTAGCCTGACCGGCCACGGCGGGGCATTGATACTCGACAACATCCATTTCGCACTGCGCGCCGGTGAGAAGCTGGCGGTGATCGGCCCTAACGGCAGCGGCAAGTCCAGCCTGTTGCGTGCCCTGATCGGTGAAACGCGGCCGGACAGCGGCGGCATTTACTGGCGAGGGCGCGCCTTGTCCGCGTGGCCGGCGGCGGAGCGCGCCAGAAGCATCGCCTTTCTGGCGCAAAACGATTCGCCGGATTTGCGGCTGTCGGTTGAGGACTACGTGGCGTTGGGCCGTTTGCCGCATGGCGCATGTTCTGCGACGGGAAAGCGCATCGTTGACGAAGCCATCGGGGAAACCGGGTTGGTGCCGCTCAGGCGCCATCCGTTGGGGCGGCTCTCGGGCGGCCAGCGCCAGCGTGCCGCGCTGGCTCGGGCGTTGGCGCAGTCTCCCGATCTGCTGTTGCTGGATGAACCGACCAATCACCTCGATCCGCCCGGGCGCTCGGCGCTGCTGTCGTTAGTGAAAAATAAAGACATCGCCGTGATTGCGGTCTTGCACGATCTGCCCGTGGCAGAGGCGTTTGCCGATCGGATCCTGGTGCTGAACGAAAGCCGTCAGGTGGCCTGTGGTACGCCCGAGGCGGTGTTGCAAACTCCGGTGATTTTGCCGGTGTTCGGCATGAACAGTTTCAAGGTGGCGCATCCCGTCAGCGGGAAAACGCTGCGCATTTTTGACGTTCCCCATTGCGCTTGATCAACCAGAGAGAAACATGAACGCACGCGTATTCATCCTGCTTCTGCTGCTGGCCGCCAGGTCGGCGGCGGCCGAACATTTTCCCGTCACCGTAGAAAGCTGCGGTGTGCCGGTCACCTTCAACCAGGCGCCGCAGCGCGCCGTCATCAACGACATCAACATGGCCGAGATGGCCTTTGCACTGCATCTGCAGGATCGCATTGTCGGGCTGACCGGTATCACCGGCTGGTACAAACTGACGCCCGACTTCAAGGCCGCGATGGGCGCCATTCCCGAGCTGGCGCCGAAATATCCCGCTTTGGAAACGCTGCTGGCGGCACAGCCGGATTTCTTTTTCGCCGGCTGGAATTACGGCATGAAGATCGGCGGCGACGTCACGCCGGAGAAGCTCGCCCCGTTCGGCATCAAAACGCTGGTGCTGAGCGAGAGCTGCGTACAGGCCGGCGGGCGGCCGCAGAAGGCCGATATGAACCTGCTGTATGACGATGAGCTGAAGCTCGGCAAGATTTTCGGCAAGCAGCAAGAGGCCACCGCGCTGGTTGAGGGCTGGCAGCGCCGGTTGGCTGCGCTTCCCGCCAGGCCGGCGGGCCAGCCGCCGCTCAAGGTGTTCGTCTATGACTCGGGGGAGGAGAAGCCTTTCACCAGCGGCAAATACGCTATGCCGACGGCGATCATCGAAGCGGCGGGCGGCCGCAACGTGATGGACGGTTTGCCGGCGAGCTGGACGACGGCGTCCTGGGAGGCGGTAGCGGCGGCCGAGCCCGATTTCATTATTCTGCTGGATTACCAGACCGGTTCGGGCGCCGATGCGCTGCGGCGCTTCCTCGAGTCTCACCCGTTGATGAAATTGACGCCTGCCGTACGGCACCACCGCTATCTGAAACTGCAGTATGCGGAGCTGACGCCGGGGCCGGCCAACATCGGCGCAGTGGAAAAGCTGGCGCGGGCGCTGTACGCGCCGGAGGCTGAATGAACTCGCCGACTCGGCGCTTTATGCTGCTCGCACCGCTGGCGCTGTCGGTATTGTGCGGGCTAATGATCTGGAGCCTGCAGCTGGGGAGCGTCGCGCTGTCATGGCGGCAGGCGTTTGCGGCGTTAGGGCTCGGTTCGGCGCCGCTTTCCGGCATGCTGGACACCATCGTCGTGCAGCTGCGGGTGCCCAGGGCTTTGTTGGCGGCGTTAACCGGCGCCGGACTGGCGATGACCGGCGCGCTGCTGCAGACCACCACCCGCAATGAGCTGGCCGATCCTTTTTTGTTTGGGCTCTCTTCCGGTGCCTCCGCCGGCGCGGTGCTGGTCATCACGCGCTTCGGTGATGCGTTGGGCGTACTGACGTTGCCGCTGTCCGCTTTCGTCGGCGGCATTCTGTCCGCGATGGCGGTGATGATCCTGTTTCGCGTCAGCCGGGTCAGGCGCGCCGAGCAGCTGATCGTCTGTGGCCTGGCGGTCTCATTTTTGTTTAGCGCGCTGACCAGCTACCTGGTGTTTTCCGGCGATCAGCGGGCGGCCGGTTCGGTGTTGTTCTGGTCGCTCGGCGGGCTGGGGTTGGCGCGTTGGGATAATCTGTTCATTCCGCTGGCGAGTTTCGTGCTGCTGGCCGGGTTTACGGCGCTGCGTTGGCGGGCGCTGGACGCGCTGCTGGCGGGCGAGCAAACCGCCCATTCGATGGGGGTCAACGTGGCGCGGCTGCGCACCGAGACCTTTCTGTGCTGCGCACTGTCCACGGCGTTTCTCGTTTCGCTGACGGGCGTGATCGGCTTTGTCGGGCTGATGGTGCCTTATCTGGCCCGGAGCCTGGTGGGCGTGCGCCACCGATTGTCCGTGCCGATGTGCGGCATGCTGGGGGCGATGCTGCTGACCGGCGGTGACATGCTCAGCCGCAGCCTGATCCCCAATCAGGAACTGCCCATCGGCATCATTACGGCGGGGCTGGGGGGCGCGTTCATCGTGTCCTTGCTGCTGCGCGCGGAGCGGTGAACGCCGCCCTGTCTCAATAGAGCTCCAGATGCAGGCGCTGCTGCTCAATCAGCGTCTGCCACAGGTTTTCCGCCCCGTGGGCTTGCTCCAGCGCCGTCGCCACGGCATGTTCCAGATACTGACGATTGCCGCACAGGTAGACATGCGCGCCCCGCCGCAGCAGGCCGCTGACGACACCGGCGTGATCGTCGATGGCGTGTTGCACGTAATACTTGTCGGCGGTGTCGCGCGAGAATGCCGTGATGAGCCGCGTGAGTACGCCCGCCGCGTTCAGCGTGACCAATTCCTCGCCATACAGGAAGTCTTCATCGCGCCTTTTCTCACCGAAGATCAGCACGGTTTCACGCCGTTCGCCCTGGGCGGCCATTTCGCGCAGTAAGCCAATCAACGGTGCGATGCCGGTACCGGTACCGATAAGCAGCACCGGTACGGTGGTATCGCGCGGCAGGTAAAAGCCGGGGTTGGCGCGGCAGAAGAGGCGGAAAGGGCCGGGTTGGCTGAGCAGCCAGCCGGTCGCCGTGCCGCGCCGGGTGCGGCCGCCGCGTTCATAATGCACGTCGCGCACGCACAGATCGAGGCTCTCTTCCCGCGTTGCCGAAGCGATGGAGTAGGCGCGCGGCAGGCAAACGGGCAGCAGCGTCAGCAGGTTCTCCAGCGTGACCGCGTGCGGCGGGCAAAAATCGTGCAGCACGTCCAGCAGATCGGCGCCGTACAGATAACTCTCCAGGGCTTTGCGCTGGCGGATCTTGAGCAAGCCTTTGAGTTCTTCGCTGTCGGCCAACTGCGCCAGTTCGCGCAGCGTCGTTTTGCTGAGCTGGCGCAGCTCCCGACGCCGCAGCGTGTCGACGGCCTCCGGCCTGCCGAGCCAGTCAGCCAGCCGGGTCAATAATCCTTCGTCGTTCTCCGGCAACAGATAGACGGTATCTCCCGCCCGGTAAACGATGCCGCTGCCGGCGATATTCAGCCGCAGGTGCCAGGCCTGTGGCGTGCGTGCGCTGAGCGGCCGCCGTTCGAGGAGGGCGGCGCTGAACGCATGGTCTTCACCGTAGGCGGTTACGCGCAGATGTAAATCGCGGCCGGCCTGGGCATCGCCGGCCAGCACCTTATCCAGCGTCGTCAGCCAGGTTGCGAAGAACGGTTCGAAGTTAACGTCGGCGTCGACGCGATTGACGATGGCGCGGGCGCCGTATTGCGTCAGGCGTGCATCCAGCGCCTGCGTGAAGCCGCAGAAATGCGGGTACGCGGTGTCGCCGAGGCCGAAGATGGCGTAGCGCAACCGATGGCGGTTAGGCCATTGCGCCAGCGCGTCGGAAAAACGTTCGGCGTTGGCGGGCGGTTCGCCGTCGCCAAATGAGCTCGAGACGATCAGTAGGGCGTCATGCTCGCCCACATCGGCGGGCTGGATGGCGTTGAGTTCTTTCACGACGGGGCGGTAGGGTTGCAGGCTGCTTTGCTCGCCCAGGCGCATCGCCAGCGCCCGGGCGTTGCCCGACTCCGAACCGTAACCAATCAGGATGCGTTCGATAAGGTCGGCCATGGCGGTTACTTGTCGTAGTGGTTGTCGAACTGTTCTTTGGCGAATTCCACCGATTCGAAGTCGGTCATCAGATCGTTGATCACGCGGCGGATGCTGATATAGGCCGCGATATTGCCCTGGGCGTCATACAGCGGTTGCACTGTGGTGTCGACCACGTACAGCACGCCGCCTTTGCCGACGTTCGGAATGATGCCGGTCCAGATGCCGCCCGCCTTGATGGTGTCCCACATCGCTTTGTAAACCGCTTTCGGCACGGAAGGGTGGCGCACGATGCTATGGGGCTGGCCCACCAGCTCTTCCCGGGAAAAGCCGGTCAGTTGGCAAAACAGATCGTTGACGTAGGTGATGGTGCCTTGCAGATCGGTGGTGGAGATCACCATCACTTTATCGAGCGCGGCTAACAGCTGGGCGGAATCGAGGGTCTGACTCATGGTAGGTTCCTTCTCATTAACAACTTCGCGGTGATTGCCACGGCGGATGCCATGTATCCGTCATGACAGTTTTGTAATTGATTCTCATTTGCGATGAATGGTAATCGGGAAATTTATAAGTTGCAATATAAATACATCTTTAAGGGCGCAGAAAGATCACGATGAGGCAGGCAGGGGAGAGTAGGCCCGCGCCGGGTGCGGCGGCGGGCCAATCGGGCGGTCTTAGCGGGGGACTTCGGCCCAGCCTTTGCGTTTACTGGTTTTGCCGATGCCGGGGTTGAAGCTGTTGGTCGGATCGGCGGCGCGGTAGAACGCCTGCAGATCCGGTTTGGCGTGATACAGGTGGCCGACGTTATGCTCCGCCGGGTACTCGGCGCCGCGCCGGTTGAGGATCTCGAGCATCTTTTCTTTCAGTGCGTGGCTGTCGACGCCTTTTTTCACCACGTAGTCCTGATGGAAGACGTGGCACATAAAGTGGCCGTAATACAGCTTATGCACCAGCTGGCTGTCGATTTCCGGCGGCAGCGTTTCAAACCAGTCGGTGTCGTTGCGGCGCAGGGCGATATCCAGCGCCAGAATATCCTCCACCTTGTCGGCGTGCACCGCATGGTAGCGCACGGCGGCGCCGGCGGCGGCGAAGCGGTGCAGGAAGGCCTTTTTGCCTTCGTCAGGCGTGCAGGCGAAGAAAGCGCCTTCGGCCTGGGCGAAGTACTCGGTCAGGTAGCGCTGCGCTTCGTCTACGCCGGGGCCGGCCATCTTCAGCAGCAGGTGATGTTCGAAACGTTCGCGGTAGTCCTTCATGCGCTTCGGCAGGTGGCTCGGCGCCAGATGGCTCAGGCCCTGCATCAGCCGGTCGGTCAGGTTGTGCGGCAGCAGCGGCAGCTTGTTGAGGCTGGCGTCCATGCGGCCTTTCAGGGTGAAGAAGCGCGGCATCTGATCGGTGCCGAGCTTGTCGATCATCATGAAGGTGTCTTTGCCGTAGACCTCGGCGATGTCGAAGATATCGCGGTGCATGTACTCACCGGCCACCGGCAGGTTTTCGAACTGGCTCAGCATGTGGCGGCGCAGCTCGGTCAGCACCGCGGTGTCGTTGGTGCCGATATAGAATACCTGCTCTTTGCCTTCTTTCTCGAAGGTGTCGAGCCGCACCGCGAACACCGCCAGCTTGCCGGCGCAGCCGGAAGCCTCGAACAGGCGGCGTTTGTCGGCGTTAAAGCGGGAAGGGGTATCGGCATCGACGTCGCGCACCCGGCTGGCGTACTCGTTATCCGAGGCGCGCAGCTCGCCGTATTCGACGTCGGTCGGGCGATAGTCGCCTTTTTCCAGCCGGGTGAGGATCTCTTCCGGCGTGTCGCCGAGGCGGATGCCCAGATGGTTCACCAGGCGCAGCTGGCCGTCTTCCCCTAGCTGGGCGTACAGCGCCATTTCGGTATAGGCCGGGCCGCGTTTCACCAGCGAGCCGCCGGAGTTGTTGCACACGCCGCCGATCACCGAGGCGCCGATACAGGAGGAACCGATCACCGAATGCGGTTCGCGGCCGTAGGGTTTGAGCAATTTCTCGAGGTGGTGCAGGGTGCTGCCGGGGAAGCCGACCACCTGCTTGCCGTTGTCCAGCACCTGAATATGGTCGAGGCGCAGGGTGCTGACGATGACGATGTCGCGATCATAGTCGTTGCCGCTGGGGGTCGATCCTTCGGTCAGGCCGGTATTGGCGGCCTGCATGATGACGATTTTGTCGGCGGCCACGCAGGCCTGCAAAATGCGCCACAGCTGCAACAGGCTGGTGGGAAACACCACCGCCAGCGCCTGGCCTTCGCCGGAGCGGAACCCCTTGCGATACCGCTCGGTGTTGCGATCGCCGGTCAACAGCTGCGGGCCGCCGACGATGTCCTTGAGCTGATTGATAAACGCCTGATTGCCTGACTGCATGCTGTCTGTCTCCCTGTCATCCCCGTCACTTTAACCGCGGCGCCGGAGTGCCGCATATAAGCTAAGAGGTTATCAATTAAATAACTTATTAAGCTATCAGCTTGCCAGGCTAATGGCTTGCGGGTTTAGTACCGCTCGGCGTAGCCGGCCCGGCGCTCTTCGTCGCGCAGCGTCAGGATCTCCACGCCGTCGGCGGTGACCGCCACGGTGTGTTCCCACTGCGCCGACAGTTTTTTGTCGCGCGTCACCACCGTCCAGCCGTCTTTCTTCTGCTTGATACGGCGGTCGCCCTGGTTGATCATCGGCTCGATGGTGAACACCATGCCTTCCTGCAGCACCAGACCGCTGCCGGGTTGGCCGTAGTGCAGCACCGCCGGCTCTTCATGCATATCGCGGCCGATGCCGTGGCCGCAATACTCCCGCACGATGCTGTAGCCGGCCTGCTCGGCGTGCCGCTGGACGGCATGGCCGATATCGCCGAGGGTGGCGCCCGGTTTCACCGCGCGAATGCCCTGCCACATCGATTCATAGACGTTGTTCACCAGCCGTTTGGCCAGCGGCGTCACCTGGCCGATGCAGTACATTTTGCTGGAGTCGGCGATGTAGCCGCCGTTTTCCAGCGTGATGTCCACGTTGACGATCATGCCGGAACGCAGGATTTTGCTGGCCGACGGCACCCCGTGGCACACCACGTCGTCGATTGAGGTGTTGAGCACATAAGGGAAATCATACTGCCCCTTGCTGGCCGGGCGCGACTTCAGCTCTTCGACGATAAACGCCTCGGCGCGGTCGTTGATCTCCATGGTGGAGATGCCTTCGACGATGACCTCATCGAGCATAGCAAACACTTTCGCCAGCAGGGCGCCGGAATGGCGCATTTTGGCAATCTCTTCCGGCGTTTTAATCACAATCTGTTTCACCCGACAATCTCCTTCAGCGTCAGCGCGTTATCTTTCATCATTTTTTTTACCAGCTGCGGGTAGGTCAGTTCCGGATGGAACTCCGCCAGCATGCCGATCTTGATCCAGTACTCGGCCTGCGCGTTGATCGAACGCGTCATGGTCAGGCTGGCGAGGCGCAGATCGTCATGCAGCGCGTCTGAAATTTTTACGATGCCCATCGGCGTCTCCCTAAGTGAACGATATACGAAGTGTATACGTTTAGGATGGTCGCGATGTGGCATTCTGTGGCGTAAGAAGATTCTGGCAACAACGATTGCCGCCGCCGGGCAATGCGTTTATTGTGATGAACGACTTTTTGCCATGATTTTTCAGAAGGATTTAAGGCGTGACTAAACTACGTGTTGGGGTGATTTTTGGCGGTAAATCGGCGGAGCATGAGGTGTCGCTGCAGTCGGCCAAAAACATTGTGGATGCAATCGACAAAGAGAAGTTTGACGTCACGCTGCTGGGGATCGACAAACAGGGGCAGTGGCACATCAACGACGCCTCCAACTACCTGCTCAACGCCGAGAACCCGGCGCTGATCGCGCTGAACCGCTCGAACAAGAACGTGGCGCTGATCCCGGGCCAGGAAAAACAACAGCTGATCGAAGCGGGCAGCGCCGGCGCGTTGGGCCAACTCGACGTCATCTTCCCGATCGTGCACGGCACGCTGGGGGAGGACGGCTCGCTGCAGGGGCTGCTGCGCATGGCCAATATGCCGTTCGTCGGCGCCGGCGTGCTCGGCTCGGCGGTCAGCATGGATAAAGACGTGACCAAGCGCCTGCTGCGCGATGCCGGGCTGGTGGTGGCGCCGTTCGTCACCCTGACCCGCGCCAACCGCGCCGGATTCACGTTTGAGCAACTGAGCGAGCGCCTCGGCCTGCCGCTGTTCGTCAAGCCGGCCAACCAGGGCTCGTCGGTCGGGGTCAGCAAGGTGGAAAACCGCGCCGAGTTCGACGCGGCGGTATCGCTGGCCTTCAGCTTCGATCACAAGGTGCTGGTGGAGTCGGCGATCGTCGGCCGCGAGATCGAGTGCGCGGTGCTGGGCAACGACGATCCGCAGGCCAGCGTGTGCGGCGAGATCGTGCTGAGCGACGCCTTCTATTCTTACGACACCAAATACATCAATGAGCAGGGCGCTCAGGTGGTGGTGCCGGCGGCGATCGCGCCGGAAGTGAGCGACCACATCCGCGAGGTGGCGCTGAAGGCGTTCCGCGCGCTGGAGTGCTTCGGGCTGGCGCGGGTGGATGTGTTCCTGACGCCGGACAACCAGGTGGTGATCAACGAAATCAACACGCTGCCGGGCTTCACCAATATCAGCATGTATCCCAAGCTGTGGGCCGCCAGCGGCGTCAGCTATCAGGCGCTGATCACGCGCCTGATCGAATTGGCGCTGGAGCGCCACCAGCAGGATCGCGCGCTGAACAGCTCGGTGTTCGATCGCTAATCGCGGCAGGGGGCGGCGGTGCCGCCCCCGTCTCTCACTTCACCGTCACATCGATATCGCCGAAATACTTCTTCGACAGCGCCGTCACCGTGCCTTGCTGTTTCACTTTGGCGATGGCAGCATCCAGTTTTTTCTTCAGCGCCTCATCCCCTTTACGCAGGCCGAAGGCGATACCTTCACCGAGGATTTTGTCGTCGCGCACCGCCTCGCCGACGAAGGCGAAGCCTTTGCCGTCCGGCTGCGACAGGAAGCCGCTTTGCCCCGACGGCGCCATCACCAGCGTGGCGTCAAGCCGACCGGCCGCCAGATCGAGATAAACCTGATTCTGATCCTGATAAGACACCACGTCCACGCCCGCCGTCGCCCAATGGGTTTTGGCGTAAATCTCCTGAATCGATCCTTGCAGCACGCCCACGTGTTTGCCCGCCAGCGATTTGGCGTCCGGCAGCAGGCCGCTGCCGGCCTTGGCGATCAGGCGGTTCGGCACCTGATAGATGGCGTCGGTGAAGGCGATCGCCTGGCGCCGCTGTTCGGTCACGTTCATCGCCGAGTTGATGGCGTCGAACTTGCGCGCCTGCAGCGCCGGGATCAGGCTGTCGAACGAGGTTTCCACCCAGCTGCATTGCAACTGCGCGGCGGCGCACACCGCGTCGCCCAGTTCGATGTCGAACCCTTCCAGTTTGCCGCTGGCGGATTTGGATTCGAACGGCGGATACAGCGCTTCCAGGCCGAAGCGCAGGCTGTTTTCCGCCGCCAGCGAAGCGCCGGCGGCCAGCAGGCATCCGGCGGCAAACAGCGTTTTCAATGCTTTCATAGGCAGTGCCCCTTTCCCATGGTTGGACAAAAAATCACACCTGGCTCAGGCGGCGCGCGCCTTCCAGCAGGGTCTCGTTATCTTTGGAAAAACTCAGCCGGATAATGCCGGTATCGGTGCCGTCGCTGTAGAACGCCGACAGCGGGATCGTCGCCACCTTCGCTTCGCGGATCAAGCGCACGGCGAAATCATTGTCGCTTTCGTGACTGAAGCCGCTAAAGCGGGCCAGCATGAAGAAGCTGCCGCGGCTGGGCAGCAGCTCAAAGCGCGAATCCTGCAGGGCGCTGGCCAGCAGATCGCGCTTTTGTTGATAAAACGCCGCCAGCCCCAGGTAGCTCTGCGGGTTGGCGAGCGCGGCGGCGAAGGCGTGCTGCATCGGCGTATCGGCGGAGAACACCATAAACTGGTGCACCTTGCGGATCTCGTCCATCAGCGCCGCCGGCGCCAGACAGTAGCCGACGCGCCAGCCGGTGACGTGGTAGGTTTTACCGAACGACGACACGATCACGCTGCGTTCCGCCAGCTGCGGGTAGCGCGCCATGCTGTGGTGAATATCGCCGTCGAACACCACGTGCTCGTAGACCTCGTCGGACAGGATCACGATGTCGGTGTCGCGGGTCAGGGCGGTCAGACGTTCGATGTCGTGCGCGTCAAACACCGCGCCGGTCGGGTTGTGCGGCGTGTTGACGATGATCATGCGCGTTTTGCCGTTGATGGCGGCGGCCACTTCGTCCCAGTCGACGCGAAAATCCTGCAACGACAGCTTGATCGCCACCGGCGTGGCGCCCTGCAGGCGCACGATCGGCGCATAGCTGTCGAACGCCGGTTCGAAATAGATCACCTCGTCGCCGGGGTGCACCAGCGCGCTGATCGCCGAGTACAGCCCTTCGCTGGCGCTGGCGATCACCGTGATTTCTTCGTCGGCGTCATAGCGTGCGCCATACAATCGTTCAGCTTTTTCCGCCAGAGCAGCACGTAACGCCGCCACGCCGCTCATCGGCGCGTATTGGTTATGACCTGCGCGCATGGCTTGCGCCGTTGCCTCGATCAGCTGCGGGTCGCCGGCGAAGTTGGGCGCGCCCTGCGACAGATTGAGGGCCTGATGTTCGGCGCTGAGTTGGCCAATGACGGTGAAAATGGTGGTGCCGACGTCCGGCAGCTTCGAGCGGGATGAGCAGGCGCTCTGCATGATGGGCTCCAGGCAAACAGGGAAGTGTTGAGCGATTAAGCATCAGCCGGCGTAGGCGGACAAGGGAAAGTTTGTCATACTTGCCATGCACTACGATCATACCTAATCGAGGCCCGCTATGCCGATATCCCTGCCGTCGCTCGACGTGTTGAAAACCTTCGTGGTGGTGGCGCAACGCCTCAACTTTACCCATGCCGCCCGGCAGCTGCACCTGACGCAGGGGGCGGTCAGCCGGCAAATCCTCGGGCTGGAACAGCGCCTGGGCTATCCGCTGTTCAGCCGCCAGGCGCGCGGTCTGGCGCTGACGCCGCAGGGCGCGCAGCTGCTGGCGCCGGTGCAGCTGGCGCTGGGGCAGTTGGACGAGGCGCTGACGCGGGCCGCCGCCCCGCCGGGGGCGCTGCGCATCAAATGCCCGACCTGCGCGATGCGCTGGGTGCTGCCGCGCATCATTCGCCTGCAGAATGAACGGCCGGACATGCATATTGAGCTGACCGCTTCGGTGTCGCACGGTCTGGATTTCAGCACCGAGCAATTTGACGCCGCGGTGGTATTCGGCCGGCCGCCGGGCAAAAAGCTGAGCGCGCACCTGCTGTTCGACGAAATCCTCACGCCGGTCTGCACGCCGACGTTCCTGCCGCCAACGCCCCGGCTGGCGGACTTGACGGACAAAACCCTGCTGCACCCGACGCGCGATCGGCGCGACTGGCTGCGCTGGCTGAAGGCGGCGGGGGCCGATGCGCTGCCGTCCGGCAAGGCTCAGCATTTCGATACCCTCGATCTGGCGATGAGCGCTGCGCTGCAGGGATTCGGCATCGCCATCGGCGATCTGTGCCTGCTGGAGGAAGATATTCAGGCGCGGCGTATCGTCACGCCGTTCCCGCTCTGCGTCAGCAGCGGCGCGGCCTATTATTTGGTCTATCCTGAACGCGGGGCGCCATCGCCGGCGCTGGCGCAGTTTATCGATTTCCTGACGGCGGAGGCCGCCGACAGCCGCGCCCGGCTGCAGAATTACCTGCCGATAACCTGTAATGCTTTGTAAACATTAACGATGCGAATTCCCTTGGCGATGAAACAGAGTGTGGCAAACTGTTTCTTCACTCCGATTAAACTCCGCGGCGTTGGCGGCGGAAACACGCCTGAGATAAAACAAGATGAAATGGCTTTGTGTGGTGAGTATGTTGTCCGGTCTGGCCCTCAGCCCGGCTTTTGCGCAGGAAACGCCGATAACGCAGGGCATGCACGCCCAGCAGCGCGACGCCTTCGTGTCCCATTTGATGAAGCAGATGACGCTGGAAGAGAAGATCGGCCAGCTACGGCTGATCAGCGTCGGGCCGGATAACCCGAAAGAAGCGATCCGCGAGGGCATCCGCAAAGGGCAGATCGGCGCCATCTTCAATACCGTTACCCGGCCGGATATCCGGGTGATGCAGGATCAGGCGATGCAGCTCAGCCGCCTCAAAATCCCGTTGTTCTTCGCCTATGACGTGGTGCATGGCCAGCGCACCGTGTTCCCGATCAGCCTGGGGCTGGCGGCCAGCTTCGATCTGGAAGCCATCGCGCTCAGCGCTCGGGTGGCGGCGCAGGAGGCCAGCGACGACGGCCTCAACATGACCTTCGCGCCGATGGTCGATATCACCCGCGATCCGCGCTGGGGCCGGGTCTCCGAAGGCTTCGGCGAAGACACCTGGCTGGTGTCGAAAATCGCCAAGGTGATGGTCGACGGTTTCCAGAACGGCGACCCGGCCAAACCCGGTTCGGTGATGGCCAGCGTCAAGCACTTTGCGCTGTACGGCGCCGTCGAAGGCGGCCGCGATTACAACACCGTCGACATGAGCCCGCTGCGCATGCATCAGGACTATCTGCCGCCTTATAAAGCGGCGGTGGATGCCGGCAGCGGCGGGGTGATGGTGTCGCTCAACGCGATCAACGGCGTGCCGGCCACCGCCAACCCGTGGCTGCTGAAAGATCTGCTGCGTGACCAGTGGGGCTTTAAAGGCATCACCATCAGCGACCACGGCGCAATCAAAGAACTGATTAAACACGGCGTGGCCGCCGACGCGCGCGACGCGGTGCGGCTGGCGATCACCTCCGGCGTCGACATGAGCATGAGCGACGAGTTCTACGACAAATACCTGCCGGGCCTGGTGAAAGACGGGCTGGTGGCTGAAAGCGATATCGACCGCGCCTGCCGCGACGTGCTGAACACCAAGTACGACATGGGGCTGTTCACCGATCCGTATGTGCATCTGGGCCCGGCGGGTGCCGATCCG
This sequence comes from Serratia sp. CY27727, assembly GCF_052169275.1. NCBI lineage: Bacteria > Pseudomonadati > Pseudomonadota > Gammaproteobacteria > Enterobacterales > Yersiniaceae > Serratia > Serratia sp. CY27727. The sequence goes on along the minus strand of NZ_JBJNLB010000001.1, from coordinate 913,824 downwards.
CAGGACACCAACACCGAAAGCCGCCTGCACCGCGCCGAAGCGCGGGTGGTGGCGCGCAAAACGATGGTGCTGCTGAAGAACGATAAGCAGACGCTGCCGCTGAGCAAACAGGCGACCATCGCGCTGGTCGGGCCGATGGCCGACAGCCAGCGCGACGTGATGGGCAGCTGGTCCGCCGCCGGGGTGGTCAAGCAGTCGGTGACCCTGCGCGAAGGGCTGGAGCGGGCGGTGGGCGACAAGGCGCGCATTCTTTACGCCAAGGGCGCCAACGTCACGCAGGATAAGGGCATTATCGACTACCTGAACGAGTATGAGCCGGCGGTGGCGTTCGACACCCGTTCGCCGCAGCAGATGATCGACGAAGCGGTGCAGGCGGCGAACAAGGCCGACGTGGTGGTGGCGGTGGTGGGGGAATCGCAGGGCATGGCGCATGAGGCCTCCAGCCGCGCCGACATCACGATCCCGCAGAGCCAGCGCGATCTGATCGCCGCGCTGAAAGCCACCGGCAAGCCGCTGGTGCTGGTGCTGATGAACGGCCGGCCGCTGGCGCTGAGCTGGGAGAGCGAACAGGCGGACGCGATGCTGGAAACCTGGTACAGCGGCACCGAGGGTGGCAACGCGGTGGCGGACGTGCTGTTCGGCGATTACAACCCGTCGGGCAAGCTGCCGATGACCTTCCCGCGCTCGGTCGGCCAGATCCCGATATACTACAACCACCTGAACACCGGCCGCCCGTTCGGCAAGGAGAATCCGGGCAAGTACACCTCGCGCTACTTCGATTCGCCGAACGGCCCGCTGTATCCGTTCGGTTACGGCCTGAGCTACACCACCTTCAGCCTGTCGGATCTGAAACTGTCCAGCCCGACGATGGCGCGCAACGGCAAGCTAACCGCCAGCGTCACGCTGAAAAATACCGGCAAGTACGACGGCGCCACGGTGGTGCAGCTGTATCTGCAGGACGTGACCGCCTCGGTCAGCCGGCCGGTGAAAGAGCTGCGCAACTTCAAGAAAGTGACGCTGAAGGCCGGCCAGTCGCAGCAGGTTGAGCTGCCGATTAGCGAAGACGATCTGAAGTTCTACAACGCCAGCCTGAAATGGGGGGCGGAGCCGGGCAAATTCAACGTGTTCGTCGGCCTGGACTCCGACAACGTGCAGGCGCAAAGCTTTACGCTGAAGTAACCCTGTCCCCCTTGTTCGCCGCGCTGAGCGAGGGGGCATCTATTCATTCCCGCTAACGTCATCGGAGCTTGCCTCATGAAACGCTATCTGGACTGCAGCGCCAGCGATCTGGCCGATATCGGCAAAGCCGATCTGCTCTACGCCATCCGCGCCAGCGAAGGGCGCATCTTGGTCAGCGAAACCATCGCGGTCACTCAGCCGCTGCTCAATAACGTCACCAACGCCGAGCTGGCGGCCAGCCAGGGCGCCGACCTGCTGCTGCTGAACCTGTTCGACGTCGACCAGCCGCATATTGCGGGGCTGCCCGCCGACGTGCCGCCGCAGGAGGCGCTGCGCACGCTGCAGCGCCTGACCGGGCGGGTGATCGGGGTGAACCTGGAGGCCGTCGATCCGGCCTTCGCCACCGAACATAACGACTTCTGGCAGATGACGGCGGGCCGCGCCGCCACCGCCGAGAATGCGCGTAAGCTGTATCAACTCGGCGCGCGCATGTTGGTGCTGACCGGCAACCCGAACAACGGCGTCAGCAATCAGGCGATCGCCGCCGCGCTGAAAGCGATCCGTGATGAGGTGGGCGACGAGATGGTGCTGGTGACCGGCAAGATGCACGGGGCCGGTATCGTGCGCGAAAGCGGCAGCCAGCTGATCGGCGAGCAGGACATCGCGCTGTTCGTGGAGAACGGTGCGGACATCGTGCTGTTGCCGGCGCCCGGCACCATTCCCGGCATGTCGCAGGAGAAAGTGGCGGCGCTGATCGCTTATGCGCAGCGGCAGGGCGCGCTGGCAATGACGGCGATCGGCACCTCGCAAGAGGGGGCCGACGTGCAGACCGTGCGGCAGATTGCGCTGATGAGCAAAATGGCCGGCGCGGATCTGCACCATATCGGCGATACCGGCTATCTGGGGCTGGCGCTGCCGGAAAACATCTTCGCTTACAGCGTGGCGATTCGCGGCGTGCGCCACACCTACAGCCGTATGGCGCGCTCGGTGAACCGCTAAGCCCGGGGTTTTTGCGCCGTCACGATGCTGAAATAGCCGAGCGACGGCAGCACTAGAGCAGGCCCAACGTCGCGCAGCTGGTCGCCGATTTCCCTGCCGGAGTATTGGCGGCCCTGCGTCCATCCCATCATCATCAGGCCGCATCCCGCGGCGGCAGACCGAACACGATGCCGTCAGCGCGCCGGCCAAACGCTGCTGATCAAATCCCAGAAATAACGCGGTGTTTTTAACAAAAAGGGTTCCGCTTCCGGCGTAAGATGAAATGTTTCGCCGTCTCTGGCGATCAATTTCAATGCCAATAGCGCCATGATCAACGTTTCCGCCGGGCGTCTTTCCACATTGGCCTGAGCGCATATATCGGTCAGGTTGAGGGGGCAGAGCAATAAACTCAAAGATGCCCAGGCGATGCGCGATAAGCACCGCCGGAGAGAGATATAAATTCATCGTGATATCGAGAAGGGGTTTTCGTCGCATTGCGGCGGCCGGACGGCATGGTTCATGTGAATCCCCTCCCACTAAGGCATGACACGTCTTAACAGGCTATGCCACGCCGGTGGTTTTGGCAAAGATGGGCACGCAATTGACCGCAGGCCAACGCTTCCGTTGTAAATAATTCCTGGGTGAGATTATTTTTACTATGAATTGAGCGCGGCCAATGCCGAACGTGCAAAAATGACAGCGGGCGGAGATTATTACCCCAGCATGCGTTTTTATTTTATTGAGGCTTAACTTAATCACCGCTATTAATGCATTAGGGTTGTGTTAATCTAGGCCGCCATTATACCGTACCGATATTCACACTGTATTTGTGAATAATTAAAAATTAAATAATTCATTATTAAAACGAGTTAACAATGAAAAAAAGCATTCTGACCGGCATGATTGCCGCGACTCTGGGCCTGTTCAACACCGCTAACGCTGAAGGGATGGATCCTGCCGCATTGAAAAACGTCTATGACATCACGCGCAATACCGCCGGGTTGATGTCCTACTGCGTCGATAAAGGCTTCCTGAAAGCCGACAGCATCGACAACGCCAAGAAAATGGTGGCCTACGTGGCGGCTATTCCCGGCGGCGTCGACACCCGCGACGGCGACAAGCGCGAAGCGATGGGCCGAGAAGGCAATGTACTGAACGACGACGGCAAAGTGGTCGCGTTGGAAAAAGAAGCGCCGCAGGGGCTGCAGGCATGGTGCCAGCAGGCTGACGAAGGGATCCGCCAGGGGCTGACGTCTATCGGTCAGTAAGTCTTCTTCACGCGCCCCTACAGGGCCGATGGGATCCGTCGCCACACCGGCGGATCCGCTTCCAGGATCGCATTCACGCCTCGTTTTACCTCCCGAGTACCCGCATCCGGTTTGATCCCGCTGATTGTTTCGCCATGCACATCGCTATATTATTTGCTATACAACGATAATCAACCGGTCACTGCCATGTTTAACTTTCTCCCGCGCCTGCTGTTGGCGCTTGTTTTGTTTTCCACCGCCGCCCAGGCGGATCGCCAGGTCACCGATCAGCTCAATCGCCAGGTCACGCTGCCCGATCGCATCACCCGCGCGGTGGTGCTGCAACACCAGACGTTGAACCTGTTGGTGCAGCTTGATGCGATGCCTCAGGTGGTCGGCGTGCTCAGCAGTTGGAAAAAGCAGCTGGGGCCAAACTACCTGCGGCTGGCGCCGACGTTGGCAACCCTGCCGATGCCGGGCGATCTGACTTCGGTGAATATCGAGAGCCTGCTCGGCCTGCATCCGCAGGTGGTGTTCGTGGCCAACTATGCGCCGCCGGAGATGATTGCGCAGATCGAACGGGCGGGCATTCCGGTGGTGGCTATCTCGCTGCGCCGCGAGGCGGCCGATCAGGCGGGTAAAATGAATCCGCAGCTGAGCGATGAGGATCGGGCCTATACGCTGGGGCTGCAGGACGGCATTCGCCTGATCGGCGAGGTGATGTCGCGTCAGCCTCAGGCCGAAGCGTTGATTAAGGACGTCATTCAGCAGCGCGCGTTGGTCGCCGAACGGCTGCGCGATCTGCCGGAAAATCAGCGGGTGCGGGTGTATATGGCCAACCCCGATCTCACCACCTACGGCGCCGGCAAGTATACCGGGTTGATGATGCGACACGCCGGTGCGCTCAACGTGGCGGCGAAGGACATTCAGGGGTTTAAACAGGTTTCTATCGAGGATGTCCTGAAGTGGGATCCGGCGGTGATTTTCGTGCAGGAGCGCTACCCGGACGTGGTGCAACAGATCCTGACGTCACCGCAGTGGCAGCCGATCGACGCGGTGAAGAATAAGCGGGTCTACCTGATGCCGGAGTATGCCAAGGCCTGGGGGTATCCGATGCCGGAGGCGATGGCGTTGGGTGAGTTGTGGATGGCGAAAAAACTTTACCCGCAGCGTTTTGCCGATATCAATCTGCAGCAGCGGGTCGACGCTTACTATCAACGTTATTACCGCGCCACCTGCTGCCAGAGCTGGCAATGAGGCTGGGCTGGCTGGCGTTGTTGACGCTGTGCTGCGCGCTGTTTTCGCTCGGCGTTGGCCGCTTTCAGGTGCCGATGACGCACAGCCTGATGATTTTGCTGGAGCCGTTCACCGGGCAGCATTATGCCGGCATCGATGCTATCCAACGCCAGGTGATCCTGGGCGTGCGCGTGCCGCGAGTGCTGTTGGCGATGGGCGCCGGCGCGGCGCTGGCCCTGTGCGGCGCGGCTTTGCAAGGCGTCTTTCGCAACCCGCTGGTCGACCCGCATATCGTCGGCGTGTCGTCCGGCGCGGCCTTTGGCGGCACGCTGGCTATCCTGCTCAGCCTGCCGTTGGCGGCGCTGCTGCTGTCGGCTTTTGTTTTCGGCATGGCGGCGCTGCTGCTGATTTTCACTCTCACCAGCGCCATTGCGCGGCGCAATATTCTCTCTTTGGTACTGGCGGGGGTGATCCTCAGCGGCTTCTTCTCAGCCTGCGTCAGCCTGATGCAATATCTGGCGGATACCGAAGAGAAATTGCCGAGCATCGTGTTTTGGCTGCTCGGCAGCTTTGCCACCGCCGATCGGCAAAAGCTGCTGATGCTGTTTGTGCCTTTGCTGTTGGCCGGCGGCTTGCTGTTGGCGCTGCGCTGGCGCATCAATCTGCTGTCGTTGGGTGATGAGGATGCCGGTGCATTGGGCATCAACGTTGAGCGCACCCGCTGGCTGATTTTGACGCTGTGCGCCGCCATCGTGGCCGCCCAGGTGGCGGTCAGCGGCAGCATCGGTTGGGTCGGCTTGGTGATCCCGCACGTGGCGAGGCGGCTGGTGGGGCCGGATCACCGGCGCCTGTTGCCGGCTTCACTTTGCCTGGGGGCCCTGTACATGCTGGTGATCGACGATTTGGCGCGCACGCTGAGCAGCAGCGAAATCCCGCTGGGCATTCTGACCGCGCTGATTGGCGCGCCGCTGTTCGCGCTGCTGCTGCGCCGCGCGCAAGTGAGAGGCTGGCATGACTGACACCTTATTGGCCGCCAGGGGCGTAAGGTTCGCCTGGCCGGGCGGGGCACCGCTGTTCCAGCATCTGGACATTCAGCTGCGGCGCGGCGAAGTGCTGGCGGTATTGGGCCCGAATGGGCGTGGCAAGAGCACGCTGCTGCAGCTGTTGTTAGGCAGCCTGACGCCGCAATCCGGCGAGATTGAGCGCCACGGTGAGATGGGCTTTGTCCCGCAACACTTTGCGCCGCCGTTCGCCTACCGGGTGCTGGATATCGTATTGATGGGGCGGGCGCGCCATGTCGGCCTGTTTCGTTCACCGTCAGCCGAGGATCATCGGCTGGCGAGAGAAGCGTTGCAGTCGTTGGATTTGCAGCACCTGGCAGAGCGCGAGTTTGGCAGCCTATCCGGCGGTCAACGTCAATTAGTGATGATCGCCCGCGCGTTGGCGATGCGCTGCGAGGTGTTGATCCTGGATGAACCGACTTCGGCGCTGGATCTGCATTATCAGGATCGGGTGTTGAGCCTGATGGCGAGCCTGGCGCTGGAGCAGCAGCTGGCGGTGGTGTTCTCTACGCATCAACCCAATCATGCTCACGCGGTGGCCGATCGGGCTTTGCTGTTGGGCAAGGAAGGGCGCAGCCGGCTCGGTGCCTGCCGCGAGGTGTTAACGGCGCAATCCCTGTCACCCCTGTTCGAGCTGGCGATCGAACGGGTGCCGCTGACGGTGGCGGGCCGCCGTTACGCGACGCTGGTGCCGCTGTATCGCAGCCAACTGGAGCGACATGATGAGTGATATCCTGCTGTTTGCCGCCGGCAGCCTGCGGCTGGCGTTTGCGCCGCTGCTGTCGGCATTTCAGCGGCGCGCCGGGCAAAAAGTCACGGCGGAATTCGGCCCGGCGGGGTTGTTGCGCCAGCGGATAGAGAATGGCGAGCGGCCACAGCTGTTCGCCTCGGCCAACGTGGCGCACCCGCAAAGGTTGGCGGATCTTGGGATAGCGGGGGCGGTGCAGATTTTTGCGCGCAATCGGCTCTGTGTGACGGTACGCAACGTGCCGGCATTAACCGAACGTCCGCTGCCGCAGGTGCTGTTCGATCCCCACTGGCGCCTTGCTACCTCGACACCGGAGGCAGATCCTTCCGGCGATTATGCGCTGCAGCTTTTCGAACGCTGTGAGCAATACTGGCCGGGGCAAGGGGAAGCGTTGCGCCGCCGGGCGCTGCCGTTGGTTGGCGGCAGGGATTCTGCCCCGCTGCCGGCGGGCCGATTGGCAGCGGAATATCTGATCGCCGGCGGGCAGGCGGATATTTTTCTCGGCTACGCCAGCTATGCTCCGGCCTTAGCCGCCTACCCGACGTTGGCGGTGCGGCCGTTGGCGCCGCCGCTGGACATCGAGGCGGATTACGGTTTATGCCTGTTGGATGACGGCGCGCAGCGGTTAGCCGCATTTATCTTGAGCGAACAGGGGCAGGAAATCCTGAGCCGACACGGGTTTATGCGGCGCGCGGAATGACTCGCCGGGCCTGGCGGCCCGGAGAATGTTACCAGAACAGCGGGGTGGTGTTTTCAGCCAGAAACGCCAGCAGGGTTTCGTTGACCGCCGTCGGGTTTTCCTTGTTGCTGATATGCCCGGCGTTGGGGATCAGCACATGTTGACAACCGAGAAGATCCGCCATGCGCTGGCCTTCCGCCGGCGGGCGCGGCTTATCTTGGGCGCCGGTGATGACGATGCTGGCGGCGGTGATGTTTTCCAGCAGCGTCAGCTTGTCGGGGCGACCGAAGATCATCCGGCCCAGCGGTACGATGCTCTCGCGCAGGCGATCGGCGGGCAGGCTCTGGAGCTGACACAATAGCGATTGCAATAAGGCGTCGGGGACGTCATCGGAATAAAACAGCGACGCGACATGTTCCAGCAGCGGCGAAGTGATGGCGCCGGCTTGCTCCACGGCGGCCAGCATGCCCATATAACGCTGCCGCGCCTCCGGCGTTTCGTCGCCCAGATAGCTGTCCATCAGCGCCAGCACCTTGACCCGTTCCGGCGCCAGCGCCGCCAGTTCGGCGCCCCACATGCCGCCGACGGACAGGCCGACGATGCCGAACTCTTCAATATCCAAGCGATCCATCAGCGCCAAATGATCGGCGGCGATATCCGACAGGCTGTTTCGCCCGGTCGGCAGCGCCGGTGAGTCGCCGTGGCCCCAGAGATCCGGCACGATCAGGCGATAGCGTTTCGCCAGCGCTTCAAACTGCGGCGCCCACATGTTCAGATCGAACAGATAGCTGTGGCCCAGCAGCAACGGAAAGCCTGAGCCTACGTCGAGATAATGCAGGGAGTTGCCCATCGTTGGCATCTTATCGGTTCCTTAATATAAAGAGAGTCCGGCTGCTTATATCACACTCATATTCAACCTGTGGTATTAATTTACCTTAAATTACTCAGGCAAATCCTTATTTTTAATTTTTATTGATAACAAGACGTCAATGAAAGGTGACGCTAAGGATAATATTCTGGTGACGATAAGCGCCTTGGTTTATGCTGGCGCTCCTTTCAAGACGGAATAGCTAAACAGGGAGTCATGATGAAAAAACTTTTCAGGCTATTAATTATTTTGCTTGTCATTTTGCTGCTGGCGGCGGTGCTGTGGTGGTTCTTTGGGCGCGGCAATCCGAATGCGCTGTGGCAAATCGTCAGCCAACAGTGCGTGCCCAATCAGCAGCAGAACGACGATCCGGCGCCCTGCTTAAAGGTTGATTTAACACAGGGTTATGTGCTGTTTAAGGACAGCAAAGGCCCCTATCACGATCTGGTGATGCCAACCGAAAAGGTCAGCGGCATCGAGAGCCCGGCATTGCAGACGGAACACGCACCGCCTTATTTCGCCCAGGCCTGGAATAACCGCGAACATATATCCGGCGAGCTGGGAAAACCGTTAAAAGATGCGTGGCTTTCGCTGGCGGTCAATTCGAAATATGGCCGTTCTCAGGATCAGCTGCATATTCACGTTGCCTGCCTGCGTCAGGATGTCTATAACGCGCTGGGGCAACAGGCGGAGCAATTAGATCAGCAGTGGCGCCCGCTGGCGGTGAAATTGGTCGGCCACCAATATCTGGCCAGAAAATTGGCGGGCACCGATTTAACCCAGGAAGATCCTTTCCGTTTGCTGCACAACTATGTGGTCGAGCAGGGCGACAGCATCGGCAATTATGGCCTGGCGCTGGCGGTCAGCCCGCAGGGTGAGATGCTGCTGTTGGCTAACCGTTTGAAGTTGACCGATCTGAACCTGGGCTCGGCCGGCGAAATTCAGGACTACCACTGCGCGGTGGCGGGGAACTGAAGGTGATGATAACCCGCCGGCTGAGTTAGCCGGCGGCTGCCGCGCGCTCAGAGCTTCTTCAGCAGCGCCAGCAGCTGCGCTTCGCTTTTCTCCGCCAAACCGTCGATGGCCAGCTTGATGATGTCGGAGCGGGTGATGCGCACGATGCCGCTGCGCGCCGCCTGCACGATCACTTCATCGATGGCTTCAATGTGGCTGTCCGTCAGGCTGACGGAAATCGCCTTATAGGTGCGCTTGCGGCCGGCCGGTTTGGCTTCCGGCGCGGGCGCCGCGACCGGCAGCGTGTGCGAGGTGGCGCTGTTGATGAATTCGTCTTCCGACATGCGGTGGGTGGGGGTGCGCTTCTTCACAGGATCACCTCTTTCACCAGGCATTCAATTTCGCTCTGCGCCTTTTCGTTGTTCGCCTCATGCACGGTGATGGCTTCGCCCCAGGCGTCGCGGTAAATCTTGCGGTCGCACAGGCGGTGGCTCACCAGGGTGAACTCCGGATATTCGCTCAGCACTTGCGCCGCTTCGTTGGCTTCATTGATGAAGATGTTGGTCGGGCACATGTTCAGCACGATGTAGCCTTTGACCTTCTCGTTGTATTCCTGCGCGGTGGAGAACATCTCCGACAGATAGCCGATGGTGTCGAGATCCATCTGCGAAGGGCGCAGTGGCGAGAGGAACAGATCGGCGGCCAGCAGCCCGGAGCGCAGTTCGGCGCTGTCGCGGCCGGCGGTGTCGACGATCACGTAGTCGTAATGGCGATCCAGTTCCAGCAGCGTTTCTTTGATTTTGCCCGACGCGGCCACCACCGGAATGTGCGGCAGCCCCTCAACGTTCTGACGGTCGTTGTACCAGGTCATGATCGATTTCTGGTCGTCGGCATCGACGATGATCGCCGTCTTGCCTTGCTTAAGAATCAGATACCCGGCGATATTCACCGCTTTCGTCGATTTGCCGACGCCGCCTTTTTGCGAGCCAATCAGAACAATCATGCTGCCATCTCTCAAGTTATTAAGCTGATAACTTATTAAGTTAATGTGCTTATTAGGTTGATAATCAAACAGGTTAACAAGAACAACTCGCGAACAATATGCACCAACTGCGGCGGCTTGCCAAGCCAGTATGTCGTTAACTGCGCAGCTTATTTTGCGCTGGATGGCCCGGATGGGTAAGTAGGAATTCTCTGGGAAGTGGCGATGCGGAGGCGGGGTTTGTTAATTTAACAGCTTAATAAGTTAGTGGCTCATTAAGCTGTCGGTGGCGTTACTTCTTCATCATCGCCTTCAGGTTGGCGAACGGGTTATGGGTGGCGACGCCGACATCTTTCTGCGCGTCTTCACCGGCCACCACCGTCGAACCGTATTGATCGGCCTCGGTGTATTTCGAGTGCTCGTGGTCGTGGCAGTACAGGCACAGCATTTCCCAGTTGCTGCCGTCTTCGGGGTTGTTGCTGTGATCGTGATCGATGTGGTGCACCGTCAGTTCGCGCAGGTTGGAATAAACGAACTCGCGCGAGCAGCGCCCGCATACCCAGGGGAACAGTTTCAGCGCTTTTTCGCGATAGCCGGTTTCCAGCTTCGCATAGTTTTTGGGGATATAGGCCATGGTGGTCGTCCGTCGTGAATCACTATGCGGCAAATAATACCACACTGCGTACGGCGACAACGTGCGGCTCATCCTGTCGCTAGCGAAATGTCTCCACCGCCCAGTCGATAAACGCCCGCAGCTTGCCGCTGAGGTGGCGATTGGACGGGTACACCACGTACATCTGCTCCGGCGGCGGCTGCCAGTCGTGCAGCAGGCTGACCAGCTCGCCGCGCTCGAGGTGCGGCTGCGCCATAAACCGATAGATCTGGATGATGCCCAATCCGGCCAGGCTCGCCGCCAGCAGCGCGTTGCCTTCGTTAATGCTGACCGGGTAGCGCTGTTGAATGGCGATCTCTTTGCCGCGCTCGACATAGCGTTGCGGATGGATGCGGTCGTTGACAGGATGGCGATAGTGCACCATCGGGAAACTCTGCTCCAGATCGCACGGGTGGCGCGGCGTGCCGTGGCGCGCCAGGTAGGCCGGGGTGGCGCAGCTCACCCAGTCCAGGTCGAACAGGCGGCGGGCGATCAGGCTGGAGTCGGCCAACGGGCCGCTGCGGATCACGCAGTCCGCGCTGTCGCTGATCAGATCGATAACGCGATCGCCGATGCTGAGATCGATCTGGATTTGCGGGTAGCGTTCCAAAAAACCGGGCAGCGCCGGCAACAGCAGCTGGCGGGCGGTGCCGCTGCCGGTATCGATGCGCAGCACGCCCTGCGGAGAATTCTGTGACTCGGTCAGACAGCCCTCCATCTGCTCCAAATCCGCCAGCCATTTCACCGTATTCTGGTAATAGCATTCGCCTTCGCGGGTGACCGACACGCTGCGGGTGGTGCGCTGGAACAGCTTGGTCTGCAGGTGATCCTCCAGATTCTGGATCAGCTTGGTGACCGTCGCTTTCGGCATGCCCAGCGAATCGGCGGCGCGGGTAAAACCGCCGGTTTCCACCACGCGGTTAAATACCCGGATAGCGAGCAAATGATGATCCATAGGTTCCCAACGTCATGCCCCGGCAGTGGCCGGGGCATGTTTCTGCAGATAGATAATGATTAACACTGTTTAGCGCCAATCGTGCCGGAGCGCAAGCTGAGGCCGAACACCAGCGTGGCGGAGAGGATCAGCGCGCCGCCGAACAACATGGCGCTGCTGACGCCCTGCCAGTCCACCACCTCGCCGCCCAGCAGTGCGCCGGAGGCCAGCGCGATCTGGATGACGCACACCAGCAGCGCCTGGCCGGCTTCCGGCGCCTGCGGCACCGCGGCGAACATCCAGTTGGTGGCGCATACCGGCACGGCGCCGAACGCCAGCCCCCAAACCAACACCATCAGCGTGGCGCCGGCGAGGCCGCTGAGCAGCGGCGAAACGATCAGAATGCCCGCCAGCATGGCGGCGATCAGGATAAAGGTGGCGCGCAGGCTGTGTTCCGCCAGGCGCTCGCCGAGGAAGGTGCCCAGCAGGCCGATGGCGCCATAGGCCAGCAGCTGCAGCGAGATCGCCGATGGGCTGAGCACGAACACCTGTTGCAGCAGAGGGCGCAGATAGGTATAGGCGGCGAAGTGGCCGATGAACAGCAGCACGATGGCGATCAGGCCGATGCGCGCCATCGGCAGGCGCAGCGGCAGCACCAGATCGCGCGGCGTAACCGGCCGGGAAGGCGGTACCGACGTGAGTAAACGCAGCTGCGCCAACAGTACGCCGACCGCCAGCGCCGCCCCGCCGAAGAAGGCGGCGCGCCAGCCGAACAGATCGCCGATCAGCGCCCCCGCCGGCACGCCGCACACCGCGCCGACCGAGATGCCGCTGAGGATCAGCGCGGTGGCGCGGCCCTGGCTGGCTTCCGGCACCAGATGGCGGCCGTAGTTGGCGGCGAACGACCAAAAGCCGCCGACGCAGATGCCCAGCAACACGCGGCCCAACAGCATCATCGGGAAGTTGACGGCCAGCGCCGCCACCAGGTTGGACACCATCAGCAGCAACGACAGTCCCAGCATCAGCAGGCGTCTGTCCAGCCGGCCGGAAGCCAGGCTCAACACCGGTGCGGCCACCGCCGCCACGATGCCGGGCATGGTGACCATCAGCCCGGCGGTGCCGGTGCTGACGCCGAGCGAAGGGGCGATGTTGGTCAGCAGGCCGATCGGCAGAAACTCGGTGGTGACCATGACAAAACAGGCGACCGTCAGCGAGAAGATCGCCGGCCACGGGGATGATGCAGGTTTATCTTTATTATTCAGCATAATGCCGCTCGTCTTGGGTGAATGCGCAGGCCGCGCTCGGGGCGCGGTGTGACCGAAGTCACAATCTACGGCAGGCCGAAGCCGCGGATAAATCCGTTTGCGGTGGTTACACTGTTTCTGAGGGGAAACAATCGCCGGCGGCGAGTGAAAACGCGGCTTGCGCCGCGCTGCGGGGGAAAGGAATAAAACGGCATAAGGTTATGACCGAATGCCGCTTGCGTTTAAAGCCCCGGCGCTTTCCACAGCGAGGTGGTCAGGCCGTTATCCACCAGCGTCAGCTGATCGGCGTAAACCTGCCGCCAGGTTTCTTTCTGTTCCTGATACAGCGCATGGTGGGTCATGTCGGGTTGATGCTCGCGCTCCCAGCGCACCAGGCGTTCGCCGGTTTCGGCCAGCGACTCGAACAGCCCGGCGCCGACGCCGGCGGCGATCGCGCAGCCCAGCGCGGTGGCTTCTTTCACCATCGGCACCCGCACCGTCAACCCGGTGACGTCGCTGAGGATCTGGCTCCACAGCTTGCCCTTGGCGCCGCCGCCGGCGAACACCAGCGAGCGCGCCTGCACGCCGGAGAAGGCGGCGATCTGTTCCAGGTTGCAGGCGGAGACGATGGCGGCGTTCTCCTCCAGCGCGCGGAACAGCGTCTGTTTATTGCAGCGCTCCGGGTCGATCGACATATTGATGAACGACGGCGCCGCGTGATACCAGGTTTTGAAATGCATGGCGTCGGAAAAGATCGGCATCACGCCGTAGGCGCCCGGCGGCACCCTGGCCGCCATCTCTTCCAGCAGGCTGTAGGCATCGACCCCCAACCGCTCCGCCAGCAATTTTTCCTCTGCGCAGAAGGCGTCGCGGAACCAGCGCATGGTCAGGCCGGTAAAGAAGCTGATGGATTCCGCCTGCGCCATGCCGGGAATGACGTGGGGGTTGATGCGGATGTTCATCTCCGGATCGATGGCCGGCTCCGGCAGGTTGACGATCTGCTGCCAGAAGGTGCCGCCGAGCACCGCCGTCTGCCCGGCGCGCACGATGCCAAGCCCCAGGCTGCCGAGCTGCACGTCGCCGCCGCCCATCACCACCGGGGTGCCGCGCAGCAGCCCACTCTCCTGCGCCGCCTGTTCGGTGACGCGCCCCAGCACGCTGCCGGTCTCTTTCACCGGCGACAGAATATCGGCGCGCAGCCCGGCCATGTCGAGCAGTGCCGGCCGCCAGTCGCGGCTGGTCAGATCCAGCATGCCGGTGGTGCCGGCGTTGGAAGGATCGACCGCCAGCTCGCCGCTGAGCATGTTGGCCAGCCAGTCGCTGATCATGGTCAGCGTCGCCGCCTGGCGGTAGATGTCCGGCCGATGGTGCGCCAGCCACAGCAGGCGCGGCATGGCGCTCAGCGCCAGCGTCTGGCCGGAGTATTGATACACCTCGCGTTCGAAGCCGTGGTTATGCAACTCTTTCAGCTCGCTGACTTCGTGGCTGGCGCGCGCGTCGACGTTGGCGCAGGCCCAGATCGGCACGCCGTTGCGGTCGTACAGAACGATGCCTTCACGCATCGAGCAGCAGGCCACCGCGCGTATCGCCTGCGCCGTCAGCCCGGCGCGCTGCAAGGCCTGGCGAATGCACTGGCAGGCCAGCTGCCAGTTGCGGCTGAGGTCAAACTCCATCGAGCCGGGCACGCCCGGCACCGCCAGGTGTTGCCACTCCGCCTGGCCGTGCGCGATCTGATTGCCCGCCAGATCGAAGATCACCGCGCGAATACTGCCCGTTCCTGCGTCCAGCGCCATCAAGTAGTTATCCATAGCCTATGCTCTCAGGGGGAGGAGTGTTAACTATAGATGCCGCCGCCTTACCCCGCCGGGGGAGGAGTGGGCGTCGCCGGTGCGATTTGTGAGCCAGGCGGCAAAATTGCCGTTGCGGCAGGGCAATCGACGGGAATAAACCTATGGTTGGAAAGCGCCATGCTACGGCGCGCCGTTCAAACAAGGAGCTGTCATGCACGTCACATTGGTTGAGATCAACGTTAAACAAGACAAAATCGACGAATTTATCGATGTTTTCCGCGCCAATCACCTGGGTGCAATCGAAGAGCCGGGCAACCTGCGCTTCGACGTGCTGCAGGACGAACAGATTCCGACGCGGTTTTACATCTACGAAGCCTATCGCGACGAGCAGGCGGTGGCGGCGCACAAGCAGACCCCGCACTACCTGCAGTGCGTGGAGAAGCTGGAAGCGCTGATGACCGGCCCGCGCAAGAAGACCACCTTTATCGGCCTGATGCCGGAATAATCGCCGGCGTTTGCCGGTGTCCATACGCCCGGTTTGGTTGTAACCTGCAAGCTAAAGCGAATTTTCAATGGGATAAGCGGGGCGAGGATGACATTGCGCGATCGGCTGTTGGCGCTGTTGGTGGTGGTGATCTGGGGCGTGAATTTCGTCGTGATCAAGTTCGGTTTACAGGGCATGCCGCCGTTTCTGCTGGCCGGGATGCGTTTTTTGCTGGTGGCGTTGCCGGCGATCTTCTTTATCCCGCGCCCGACGATCCCGTGGAAATGGCTGCTGCTGTACGGCATGACCATGAGCTTCGCGCAGTTTGCCTTCCTGTTTGTCGCCATCAAGGTGGGCATGCCGGCGGGGCTGGCTTCGCTGGTGCTGCAGGCGCAGGTGTTCTTCACCCTGCTGTTGGGTGTCGTGCTGATGGGCGAAAAGCTGCGCGTCAACCATTTCGTCGGTATCGCTATCGCCAGCGGCGGCATGCTGGTGCTGGCGCAGGCCAGCCTGCATAAGCCGGGCAGCGGCGCGGTCCCCCTGGCGGGCCTGCTGCTGACGCTGGCGGCGGCGTTTTCCTGGGCGCTGGGCAACCTGACCAACAAGAAGATCCTGGCCGGTTTCCCGCAGCGCAACATTTTGTCGCTGGTGGTGTGGAGCGCGCCGATCCCGGTCGTGCCGTTCCTGGCCTGCAGCTGGCTGTTCGACGGCCCGCAGGCGGTGCTGAGCAGCCTGGGCCATGTGCAGGTCGGCACCTGGCTGGCGGTTGCCTACCTGGCGTTTGCCGCCACGCTGTTCGGTTATTCGGTGTGGGGCAGCCTGCTGGGGCGTTATGAAACCTGGCGCGTTGCGCCGCTGACGCTGCTGGTGCCGCTGGTCGGGCTGTTCGCCGCCTGGCTGCTGCTGGACGAAGCGCTGTCGCCGGCGCAGTTCGGCGGCGCATTGCTGGTGCTGGGCGGCATGGCGGTCAACACCTTCGGGCTGCCGCGCCGCCGGGCGGCGATCGCGCGTTAAACCGAACAGGGCAATTCTGTTCAATACCTTGTCGACGGCGGTCGGCATTCTGGCGCCTGTGAATACTTTCTCAGGTGACCATCATGAATATCTACCTTTCCATGGCCGCGTTTGCGCTGGCGGCCTCCATCACCCCCGGCCCGGTCAACATCGTCGCATTGAGCGCCGGGGCGCAATTCGGCTTTGGCGCGGCCCAGCGCCACGTGTTCGGCGCCACGCTGGGGTTTACCCTGTTGCTGGTGCTGCTGGGATTGGGCATGCACCAGCTGCTGATCCTGTGGCCGGCGCTGACCCGCTTGATTCAGTGGGCCGGCGTGGCTTTCCTGCTGTTTATGGCCTATCGGTTGGCGTTTGACGACGGCAGGTTGGGCAGCGGCGCGGCGCGGGCGCCTTCCTGCCGCTACGGCGCGCTGATGCAATGGCTGAACCCCAAGGCGTGGCTGGCGTCGGTGGCCAGCCTCGGCGCCTTTGTCGGCGACGGCGACATCCGGCTGCTGTGGCAGTTCGCCGGGCTCTACTTCGTGATTTGCTATGCCTCGGTGGCCTGCTGGGCCTATGTCGGCGCGATGCTGCGCGGCCTGCTCAGGCAGGCGCGCAACGTGCGGCGTTTCAACCGCGCAATGGCGGCGTTGCTGGCGACCAGCGCCTGCTATCTGCTGGCGGAGGGTTTTTGATACTGGCCGGGCGTGGCGGCCAGCAGCTGTTTGAAGGTGCGCTGGAAGTGTGCCTGATCGGCAAAGCCGCTTTCGCTGGCGGCCGCGGCGATCGGCAGGCCGCTTTTCAACAGCCGATGGCCGTGCTGCACGCGGCGGTTGACCAGATAGGCGTGCGGCGTCATGCCGTAACGCTGGCGGAAGGCGCGGATCAGGTAAGAAGGGGACAGCGCGGCGGCGCGGCAAATGTCGTCCAGCGTCAGCGGCCGGGTGCAGTGCGCGTCGATAAACGCCGCCGCCGCTTCCAGTCGGGTATGCGGCGGTGTCTCCGGTTGGCGGGCATCGCCCAGCCCGAGCTGCAGGGCGCTGAAATACTCCACCATGGCGATCTGTTTTTCCAGCGCGCTGCACAGCGGATCCGTCAGCAGCGCATAAAGCCGGTTCAGGCCGTGGAACAGCGCCGGATCGCGGCTCAGCGGCTGGCTGAACGGAACAAAACGGTCGCCGTCGCCGCCGAGCAGCTCCTGCTGCAGCGCGCCGAGCCAGGCGAGATCGAGATAGAACATGATGTACGACCAACGCCGATCGGCGATGGGGTTGCAGGCATGCGCCTGCTGCGGGTTGATGACAACCAAATCGCCGGCGCTGACCTGCATGCGCCGCTCGCCGTTGACATAGGTGCTGACGCCGCCGGTGATGGCGCCGATGGAAAAGAATTCGTGGCTGTGCAGGCTGTAGCACACCTGGCGGCCATCCGCGATGGCGCGGGCTTCGACGAACGGCAACTGCGGATCGCGCCAGAACTGCGGCGTTTTTTCACTCATACGCTTTCCTTTTCACTGCGGTGGCATCACAGTGTTATAGCCTGAAAGCGACGAGAGGGGGAATGGCGGATGATGATTTTTAACGTATTCGGCCGTCTGCTGGGCGTGAAGCGCATCGGGGATGAATGGCGGCTGTTCCGCGTGACGCTGCCGGAGCGCAAATATGCTCCCAGCTACGATATCGTGCTGCCGGCCGACCTGCGCGAAGAGGAGATCGCCGGCTATCTGGGGGATATTTATCACGAGGCGGCGACGCTGCAGCGGCCGGAGGTGTTTCGCGTCGAATAGCGCGGCGCGTTACTCTTCCGCGTTGCGCGCCATCATGCGGCGTTGATGCTCCTCGCCGGCGGCCTGGATCTCTTCCAGCACCGAGCCGACGTCGGCGCGTTTCAGGGTTTCGCTGAACCGGCCGCTGAGGACGCTGTCCGGCGTCAGGTTGCCTTCCTGATACAGCGCCCAAATCTCTTTGGCGTATTGGCTATCGCGCAGCTCCGGCGCGAACTGGCCATAATATTCCGCCAGATTGCCGATATCGCGCTCGAACATGCTTTTGGCGTGGTTGTTGGCGGCGGCGTCCACCACCTGCGGCAGATCGATGATCACCGGCCCGTCTTTATCCATCAGCACGTTGAATTCCGACAGGTCGCCGTGGACCAGGCCGGCGCACAGCATGCGCACCGCGTAGTTCATCATCAGGGCGTGATCGGCGCGCGCCTGTTCCGGCGTCAGGATGACATCGCTCAGGCGCGGCGCCACCAGGCCTTCTTCGTCGGTGATCAGCTCCATCAACAGCACGCCGTCCAGGCAGATATCCGGCTGCGGTACCCGCACCCCGGCCTTGGCCAGCAGATACAGCGCGTCCACTTCGGTGTTTTGCCAGGCTTCTTCCTGTTGCTGGCGGCCGAATTTGGAGCCTTTGCTCATGGCGCGCGCGTCGCGGCTGTTGCGCACCTTGCGCCCTTCCTGATAGTGAACGGCCTGCTTGAAGTTGCGCTTCTCGGCCTCTTTGTACACTTTGGCGCAGCGGATCTCATCGCCGCAGCGCACGATAAACACGTCGGCTTCTTTGCCGCTTTTCAACCGGCGGATGACGTCGTCGATTAATCCGTCATCAACCAGCGGCTGGAGTCGTTTTGGAATTTTCATGCAGCCTTGTACCCTATTTAGGCTCCGGTGTGAATGGCTTGCGCAGTTGATAGCGTAAGTTAGACCCGAAAGGCAAACATTAGTTTTGCCGCCGCTGCATCATTGCGCGGCGGCGGGCGCTTACAGGCTGGCGGCCGGTACCCAGACGCTGACGCTGCCGGCGTTGACCGGGAAATGGGCGCTGCCCTGGTCGTCGGTGGTGATTTCCTCCTGACGGTTGCCGAGGAAATCGCGCCAGGCGGTGTGCGCCAGATCGGCCCCCAGCGCGACGGTTTTGCCGCTTTCGCCGCCGTTGGTCAGCACCACCACGCAGCCGGGGGCCTCGGCGGTGCCGGCGCGGCTGAAGGCCACGCAGTGGCTGTCGTCGAAGTAGTCGGTTTGCGGGCCGTTGGCGAAACGCTGGCGGGCGGCGATCAGCTTCTCCAGCTCCGGGATCGCCGGCATATCAATCTGGTACTCGCCGCCGTCGCGCCCCTTGTCGCGGTAGCTGGCGCCATACAGGTCGGGATAAAACACGCAGGGCACGCCCTGTTCGCGCAGCAGGATCAGCGCGTAGGCCAGCGGTTTGAACCAGGGTTCCACCGGCGCTTCCAGCGACTGCAGCGGCTGGGTGTCGTGGTTGGCGACCAGCGTCACCGCGTGGGCCGGATCGGCGGCGGTCAGGGTATCGGTGAAGATTTGCGCCATGTCGAAGCCGTCGCCCTGTTTCGACGCCTGATGAAACTTCAGGTGCAGCGCCACGTCGAACAGCATCACCTTGCCGTCCACCAACTCGATGTATTGCTGCAGCGCGCTCAGATCGTGCGACCAGTATTCGGCAACGATCAGCAGGTCGCGCTGCGCGCTGTCGCGCACGTGATCCGCCCACTCTTTGAAGAACCAGGCGGGAATGTGTTTGGCGGCGTCCAGGCGGAAGCCGTCGCACGGCAGGCTTTCCAACAGCCAGCGCCCCCAGTATTTGAGCTCCTCCGTCACGGCGGTATTGCGGAACTCCACGTCGGCGCCCATCAGATAGTCGTAGTTGCCCTTTTCGTCGTCGACCTGATCGTTCCAGCCGTCGTCGCCATAGTCGTTGGCGATTTTGAACACCCCTTTGTCGTCCGGCTGCTCAACGTAGTCGACGCCGCTGAAGCATTTGTAATCCCAGATAAACTCGGAATGCACGCCCTGGCGGCCGGGAAAGGTGAAGCGGGTGTAGGCCAGCGCGTCGAAGCCCTGGTCGTCGATGTCGTTGCGGTTGTTGGCGTCCACCTTGAACACGTGTACCTGTTCTTTCTCGTCCGCGCCGAGCTTGTGGTTGAACACCACGTCGTAGAGCACCCCCACGCCGTGTTCGCGCAGCGTATTGGCGGCGTGTTCGAGCGCCGCCTTGTCGCCGTATTTGGTGGCCACGCTGCCTTTCTGGTCAAACTCGCCGAGATCGAACAGATCGTAAGTATCGTAGCCGACGGAGTAGCCGCCGGAAGCGCCCTTGCAGGCGGGCGGCAGCCACAGATCGGTGATGCCCAGTTCGGCGAGGTGCGGCGCGCGCTCGGCGGCCTCCTGCCACAGTTTGCCGCCGTCGGGGTAGTACCAGTGGAAGAATTGCAGCAGGGTGGTTTTTTTCGTCATGAGCCAGCGTCCCGGTTAGCCAGAAGGAGAGGAGCAGTTGCCGTTAAAGCATGGGCTACTTTTGGCAAAAGGGACAAGTTTGGCATAGGCGACCCGAGAAGGCCGCCCGAGAGACGGCTTAACGCTGGCTGGCGTAATGAGGTGAGCGTGGGCCATAAAGAATGGCGCCGTTCTGACCTGTCGCCGATAGCAGGCGGGTGTTGGCGATGGCGCCAACATCAAATCCTTTGTCGCTGATGGTATCGGCGATTTGCGAAATCGCGGCGCTGATCACCATGCCCAGCAGGCCACCGGAGTTGTTGTTGCCTTCGTTGCTGGATGCGGTGGCGGTGCCGGCCCACAGCTGTTTGCCGTTGCGCAGATCGACCAGACGAGCGGCTACGGTAACGCGGGTTTCGCTGCTGATCACCATGTAGCTGGTGCCGTATTGCGTGACATCCAGGTACAGCACGGTGTCGGCGCCGAAAATCTGGTGCAGTTTTTTCGGACTGACGGCGCGGATGTCGTTGGCGTTGGTTAGGCCGTTTTGCAGGAAGGTTTCCTCCACTACAGCGACCGGCAACACATAGTAACCGGCCTCGGCCAGCGGCAAGGTGGCGCTGGCGAGCACGCTGTGGCTGGCTTTGACGTCCGGCGACTGGTTAACCGGCGGCAAGACCAGGATCGACTTCGGCTTGCTCTCATGGAACGCCGCATAATCATAAGGCGTCTGCTTGGCACAGCTGCTTAGCAACAGGGTGGCGGCAACGGCGAGGAAAGTGAGTACACGTTTCATTTAAAGCTCCCTTTATCCCTGGCCATCAGGAAATTCATAAACGGCGCCGACTCCGGGAACAGCGTTTTTTCCGTGTTGAATTCATTCATGGCTTGTCCGTCGTTGCCGATTTTGCTGTACAGCAGCCCCAGCTGCGCATGCAGACCTGGCGGTACGGCTTTATCCTTGGCGCGGGATTTCTCGACGATCTCTTTCAGCGTGGCGATCTGCTGCTCAGGGCTTTGCCCCTCCTGCTGGTAGTATTGATAGAGAGAAGTCTGGTAGCCATCCCAATTGTAAAGCGTTTTCGGCGCGGCGCAGCCGGCCAGCAGGGTCGCTGCAAACAGCGCCCCGCCCATTTTTTTAGTTATCATCTTTCTGCTTCTATTCCGTTAGTTAGCAGGGCGCCATGCGCCGTTTTCGATACCGGTGACCAGGTTATTGACGGCTTCACGCACGGCCAGATCCAGCACCTTGCCGTTGAGGGTGGAGTCGTAGCTGGCGGTGCCCCCGAAACCGATGATTTCGCGATTGGACAGTTCGTATTCCCCGGCGCCCTGAGCGGAATAGACGACTTCTGAGGTCTGTACGTTTACGACGTTCAGATTGACTTTGGCGTAAGCGACCTGTGATTTACCACGGCCCAAAATCCCCCACAGCTGATGATCGCCGACTTCTTTACGGCCGAATTCGGTGACATCGCCGGTAATCACATAGTTGGCGCCTTTCAGCGTTTGCGCCTTCCCTTTAATGCCGGCTTCAGTTTTCAACTCTTCCATGTTGGCGCGATCCAGCACGTTGAAACGGCCAGTCTGCTGCAAATGTGTGATCAGGATAGTCTTGGACTGATTGCCCAGCCGATCGACGCCATCGGAGAAGATGCCGTTCATGTAGCTGGATCGGTTGTCGAATTTGCCGACGGCGATAGGGCTGCGTGGGCCCTGATAAGTGGTGTTGTAGGAAGCCACTTTCGGCACTTCCAAAGAGCGGGAGGATTCGGTCGCGCAGCCCGCCAGCAAAGTGACGGAAAGGGCAACGGAACAGACGGCGAGTGATTTTTTCATTGGCATGCGATCTCTCCATGAGCATAAAACAGCGCGGGAGCAACCCGCGCCCGACGTTGACATAACGAACGTTGTCGCCGTTATGGAAACGCCGCGATCCTGCCATGAATATGTAACAAATTACAACAAGATATCGGCATTAATGTCGTTATTAACATTATTGTAACCTATTGGAATACAATGAATTAGTATCGATTTTCTCTTGTCATCACAGCGTTTTCCACGATTGTGCATTTTTTGTCTGGGTGATTGTCTTTTTAATCGCAAACATATGGCCATTAATCCTGAAATATTTTAACTAATCAGTTTGTTGTATTGCGTAATGTTACGTTTTGCATCAACTCCTGTGTTATGCCGGGGTTCATGGCGGCTTGATGATCCGTTAAGGTAGTGAAAATTAGGTAACACTATCAACTAAGTGTCATTTTTCATCGGCAGCTAATCGGGGATATCAATTGTGAACATCAGGGATTTCAGAGCATTGGCGCGTAGTTTGGTCAGAGAATTCGGCATGTTGAACAAGCAGAGCAACGGCTCGCGCTTTTCGCCGCTGCAGATCCATCTGATGATCGAAGCCAGCGAGCAGCCGCTGGGCGTCACCGAGCTGGCGGCCCGGCTTTGCATCGACAAGGCCAGCGCCAGCCGGGCGCTGCGCAGCCTGGTGGCCGCCGGCGTGATAGAAACGGTGGATCATCCGGATGACAAGCGGCACAACCTGCATCGGCTGAGTAAAAAGGGCGGCAAGGCGCTGGCCGGCATCGAGAGCGACGCCGACGGTTTTATGCAGGCGGCGCTGGCGCAATTGGACGACGATGAGCTGGCGAGTACCACGGCGGTGATGAAAAAGATGACTGCGGCGCTGCGCAGCGCGCGCAAACAGCGCGACGCCAACCTGCGGGTGCGGCCGATTGCCGCGCGCGACGATGCGGCGATGGCGGCGATCATTCGCGACGTGTTTCGCGAGTACGGCATGGACAAGATGGAAGGCGTCAGCCTGCACGATCCGGATCTCGATCGGCTGACCGGTCTGTATCGCGACAACGGCGGCCACTACTGGGTGCTGGAGCGGGACGGGCAGGTGGTGGGGGGCGTCGGCATGGCGCCGCTGGCGGGCGAAGAGCCCGGCTATTGCGAGCTGCAGAAACTGTTCTTCAAGCCCGGCGCGCGCGGGCTGGGCATGGCGCGCTATATGGTGGTGCAGGCGCTGAAGGCGGCGCGGGCGGCGGGGTATCGCTACTGCTACCTGGAAACCACCGAACAGTTGAAAGAGGCGATCGGGCTGTACTACGCGCTGGGGTTCACCCTGTTGACGGAACGGCGCGGCAACACCGGCCATCACGGCTGCAACGTGTGCATGCTGAAAAATCTGAAGAACGACGATATGTGAGCGGTTTCAAGGTTAGCGCCCGCGCCTTGTGCCACCCTGTTAACCGTTTGATAACAATCACAACGTTTTATCAGGGAGGAAACTATGTTGGGGGATCCGATGGCGCTGTCCGCGCTGGTCACGCTGGTGGTCATCGCGCTATGGGCCAGCGCCCGCTTACCGGAGTATCTGGTCGCGCTGCTGTTCTTCGCGGCGGTGATGGTGTTGCAGCTGGCGCCCGCCGCAGTGACCTTTTCCGGTTTCGCGTCTTCCGCATTCTGGCTGGTGCTCAGCGGTTTCGTGCTGGGCACCGCCATACGCAGCACCGGCTTGGCGGATCGCCTGGCCAACCGACTCTTGCCGCACCTGGCCGGCTCCTGGCCGCGCCTGGTGGGCGGCGTGGTGGCGATAAGCTATGCGCTGGCGTTTGTCATGCCTTCCAACATGGGGCGCATTACGCTGCTGATGCCGATCGTCATGGCGTTGGCCGATCGCGCCGGTCTGGCGGAGGGCTCGCGCGGCCGCATCGGTTTGGCGCTGGCGGTGGGGTTCGGCACCTTCCAGCTCTCCGCCAGCATCCTGCCGGCCAATGTGCCCAACCTGGTGATGAGCGGCGCGGCGGAAAGCGCCTACGGCAGCCACTTCGCTTATCTCTCTTACCTGCTGTTGCACGCCCCGGTGCTCGGGATCGCCAAAGGCGCACTGCTGACGCTGTGCATCTGCGGCCTGTTCCGTGCGCGGCCGCAGCCGGTGGCGGCCGAGGCGGCGCAAACCCCGCTCAGCGCCGCCGAATGGCGGCTGATCGCGCTGTTGGGCGCCACGGTGTTGCTGTGGATGACCGACAGCTGGCACGGCATCGCTCCCGCCTGGATCGGGTTGGCGGCGGCCTGCTTGTGCCTGTTGCCGCGTATCGGGTTTCTCAACGGCGAGCAGTTCGCCGCCGGGGTTAACGTGCGCACCTGCATCTACGTGGCGGGGATCCTGGGGCTGACGGCGCTGGTCAGCCACTCGGGGCTTGGCGATCGGTTGGGCGGTGCGCTGCTGGCGATGATGCCGGATCTGCACGGCAAACCGTTCACCGCATTCGGTTCGCTGGTGGGGATCACCGCGTTGCTGAATTTCGTGGTGACCGCCAACGGCGTGCCGGCGCTGTTTACCCCGCTGGCGCAGGCGCTGTCCGCGGGCAGCGGCCTGCCGCTGCTGACGGTGCTGATGACCCAGGTGATCGGTTACGCCACGCCGCTGCTGCCGTATCAGGCTTCGCCGATCGTGGTGGCGATGGGGATGGGCAAAGTGCCGGCGCGCGAAGGGCTGAAGCTGTGCCTGCTGTTGGCCGCGCTCAGCTTTGCGCTGCTGGTGCCGTTGGACTATCTGTGGTTCAGACTGCTGGGGTGGATCCCGTAAACAGCCCCGCGCCGCCGGCAAAACAATCTTCGTCCAGCGTCAGGGTGGCGATTTTATGCACCGGTCCGCGCATGCTGACCTGAAAATCGCCGCTGAAGGCAATCTGCAGTTCGCCGCCAGGCATCCGCACGCTAACCCGATCGCCGACTCGTCCCAACTTGCGCATCACGCTGGCGGCGGCGCAGCTGCTGCTGCCGGAGGCGAGGGTAAAACCGGCGCCGCGCTCCCAGATGCCGATGCGCAGCGTCTGGCGATCGACCACTTCCACCAGTTGTACATTGGTGCGTTTCGGGAACAGCGGATGGCGTTCAATCTGCGGTCCGAGCCGATGCACCTGCGCCAGATCAAGTTTCTCCACCGGCACCACGCAGTGCGGGTTGCCCATCGACACCAGCGAAACGCTTAATGTCTCCTCCCTCAGGGGCAGGGGATAGTTCAGCGCCTCCGGCAGATCGATCAAGGCCGGCAGCGCCGCCGGGCTGAAATTGGCGCGCCCCATCTCCACGGTTATCTGATGCGCGTCTTCCGCCACTTGGCAACGCACGTCGCCGCCGGCGGTGTGCACCAGAAACGGCTGATGCCCCACGCGCTCGCTGTCGAACAGATACCGCGCGTAGATACGCAGGCCGTTGCCGCTTTTCTCCGCTTCGGAGCCGTCCGGGTTGATGATGCGCAGGGTGGGATTGACGGCGTCGCCGCTGTCGATCAGCAGGCCGTCGGAACCGATGCCGTAATGCGGGTGGCACAGCAGGCGGATCTGTTCCTGGCTCAGACGATCGGCGACCGAACGGTGGCATACCAGGTAGTCGTTGCCCAGGCCGTGATATTTATGAAACAGCAGGGGAGTCATGTCGTTGCTCGGCTCAGCAAAAAAAAGGTTGCTACAGCTTACAACAGAACGTTGGCGTCAAAACAAACAAAAGGCGACCTGAGCCGCCCTTTTGCGCGATTGCCGGTGTGGCAATTAATTGTAGATGATCGCGGTACCGTGCAGTTTGTTGTCGCCGGTGGTGGCGATGATCTGGAAGGATTTGGCGCCGGCCGCGTCGGCTTTGGCCGCCAGTTTGTTTTCTAGGCTGCTCAGGTCGGAAGCACCGCTGACGGTAACGACGCCGGCTTTTTGCAGATCGGCCGGTTGAGCGTTGACCAGTTCGGCGGCGAAGCTGCCGAAGGAGACGGAGGCCAGTGCGATGGCGGCGATGGTCATTTTCAGGTTTTTCATGGTCTTATTTCCTATCTATGTTCTTTACGATGTTTGTTTTGTAAGGTCGTTAAATTAATTAACGATCGATAATTTAATGTTAGATGCCGGTTTGACGGATTGCAAGTATTTTTTTAATGCTCGTTAATTAATTTTTTTTGATGCCCTGGCGTCGGGAGCAGAATTTCTCGCGATCCGCTGGTTTAATGTCTTGTTATTGATAGATTTCTGCGGTTCCATGCAGCTGGTTGTTACCACCGGCGCCGATGATGCGGAAGGATTTGGCACCCGCCTGATCGGCTTTGGCGGCCAGGCTGCTTTCCAGCGAGGTCAGATCGGACGCGCCGCTGACGGTGATGACGCCCACTTTCTGCTGGTCTGCCGGTTGGTTCTGGACTAAATCGGCGGCGAAGCTGCCGAAGGAAACGCTGGCCAGAGTGAGAGCTGCTAAGGTTAATTTTAAGTTTTTCATAATGTTAATTCCTTTCCGATAACGGTGAATAGAGGGTTTTAATCCGCTTCGCTAAATTATCTTAACGATCGATAACTAAATGCTAATCGGTTCTCGACGAAGGCGCAATATTTTTTTATAATGATCGTTAATTTATTTGTGCTAACCCTGCCGTGGAGCGGGATAGGAGAGGAACGATGAGCATCAATGAAGAGGTTTGCGGCAAGAAAAGCCGCGGCAGACCGAAACAATTTGATCGCGACCGGGCGCTGGAAAGCGCGCTCGATCTGTTCTGGCGGCACGGTTATGAAGCCACCTCGCTGGCCGATCTGGTGGAAGTGACCGGCGCCAAGGCGCCGACGCTGTATGCGGAATTCGGCAACAAGGAAGGAATGTTCCGCGCGGCGGTGGAACGCTATCTGCAAAAATACACCACCTGCACCAACCAACTGTTGGAGCAGGATCTGCCGGTGGCCGAGATCGTCGAGGCCTACGTGCGCTCTTCCGTCGAAGTGTTTACCGACCCCGATACGCCGTCAGGCTGCTTTATGGTGTGCGCCTCGGCCGCGCTGTCGTCCGCGTCCGACGACGTCGCCCAGATGCTGCGCAGGAAACATCATGCGCAGGAAGCGGCGCTGAAGGCCTGCTTCGATCGCAAGGTGCAGCAGGGCGAACTGCTGGCGAAAACCGACACCACGCTGCTGGCGAAATACGTGATTTGCACCATTGAAGGCATGTCGGTGCAGGCGCGCGAAGGGGCAAGCCGGAGCGATCTGCTGCGGTTGCTGGAGGCGTTGATGCTGGTGTGGCCGCGGCTCAGCCAGATCGGCAATAAGGTGTAACAACCGGCCCGGCTTTTACCGGGCCGTGTAACCGATTATTGATTGACCGGGATCACCGCGCCCTGATATTTCTCGCGGATAAAGTCCTGAATCGGTTTGGAGTGCAGCACCTTCACCAGCGCCACGATCTCCGGCTTGTTCACGTCGGCCTGGTGCACGGTGATGATGTTGGCGTACGGGTTGTTTTCGCCGCTTTCGACCGCGATCGGATCTTTGGTCGGGTTCAGCCCGGCGTCGATGGCGTAGTTGGCGTTGATCACCACCGCATCACCTTCGTCGTTGTTGTACATCTGCGGCAGCAGCGCGCCCTCAACGTTGGCCTGGAATTTCAGGTGTTTCGGGTTTTCCACCACGTCGGTGATGCGCGCGTCCACTTTGCTCACCCCCGGCTTCAGCTTGATCACGCCTTCCCGTTCAAAAATAGACAGGATGCGGCCTTCTTCCGCCACCGCGTCGCGCATGATGATTTTGCCGTTTTCCGGCAGATCTTTCAGGCTCTTGTACTTCTTCGAGTAGATGCCGATAGGCTCAATATGGATCGCGCCGGCGCTGACGAAGTCGTAGCTCTTGTCGTCGGCGTGGTCTTTCAGCACCGAGTTCAGGTAAGGCACGTGCTGGAAGTAGTTGGCGTCGATGTCGCGGCTGGCCAAGGCGGTGTTCGGCAGGATGTAGTCCTGGAAGCGCTTGATCTGCAGATCGATGCCTTCCTTCGCCAGTATCGGCTTGGCCTGTTCGAGGATCTCGGCGTGCGGCACGTTGGAGGCGCCGACCACCAGCTTGGTCGCCGCGGCGGCGCCAAAAGAGGCGAGGGTGGCGACGGAGGCGAAAGCCAACATCAGTAGGTGCTTTTTCATCATCGTTTTCCTTGGTTAATTAACGTTTATCGAGCGTTCTTGTCAGGGTGTCGCCGATGAACTGAATGACGAAAACGATCAGCAGAATCGTCAGCGTCGCCACCAGCGTCACATCACTGTGGTTGCGTTGAAACCCTTCCAGATAGGCCAGGTTGCCCAGGCCACCGGCGCCGATCACCCCGGCCATCGCGGTGTAGCTCACCAGCGCGATCAGGGTGACGGTGATGCCGGAAACCAGCGCCGGCGAGCTTTCCGGCAGCAATACGCGGAAAATCAGGGTGCGGTTTTTGGCGCCCATCGAGCGCGCCGCTTCGATCACCCCTTTGTCGACCTCGCGCAGCGCGATCTCCACCAGCCGGGCGTAGAACGGCGCCGCGCCGACGATCAGCGCCGGCAGGGCCGCATCCGCGCCGAGAATGGTGCCGATCAGCGATTTGGTGAACGGGATCAGCAGCACGATCAGAATGATGAACGGAATGGAGCGGAAGACGTTGACCAACACGGAGATCAGCGAGTAGACCGCACGGTTCTGCCACAGCTGGCCTTTCGAGGTTAAAAACAGCAGCACGCCGAGCACGATGCCCAGCACCAGCGTGGCCAAACCGGCGATGCCGGTCATGTACAGCGTTTCCCAGGTGGCGTCCCACAGTGAGTCAAGGCGCAGGTGGGGGAACAGGGATTCAATCATGTTGGATAACCTCGACGGCGATATCTCTTTCGTGCAGCAGGCTGAGCATGTCGGCGACTTGTTGTTCGTTGCCTTCGGCGTGAATATACAGTTCGCCGAACGAACCGTTGAGGGTGTGGCTGATCTTGCCGTGCAGAATGTTGATGGTCAGGGCGTAGCGCCGGATCACTTCGGCGATCACCGCCTGGTGAGTCTGCACGCCGACGAAGGTCAGCTTGAAAATCGCCCCCGGCAGATGGGCGGTGAGCAGCGGGTTGAAGCTCTCTTCGGTATCCGCATACTGCGACACCTGTTTGACGAACTGCCGGGTGATCGGCTGCTGTGGCCGGGTGAACACGTCGAGCACCGGGCCTTCTTCGACGATGCGGCCGTTTTCCATCACCGCCACGCGGTGGCAGATTTTTCGCACCACGTGCATCTCGTGGGTGATCAGCACGATGGTCAATTTCAGCTGGCGGTTGATGTCCAGCAGCAGGTCGAGAATGGCGTCGGTGGTCTGCGGGTCGAGCGCCGAGGTGGCCTCGTCGCACAGCAGCACGCTCGGGTTATTGGCCAGCGCGCGGGCGATACCGACGCGCTGTTTCTGGCCGCCGCTGAGCTGCGAAGGGTAGGCGTCTTCACGCCCCTGCAGGCCGACCAGCGCGATCAGTTCCGCCACGCGCGGCGCAATCTGCGCCTTGGGCACGCCGGCGATCTGCATGGAAAATGCGATGTTTTGGCTGACGGTGCGCGACCACAGCAGGTTGAAGTGCTGAAACACCATGCTGATTTTCAGGCGCGCCTGGCGCAGGTGGCTGCCTTTGGCGCGGGCGATATCGAAGCCGCCTACGTCAATGCGGCCGCTGGTGGGCGTCTCCAGGCCGTTAAGCAGGCGGATGAGCGTGCTTTTGCCGGCGCCGCTGTAGCCGATGATGCCGTAAATTTGCCCGGCCTCTACCGCCAGACTGACGTTGTCTACCGCCACGACGCGGCCCTGTGTGCTGTCAAAAGTTTTGCAAACGTTCGAAAGAACGATCATAACGAAGCGGATCCTTATCGATACATCACAGCATTCCGTCCAGAGCGCGGTGCGCCGGACAGGGATCGTTCGGCTTTTCGGCGGGCACAACCCGGCGGGGAGTGGCGGACGGAACCTCTGTTGCGGGTGAATACCGGGCAATCCTACCGAGGGTTTATAGTGACAGGAAGAATGTAAATTCTATTACTTATTCTGATTTGATATATAAAACGGCGGGTGAAACAGGGGGGAGAAAACCGGCCGCAGGGCGGCCGGCGGGAGGGCTAGCGTTTGTCCAGCTTCATGTGCAGCAGCGGGAACGGGTTGCCCTGGCCGTCGAGCGGCGAACGGCCGGTGATGACAAACCCGTAGTGGCGGTAGAAGCCGCTGGCCTGCGGATTTTGCTCGTTCACGTCCAGCTGCAGCTCATCGTGCAGCGTTTCCGCGTGGGTGAGCAGCGCTTTGCCCACCCCTTTGCCGCGCTGATCGGCGTCGATAAACAGCATCTCCACCTTGTTGCCGTTCAGGCCGATAAAGCCGCAGGGATGCCCCGGCCGCTCTTCGGCCACCCAGACGTTAACCGCCGGCAGGTAGTCGTTCAGCACCAGCGGGAACAGCTGCGCGATGTTGTCTTCGGTTAAAAAATGGTGAGTGGCGCGCACCGAACGCAGCCAGATATCTGCCAATTGCGCGTTGTCTTCCGCCGCGCGTGCTCTGATGGTAATCATCGAACTCTCTGCTATCTAAGTTGGAGGAAAAAAACTAGATAGAGGTTTTGTGGGGTTAGTGCCGAATTAACGTGGGTTAACGCCCTGCAAAGCGCCTCTGCAGTGGATCGAATAGGCCCGCCTTTCTGCCGGCGGTATAATAAATGTAATTCAGTAAGTTAATGCTTTCAACCGCCGCAGGGCGCAATGAGGCGCCCGACGCGTGGTACACTGGCCGCCGGGTGAACAACGGAGGCAGCAGGATGGAAGCGGTACGCGCAGCGATAGAAAAACAGGTGCTCAGCCTGACCGGGCTGGCGCTCGGCGGCGTCGATTTTGAGAACCCGCCCGGCGATCCGGGCTTGTTCGGCCCGCAGTCGGTCATCTGGCAGGTTCACCGCGATTTCACCCCGATGCTGTGCGGCGGCGTCAGCGCCTTGCTGCTGCAGATGTTGCACCCGCTGGCGCTGGCCGGGGTGTGGGATCACTCCAACTTCCGCGAAGATATGATTGGCCGCCTGCGCCGCACCAGCCAGTTCGTGTCGGTTACCACCTTCGGCCCGACCGCCGAGGCGCAGCGGCTGATTGCCAAAGTCAAAGCCATCCATCTGCGGGTGACCGGCGTCGGCAGCGACGGCACGCCTTATGCCGCCAGCGATCCGGCGCTGCTCACCTGGGTGCACGTCGCGGAGAGCAGCCGTTTTCTGGCCAGCCACCTGCGCTACCGTAACCCCCATCTTTCCCGCGATTTGCAGGATCAATACTACCGCGAAGCGTCGCGCGTGGCCGCCGCGCTGGGGGCGACCGCCATCCCTCAGTCCTGCGCGGAGGTCGAAGAGTACCTGCAGGCGATGCGGCCGCAGCTGATCTGCGATGAACGCACGCAAGAGGTGGCGCGCATTCTGCTGAAGGCGCCGGCGCCGAGCGCATTGGCGCGCCCGCTCGGCGGGGTGGTGATGCAGGCGGGCATCGATCTGTTGCCCGATTGGGCGCAGCGGCAGTTCGGTTTTCATCCGGGCGCGCTGCGGCGGCGGCTGGTGCGAACGGGCGCCGCAGGCCTCGGCAAGGTGCTGGGCGCGTCGATGCGCAACGGCTCCTATCAGCGCGCGGTGCGGCGCATCACTCAGCCGTCATGAGCCACAGCCGCTATAATTAGTCTTTGTTTATCTTCGTTTACGGCCGCTTTTGAGACTTTTACGGGTGATCCGGCCAGTAATGCGTTTTACACTTGGGGGCAAAGCCACATTCCATTTTTGGCGCGCAGCCGATTCTGCCGCGCCCTGACCCTATTGAGGTGATATGAACGAGTCATACGTACTTGCTGAAGTCAGCAATGAGAACCAGACGCTGGTCGCGGTGGTTCAGCAAGGGAGCAGGGCAGCTTATTTTTATATCTATCCCGCCGAAGCCTACAGCGATCGCTATCAGGTGCGCGCCTGCTGGCTGCGCAACCTGGCCGCCGCGCCGCTGCAGGAAGATCGCGCCGCGCTGGAACAAGGGCAGCCGCCGATGCTGGCGGCGGAGTATTGCCGCAACCTGGAAGGCGAAGCGCCGCTGAACCCGGAAGGGCTGATGGTGGTGTGGAGCGAAAGCGACGACGGCGCGGCCCTGTGGTATTACGGCCAACTGCTGGCGGTGATCCCCGGTTGGAGCCTGTATATCGACCATTCGGTGTGCTATTCCGCCAGCTGTATCAAGGAGAGCCCGCTGGCCTATCCGCTCGGCTCGGCCTCGACCAACACCCAGTATGCGCAGGCGGAGAGCACCCGCCAGTTCTGGCGCAGCTGGCAGCGTGAAGAGGGCAACCCGTGGCCGAAGATGCAGCGCGATTTTCAGGCGCGCTATGAGTCGCATTTCGGCCCTTCGGTGAAGTACTACGCCATCGATCAGGGCAAGTGGCCGCCGATGGCCATTACCCAGCACGAGCGCGACGGCATCTATTACTTCCTCACCATGGGGGTCAGCATCCGGCCGATGCCGTGGGTGGAGATCCTGTTCAACGACGAGGCTTCGCGCTATCGCCGTATGGAGATGGCGATCGCCATCGACAGCCAATACATGACCGAAGACAACGCGGTGCAGATGGCCAGCGCGCTGGCCGGTTTCGCGCATGCGCCGTGGGCGCGGCTGACCTGGATCGGCGAAGGGCATACGCTGGAGTCGGACGTGGCGCCGCTGGGCTACGAAGGCTATATTTTATCGTCGTCCTTCTATCCGCATAACGCGCACCTGACTCTGCCGCAGCAGTACGGCGATCCGGTGAACCTGTTTTGGGCCAGCCCGGTGTTTACCGCTGAGCGCCAGCTGGCGCACGCCACGCCGAACGGCGGGCACGATCTGGTGAACCGGCTGTGCGAGCAGGGCGTCGACCATATTTTCCGCCCGCGCCAGCCGGTGTGCTGACGCCACTTATCTTCTCTTCGGGAGCCGCCATGACCACCGCGCTGTTGATTATCGATGTGCAGGAAGGATTGTTTACGCCGCCGCCGGCGGATGCCGCGGGCACCGTTGCGCGTATCAACCAACTGAGCGAGCGCGCCCGCCGGGCGGGCGTGCCGGTTGTCGTGATTCAGCACCATACGCCGGACGACGAACTGCCGCACGGCAGCGCCGCCTGGCAAGTGCTCGCGGCGCTGAAGGTGGCGCCGGGCGATCATCGGGTGGATAAAACCACGCCGGACTCGTTCCTGCGCACCTTACTGGGTGCGTTGCTGATCGCCAACGGCGTATCGCAGCTGGTGGTTTGCGGCTACTCCACGCCGTTTTGCATCGACACCACGGTGCGCAGCGCGGCGGCGCACGGCTATCCGGTGACGCTGGCGGCTGATGCCCACACCTGCCACGACAAACCCTATGCCGACGGTCTGCTGATCCGCACCCACCATAACGAGACGCTGTCGAATATCGACAGCTTCGGCGTGCCGATCCGTGCCGTGCCCACGGCGGACATCGTGTTCTGAGAACGGAAAAACGGGGGCTAACGCCCCCGTTCGTTATTTCAGGCCCGCCCGCCGCGCCGCCACCTTGGCCAGCGCCGCCCAGTCCAGATCCGCATCCCCCTGCGCCATCGCGTCGAGGAAGTTGTCTTTCAGCACCCCGGCGAACGGCATCGGCGTATGGCTGTCGGTGCCGGCGGCCAGCGCCAGCCCGACGTCCTTCAGCCCCAGCGCCAGCCGGAACCCGGCGGGGGAATACTTCTCGGCGGCGATCAGCGCGCCATAGCCCTGATAGGCCGGGGCGGCGAAGACGGTGCCGCCCAGCATCTGCAGGTAGTCGGCGCCGGACACGCCGTAGTTGCGCACCAGCGCGCTGCCTTCCGCCATCGCTTCAATGGCGCTGGCCAGCGTAAAGTTGGTGGCGATTTTGACCACGTTGGCCTGCGCCGGATCGGCGCCGAAGTGCCAGGTTTTCTGGCCGAGGGCATCGAACAGCGGCTGCGCTTGCTTCAGCCGCTCGCTATCGCCGGCCGCCAGAATATTCAGCTTGCCGGCGGCGGCCACGTCGACCCGCCCCAGCACCGGCGCGGCGAGATAGCCGATGCCGTGTTCCGCATGCAGCGCCGTCAAACGCTTGGCGAGTTCGACCGAGATGGTCGCCATATTGATATGCAGCGCGCCCGGTTTCATCCGTTGCAGCAACCCGCTGTCGACCACCACCTGTTGCGTGGCGGCATCGTCGGCCAGCATGGTGATCAGCACGTCGGCATCGGCCAGCTGTTCCGGCCGTTCTGCCTGCCGCGCGCCGGCGCTCACCAGCGGCTGCGCCGCCTGCGGCGAGCGGTTCCATACCGTTAAGGCGAAGCCCGCTTGCAACAGGTTGGCCGCCATGGCGCTGCCCATCCCACCCAGTCCGGCAAATCCGATCTTCATCATGCGCTCCTTTTTCAGGTTGAAGGTTTTACCCTAGCGCGCCAGGCCAGGAACGCAAATGCCGGAGTGTAACGCCGTCTTACGCGCTATTGACGCGTTGCCGCTGCGGGTATACCTTGATGCCATGAATATATCGATGCACTCCACCCACAATCAGTCATGGTGGCGCCTCTTCTGAGGCGGCACGAGTATTCACATCTCTTATTAATGCCGCCGGTTTGGCGGCATTATTTTTTGTGGCGTTGATCCGGCGGTCTACAGACCTTCAGGAGCACTGCCATGAGCTACACCATTCTTACCGGCGATCGCGCCACCGGCCCACTGCATTTAGGCCACTTCGTCGGCTCGCTGCGCCAGCGCGTGGAACTGCAGCACCAGCATAACCAAACGGTGATGGTGGCGGATCTGCAGGGGCTGACCGACAACGGCAACAACCCGCAAAAAATCAGCGCCAACGTGCTCAACGTGGTGGCCGACTATCTGGCGGTGGGCATCGATCCGCACAAGACCACGATCTGCCTGCAGTCGGCGCTGCCGGCGTTGGCCGAGCTGACGATGTACTACCTCAATCTGGTCAGCGTGGCGCGGCTGGAGCGCAACCCGACGGTGAAAAACGAAATCGCCGAGAAGGATTTCGCCCGCAGCCTGCCGGCCGGTTTTTTGATTTATCCGGTCAGCCAGGCGGCGGACATCACCGCCTTTGGCGCCACCCACGTGCCGGTCGGTGAGGATCAACTGCCGATGCTGGAGCAAACCAATGAGATCGTGCGGCGTTTCAACCACATCGTCGGCCAACCGATATTAACGGAGTGCCGGCCGTTGTTGAGCAACGTCGGGCGTCTGCCGGGGCTGGACGGGCAGGGCAAGATGTCGAAATCGCGCGGTAACGCCATCCAGCTTGGCGCCGGCGCCGACGAGGTGCACAAGGCGGTGATGAGCATGTTCACCGACCCCGGCCATCTCAACGTCAGCGATCCCGGTCGGGTGGAAGGCAACATGGTGTTCACCTACCTGGACGCCTTCTGCGAAGACGCCGCGCTGGTGGCGGATCTGAAGGCGCATTACCGCCGCGGCGGGTTGGGGGACGTGAAGATCAAACGGCTGCTGGAGGATTGCCTGCAGAGCCTGCTTGAGCCGATTCGCACCCGCCGCGCCGAATTCATCGCCGATAAAGGCGAGCTGACGCGCATCCTGCAGCACGGCACCCGCCGCGCGCATCAGGTCAGCCAACAGACGCTGCAACAGGTCAAGACGGCGCTGGGGCTGGACTTCTTCACCCTGGCGTGAGGCGAACGCCGGGGCGGCACGCGTCACGCCCCGGCCATAAAACCATCATCCCACTGTCATAAACTTATCCGTTAATAGGTGCCCATAATGATTAGCCACTGAAACCAGAGAAATCATATGGCTCAGGCACTGTTAAAATTGGCACAGCACGACTTTCCAGGGCAGCACGCCGCCGCATCCCGCAAAGTATTG
Source organism: Serratia sp. CY27727 (assembly GCF_052169275.1). Lineage (NCBI taxonomy): Bacteria > Pseudomonadati > Pseudomonadota > Gammaproteobacteria > Enterobacterales > Yersiniaceae > Serratia > Serratia sp. CY27727. Next base: position 877,864 of record NZ_JBJNLB010000001.1, on the reverse strand, counting down.
TCGGTAAAGGGACTCGGCAAGGCCTACAAAGCGCAGCAGCGTGTGCTGGATGACATCAATTTCGATCTGCACGCCGGCGAATTCGTGGCGGTGATCGGCCGCTCCGGCGCGGGCAAGTCCACGCTGCTGCACACCCTGAACGGCACCATTCCTTCCAGCTGCGGCGAGATGCTGCACTTCGAAGACGATGGCGCGGCGCAGGATATCGCCCAGCTGGCCGGCCGCCAGATGCGCCAGTGGCGCGCGCGCTGCGGCATGATCTTCCAGGACTTTTGCCTGGTGCCGCGGCTGGACGTGATGACCAACGTGTTGCTGGGCCGCCTGAGCCACACTTCCACTCTGAAATCCTTCTTCAAACTGTTCGATGACGCCGACCGCGCTCGCGCCATCGAGCTGTTGCAGTGGCTCAACATGCTGCCGCACGCGCTGCAGCGCGCCGAGCACCTCTCCGGCGGCCAGATGCAGCGCGTCGCCATCTGCCGCGCGCTGATGCAAAACCCGCAAATCCTGCTGGCCGATGAGCCGGTGGCGTCGCTCGATCCGAAAAACACCCGCCGCATCATGGACGCGCTGCAGAAAATCAGCGAAGACGGCATCGCGGTGATGGTGAACCTGCACTCGGTCGAACTGGTGAAAGAGTATTGCTCGCGGGTGATCGGCATCGCCCACGGGAAGATCGTGTTTGACGGGCATCCTTCGCAACTGAACGAACGGATCCTGCACCAGCTGTATGGCGAAGAAGCCAATCAGATCCATTGAAGCACTTTTGACCTTTACCCTTTACACACAAGGCACACCTAATGAAAAAAGTATTGAGTCTGACCACCCTGATGGCCGGCGCGATGATGGTATTTAATGCTGCCGCAGCGGATGCGCCGAAAGAGCTGAACCTGGGGATTCTCGGCGGCCAGAACGCCACCCAGCAGATCGGCGATAACCAGTGCGTGAAGCAGTTCCTGGACAAAGAGCTGAACGTCGATACCAAGCTGCGTAACTCGTCCGACTATTCCGGCGTGATCCAGGGCCTGCTGGGCGGCAAGATTGACCTGGTGCTGAGCATGTCGCCGTCGTCGTTCGCCTCGGTCTACATCAAGGATCCGAAAGCGGTGGACATCGTCGGCATCGCGGTCGACGACGTCGACCAGTCGCGCGGCTACCACTCGGTGGTGGTGGTGAAGGCCGGCAGCCCCTACCAGAAACTGGAAGATCTGAAGGGCAAGGCCATCGGCTTCGCCGATCCGGATTCCACCTCCGGCTTCCTGATCCCGAACCAGGCGTTTAAAAAGCTGTTCGGCGGCACGGTCGACAACAAATACAACAACACCTTCTCCAGCGTCACCTTCTCCGGCGGCCACGAGCAGGACATCCTCGGCGTGCTGAACGGCCAGTTCGAAGGTGCGGTGACCTGGGCGTCGATGATCGGCGACTACAACACCGGCTACACCAGCGGCGCGTTCACCCGCATGATCCGCATGGATCACCCGGACCTGATGAAGCAGATCCGCATCATCTGGCAGTCGCCGCTGATCCCGAACGGCCCGATCCTGGTGAGCAACTCGCTGCCGGCCGACTTCAAGGCCAAAGTGGTCACCGCCATCAAGAAGTTGGATAAAGACGATCACCAGTGCTTTATCAAAGCGATGGGCGGCAAGCAGCACATCGGCGACACCACCCTGGCGGAATACCAGACCATCATCGATATGAAGCGCGAGCTGACCAAAGGCGACCGTTAATTCCCGGCTGCCCTGGCCGTCAGAATGAAGGGGTTCAGCGTGCTGAGCCCCTTGTTCCATAAAGATGGAAGACCTCTTTTGAATACCGATTTCGCACACTATTACCAACGGATCCGCAGCAAGCAAAAGCGCGAAGCGCTGCTGTGGTCGCTCGGGCTGGTGGCGCTGTACCTGGGCGCCGGCAACCTCGCCGAGTTCAACCTGCACACCGTCTGGGTGTCTATTCCGCACTTCTTCGACTACCTGGCCGAAACCATTCCGACGCTGCACTGGCCTCTGCTGTTCGCCGACGGGCGCACCGAGGGCTCGCTGGCCTACTGGGGTTACCGCCTGAATATCCAGCTGCCGCTGATCTGGGAGACCCTGCAGCTGGCGCTGGCAGCGACCATTTTCTCGGTGCTGGTGGCGACCGTGCTGGCGTTTCTGGCGGCCGGCAACACCTATACCCCGGCTTCGGTGCGGCTGGCGATCCGCACGCTGGTGGCGTTTTTGCGCACCATGCCGGAGCTGGCGTGGGCGGTGATGTTCGTGATGGCGTTCGGCATCGGCGCTATTCCCGGCTTCCTGGCGCTGGCGCTGCACACCATCGGCAGCCTGACCAAGCTGTTCTACGAATCGATCGAAACCGCCTCCAACAAACCGGTGCGTGGGCTGGCGGCCTGCGGCGCCACGCCGCTGCAGCGCATGCGCTTCGGCCTGTGGCCGCAGGTGAAACCGGTGTTTCTTTCCTACAGCTTCATGCGGCTGGAGATCAACTTCCGTCAGTCGACCATTTTGGGGCTGGTGGGGGCGGGCGGCATCGGCCAGGAGCTGATGACCAACATTAAACTCGACCGCTACGATCAGGTCAGCATGACGCTGCTGTTGATTATCGTGGTGGTTTCCGTGCTCGACTACGTGTCGGGCGAGCTGCGCAAGCGCGTGGTGGAGGGGGCAAAATGATAGCGGGCACTCCGGCGTCGGCGGAAACGCTGCGCCAGTTGAAACAGCAGCATCCGGCGATCTTCGCGCAGCAGGGGCGCTACCTGCGCACCGTCGGCCTGATAGCATTGGCGATCGTGCTGTACTACGTGTTCTTCTTCCTGGTGTTCGGCATTACCTGGCCGCAGTTTATCAACGGCTGCCAGCAGCTGGGGCGCTATTTCCTGCGCATGTTCGTCTGGCACGACTTCGTCAACTGGCCGTTCATGTACTACTTCCAGCAGATCGGCATCACCATCGCCATCGTGTTCGCCGGCACCATTACCGCGTCGCTGATCGCGCTGCCGCTGTCGTTCTTCGCCGCACGCAACGTGATGTCGACGCCGCTGCTGCGGCCGATCTCCGTGCTGGTGCGCCGCTTGCTGGACGTGCTGCGCGGTATCGACATGGCGATCTGGGGGCTTATCTTCGTGCGCGCCGTCGGCATGGGGCCGCTGGCCGGGGTGTTGGCGATCGTGATGCAGGACGTCGGGCTGCTGGGCAAACTGTACGCCGAAGGGCACGAGGCGGTGGACAAGTCCCCCAGCCGTGGCCTGACGGCGGTAGGCGCCAACGGGTTGCAGAAGCACCGCTACGGCATCTTCACTCAATCGTTCCCCACCTTCCTGGCGCTCAGCCTGTACCAGATCGAGTCCAACACCCGCTCTGCGGCGGTGCTGGGCTTCGTCGGCGCCGGCGGCATCGGCCTGGTGTACGCGGAGAACATGCGGCTGTGGAACTGGGACGTGGTGATGTTCATCACCCTGATCCTGGTGGTGGTGGTGATGATCATGGATAAGGTCTCGTCGATGCTGCGCAACAAGTACATCATCGGCGAAGACATCCCGCTGTATCAGCAAAAAAGCCAAATCGATTGAGAAACCCCTTGCCGATCCCTATACTGCCGCACATTCAAGGTGTGTGGCAGTCATTTCGTTTCGCAATGTGCGCACGTCCCCGTTAGACAAATAAGGCAATGCAATCCCATGATGAACAACGACGTGCTGCGCAGCGTGCGCTATATGCTGAGCATTAACAACGCCAAAATGGTCGAGATTATCAAACTGGACGATTTCGAGGTGGCGGTGTCGGCGATGGACGCTTACGTGATCAAAGAAGGCGAGCCGGGCTACGAGAAGTGCCCGGACGAAGTGATGGCGCACTTCCTCAACGGCCTGGTGTTCTTCAAGCGCGGCAAGGACGACAAGTTCCCGGCGCCGGCGGTTGAGCTGCCGATCACCAATAACCTGGTGCTGAAAAAGCTGCGCGTGGCGTTTGAGCTGAAAGACACCGACATGCACCAGATCTTCACCGCGGTGGACTTCCGTATCTCCAAGCCGGAGCTGAGCGCGCTGTTCCGCAAAGAAGGCACCAAGAACTACCGTCCGTGCGGCGATCAGATGCTGCGCTACTTCCTCAAAGGGCTGGCGCAGCGCGTTCGCGGCGAGTAGCGCGCAGCGTTCATCGAACATCGGGCGCAATCGCAAGGTTGCGCCTTTTTTTTTGCCGCTCTCCCGCCCGCCGTTGTTGTACTGGCTCTCAGCCATCCGCCATCGATGGAGGGCGGGCCGCCCCTCCGGTTACTTTCTCATGGTCAATTCAATCCCCCCAACCATGAGGAAAGCAGGATGCCAACCATCACGAAAACCCAATCACTTTACACGTTGACCCGGCCGGTCTGGCTGGATGCGGCAGGCATGAGCAAGGGCATCGACCACGATCGTCAGCACCTGGGCATCATTCTCGCCGCCGGGCAGGTGCTGCGAGTGCGACAGACCAACGCGGCGTTTACCGGCAAGCTCACGCTGCGCTTGCTGAATGACGACAGCAAAACGGAGGCTGAATTCAGCGTCGGCGCGAGCTGGGTCGAGGCCCAGGTCAATGCCGTCTCGGTGCCGTTCATCGATACGCCGTACGGGCAGGGCGAACCGGCGCTGGAGTTCGAATATCCGGACACGGCGAAAGCGCTGCCGGTTTATCGCCGTGGCGAAAACGAAGCCGCATTTTTCGCCCGCTGGGACGATCGGGACGCCGAGTTTGCGCTGGTCGATGCGGAATACGCGGTATTGCTGGTGCCGAAAATCAGTAAACCGGCGCTGAAGTCGCTGGGCGAAGCGAAAAACATCGACGGGCTGATCGCCTACTATGACCGCATTTTCACCTTCTACAATGCGCTGACCGGCGTCTCGTTCGAGGCCGAACACGAATCCGATCGCAATATTCGCAACCGCTACTTTATGAAGGCCGATAAACACGGCGCCGGCGCCGCGTATTACGGCGGGCGCTGGACGGCGGAAACCAGCAACTCGGTCAGCAGCTTCTGGCTGACGCCGAAAGACAGCAACTGGGGCAGCCTGCATGAGATTGCGCACGGCTATCAGGGGCACTTTATGGGCGACAAATATTTCTCCACCGGTGAGATGTGGAACAATATTTACGCCGCTTGCTATCAGGACGTGATGCTGGGAGAGCGCAAATACCAGGAAGGGTGGCTGTATAACTACGGCAACGCGGCCGGCGTCGAGAAGAAAATCGTCGATCTGATCGCTCAGGGCACGCCGCTCAACCAGTGGGATCTGCGCTCCAAGCTGTTCTTCGCGATGCTGATGGTCGACAAGGCAGGCAAGAACGCCTTCACGCACTTTAACCAGCAGTATCGCCAAAGCTGCAATACGCCGGGCTTCGTGCCGTCCGAACATGCCTTGCTGGATCTGCTGTCGGCAAGCTTCGCCGCGGCCGGCGAGCAAATCGACGTGACGCCGTTCGTCGAGTTGACCGGCGGCGTGATCACCCAAGCGCAGCGCGATCTCAACGCGTTCAGCCACGCCAAGGCGGTGTACCCACTCTATCAACTGGTGGATGCGCAGAGTTTGCCGGCGGTGCAGGCACAGCTGAAGCTGGATTCCTCCCTGCGGCTGGTCGATTCCTGTCAGCTCAAGGCGAGCGGCCTGAAAGGCGATGTCGCCCTGAGTCTGGATATCGATGACTTTGCGCAGATCTACGGTGAGGATCTGGTGCTGATGGAAGGGGCGCGCTATGCCTACAAGGTTCGTATCGACGCGCCGACCCTGGCCCTGAATGCGTTGCCGATCGGCGTGTACACCCTGCGTTTACCGACCGGCAAGGATCGCAAATATCGGCCGACGGCGGGTTATCTGACGGTGAAACAGGGGAAAAACGCGGTAACGCTTCGCTTCGAACGCAAAGCCGCTTCGCCGATCGTTTCACAGGAGATCGCTCTGTTGGGCCTGAGCGATGCGGTCTTCGCCACCGTGGTCGTCGATCGCGCCAAGGGCGCAGTGGTGGTTGACGTGACCAGTACCACGCCGCATTCCTACTTCCCCGGTGAAACCTATGCCCGGGTGACGCTGCGCGATCGGCAGGGCGCGGTGCGCTTCACTAAGGAGATTCAGGGCACTCAGGCTACGTTGAGTCACGACGAACTGCCGTTTGCCGAGGGCGATGACATCGAGATTTACCATGTGGAGCCGAGCCGGGTGCGCTTGAATCCGGCGGCGGCCGGCGTCATCGACAACAAAAACAAAATCAACGTGCTGCGTATCGAAAAAAGCGGGCTGAAAAATCCGGCGTTGCCCGGCGATCCCGAACAAGCGCTGCTGGCGCGCCTGGAACAGGCGGCGCAGCGTTTGCGCCGCCTGCTGCCGGCTTACTACGCGCCGTCGTCGTCGTTCAAGGACGATATTTATCTGGCGATCGGAACCTTCGCCGAGCCGCAGCGCGAGTCGCTGTTGGCGACCTATCGGGATTGCCTGCCCGCCGACAATACGCCGCCGGACGCTAACGTCGGCAATGCGTTTACCGTGGTTTGCAAAGGGATCGGCGATCGCCAGTTTCTGACCGGCGCCGTCGATCTGGTGAAGAAAACCGTGACCGTGACGCTGGCGGCGGGGATTGCCCACCACTACTTTGCCGACAGCTACGCCTTCCTCAGCGTGACGGATGCGGACGGTAACACCTTGCTCAGCTACGACGTCATCGGCAGCCAAAATCAGCCGGCTAAAACCTGGGTGCTGCCGCTGTCAGGCTATGGCGGTGAGGTGATCCATCTGCGGCATGAAGAGCCGGACAACCGTCTGGCGATCGTCAACGAGATGCAGCACGTGCGGTTGGCGGAGAAGGGCAAGCAACAGACCTACTGCATTACCTCGATCGGTTTGAAACGTATCAACGACTGATCCACATCCCCCTCCCGGGGCGGCGAGCGTCGTCGCCCCGGTTTTCCTCTGCATCATCCCCTTATTGCACTCTTTTTGTTCTCCCGCTGCGCGCCGTTGGTGCAGCCCATTCGCCGCCGTCGTCATAAGTTTTAATTATAATTTATTGAAATCATGAGATTAAAAATTGGCACGCCGGTTGCTCTGTTGAATCCCATCTTGTGTACCAGATGGAATTCAGCCGATGAGCGACCCTGTTGAAACGTGCGGTTTTACCCTCAGTGAATGGCAGCACCATTATCAAACCCGTCCGGCGGGCGAGCGCCTCGCCTGCGTCAGCGCCACGATCGAAGCGCTGGTCGCCGATTTGGATTCAGACGACAACGCCTGGCTGTATCTCGCCACCCCGGCGCAGCGCGAGCGGCAGTATCGGCAACTGGCACAGAGGCTCGAAGCAGTCGCCGGCGATCTCAGCCGCCTGCCGCTGTTCGGCGTGCCCTTCGCCATCAAAGACAATATCGACGTCGGCGGCTGGCCGACCAGCGCCGCCTGCCCGGCGTTCACCTATCAGGCCGCGGCGGACGCCACCGTGGTCGCCAACCTGCGCGCCGCCGGGGCGATCGCCCTCGGTAAAACCAATCTCGACCAGTTCGCTACCGGGTTGGTGGGCACCCGCTCACCCTATGGCGCAGTGGTCAACAGCTTCGACAGCCGCTACGTCAGCGGCGGCTCCAGTTCCGGCTCCGCTTCGGTGGTGGCGCGCGGCCTGGTGCCGTTCGCGCTGGGCACCGACACCGCCGGTTCGGGGCGCGTGCCCGCCGGGTTCAACAACATCGTCGGGCTGAAGCCGACCAAAGGGCGGTTGTCCAACCGCGGCGTGGTGCCGGCCTGCCGGTTGAACGATACGGTGTCGGTCTTCGCGCTGACGGTGGCCGATGCCGCGCAGGTGGCGGAACTGGCGAGCGGCTTTGACCCGGCAGACCCGTATTCCCGCCCCGATCCGCATACCGCGCCGGCGGATATCCCCGCCGCGCCGCGTTTTGCCGTTCCCGCCCAGCTGGAGTTTTTCGGTGACGTGCAGGCCGAGCGGGCGTTTCACCGCGCATTGGCGCAGCTGCAGGCGGGCGGCGCCACGTTGGAGCCCCTCGATTTCGCGCCGTTTCGCACCCTGGCGGAGCAGCTGTATTACGGCCCCTGGGTGGCGGAGCGCACCGTGGCGATTGAGCAGGTGCTGGAAGCGAACCCGCAGGCTATCGACCCGGTGGTGCGCGGCATCGTCGGCAACGGCCTGGGCTACAGCGCCTGCGACGCCTACAAGGCGGAATACCTGCGTGCCGAATTGGCGCGGCAGATCGCCCAGCGGCTGGCGCCGTTCGACGCGCTGGTGGTGCCGACCGCGCCCACTATTCGCACCCTGGCGGAGATGGCGCAGGAGCCGGTGCTGTTCAATTCGCAGTTCGGCACTTACACCAATTTCACCAACCTGGCCGATCTGAGCGCGCTGGCGCTGCCGGGGCCGCTGCGCGAAGACGGGCTGCCGGCGGGCATCACCCTGATTGCGCCCGCTTGGCATGACCGGGCGCTGGCGGCGTTTGGCCTGCGCTGGCAACGGCAAAGCGCCTTGCCGCTCGGGGCAACCGGCCGGGCATTGCCGCCGCAGCCGGCGCCGGCGCCGTCGGCGGGGCATGTGCGTCTGGCGGTAGTGGGCGCTCACCTCAGCGGTATGCCGCTCAACGTCCAGCTGACGCAGCGCGACGCGGTGCGGGTGGAACAAACCGTCACCGCCCCCTGTTACCGCCTGTACGCGCTGGCCGATACCGAGCCGCCGAAGCCGGGGCTGGCGCGTGTGGCGCAGGGAGCGGCGATCCGTCTTGAGCTGTGGGACATCCCGCTGGCCCGTTTCGGCGAGTTTGTGGCGGAAATTCCGGCGCCCTTGGGTATCGGCACGCTGCTGCTGGCGGACGGCCGGCGGGTGAAGGGGTTTATCTGCGAAGCCTGGGCGCTGGAAGGCGCCACGGATATTACCGAGTTTGGCGGCTGGCGCGACTATCTCGCCGGCGTTAAGGGGGCATGAACATGTTTACTACCGTACTGATCGCTAACCGCGGCGAAATCGCCTGCCGCGCCATTCGCACCCTGAAACGCCTGGGCGTCACCAGCGTGGCGGTTTATTCCGACGCCGACCGCAATGCGCCGCACGTCACCGAAGCCGACAGGGCGGTGGCGCTCGGCGGCGACAAGGCCGCCGACAGCTACCTGAGCATCGACAAGATCCTTGCGGCGGCGGCAGCCACCGGCGCGCAGGCGATCTACCCCGGCTACGGCTTTTTGTCCGAGAGCGCCGAGTTTGCCGACGCCTGCGAGGCGGCGGGCATCGCCTTTATCGGCCCGACGGCGGCGCAGATGCGCGAGTTCGGTCTCAAGCACCGGGCGCGCGAGCTGGCGGCGTTGGCCGGGGTGCCGATGACGCCGGGCACCGGCTTGCTGGAGAGCGTGGAGCAGGCGGTTGCCGCCGCCGCGCGCATCGGCTACCCGGTGATGCTGAAAAGCACCGCCGGCGGCGGCGGCATCGGCCTGACGCGCTGTGACGACGAGGCGGCGCTGCGCGAGGCGTACGACAGCGTCAAACGGTTGGGAGAGCAGTTCTTCCGCGACGCCGGCGCGTTTATCGAACGCTTCGTCGATCGGGCGCGTCACGTCGAGGTACAGATTTTCGGCGACGGCCAGGGGCGGGTGGCGGCGCTCGGCGAGCGCGACTGCTCGCTGCAGCGCCGCAACCAAAAAGTGGTGGAGGAAACCCCGGCGCCACACCTGCCGGCGGCGACCCGCCAGGCGCTGCAGCGGGCGGCGGTGGCGCTGGGCGAGTCGGTGAACTATCGCAGCGCCGGCACCGTGGAATTTATTTACGACGCCGCGCGCGACGAGTTTTACTTCCTCGAAGTGAACACCCGCTTACAGGTCGAGCACCCGGTCACCGAGATGGTCACCGGCCTGGATCTGATCGAATGCATGCTGCAGGTGGCGGCGGGCGATGCGCTGGATTGGGCGGCGCTGCAACGCGCGCCGCAGGGCGCGGCGATCGAAGTGCGCCTCTATGCCGAAGATCCGCTGAAGAACTTCCAGCCCAGCCCCGGCGTGCTGACCGAGGTGCATTTCCCCGCCGACGTGCGCCTCGACGGTTGGGTGGCGACCGGCAGCGAAGTCTCGGCGTTTTACGACCCGATGATCGCCAAGCTGATCGTACACGGCGCTGACCGCGCGCAGGCGCTGGAAAAACTGCGCGTGGCGCTGGCGGCGACCCGTTTGCACGGCATCGCCACCAACCTCGATTATCTGCGGCAGGTGATCGCCACGCCGCAATTTCAGCGCGGCGACGTTTGGACGCGCCTGCTGGACGATTTGCATTACCAGCCGCACTGCCTCGAAGTGCTGCAACCCGGCACCTACAGCAGCGTGCAGGATTATCCCGGCCGCCTCGGCTATTGGGACATCGGCGTGCCGCCGTCCGGCCCGATGGACGACTTCGCGTTCCGGCTGGCCAATCGCATCGTCGGCAACCACCCGGCGGCCGCCGGGCTCGAGTTCACCCTGCAGGGGCCGACGCTGCGCTTTCACTGCGACGCCACCATCGCGCTGACGGGTGCCAGCTGCCCGGCCGATCTGGACGGTGAAGCGGTCGCCTACTGGCGGCCGATCGCGGTGCGGGCCGGGCAGGTGCTGACGCTGGGGCGCGCCACGCACGGCTGCCGCACCTATCTGGCGATACGCAATGGCTTCGACGTGCCGGTGTATCTCGGCAGCCGTTCCACCTTCGCGCTCGGCCAGTTCGGCGGCCACGCCGGGCGCACCTTGCGCGTGGCGGACATGCTGGCGATCGCTCAACCGACGCTGGCCGCCAGCACCACGCCGGCGCCGATCGCCGCGCCGCAGGCGATGGACGACAGCCTGATCCCGCATTACGGCGACCAGTGGCACATCGGTGTGCTGTACGGGCCGCACGGCGCGCCGGACTTTTTCACCGCCGAATCGATAGACGCCTTCTTCGCCACCGACTGGCAGGTGCATTACAACTCCAATCGCCTCGGCGTGCGCCTGTCGGGGCCGAAGCCCGAGTGGGCGAGAGAGGACGGCGGCGAAGCCGGTTTGCATCCTTCCAACGTGCACGACTGCGAGTACGCCATCGGTGCGATCAATTTCACCGGCGACTTCCCGGTGATCCTGACCCGCGACGGGCCGAGCCTCGGCGGCTTCGTCTGCCCGGTGACCATCGCCAAGGCCGAGCTGTGGAAAGTGGGGCAGGTGAAGCCGGGCGACCGCATCCGGTTCCATCCGATCGGTTTTCGCCAGGCGCAGTCGCTGGAACAGGCGCAGCTCGGCAGCATCGAAGCGCTGGCGGCGGTGAAGGCCATCGCCCTGCCGCCGCCGGCTCTGGCCCCGGCGGATACCGTTTCCGCCGCGGTGCTGGCGGCGCTGCCGGCGGCGGAAGGGCGCCCGGCGGTGGCGTATCGCCAGGCGGGAGACGGCTACATCCTGATGGAGTATGGCGACAACGTGCTCGATCTGGCGCTGCGGCTGCGCATTCATCTGCTGATGCAGTCGCTGCGGCAGGAGGCGATACCGGGCGTGGCGGAGCTGGCGCCGGGCGTGCGTTCGCTGCAGATCCGCTACGACAGCCGGCTGATAAGCCAGGCCGATCTGCTGCAGCGCCTGCTGGCGCGCGAACGGGCGCTGGGGGACGTCAGCCGCCTGAAGGTGCCGACGCGCACCGTCTGGCTGCCGATGGCGTTCGAGGATTCGGCCACGCTGGGGGCGGTCGATCGCTATCAGCAGACGGTACGCGCCTCGGCGCCCTGGCTGCCGAACAACGTCGATTTTATTCAGCGCATCAACGGCCTGAGCCGACGCGAACAGGTGCGCGACATCCTGTTCGACGCCAGCTACCTGATCCTCGGATTGGGAGACGTTTACCTCGGCGCGCCCTGCGCGGTGCCGCTCGATCCGCGCCATCGCCTGCTGAGCTCCAAATACAACCCGGCGCGCACCCACACCGCCGAAGGGACGGTCGGCATCGGCGGCATGTACATGTGCATTTACGGCATGGATTCGCCGGGCGGTTACCAACTGGTGGGGCGCACGCTGCCGATCTGGAACAAATTCCTCAAAAACCCGCAGTTCACCGCCGGTGAACCCTGGCTGCTGCGCTTCTTCGATCAGGTGCGCTTCTACCCGGTCAGCGAGCAAGAACTGGACGAGCAGCGCGAAGCGTTCCGCGAAGGGCGCATGCAGGTGCGTATCGAAGAGAGCGAATTCGACTTCGCCGCCTACACCGATTTCCTGGCCGACAACGCTGGGGCGATCGCCGACTTCCAGCATCGCCAGCAGCAGGCGTTCAACGCCGAAGTGGCGCGCTGGCGCAGCGATGACGACGAGGCCGAGGCGCAGCTGTTGCCGCCGGTTGAAGAAGACGCGATCGACGGCGATCTGGTCAGCGCCGATCTGAACGGCAGCGTGTGGAAGATCCTGGTGGAGCCGGGGCAGGCGGTGGCGGCCGGGCAGCCGCTGATCGTGGTCGAGGCGATGAAGATGGAATTGGCGGTCACCGCGCCGCGCGCCGGGATCGTCAAACGCATCAGCTGCCGGCAGGGGCGGCCGGTCGGGCCGGGCGACGCCCTGCTGTGGCTGGAAAAAGCGATCTGAACGGAGGGGCGAAGATGCAAATCACCAACGGAGAGCACAAGGCGCGGCCGGAGGGGCTGGCGGAGCGCATTTATCTGCAGCTCAAGGCCGACATCTTCGAGTTTCGCCTGCTGCCGGGCGATCGCTTCAGCGAAAGCGACGTGGCGCAGCGCATGGCGGCCAGCCGCACGCCGGTGCGTCAGGCGCTGTTTCGACTCGAGCGCGAAGGCTATGTCGAGGTGCTGTTTCGCAGCGGCTGGCAGGTGCGGCCGTTCGATTTTGCCTACTTCGAAGAGCTGTACGACCTGCGCATCGTGCTGGAACAAGAGGCGGTGAAACGGCTGTGCGAATGGCCGGCCGGGGAAACGCCGGCCGCGCTGGCGGCGCTGAACCGTTTTTGGACCGAAGCGCCGCGTCTGGCGGACGGCCAGGTGGTGTCGCAGCACGACGAGCAGTTTCATCAGGCGTTGGTGGCCGCGGCGGGCAACGGCGAAATGGCGCGCATCCACCGCGAGCTGACCGAAAAGATCCGCATCATTCGCCGGCTGGATTTCACCCAGCAGGCGCGGGTGGACGCCACCTACCGCGAACACGCCGCCATTTTGCAGGCGATCCTGCAGCGGCAAAGCGAGGCGGCGCAAGCGCTGCTCGGCGAGCATATCGCCGTCAGCAAGGCAGAGGTACGAAAAATAACGCTGCACATGTTGCACCAGGCGCGGGCCCAGCAGCCGGCGCGCTCGGCGTAACGATTTTGATTTCACACACATCAGGAGTTTGAACTATGCAACGTCGTCGTTTTATCAAAGCTTTTGCGCTGTCCGCCGCCGCGCTCGGCCTGGGTCTGGCCTGGAGCGCGCAGGCCGCCGACACCATCAAGGTCGGCATTCTGAGTTCGCTTTCCGGCACCATGGCGATTTCCGAGACGCCGCTGAAGGATGTGGCGCTGATGACCATCGACGAGATCAACGCCAAAGGCGGGGTGCTCGGCAAAAAGCTGGAGCCGGTGGTGGTGGATCCGGCCTCCAACTGGCCGCTGTTCGCCGAAAAGGCGCGCCAGCTGCTGAGCCAGGACAAGGTGGCGGCGGTGTTCGGCTGCTGGACTTCGGTGTCGCGCAAGTCGGTGCTGCCGGTGTTTGAGGAGCTGAACGGGCTGCTGTTCTACCCGGTGCAATACGAGGGCGAAGAGATGTCGCCGAACGTGTTCTATACCGGCGCGGCGCCGAACCAGCAGGCGATCCCGGCGGTGGAATACCTGCTGAGCGAGGACGGCGGCGGCGCCAAGCGCTTCTTCCTGCTGGGCACCGATTACGTCTATCCGCGCACCACCAACAAGATCCTGCGCGCCTTCCTGCACAGCAAAGGCGTACAGGACAAGGATATCGAAGAGGTCTACACGCCGTTCGGCTACAGCGATTACCAGACCATCGTCGCCAACATCAAAAAATTCGCCGCCGGCGGCAACACGGCGGTGATCTCCACCATCAACGGCGACTCCAACGTGCCGTTCTACAAAGAGCTGGCCAACCAGGGCGTCAAGGCCACCGACGTGCCGGTGATCGCCTTCTCGGTCGGCGAGGAAGAGCTGCGCGGCATCGACACCAAGCCGCTGGTGGGCAACCTGGCGGCCTGGAACTACTTCGAATCGCTGGATAACCCGACCAACAAGCGGTTTGTCAGTCAGTGGAAAGCCTACGCCAAGGCGCACAACCTGCCGAATTACGCCACCGCAGTGACCAACGATCCGATGGAGGCCACCTACGTCGGCCTCCACATGTGGGCGCAGGCGGTGGAAAAGGCCGGCACCACCGACGTCGATAAGGTGCGCGCGGCGATGGCCGGGCAAACCTTCGCCGCGCCGTCGGGCTTCACGCTGACCATGGACCAGACTAACCACCACCTGCACAAGCCGGTGATGATCGGCGAGATCGAGGGCAACGGCCAGTTCAACGTGGTGTGGCAGACCGAGGCACCGGTGCGCGCGCAGCCGTGGAGCCCGTATATCGCCGGCAACGACAAAAAACCGGATTACCCGGTGAAAGGCGGCAAGTAACGTCACTCAGCGCCGGCGCGGCCCAGCGCCCGCCGGCCCAACAGAAGAGGCAGCTGATGCAATCTCCGTTTTTATCCTCTCTGCGCGTCGGGCTGTGGCTGCTGTGCGCCTGGCCCCTGCTGGCGCAGGCCGGGCCGGCCGATGAGTTTGCGGCGGCCAACCGTGCGCAGCAGGCCAAGTTGCTGCAGGCCTGGGCGGCCGAGCCGGACGCCGCGCGCCTGCCGCTGCTGCAGGGGCTGCAGCAGGAAACCGTGGCGATCGACGGGGCGAAGCGCGCCTTTATCCGCCAGGGCGATCGCTATCTGCCGCTCGAGGGCGAGGCGGCCCCGGTTGGCGAACCGAAGAAGGTGTGGCTGAACAACCGGCTGCGCATTCTGATCGCCAACGCGTTGTCGGCGCAGCGGTTGGTCAGCGCGGACGCGGCGGTGCGGCTGCAGGCGGCGACCGCGCTGCAGCGCGAAGCGCAGGGCGAGCAGTTGCCGCTGTTGACCCGGCGGCTGGCGCAGGAGAAAGACCCGCAGGTACGCGACGCGCTGAGCATTGCGCTGGCGAACCTGCAATTGACCGACGCCAGCCCGCAGGTGCGCTTCAATGCGGTGCGGCTGCTGGGGGAATCGGGCGAGCCGGAAACCCGCGCGCGGCTGCAGGCGTTGACCGACGCCGCTCACGAGCCGGACGCCGCGGTGCGCGCCGAGGCGCAACGCAGCCTGCAGCGGGTGCAGCATCGCCTGATGATCGGCGATCTGCTCGGCCAGGCGTTCAGCGGCCTGTCGCTCGGTTCGATCCTGCTGCTGGCGGCGCTCGGGCTGGCGATCACCTACGGCCTGCTCGGCGTCATCAATATGGCGCACGGCGAAATGCTGATGCTCGGCGCCTATTCCGCTTACCTGGTGCAGGGGCTGTTTCAGCAGTTTGCGCCGCACTGGCTGGCGCTCTACCCGCTGGCGGCGCTGCCGGTGGCGTTCGCCATCACCGCCGGGATCGGCATGCTGCTGGAGCGCACGGTGATCCGCCACCTGTATGGCCGGCCGCTGGAAACCCTGCTGGCCACCTGGGGCATCAGCCTGGTGCTGATCCAACTGGTGCGGGTGCTGTTCGGCGCGCAGAACGTCGAGGTCGCCAACCCGGTGTGGCTGTCGGGCGGCGTGCAGCTGCTGCCGAACCTGGTGCTGCCGTGGAACCGCATCGCGGTGATCGCGTTCGTGCTGTTGGTGCTGGCGCTGACCTGGCTGCTGCTGAACAAGACCCGGCTCGGCATGAACGTGCGCGCGGTGACGCAAAACCGCGCGATGGCGGCCTGCTGCGGCGTGCCCACCGGGCGGGTGGACATGCTGGCCTTCGGGTTGGGATCCGGCATCGCCGGGCTCGGCGGGGTGGCGCTGTCGCAGTTGGGCAACGTCGGGCCGGAGCTGGGGCAAGGTTACATCATCGATTCGTTCCTGGTGGTGGTGCTCGGCGGCGTCGGCCAACTGGCGGGGACGGTGGCGGCGGCCTTCGGCCTCGGCATCGTCAACAAGATCCTCGAGCCGCAGATCGGCGCCGTGCTGGGCAAGATCCTGATCCTGGTGCTGATCGTTCTGTTTATTCAAAAGCGCCCGCAGGGGCTGTTCGCCCTCAAGGGCAGGGTGATTGACTGATGAGCCAACCATTGACCGTAACCGGCGTGCAGAAAGCGCCTCGGCTGGCGTTGAGCATCGGCGCGCTGGCGTTGCTGGTGCTGCTGGTGATGCCGTTCTTGACGCTGTTACCGGCGGATCATCCGCTGGCGGTGTCCACCTATACCCTGACGCTGGCGGGCAAGATCCTGTGCTACGCGGTAGTGGCGGTGGCGCTCGATCTGGTGTGGGGCTATGCCGGGCTGCTGTCGCTCGGCCACGGGCTGTTCTTCGCGCTCGGCGGCTACGCCATGGGCATGTACCTGATGCGGCAGGCGGCGGGCGACGGGCTGCCGGCGTTTATGGCGTTCCTCTCCTGGAATGAGCTGCCGTGGTTCTGGAGCGGCACCCAGCATTTCGCCTGGGCGCTGTGCCTGATCGTGCTGGTACCGGGCCTGCTGGCCTTCCTGTTCGGCTACTTCGCCTTCCGCTCGAAAATCAAAGGGGTGTATTTCTCGATCATGACCCAGGCGCTGACCTATGCCGGCATGCTGCTGTTCTTTCGCAACGAGACCGGCTTCGGCGGCAATAACGGCTTTACCGGTTTCACCACGCTGCTCGGCTTTCCCATCACCGCCGCCGGCACGCGGGTGGCGCTGTTCCTGGCGACGGTGCTGCTGCTGGCCGCCAGCCTGGCCATCGGCTTTGCGCTGGCGCGCAGCAAGTTCGGCCGGGTGCTGACCGCGGTGCGCGATGCGGAAAACCGGCTGACCTTCTGCGGCTACGATCCGAAGGGCTTCAAGCTGTTCGTCTGGACGCTGTCGGCGGTGCTGTGCGGGCTGGCCGGCGCGCTCTATGTGCCGCAGGTCGGCATCATCAACCCCGGCGAAATGTCGCCGACCAACTCGATCGAGGCCGCCATCTGGGTGGCGCTCGGCGGGCGCGGCACGCTGGTGGGGCCGCTGCTCGGCGCCGGCATCGTCAACGGCGCCAAGAGCTGGTTCACCATGGCCATTCCCGAATACTGGCAGTTCTTCCTCGGCCTGATGTTTATCGTCGTCACGCTGTTTCTGCCCAAAGGGGTGATCGGCCTGCTGCGCCGGAGGAAAACCTCATGAAAGCGATGCAAGTGACCGACGAGCTGTTTACCCACCCGCTGCCGGCGGATAAATACCGGCAGCAAACCGATCCGGTGCTGCAGCTCGACAGCGTCAACGTCAGCTTCGACGGTTTTCGTGCGCTGACCGATCTGTCGCTGCGCATTGGCGTCGGCGAACTGCGCTGCGTGATCGGCCCCAACGGCGCCGGCAAGACCACGCTGATGGATGTGATCACCGGCAAGACCCGGCCGGACAGCGGCAGGGTGTTTTACGATCAGACCGTCGATCTGACCCGGCTGGCGCCGATGCAGATCGCCCACGCCGGCATCGGCCGCAAGTTTCAAAAACCGACGGTGTTCGAGGCGCTGACGGTGTTCGAAAATCTGGAGATCGCGCAGAAAACCCGCAAGTCGGTGTGGGCCTGCCTGCGCGCCCGCCTGAGCAGCGAACAGCGCGACCGCATCGACGAGATGTTGAAGACCCTGCGGCTGGGGCATGAACGCCACCGGCCCGCCGGGCTGCTGTCCCACGGGCAAAAACAGTTTCTCGAGATCGGCATGCTGCTGGTGCAGGAGCCGCACCTGCTGCTGCTCGACGAACCGGCGGCCGGCATGACTGACGCCGAAACCGACTACACCGCCGAACTGTTCCGCGAGCTGGCGGGCAAGCATTCGCTGATGGTGGTGGAGCACGATATGGGGTTTGTGGAAACCATCGCCGATCGCGTGACGGTGCTGCACCAGGGGCAGGTGCTGGCGGAAGGATCGCTGGCGCAGGTGCAGGCCGACGAACGGGTGATTGAGGTATATCTGGGGCGCTGAGGAGGCGTAATCATGCTGCAGGTAGAGGAATTGAATCAGTATTACGGCGGCAGCCACATTCTGCGCGGCCTGTCGTTCGAGGCGCGCATTGGCGAGGTGACCTGCTTGCTGGGGCGCAACGGCGTGGGCAAGACCACGCTGCTGAAATGCCTGATGGGATTGGTCCCGGCGCGCAACGGCAGCGTCCGTTGGCAGGGCGAAACCATCACCGTTAAAAAACCGCATCAGCGGGTGCGGGCGGGCATCGCCTATGTGCCGCAGGGGCGGGAGATTTTCCCGCGCCTGACGGTCGAGGAAAATCTGCTGATGGGGCTGGCGCGCTTTTCCGGCGCCGCCGCGCGCACGGTGCCGGATCCGATCTATGAACTGTTTCCGGTGCTGCGGCAAATGAAGGATCGGCGCGGCGGCGATCTCTCCGGCGGGCAGCAGCAGCAGCTGGCGATCGGCCGGGCGCTGGCCTGCCGGCCGCAGCTACTGATCCTCGACGAGCCGACGGAAGGGATCCAGCCTTCGGTGATCAAGGAGATCGGTGCGGTGATCAAGCAGCTGGCGGCGAAGGGCGATATGGCGATCCTGCTGGTGGAGCAGTTCTATGACTTTGCCGCCGACCTGGCGGACAGCTATCTGGTGATGTCGCGCGGCAGCATCGTGCAGCGCGGCGCCGGCAGCAATATGGAACAGGACGGCGTACGCGGGCTGGTGGCGATTTGACGTTGGATCAGCTGAAAAAGGATCGGCTGAGCGGATCGCGGGAATGATGCAGCACTCTGATGATATTCACCTCCCGCCTGTGCTGACGAAAATAAATCAGGTGGTTGGCGACGGGCAATACCCATAGGCCGGGGCCGATTGCATCGATGTTTCTGCCGAGTTGGGGTGGCTAAGGTTATTGAAAGCCTGATGCAGGTGGATAATCTTCGGCCACCTGTAAGCCAAAGTGCGCCAATCCGTAAAAATAGATCTCTTCCATATCATCCAAGGCTTTTGGGCGGACGGTTACTTTCCTGCGCATCCTTTTGCTTTGCTCCGTATTCTTTCCATGAACACATCACGTTCCCATTCGACGGCTTCGCCGCTGTTCTCTCCTTCGGCAATCAGGCGCCTAAGCTCTTCCAGTTTTGAGGCGGCGGTACGTTCGCGCAAAGTGCGCACGGATTCGCGGATGACTTCGCTGGGCGTGCGGTAATCGCCGCTGGCCACCAGGTCTTCGACGAAGCTACGCAGTTCGTCACCCAGATCTACCGTTAATGTTCTGCCCATTGTTCCCCCTCACTTTCGGCTATGCTGCGTCATTGTAAGATTAGTTCTTACATTGTGCACGTCAAACTCTCAGGATCTCAATAGCGGTCCCGTCATGAGGACGGGAGCCACGCGTTAACTCATTAAGGATAACCATGAACGAAATCACTGTGTCACGCCTCGGCTGCATCGTCCTGTCCCTGTTTCCGGCCCTGTGGGGGCTGTTCAGCCTGTTGAACAATACGGCGGATTTCGCCGGCACCGCGCGCAATGCGGTGGGGCCATTGCTTGCCATGCAGGATACCTATCAAACGCCGGGGCTGATGTGGCGCGCGATCGGCGCCGACTGGGCCTGCATGTTGGGGTTGGCTGTCATCACCACGCTGGAAACGCTGGCCGGCCTATTCGCGGCCGCAGGCGTGGTGCTGATGATCGGGCGATTTAAAGGCCCTTACGCCGCTTTCGCCAAGGGCAAAATCTGGGCGATGCTGGGGGCGATTTGCGCAATTGCGGTGTGGGGCGTCGGCTTTATGGTGGTCGCCGGCGACTGGTTTATGGCCTGGCAGGCCAAGCAGGATCCGCTGGCGGTGCAGCTGGGGGCGCTGATCTACCTGGCGCCCAATGCGTTTGCTTTGCTGTTCCTGATGCTGCAGCGGGAGCCGCGCTAAACGAAGGCGGAGCGGGGCGCGGTTACAGCGCCTTGCTCATATACCAGATGCCTATCGAGCCTTGGGCGCTGGTGTAGCAGGTCTCGCCACAAATGCTCAATCCCTGGCGCCGATAAAAGCGTTGGGCGCCGGTGTTGCGTTGCAGTACCTCCAGCCACAGCGTCTTCTGCCGGCGCTCGATGGCCCGCTGCTGCACCTGTTCGAACAGGCGCTGGCCATAGCCGTTGCCGGCATGGCCCGGCAGGAAATAGATTTTCTGCAGCTCTGCGCCGCGGGTTTGCGTTGGCGCCAGCAAGCTGTCGACGTTGAGCCGCGCATAGCCGACCAGGGCGTCATCCTCATAGGCCAACAGCCAGCACACGTCGGGATCGCGCAGCGTCCGTTCCAGCGCGGAGACGGCAAAATCCTCGGCCAGAAAGGCCTCCAGCTCGTGCGGGTAGCGCCACAGCTCACCGAAGTGCGCGCGATAGGTGCGGATGCCGATATCGCGCACCTGGGTTAAATCTTCCAGCAATGCCTGACGGACGGTGAACATCAGTGCCCCTTTGAGTAAGAAAAGTTACAGCCGTTGTTCCAGATGCCGGTGGGGTACCATCGCCTGATGCAAAATGGCAAGAACGGTGATGCCGGCAGGGCGGCTGCGGTAGTAGATCCTATGGCTGGCGTAAGGAAAACTGCGTATCTCTTCGCCCAGATCGTGAAAGTGGGCTTTACCCGCTTCCGGCATGTCCGCCAGATGATGCATGATCTCTCTCAACTGCTCAAGATAGCGGCGAGATTGCGTTTGGCCCCAGTGCTCGACGGTGAAATGGCGAATAGCCAGCAGATCTTGTTGGGCTTGCGGGGTGAGGCGAAACGCGGGCATATCAGTCGGTTTCATCGGTGAGCAGACGGTTGAAGAAGGCATCACCGTCTACCGCCTTACCGGCGTCTTCCTCGGCGGTAGCCTGCGCGATTTTTTGCTGCAGCGCGCGTAGTTTGAGATCTTCCAGCGCCTGGTAGTTTTCTACCGACATGACGACGGCGACCGGTTTGCCGTTGCGATTGATTTGCACCGGTTCGCGCTGCGCCTTGAGCAGCAAATCGCCGAATTGGGTTTTGGCCTCGTTCGCGCTGAGTGCGTACATTTAATCGCTCCAGTTAATTAAATCGTTCGATTTAACCATTATACGGTGCGATGAAAAAAGCACCAATGTTATTCCGGCGGGCAGGTTTCGTTGGACAGATGCCGCGGCGTTTCGCGGCGAAAACCCAGGCCGATGATGCGGCCGAACAGGCGCGGCAGCCAGCGGCTGTTGCCGACGCGGGCGATCAGGCGCGATCCGCCCGCCGCGCGGCGTTCGCCCGGCTTGCGCTGGCTCATTTTGATCTGCAAAAACTGGATGGCCCGGGTGGGGAATTCGCGCCGGCGCTGCACGCTCAGCAGATGCTTCAGCTGCAGCCGATGCTGGCGCAGCGGCGGGATCAGGGCGTTGGCGGCGGCCACCGCGTCCTGAATCGCCAGGTTGACGCCCACGCCGCCGATCGGCGACATGGCGTGCGCGGCGTCGCCGATGCACAGCACTCCCGGTTTGGCCCAGCGATCCAGACGATCGATGCGGATGCTCAGCAGCTTCACCTGATCCCACTCGACGATCTCCTGCAGGCGATCGTCCTGGAATGGCGCCACCTCGGCGAGGTGCAGCAAAAATTTCTCCAGGCCGCTGCGGCGGATCGCGTCGAAGCTGCCTTTATCGATCGAGTAGCCGCACTGCCAGTAGTCGCCGCGATCGATCATGATGAAGTTCTGCTTCGGCCCGGTATGGCCCATCGACCAGGCCGGATCGCCCGGCTGCTTGCTGAGCTTCATCCACAATACGTCGCGCGGGGCGCCGAAGGAGCGGCTGCTGAGCGCCGCCTGCTCGCGTACCACCGAGTTGCGGCCGTCGGTGCCGATCACCAGCTGGCTGCGTACGCGGATCGGGCCTTCCGGCGTGTCGGCCAGCACGCCGCATACCTGGCCGCGGTCGTAGAGCAGCTTATGAACCTGCGTCGAGGTGAGCAGCCTGAAATGGGGGAACGCGGCGGCCTGCTGTGCCAAAAAGTTGAGGAACTCCCACTGAGGCATAAAGGCGATAAATTTGCAGCGCGTCGGCAGGCGGGTGAAATCCGCCAGCTTAATGTCGCGCCCGGCGACTTCGGCGTGCAGGGATTCGGCGCGCTGGTGCGGCAGCGCCAGCAGTTCGTCGAGCAGGCCCAGCTGGTGCATGACTTCTAGCGTCGACGGGTGAATGGTGTCACCGCGAAAATCGCGCAGGAAGTCGGCGTGCTTCTCCAGCACCGTCACGTCGATCCCCGCCCGCGCCAGCAGATAACCGAGCATCAGCCCGGCGGGGCCGCCTCCCACGATGCAGCAGGTGGTGGCGTAAGGTGTGATCGGTGATGACGGCATGGCGGTTGACCCCGGAGAGCGGCCCGCATCCCGCGAGCCGCAAGTGAATGTTTAATGTTGATAATGATTATCAATATCAAGTTTGGCTGTCAACCCGCGGCGCAGTGTGGTCAAAGGGGGCGGACAGATGGCCGACGCGGAACAGCTGGCCGTTGTGCGGCTGCGCCTGCGGCGGTTCACGCCATAAATCCAGCCGCACTAACCGCCACTTGGCGGGCTGCGTGCATCGCGAGCATAAGGATTCTCCGCAAAGACGTTGACCGGGAGAGCGTGACACGCCATCTTTATCAGTAAAATCGGTATTATTTTTATCGATGGTTCAGAAAATCAGGATGGTCAGCATGAGGCGAATAACGTTCGATCTCGAGGATTTGCGCAGCTTCGTCACCGGCGTCGAGCTGGGCAGCTTCGCCAAGGCGGCTGAACGGCTGGGGCGTTCGACGTCGGCGGTCAGCGCTCACCTGAAAAAGCTGGAACAGCAGGTCGGCGCGCCGATCCTGCGCAAGGCCGGGCGCGGCATGGTGATGACCGAGGCGGGGGAAACGCTGCTCGGTTACGCGCGCCGCCTGCTGGAGCTCAATGACGAAGCCGCCGCCGCGGTGCGCGGGTTGGATTTGCAGGGCACGGTGCGGCTGGGGCTGCAGGAGGATTTCGGCGAGACGTTTCTGCCGCAGGTGTTGGGCAGCTTCGCGCGCGCCAATCCGAAGGTGCGCATCGAGGCGCGCATCGCGCGCAATGCCGAGCTGATCGACTGGGTGCTGAAAGGCCAACTGGATCTGTCGCTGGCGTGGGATGGCGGTTTGAGCACGCCGTTTCATCAGGCGCTGGGGCAGCGGCAGCTGCACTGGATCGCCTCGCCCGGCTTCGCGCTGGCGCCCTGGCGAGAAGGGGATGAGCCGTTGCCGTTGGTGATGTTTGACGCGCCTTGCCTGATGCGCAGCGCGGCGACGCAGGCGCTGGATCGCGCCGGCATACCCTGGCGCATCGCCTTTACCAGCCGCAGCCTGAACGGCGTGTGGGCGGCGGTGAGTGCTGGATTGGGCGTCACGGTGCGCACGGCGGCGGGTTTGCCGCCCGGCCTGGCGCCGCTGGCCCCCGATCTGCTGCCCGCTCTCGGCCAGCTCGGCGTGGTGCTGCACCGCGCCGAGGATCAGCCTTCGGCCGCCGTGCAGCGGCTGGCGCAGATCGTGGTCGAGCGGATCGAAACTTAATCTTGGGCGATCGGCTGCTTGCCGCTCAGCTGGCCCCATTCGCTCCAGGCGCCGTCATACAGCTTGACCTGCGGCGCGCCGAGCGACAGCAGGCCGAACGCCAACACCGCCGCCGTCACGCCGGAGCCGCAGCTGGTGATGATCGGGCCGTTGATATCCACCCCCTTGTCGTTGAAGGTTTGGCGCAGCGCCTCCAGCGATTTGAAGCGGCCGTTTTCCAGCAGCTCGCCGTACGGAATGTTGATGCTGCCGGGAATATGGCCGCGGTGCAGGCCGGGGCGCGGCTCCGGCGCTTCGGCATAAAAGCGCGGCGCGGCGCGCGCGTCGAGAATTTGCACCGGCGTGCCTAACGCCTGCTCCACTTGCCGCATATCCACCACCGCGTCGGCGTTGAACCGGGCGTTGAACGTCTGCGGGGCAGGCTGCGCCGGGCCGGTTGCCAGCGCCTGGCCCTGCGCGGTCCAGCCGTTCAGCCCTTCGTCCAGCACGTAAACGCGCTCGGCGCCGAAATTGCGGAAAGTCCACCAGCCGCGCGGCGCGGAGAACTGGTTGCCCTCGTCGTAAATCACCAGGGTATCGCGTTCGCTGATGCCCAATTGGCCCGCCGCCGCGGCGAATTCCGCCGCCGTCGGCAGCATATGCGGCAGCGCGGTGCTTTTGTCCGCCACCTCGTCGATATCGAAATAGACCGCGCCGGGGATATGGCCGCGTTCGAACTCGGCAAGCATATCTTTCTTCGGCGTCAGCCCCACCGGCGACATCCGGACGTCGATCACCACCAGATTTTCATCGTTGATATGTTGCGCAAGCCATTGAGGGGTCACCAGAAACGGAGAATTCATCGTATTGTTCGCCTGTTGTGAAAACGGATTTTCACTATACACCAGGCCGTGCCGGGATGGAGTATGATGTTCAGGCAACGGTATGGGCGGGAGACGGAAAACATGACGGATCGGGCGTTTGGCGGGGCCAAGATCGCGCTGCTGTGCGACGGCCGCCTGCTGGTCTACCAACGGGACGACAAGCCGGGCATTCCGTGGCCCGGGATGTGGGATCTGCCCGGCGGCGGGCGGGAAAACGGCGAGACGCCGCTGCAGTGCGTGCTGCGGGAAACGCAGGAAGAGTTTGGGGTGTTGCTCGCCGAACGCCAGGTTGTCTGGCAGCGGCGTTACGACGGTATTCAGCCCGGCTACCCGCCGACCTGGTTTATGGCCGGGGTGATCACCCCGGCGCAGATCGCCGCCATTTGCTTTGGCGATGAAGGGCAGCGCTGGCGAATGATGTCGGTAGAGCAGTTTATTCACCACCCGCAGGGCATCGGGCATCTGCGCCGTCGGGTGGCGGAGTATTGGCTTCAGTCCGCCTGAGGTTGCAGCACGCCGCTCGGCATCAGTGCCTGGATGGTGGTGCCGACCCGCTGCACCGCCTGTTCGATCTCCGCCGTCAGCTTCGGCGCATAGTTGATGCGCAGGCAGTTGCGGTATTTGCCGGCGGCGGAAAAGATGCTGCCGACGGCGATCTGCACGCCCTGCTGCTCGAGATGGCGGTTCAGCCGCAGGGTGTCGAACGCCTCGTCCAGTTCGATCCACAGCATAAAACCGCCGCGCGGGCGGCTGACGCGGGTGCCGGCCGGGAAGTGTTTCAGGATAAGGTCGGTCATGCGATCGCGGTTCTGCTGGTAGCGGGCGCGCATGCGCCGCAGGTGCTGCAGATAGTGCCCGCCGCGGATGAATTCGGCGATCGCCAGCTGCGGCTGGGTGGCGGTGGCGCCGGAGCCGATGAACTTCATGTGCAGCACCCGCTCCAGGTAGCGGCCGGGCGCGATCCAGCCCACCCGCAGCCCCGGCGCCAGCGTTTTGGAAAACGAGCTGCACAGCAGCACGCGGCCGTCTTCGTCGAACGACTTGATGGTGCGCGGCCGCGGGTAGTGATAGGCGATGTCGCCGTAGACGTCGTCCTCGATGATCGCCGCGTCGTGGCGCTGCGCCAGCGTCAGCAACCGCTGTTTGTGGGCGTCGGGCATGATGTAGCCCAGCGGATTGTTGCAGTTGGGCGTCAGCAGAATCGCTTTGATCGGCCACTGTTCCAGCGCCATCTCCAGCGCCGCCAGGCTGACGCCGGTGAGCGGATCGGTGGGGATTTCCAGCGCCTTGATGCCCAGGCCCTTCAGCGTCTGCATGGTGCCGTGGAAGCAGGGCGAATCGACCGCCACGATGTCGCCGGGTTGGCAAACGGCGCGCAGCCCGGCGGAGATCGCTTCCTGGCAGCCGGTGGTGATCAGCAACTGATCGGGGCCGATTTGGCAGCCGGAATCCAGCAGCAGGCGGGCGACCTGCTCGCGCAGCGCGGCCACGCCCTGAATGCTGTCGTAATACAGGCTGCGCAGATCGCCGTGGCGGGCGGCGTTGCGCAGGGCGACGATCAGCGGTTTCATCGTCGGCTCGGCGATATCCGGCATACCGCGCCCCAGCTGGATCAGGCCCTCGCGCGGCCGGCTGCGCACCAGCTCCAGCACCTGCTCCCACTGCGAAATGTCCACCGGCCGCTGCACCGGCGCCGTCATGGCGGGCAGCTCGGCCTGCGCGCGCCGCGTATGCACGAAGTAGCCCGACTTCGGCCGCGCCTCCACCAGGCGCTGTTCTTCCAGCAGCCGGTAGGCTTGCTGCACTGTGCTGATGCTGACGCCGTGCTCCTGGCTCAGCGCGCGCACCGAAGGCAGGCGATGGCCGGCGGGATACAGCCCTTGCTGAATGCGTTGGCTGAGAATGGCGGCCAGAGTGGCGTAGCGTGTCATACAGAGGCCTCTTATCGGGATGCAGGATTAAAAAACCGGTACAGATGCTTTCAAAGTAAACCATTCAGCGGTTTTTTTGGCGCAGCTGTATGAAAAAAATAGCGCCAGCGTGAATCTGTATTGTTTTTCTCCCGGCGAGCATGATGACTGCAACGCAAAAACAGCAGGGAGAATAACAACATGGCACTGTTTGATGACATGACGACGTGGCGGCGGGTAGGCTGGTCACGCTGGCGTTGGTATTTGTTGCGCCGCAGTACGCGCAGAGAGTTACTGCTGCTGAACGACAGGCAATTGGCGGATATCGGCCTGACGCGGGCGGATGCGCGGCGCGAAGGCGATAAACCGTTTTGGAGAGGGTAAGGAAAGCGAATGCTGAAATTATTGGGCAAAGCCTCATCGATCAACGTGCGCAAGGTATTGTGGACCTGCCAGGAGCTGGGGTTGCCGCTGGCGCGGGAGGACTGGGGCAGCGGCTTTCGCTCCACGCAGGAGCCGACGTTTCTGGCGCTGAATCCCAACGGCCTGGTGCCGGTGCTGATCGACGGCGAGCGGGTGCTGTGGGAGTCGAACACCATCTGCCGCTACCTGGCTGGACGGGAAGGGCGCCGCGATCTGCTGCCGCAGGAACCCGGCGCGCGCGCGACGGTGGAGATGTGGATGGATTGGCAGGCCACCGATCTGAACGGCGCCTGGCGCTATGTGTTCATGTCGCGGGTGCGCGGGCATGCGGATTATCAGGATGCCGCCAGTCTGGCCGCCGCCGAGCGTGAGTGGAACCGGCTGATGGGGCTGCTGGACAGGCATTTGGCGCAGCACGGCCCTTATGCCGCCGGCGCGGCCTTCACGCTGGCGGACGTGGTGCTGGGGTTGTCGCTGAATCGCTGGCTGATGACGCCGTTCGAGCGGCCGAATTATGCGGCGCTGGCGGCCTATCAGCAGCGCCTGCTGCAACGCCCTGGCTACGTGCAGCATGGCGCCAACGGTTTACCTTGATATGAAATAAACGATTCATTTTATCTCGTCCGGATACGGCAAGCCGTGTCTGGGCTTTCCCCGTTGCATCTTCCCGTCAATGTTTCATGAACGGCATCACGAATGTGAACTTTATTTTCCTTTTTTCTTGTTGTTGAAATTTAAATTCCATATAAACCTGTTATCAACCGGCGCGTTTCATTGAGCGGCGCCTGGTGCTACACAGGATTTCGATCACGGGAGAAAATGATGAAACAGGTACGCGTTGGGTTAATCGGCACCGGTTATATCGGGCGTTGTCACGCCATCGCCTATGCGCAGGCCGCCACGGTCTTTCCTCTGAAAGGGGAGCTGGTGCTGGAGATGCTGGCGGAAGTGACGCCCGAGCTGGCGGCGCAGCGCGCGGCCGAGTTCGGCTTTGCGCGCTCAACCGGCGACTGGCGGCAGCTGGTGGCCGATCCGGCGATCGACGTGGTGGACATCTGCGCGCCCAACTTCTTGCACAAAGAGATGGCGCTGGAGGCGATCCGCCACGGCAAGCACGTGTATTCGGAAAAGCCGCTGGCGCTGGACGCCGCCGACGCGGCGGAGATGGTGCAGGCTGCCCGCGCCAACGGCGTGAAAACGCTGGTCGGTTTCAACTACATGAAGAACCCGACCAGCCAGCTGGCGCGCGAGATCATCGCCAACGGCGAAATCGGCGAAGTGGTGCATTTTTACGGCACCCACAATGAGGATTATCTGGCCGATCCGCGCACGCCGCTCGACTGGCACTGCCGCCGCGCCAGCGCCGGGCTGGGCGCGCTGGGGGATCTGGCCGCGCACATCGTCAATATGGCGCACTACCTGGTGGGCGACATCGTGGCGGTCTGTGGCGATATGCAAACCGTGATCAAACAGCGCCCGGATCCGCAAGACCCGGCGCGCCTGCTGCCGGTGGAAAACGAAGATCAGGCCGGCGCACTGCTGCGCTTCGCCGGCGGGGCGATGGGCACCCTGGAAACCTCGCGCATTGCCTGCGGGCGCAAGATGGGGCTGACCTATGTGGTCACCGGCACCAAGGGCACGCTGAGCTATACCCAGGAGCGGATGGCGGAGCTGAAGCTGTATCGGCACGATGAGCCGGCGGAGCGGCAAGGGTTCAAAACGCTGCTGGTAGGGCCGAAGCACCCGGACTACGCGGCGTTCTGCATCAGCGCCGGGCACGGCATCGGCTTTAACGATCAGAAGACGGTGGAGATCCGCGATCTGGTCAACGGCATCGCCGCGGGCGATCGCATGTGGCCGGACTTTGAAGAAGGCTGGAAGGTGTCCTGCGTGCTGGATGCGATAGCCGCCTCCGCCGAGCAGCGGCGCTGGCTGGAGATCAACCGCGATTGAAAATGAAATGGCGCTCTCCCGTGGACAGCGCCATTAGTTTGCCATGTTGCTAACTTAATATCTTATTAAGCTAGTTACATAATAAGTTGCTTGCCTGGCAACTTAGAACGAGAAGCATGAACAGCCGAACGCGCCCCAGAAGGCGTTTTCATCCGACACTGGGATGCTGGAGCGGCGCGCGATGTCATGCTGGTGCGCGTGTACGCCGCACGGGCCGCAGCATTGGTGCGCCTGGCTCAGCACGCCGACTTTGGCCGCCGCCGACGGCGGCGCGGAACGGTAGTGGCCCGGCACCTGGGTGACCGGCGACCACTC
Organism: Serratia sp. CY27727; assembly: GCF_052169275.1. NCBI lineage: Bacteria > Pseudomonadati > Pseudomonadota > Gammaproteobacteria > Enterobacterales > Yersiniaceae > Serratia > Serratia sp. CY27727. The sequence goes on along the minus strand of NZ_JBJNLB010000001.1, from coordinate 848,741 downwards.
CGGCAGCACCGGCAGCGGCGGCGGCGCCAGCGGCGAGAAGCTGCCGGCGGCGTAGACCACCTTGCCGTCCACCACTGTCATTACCGACTCAATGCCTTTGATCTGCTCTTCCGGCACGCTGAAATAGTCCTGCGACAGCACCGCCACATCCGCCAGTTGGCCGACCTTGATCTGGCCTTTCTTGCCCTGCTCGGTGGAGAACCAGGCGCTGCCTTGCGTCCACAGCATCAGCGCCGTCTCGCGATCCAGCCGGGCGCTGTCGTCGTACATCGCCATGCCGCCGACGGTGCGGCCGGAAACCAGCCAGTACAGCGCCGTCCACGGGTTGTAGCTGGCGACGCGGGTGGCGTCGGTGCCCAGCCCGACCGGCAGCTCGGCCGCCAGCATTTTCGCCACCGGCGGCGTATGTTTGGTGGCTTCGATGCCGTAGCGGTCAGCGAAATACTCGCCCTGGAACGCCATGCGGTGCTGCACCGCAATGCCGCCGCCCAATGCCTTGACCCGTTCGATATTGCGTTCGGTAATGGTTTCGGCGTGGTCGAACAGCCAGTGCAGCCCGTTGAACGGAATGTCGCGGTTCACCTTCTCGAACACGTCCAGCATGCGGCTGATGGATTCGTCATAGGTGGCGTGCAGGCGGAACGGCCAGCGGTGCTCGACCAGATGACGCACCACCCGCTCCAGCTCGTCCTCGGTGCCCGGCGGCAGATCCGGGCGCGGCTGCAGGAAGTCTTCGAAGTCGGCGGCGGAGAACACCAGCATCTCGCCGGCGCCGTTGTGGCGATAAAAGTCGGTGCCCTGGCCCGGCTTGAGCATGTCGGTCCACAGCTCGAAGTCTTCCAATTCCTGCTTCGGCCGCTGGGTGAACAGGTTATAGGCGATGCGAATGGTCAGCTGCTTTTTCTCGTGCAGCTCGGCGATCACCTGATAATCCTCCGGGTAGTTCTGGAAACCGCCGCCGGCGTCGATGGCGCTGGTGAGGCCCAGACGGTTCAGCTCGCGCATGAACTGGCGGGTGGAGTTGACCTGCTGCTCCAGCGGCAGCTTCGGCCCTTTCGCCAGCGTGGCGTACAGGATCATGGCGTTGGGCTTGGCGATCAGCATGCCGGTCGGGTTGCCGTTGGCGTCGCGCTGGATCTCGCCGCCCGGCGGGTTCGGCGTGTCTTTGGTGTAGCCGACCACCTTCAGCGCCGCGCGGTTGAGCAGCGCGCGATCGTAGAGGTGCAGAATGAACACCGGCGTGTCCGGCGCCGCCTGGTTGATCTCGTCCAGCGTCGGCATGCGGCGCTCGGCGAACTGGAATTCAGTCCAGCCGCCGACCACCCGTACCCACTGCGGGTTCGGCGTGCGCAGCGCCTGTTCTTTCAACATGCGCAGGGCGTCGGCCAGCGAAGGCACGCCTTCCCAGCGCAGCTCCAGGTTATAGTTCAGGCCGCCGCGGATCAGGTGCAGGTGCGAGTCGTTCAGGCCCGGAATAGCGGTATGGCCGTGCAGGTCGATCACCTGGGTTTCCGGCCCGGCGTGCTGCATGACTTCGCTTTCGCTGCCGACCGCCAGAAACTTACCGTCGCGGATGGCGACCGCCTGTGCGGTGGGATTTTGGCGATCGACGGTGTGAAACTTGCCGTTGGTGATGATCAATGAAGCGTGGTGGTTCATAACATTCTCCCGGCGAACCGCCTAGCGGCGGGTCAGCCATTGATGAAAAACGCGAGTCACGATAGGCATCCACAGGTACACCACCAGGGCGACCACGGTGGCGTCATTGAGAAAATGGCCGAGCAGCGTGCCGTCCAGCTGCGGCAGCACCAACCCCCAAAACCAGGGCACCAGATTGGTGGAAGGGAAGATCACCAGTAGGGTGATGATGAACTGCTTCCACTGGGGTGGCTGGCGCACGCCGGGGTTAGGCGGGGTAAACCAGAACTCCGCGCCGGGGCGGATCTCGATATGGTCGTTCTCCAGCAGCAGCGGGGTGACTTCTTCGATGTATTGCTTGCGCAGCGGCGAGTGGATCCAGTGGTACAGGTTGTCGAGGTTGTCGAAGCGGACCAACACCGTATAGGCCTGTTCGTCGCCGGAAGGGCGAATCACGTTGACGCCCAAATGGCCGGTGAAGCCCGCGGCGTCGGGCATGATGCGGTTCAGCCAGGCCTCATAGGCCTGCTCGTTCCCCGGCGCCAAACGGTGGGTGATCACCAGCGTGACATGCTGCGGATGGGCCATAAAACCGACTCCTGAAAATACCCCGGCGCGGGGCCGGGGCAAGGGGATTATTTCACCGTGCGGGCTGGTGCATGGTGCACCATGGTGTAAGCGTAGTCGACGCCCATGCCGTACGCGCCGCTGTGTTCGCGCACCAGCGCCATCACCGCGTCGTAGGTGTCTTTGCGCGCCCAGTCGCGCTGGTACTCCAGCAGCACCTGCTGCCAGGTCACCGGTACGGCGCCGGCCTGCACCATGCGATCGATCGAGCGCTCGTGTGCATCGACGGAGGTGCCGCCGGAGGTATCGGTCACCACATACACTTCATAGCCGGCTTCCAGCGCCATCAGCGCCGGGAAGGTCAGACACACTTCGGTCCACAGCGCGGAGATCACCAGCTTTTTGCGGCCGGTGGCTTCCACGGCTTTAACGAAGGCCGCGTCTTCCCAGGAGTTCATCGAGGTGCGTTCAATCGGGGTGATTTCAGGGTGTACCGCCAGCAGTTCCGGCCAGATATAGCCGCTGAAGCTTTCGGTTTCGACCGAGGTGAAAAGGGTTGGCACGTTGAAAATCTTGCCTGCCTTCGCCAAACCAACAACGTTGTTTTTCAGTTGCTGACGATCAATATTAGCCACGCCGAAGGCCATTTGCGGTTGATGATCGATAAAAATCAGTGCGGAGTTGTCTTTATCAAGCAGTTGAAACTTGGACATAATTTACCTTCCCAGTGATATTTCGGTTGAACATCTGATGAGTGTAACGCCGATAAAACGCATGGTAGGCAGAGGGCGATTTCAAAGATACCGCAGAATTTTTGCCGACTTGTTGAGTTTTTTTATACACGGGAGAAAGCATGAGATTAAACCTGGAAGCGCTGCTGATTTTGGACGCGCTGGACCGGCACGGATCTTTCGCCGCCGCGGCCGCCGCACTGTTTAAAACCCCTTCGGCACTCAGCTATATGGTGCAAAAGCTGGAGAACGATCTCGACATTACCCTGCTGGACCGCTCCGGCCACCGGGCGAAGTTCACCGATACCGGCAAGCTGATGCTGGAAAAAGGGCGGGTGCTGCTGCGGGCGGCGCAAGATCTGGAGCAGCAGGCGCGCTACGTGGAGAACGGCTGGGAAAGCGAGATCACGCTCGGGATCGACGCCTCCTTCCCGTTTGCCCGCTTGTTGCCGCTGATCGACGAGTTCTATCGGCAGCATCACCATACTCGGCTGCGTTTCAGCCACGAGGTGCTGGCCGGCTCCTGGGAATCGCTGGTTTACGGCTGCGCCGACATTATCATCGGCGCCATCTGCGAGCCGCCGTCGCGGGTGGGTTATGCGTTCAGCCGCCTGGGGCAGTTGGATTACGTGTTCGCCGTCGCGCCACAGCATCCGCTGGCGGCGCTGCCGGAACCGTTGCCGAAAGATGAGATCCGTCAGCACCGGGCGGTGGTGGTGCGCGATACCTCGCGGGTCAACGCGCCGCAGAGCCTGAACCTGCTGGAAGAACAGGATACGCTGACGGTCTTCGGCTTCGACGCCAAGCTGCAGGCGCAGTTGGCCGGGCTGGGCTGCGGCTATCTACCGCGTTCTCTGGCGGAACCTTACCTGAACAGCGGCGAACTGGTGGCGAAACGCGTTGAATCTGAGCGCTGCAGCGACGTTGCCTATTTCGGCTGGCGGGAAAGCGCCAGCGGTCTGGCGGCCAAGTGGTGGCGCGAGCGGCTGCAGCGTTACGCGGATGACGGCGAGGCTTACCCGGCGGCGCAGTGATCGCCGTCATATAAGGATTAACAACCCAATAAGGATATAGGGAATGAAAAAGACACTAGGCCTGTTGGCGCTGTTGCTGTTAAGCGGCTGCGGTGCCGGGCGTCAGGCCGGCATCCCGTTGCCGCAGCCGCAGGCCGAGGCGCAGGCCACGGCGCCGCTCAGCTATCCGGTGCGGGTGCATAACGCGGTGAGCCGCGAGCTGCGTTTGCCTGAACGCGCGCGCGGCCAACGCTGCACCATCAGCATTCGGCTGCGACCGGACGGCAAGCTGGCGAGCAGCAAGATCGTAAGAGGCGACGCGCCACTGTGCGCAGCGGCGAGCGCGGCGGTGCAGCGCGCGCAGTTTCCGCCGATGGCCAACGCCACCGAGTATGCGCTGTTCAACGCCGTGGTGCTCGATTTCGTTCCCTGAAGATGTGACTGACGGGCCGCCTGCGCGGCCCGTTTTTTCGCTTTTACGCGTACGCAACCCGCTGAATTTTCACTTAGCTTTGCCATTTTCGTTATTTTGAATGCCGCTACGGCTCACGGATACTGGGAGAAAATCTCTTACCGCGAGCCGCAGCATGTCCCACGCCCACTATTTGCACCCCGAACAGCGCGAACGAATCAGGCAGCTTTATCGGCGCCGGCATTGGCGGCTGGAGCTGCCCACCTGGGGGATCATGGCGGCGGTGTACGGCGGCTGGTTCGGCGTGGCGCTGGGGTGGCAAACGCTGGGCCCGTGGCTTGGCGCGCCGCTGCTGATACTGCTGACCACCTGGTATATGTCGTTGCAGCACGAGCTGATCCACGGCCATCCGACGCGCTGGCCGCGCGTCAATCAGCTGTTCGGCCTGTTGCCGCTGGCGGTGTGGTATCCCTACGGGCTGTATCGCGATTCGCATCTGCGCCACCACCGCAACGACCATCTGACCGATCCGCACGAAGATCCCGAAAGCTATTACTTCAGCGCCGCGCAGTGGCGGCGCTATCCCCGGCTGCTGCCGCTGCTGGCCGCCGTGCGCAATACGCTGATCGGCCGGGTGCTCCTTGGCCCGGCGCTGGATATCGCCGCGACCCTGGCCGGGGCGGTGAAAGCGCTTGCCGCCGGGGAGTGGCGCGCCTGGGCGAGGTGGTTGGTGCACCTGTCGCTGTTGGCGATGCTGCTCGACTGGCTGCAGGCGCAGGGTATCGGCGCGGCGTTTTACCTGCTGGCCATCAGCTACCCGGCGCTGGCGCTGACCAAGGTAAGATCGTTTTTTGAGCATCGCGCCGTGGACGCTCCGCAGGCACGTTCTATTATTAATGAGGCGGGTTGGCCGTGGCGGCTGCTGTTTCTCAATCTGAACTATCATTTAGTGCATCACGATCTGCCCGGCCTGCCCTGGTATGGTTTGCGCGAAGTCTATCTGGCGGAGCGCGAGGCGTACCAGCGTCGCAGTCAGGGATTTGTCGCGCAGGGCTACGGCGAGTGGCTGCGCGATTACGCCCTGACGCCGATCGACGTCGGCGTGCATCCGTTGCGCGCCGGTGAACCGCAGGGGGAGGGCGATGCCCTGCCGACGGAAAAATTTATTGCGCGCTGGAAGCGCGTTTCTCAGGATTTTCCAACCTAACCGGCCCATGAGCCGGAAAACGTATAACCAGAGGAAAAGTATGGCAATCACCTTATCACGCGGACGTTCCTTTGCCGTCGCGCTGGCCCTGCTGGCCACCGGCGGTCTGGCGCAGGCGGCCGACTCGGTGCGCGTCGGCTCCAAGATCGACACCGAAGGTTCGCTGCTCGGCAACCTCATCGTGCAGGTGCTGGAAGCCAACGGCATCCAGACCACCAACAAGCTGCAGCTCGGCACCACCAAGGTGCTGCGCGGTGCCATCACGTCCGGCGAGATCGACATCTACCCGGAATACACCGGCAACGGCGCGTTTTTCTTCTCCGATGAGAAAGATCCGGCGTGGAAGAACGCCCAGGCCGGCTTCGAGAAGGTGAAACAGCTCGACTACGACAAAAATAAAATCGTCTGGCTGGACGCGGCGCCGGCCAACAACACCTGGACCATCGCCATTCGCCAGGACGTGGCGGAGGCCAATCACCTGAAGACGCTGTCGGATCTCGGCAAGTGGATCAACGGCGGCGGCAAGTTCAAGCTGGCGGCCTCGGCGGAATTTATCGAGCGGCCGGATGCGCTGCCGGCGTTCCAGAATGCCTACGGCTTCAAGCTGAATCAGGATCAGCTGCTGTCCCTGGCCGGCGGCGATACGGCGGTGACCATCAAGGCGGCGGCGGAGCAGACCTCCGGCGTCAACGCGGCGATGGCCTACGGCACCGATGGCCCGGTGGCGGCGCTGGGGCTGCAGACGCTGGCGGACCCGAAAGGCGTACAGCCGATCTACGCGCCGGCGCCGATCGTGCGCGAAGCGGCCCTGAAGGCGCACGCCAATCTGCCTGAGCTGCTGAAGCCGGTGTTCGCCTCGCTGGACGGGCCGACGCTGCAAAAACTCAACGCGCAGATCGCCGTGGAAGGCCAGGACGCCAAACAGGTGGCGGCTGCTTACCTGAAAGAGAAAGGGTTTGTTAAGGGATAATGCCGAGGTGCCCCCTCTGCCGTCGGGAGAGGGGGTAAACCGAGGGAACCGGAGCGTTTCTTTGACTATCGCCGTAAAACATCGCGTCTTGTTGACGCTGTTCATGCTGTTGCTGCTGGCCGCGTTCGGCCTGCCGTTCCTCAGTTATGCCCCCAATCGCCTGTTGTCGGGCAAAAGCCTCTCCTTGTTCTCCCTGCTGCACGGCCCGGCGCTGTGGCTGCTGTTGCCGCTGGCGGCATTGGCGATCCTCAGCCTGTTGCCGCCGACGCGGGGACGGGCGCTGCTGGCGGCGCTGGCCGCTTGTGGGGTGCTGACGCTGGCCTTTTGGATCAGCGGGCAGGCCGCCGGGCGTCTGGCGCAGGAGGGATCGCGCTTGGCGCGCACCTCCTGGGGCAGCGGATGCTGGCTGACGATGGCGCTGAGCCTGCTGATCGCCGCCGACGCCATGGCGCGCATCACCGCGTCGCACCTGTGGCGCATGCTGGGCAACGCGCTGGTGCTGGTGCCGCCGGCGCTGCTGCTGTTCGGGCATCAGCTCGATCAGCTGTCGCTGCTGAAGGAGTACCACAATCGCCAGGAGGTGTTTGACGCCGCGCTGCTGCAGCACCTGACCATTCTGCTGGCGACGATGGCACCGGCGCTGGCGATCGGCGTGCCGCTCGGGGTGCTGTGTTTTCGCTCCGAGCGCTGGCAGCGACCGATTTTCTCCGCGCTGAACATTATCCAGACCGTGCCGTCCATCGCACTGTTCGGCCTGCTGATCGCGCCGTTGGCGGGGCTGGCGACGGCGGTGCCCTGGCTGGCGGAACACGGCGTCAGCGGCATCGGCATGGCGCCGGCGATCGTGGCGCTGGTGCTGTACGCGCTGTTGCCGCTGGTGCGCAGCGTGGTGGCGGGGCTGCAAAGCGTGCCGGCGGGGGTGATCGAATCCGCCACCGGCATGGGGCTGACGCGCGGGCAGATCTTCCTGCGCGTGCAGCTGCCGTTGGCGCTGCCGCTGTTCCTGACCGGCGTGCGCATTCTGGCGGTGCAAACCGTCGGCATGGCGGTGGTGGCGGCGCTGATCGGCGCCGGCGGCTTTGGCGCCATCGTCTTTCAGGGGCTGCTCAGCAGCGCGCTGGATCTGGTTCTGCTGGGGGTGATCCCGGTGGTCATGATGGCGGTCATCGTCGATTCGCTGTTTAAATTTTGGGTTTCAATCCTGGACGTATCGCGCCGATGATTCACTTTGAGCAAGTCAGCAAAATTTTTCAGGGCAAGCCGGCGGTAGACGATCTCACGCTGCACATCGCCGAGGGCGAATTCACCGTGTTGATCGGCACCTCGGGTTCCGGCAAGTCCACGACGTTAAAAATGATCAATCGCCTGATCGAGCACGATCGGGGCAAGATTCTCTTTGCCGGCGAAGAGATCCAGTCGTTCAAACCGCAGGATCTGCGGCGGCGCATGGGTTATGCGATCCAATCGATCGGCCTGTTTCCGCACTGGACGGTGGAGGAAAACATTGCCACCGTGCCGCAGCTGCTGAAATGGCCGCGCGCGCGCATTCGCGATCGGGTAACCGAACTGCTGGAGCTGTTGCATCTGGAGCCGGATCTGTTTCGCCGTCGCTATCCGCACCAGCTGTCTGGCGGGCAGCAGCAACGGGTAGGGGTGGCGCGCGCGCTGGCCGCCGATCCCGAGGTGTTGCTGATGGACGAACCGTTCGGCGCGCTGGATCCGGTCACCCGTGCGGCGCTACAGGCGGAGATCGCGCGCATCCATCAGCTCTCCGGCCGCACTATCGTGTTGGTGACGCACGACATCGACGAAGCGCTGGGCTTGGCGGATCGCCTGGTGCTGCTCGATCAGGGGCGGGTGGTGCAACAGGGCACGCCGCTGGCGCTGCTGACCGCGCCGGCCAACGACTTCGTGCGGGACTTCTTCGGGCGCAGCGATCGCGGCATCAAGCTGCTGTCGCTGGGAACGGTGGCGGAACGAGTGCGGCCCGGTGCCGCCGAGGGCGAGCCGATCGCCGCCGCCATGAGCCTGCGCGAGGCGCTGTCGGTGTTTGTGGCGCGCGGCAGCGACTGCCTGCCGGTGGTGGATGAACGGGGCGAAGCGTTGGGGGTCTTGCACTTCAACGATCTGATCGCCGGGCAGGCGCTGTCATGAGCGGGCGCATCTGGCGCCTGCTGCGCGATCCGCTGCCCTGGACGCTGGCGCTGCTGTTGGCGCTGGTGTTCGGCATGGATCATCTGCGCGGCCTGTTCGCCGCCTGGTTCCCCAATCTGGAGCGGCCCATTTATCAGCAGGACAGCTTTATCGCGCTGGTGGGGGCGCACCTGTCGCTGGTGGCGATCTCCAGCCTGATCGCGGTGGCTCTCGGCGTGGCGGCCGGCGTGGCGGTAACCCGGCGCAGCGGCCGGGAGTTTCGTTCGCTGGTGGAAACGGTGGTGGCGGTGGGGCAGACCTTCCCGCCGGTAGCGGTGCTGGCGGTAGCGGTGCCGGTGATGGGCTTCAGCGAACAGCCGGCGATCATTGCGCTGGTGCTGTACGGCCTGCTGCCGATCCTGCAGGGCACGCTGGCGGGCATCGAATCGGTGCCGCCCGCCACGCGCGAGATTGCCCGCGGCGTGGGGATGAGCGCCTGGCAAATTCTGTGGCGGGTCGAATTGCCGCTGGCGGCGCCGGTGATCGTCGCCGGGATCCGCACGTCGGTGATCATCAACATCGGCACGGCGGCCATCGCTTCCACCGTCGGCACCAAGACCCTCGGCTCGCCGATCATCATCGGTCTGAGCGGCTTTAACACCGCCTATGTGATCCAGGGCGCGGCGGTGGTGGCATTGTTGGCTATTATCACCGATATGCTGTTCGAACGTTGGGTGCGTTATCTCACCGCCTGGCGTCAGCAGACGCTGGCGACCACTCCGGCGGGGTAAGGGGGAAATGATGCAGGTGTCTCTACCGATGTACGGCGTTGGCCGGGAGCAGGCCGAATCTTTCTGGCAGGTATTGCGCGACAAGCTGCTGCGCCTGGGGCTGCCGGCGGCGCCGGAGCGGCTCAGTTGGCCGGACGATCTGGCGCAGCACTGGCGGCGCGACGATCTGCTGCTCAGCCAAACCTGCGGTTATCCGTTGGTCAGCACTCTGCCGCAGGTGCAGCTGATCGGCACCTACCATTACCGGGTTGAAGGGTGCGACGGGCCGAATTACCGCAGCTGGCTGGTGGTGCGCGCGGGCGACCCCGGAGAACGGTTGGCGGATTTTCGCGGCCGGACGGCGGCCTATAACAGCACCGATTCCCAATCCGGCTACAACGGCCTGCGCGCGCTGATCGCGCCGCTGGCGCAGGACGGGAAATTCTTCGGTGCGGCGATTGCCTCCGGCGCGCATTATCAGTCGCTGAAGCTGATCCGCAGCGGGCAGGCGGATATCGCCGCCATCGATTCAATCAGCATGGAACTGCTACGCCGGGCGCAGCCGCAGGCGCTGGAGGGGCTGAAAATCATCGGCCGCACGGCGGCGGTGCCCGGTCTGCCTCTGATCACCGCGGCGGGTACGCCACCGGAACAGGTGGAAATCCTGCGCGCCGGCGCCCGAGCGATGCTGGATGAGGCGGTCAGCGACCGCCTGCTGATCGGCGATTTCAGCCTGGTGCCGCGTTCGGCCTACCAGATTATCACCGTGCTGGAACAGCAGGCCGCCGCCCAGGGCGTGACGGCGCTCTAGCCGCCGTTACAGCAGGGCGTCGCCGTCGATGTCGATCGCGCTGCCGGTGACGAAGCCGTTCTCCAGCGCCAGCAGGTAACCCGCCGCGCGTCGGCCTGCATCAGGCGTAGCGCGTCGTTTTTCTCCCCGGCGTGGGGAAAGCGGCTATGGCGCGGTGAGGAACTGCTCGAAGTGCCTGGTGCCCGCATCGCTCGCCGGTGTCGGAACGCGTCAGGCGGCTGCAGCGCTTTTTACAGCTGCGCTGCCAGCGCTGGCTGGACGATCACTTGGCCTGAAGGGTTTCGGTTTGCGCCGGCGTGGCGGCGGCATCCCCGGCAGGCGCGCTTTCTTCGTGCGGGGTGGTGGAACGGGTGTAGATGTTCAGCCCGGCGAGGAATACGCCGCCCAAAGAACCGAAGGCGCACAGGGCGATGACGATGACGAACGCTTTTTTCAGCATAGGAATAATTTCGCAGGTTGCTTGGAACAGCGGGAATTATAGCCCCTTCGCCGGGTGAAACAAGAATCGTTTTTAACGGCGGCCCGCAGACCGCCCTTTGCGATCGCTACCGTTCGCTGTCGATGGCCTGCACGCGGGCCGGGCGGGCGAACAGGTATTTTCCCAGCGTCACCAGCACCACCGCCGCCACGATGATCACCAGCGCCAGCCACTCGCGCGGCGCCAGCGATTCGCCGGCAAAGCCGATGCCGAGCAGCACCGCCACCACCGGGTTGACGTAGGCGTAGCTGGTGGCGACCGCCGGGCGCACGTTCTTCAACAAGAACATATAGGCGCTGATCGCCAGCATCGAGCCGAAGACGATCAGATAGCCCAGCGCCAGAAAGCCGCCGGTGCTCGGCATCTGAGTCAGACGCTCGCCGCTCAGCTGACTGGCTGCCAATAACACCACGCCGGCGACCAGCATCTCCGCCGCGCCGGCCATCGGCCCGGCCGGCAGCGAGATGCGCGATCCCAGTACCGACCCGAAGGCCCAGCTGGCCGACGCCAGCAAAATCAGCAGCGCGCCGGTCGGGTTGCCCACCAGGTTGTTACCGGTATTAAGCAGCACGATGCCCACCAGACCGAGCGCGATGCCGGCCCATTCCAGTTTGGTGTTGCGCATCCCCCACAGCAGGCTGAAGCAGAGGGTGAACAGCGGCACCGTCGCCACCATCACCGCGGCGATGCCGGACGGCACGTGTTGGTGCTCCGCCACCGTCACCAGGCCGTTGCCCACCGCCAGCAGCAGAATGCCGATGGCGCCGGCGGCCAGCCACTGCTTCGGCGTCGGCAGCGCGTGGCCGCGCCAGGCCAGGAAACTGAACAGCAGGATACCGGCAGCCAGAAAGCGAATGCCGGCCATCATCAGCGGCGGCCACTGCGCGACGCCGAGGCGAATGACGAAATAGGTGGAACCCCAAACGATATATAACGTGAACAACGCCCCGATCAACGGCAGGACGCTACGGCTTTGTTGGCTAAGCATAGAGATATGTTTTTGCAGGGGTGATTATTATTAGAACGCTCAGTAAACCCGATCGGGCAACCGATAAGCAATGGCTTTCGGCATTATTTTTCCCGGCCGCCGCCCGCCGTTCAGCTGTCCCGCCGCTTCCACTGCAGCCAGCTGACGGCCGGCAGGTAAATCGACCAGCCGACGGCCAGCAGCAGCAGCATGAACTCCGGCGGCACGCCGGGCAGCAAGGCGTCCAGTTTCCAGGACACGGCGTAGGCGAAGGGGCCGGCGGCGGCGCCCAGCACCGCCAGCGGCCAGGGGGCCGCTCTGACCACGTCCAGCAGCCAATACCACCAGCAGCCGAAGCCGATCCACAGCGCGATGGTCCAGAGCGGCAGGCCGTGTTGCCCGCTGTAGTGCAGCACGCCGCTGTAGCTCCACAGCCCATCCATGCCGATACCGCCCAGGGCGGCCAGGGCCGCGCCTTTACGGCGGGCGGCCGGGGTAAAGATCAGCGCCAGCGCCGCGCCGGCCAGCAGGATGCCGTTGAGCCGATCGCGAGTCAGCAGCGCCAGCAGCCAGCAGACGCCCAGTCCCAGCGTCGCCAGCCAGAATCCGGCATGCGGCTTCTTCATCGTTCAACTCCCGTGGGGTTACTCTGCCGCTGCGCGCCAGGCGCCGACGGATTTGCCAGAGCGAGTGCGAGGCCCGCTGTTGGTCTGAATATGCGTTAATTCAACCTTAGAAGGGAAGGTGCGGGATGCACAAGCAGAATAATCTGTACCGGTTGAAAACGTGGGCAAAAACCGGCGTTACAGGAGCGAAATCCGGTAGGCGCAGCGGCGCGAGCCGGCCAGAATGTGTTCGGCGCGCTCCACCTGCGCCTGCAGCACTTCGGTGAAGATGCTCAGCTCCGCCCGGCAGAAGCCCTGGCAGACGGTGGCGGCGGCGCAGATCGGGCAGTGGTTTTCCACCAGCAGATAGGAACCGTCTTCCTCCTGACGCCATTCGGCCATATAGCCTTCGCGGCAGCGGATTTCGGTCAGGCGCGCCACGCGCTCCTGCAGATCGGCGGCGCCGATCATCGCCTGCTTGTAGTTGATGCGGTTTTCCTGCTCGCGGGTCTCGATCAGCACGTCGAGCGCCTGTTCGCCCAGCTTGTCGCGCACGGTGCGCAGCAGCTGCACCGTCAGATCCGCATGGGTGTCGGGAAAGCGCGCGTTGCCGGCCGAGGTCAAATGCCACAGCTGCACCGGGCGGCCCACGCCGCGCGTTTCCGCCACCGCTTCGACCAGCCCCTCTTTCGCCAGCTTGACGAACTGCTGGCGGGCCGCCTCACCGGTGGTGCCGAGCACCTTTCCTGCGTCAGAAGCTTGCTGTGGGCCGCGGGTTTTCAATAGCGTCAGCAAGCGGTCACTGACCGATTGTGCGGTGCTGCCGCTATTTTCCAAGTTTATTCTTGACATATTTCTCCGCCTCGCCCTAACTTATTCCAAGATAACTCTTGTTAAATTTAACGCAATCTTATGACCAACTCAATGCCATTCCTCTGAAAACAGGACGACAACCGTGATAACCCATGACGATAGCCGCTGGAGCGACCTTTTCTCCGGCAAAAATGCGGCCAGTGCGATCGCGCTTTCGCTCGGCGTGGCGCTGCATGCCATCAATATTCTGGTCGCCACCACCATTCTGCCCTCGGTGGTGCAGGATATCGGCGGTCTGGATCTCTACGCCTGGAACACCACGCTGTTCGTGGTGGCGTCGATCCTCGGTTCCGCGCTGTCGGCCCGGCTGCTCAGCGGCTACGGCGCGCGCAGCGCCTATCTGGTGGCTTCGCTGTTCTTCATCGCCGGGGCGGCGCTGTGCGCGCTGGCGCCGAGCATGCCGGTGATGCTGATCGGCCGTACGGTGCAGGGCTTCGGCGGTGGGCTGATCTTTGCGCTCTCCTACGCGATGATCAACCTGGTGTTCGAGCAGCGATTGTGGCCGCGCGCCATGGCGCTCATCTCGGCGATGTGGGGCATCGCCACCCTGGTGGGGCCGGCGGTGGGCGGCATTTTCGCCGAGCTGAACGCCTGGCGTTGGGCCTTCGGCATTCTGCTGCCGATCATGGCGCTGTACGCCGCATTTACCTTCCTGATCCTGCCCAAGGGTAAAGCGCAGCAGGCGGCCGCGCCGTTGCCGACCGCGCAGCTGCTGTTGCTGACCGTGGCGGTGCTGGCGGTGTCCGCCGGCAGTCTGGCGCACAGCGCCTGGATCAACCTGGCAGGCATCGCGCTCTCGCTGGTGCTGATGGCCTGGCTGCTGAAGCGCGAAGCGCACTCGCGCGCCCGCCTGTTGCCGCACGGCGCGCTGCGGCGCGGCTCATCGCTGGCGGCGCTCTACATCACGACCGCGTTGCTGGTGATCGGCATGACCAGCGAGATCTTCGTGCCCTATTTTCTGCAGCTGCTGCACGGCCAGTCGCCGCTGATCTCCGGCTATATTGCCGCCGCCATGGCCGCCGGCTGGACGCTGTCCGAGATCCTCAGCTCAGGTTGGCGCGGGGCGGGCATTCGCCGGGCGATCGTCAGCGGGCCGCTGTTTGTGCTGGTGGGGCTGCTGGCGCTGGCGATCCTGATGCCGGTGCCGTCCGGCGGCCACTGGCAGGCGCTGGCGCCGATCGTCATTGCGCTGTTGCTGGTGGGGTTCGGCATCGGCTTCGGCTGGCCGCACCTGCTGACGCGCATTTTGCAGGTGGCGCCCGAAGCGGACAAAGATATCGCCGGCGCTTCGATTACCACGGTGCAGCTGTTCGCCACCGCATTCGGTGCGGCGCTGGCCGGGATGATCGCCAATCTGGCGGGGCTGAACGATCCGGGCGGCGCGGCGGGCGCGGCGTCGGCGGCGCGCTGGCTGTTCCTGGCGTTCGCGCTGGCGCCGCTGCTGGCGGTATTCAGCGCCTGGCGCTGCGCGGCGATCGCGCCGCCGGGCGCCGAGACGGGCAATCTTGTACAAAACCCGCCCTCGCGCGAGTGCTAGAACGCTCCTCCTTCTTCGATAGTGTTTGCCGGTGATAGTGGCGTTCTTGCTGCGCAGTATGCTGGCGGTGGTGTTGCTGAGCATGCTGATATTCATCGCGCTGCGCGGCATTTTTTAAAATCCGCTTGCCATATCTCTAATTTGAGATTATTTCTCTTATATGGGATTTCAAGGCGGAGTGTGAGCGATGGATAACGGTTTGGAGACTGCCGACCTGAGGTTGGCGCAGCGGCTGGCGGATTTGCGCCAGCAGCAGGGATGGTCGCTGGAAGAGTTGGCGCAGCGCACCGGCCTCAGCCGGGCGACGCTCTCGCGGGTGGAGCGCGCCGAAACCAGCCCGACGGCGTCGCTGCTGAACCGGCTGTGCGCCGCCTACGGGTTGACCATGTCGCGCCTGTTGAGCGAAATCGAAGACGAACCGCCGGAGCTGTTGCGGCCGCCGCAACAGCCGGTATGGGTCGATCGCGCCAGCGGTTTCCACCGTCGCTCCGTTTCTCCTCCCGCCGCGCTGTATAAGGCCGAGTTTATCGAAGCCCGGCTCGATGCCGGCGCGCAGATTGATTACGACCTGCCGTCGATACCGGCGCTGGAGCATCACCTCTGGTTGCTGTCCGGGCAGCTGGAATTGACGCTGGAAGGGCGCGTTTTCCGGCTGTCGCCCGGCGACTGCCTGCGCTACCGCCTGTTCGGCGCGTCCCGTTTCCATGTCCCCGGCGATGAGCCGGCCCATTACACGCTCGTTATCTGCAGGCCATAGCCATGATTGAATTGCAACAGTGGGGCGCCGACGCGGCGCAAAGCGCCATGGCCGACTTGGCCGAGATGCTGCACGCCAGCGTGGCGCACGGCGCCAGCATTGGTTTTGTCATGCCGTTTACAGTGGAGCAGGCGCGGGCGTTTTGGCAGGGGTTGCTGCCGGCCCTGGCGCGGGGAGAGCGTGCGATGCTGGTGGCGCTGGCGAACGGTCGGCCGGTCGGCACCGTGCAGCTGTTGCTGGCGATGCCGGACAACGGCCGCCACCGGGCGGAAGTGGCCAAGCTGATGGTGCACCCGCAGGCGCGGCGGCAGGGCGTCGCCCGGCAGTTGATGCAGGAAGTGCAGGCGCTGGCGGCGCGTCATCGCCGCAGCCTGTTGGTGCTGGACACCCTGAGCGGCAGCGCGGCGCAGGGGCTGTACCGCCAATTGGGGTTCGAGGCGGCGGGCGACATTCCGCATTACGCCCGCGCCAGCGACGGCGGGGCGTTGGAAGCCACCTGCTATATGTACAAACTGCTGTGACTCTTCGGATACTATTAAGTGAAGTTGATAGCTCAGACGCGCTGACACTGATGGCGGAATTGTCGGTGCAACTGGCTGAGATCACCGGTGATAGCGGTACATCCTCGTTTGATCCTGCTGCTATACAAGCGGATGGAGGTTGTTTTATGTTGGTACGCAATGCTGCCGATGAAGCCGTAGCTTGTGGGGCGCTGCGTCGATTAACTTCTGGCGTTGCGGAGTTAAAACGGATGTATGTACGTGAGCCTGGTAATGGTATTGGTCGTAAATTATTACATGCTCTGGAACAACAGGCTCGATGGTTGGGGTATCGCCAACTGTGGCTGGAAACTCGAAGAGTGAACCTGCGTGCCATCAAGTTTTATCTGGCTCAGGGGTATCGGATACGCGAAAATTATGGCCGTTATCGAGGTAACCCGCAGGCGGTCTGTTTCGAAAAAGTTCTGGAATGATGTTGTAAGTCCCCATAGCCATTTGACCTTGAAGATCCGTGCCTTGCTGCTTAGGTTACGGCCAGATTAAATCAAAGAGCGGATGCCGCTACGGTTTTCGGACGGTTAAAATCGAGAGGGTTAAGGGATGAACTACTCTGATATTGCTGAAAGGATAGTGAAAGTGCTTGCTTCACCGGGAAGCGGTGTGGGATTGGCTTCACAGGGCAGTGCCGATACCGATTTCTCACATTTCTTATACCCGCAATCAAAAATTTGAGCATACGCATTTCTTTATGTTCATGCCGCCGAGCCAATATCCCCATTGGTTCGGCGGCATGCTCCGTTAATCCCTTTTTGAAAAAATATTAGG
This sequence comes from Serratia sp. CY27727, assembly GCF_052169275.1. Taxonomy (NCBI): domain Bacteria; kingdom Pseudomonadati; phylum Pseudomonadota; class Gammaproteobacteria; order Enterobacterales; family Yersiniaceae; genus Serratia; species Serratia sp. CY27727. The sequence continues at coordinate 831,947 of NZ_JBJNLB010000001.1, read as the reverse complement.
TTATATGGTTTTTTTCTCCCTATTCCTGAATCAGCGCCCGCGCCAGGCTTTGATCGCCTGTTGGCGCACCTGCAGCTTCTGCTGCGGCGTCAGCTTGTTGTAGTCGCGGGCCAGCCCGCTTTCCCAATCGCCATACAGCGGGTTGGGCAGCACGATGAATTCGGTGCCGAACTTGTTCTGGTTCTCGCTGACGAACGCCCGGCGCTGCGCGTTGTCCTGGTGGTAAGTCGCGGCGCCGAAGTCGTTCAGGTTGTCGCCCGCGTACACCACGATGTCATAGCCGGCTTGTTTGATGGCGTCGAAGCGCGCCTGCTTATTGGAGGTGTCGGTGCTGAGCAGCACGGTCTTTTCCGACATGCCGGTGAAACCGAGCTTCTGCATGTTGGCCACCGTGGCGGCGTATTCGCTCTGCTTGCGGTTCGATACGTAGAACATCGTCCCCTGATGGGCGTTGACGTAGCGGGCGAACGACACTGCGCCCGGCACCGCGCCGGCCTGTTCGGCCTGCGTCCATTTGGCCCAGGTGGCGCCGTCGTACGGCTGGCCCTGCTGCGCCTGCCAGCCGGAGTAGGCGCTGTTGTCCAGCATGGTTTCATCCAGATCGACCACCACCGCCTTTTTACGGCCCGGTGCGGCCTTGGCCTGATCGAAGGCGCGCTGCGCGCTGTTGAACGCCTGATGCGCCAGCGCGCGGTATTCGCCGGACTGTTGGAACCAGTTCACCGCCAGCACCGACTGATCCGCCAGCCGTTGCTGGGCCTGCGCGTCGGTGTGCGGCGGCTGCGCGCAACCGGCCAACGTCAGCAGCGCGACGCCAACCGCCGCGCCGAGGGTGAGTTTCCTTGCCTGTTTTCCTGCCATCGTTATCTCTCTTGGTTTTAGTCTTGTGGGCTGTCCAGCAACATATCCATCTCGAACTGGCGCAGGGGATCCTGCCGCCAGCCAAGATGCGTAAAGAAGGGGGCGGCCACCTCGGGCACAACGACGTTGGCAGTCAGCGGCAAAGGGGCGAACCTTGTTTGCAGGGCGGCCAGCAAGGCGCGCGCATGCCCCTGGCCGCGGTGCTGCGGCGGCACGTAGATCAGGCGCAGCCAGCAGTGCTCGGCGCCGGGCATCACCACGGCGTAGGCCTGACGATTGAGCGTATAGGCTTGCGGTTTGCCCGGCAGCTTGAACAGCGATTCGGGGGCGATCAGCCAGGGCAGATCGGTGGCGCCTTCCGCCGTCAGGCGATGGCTGACGGTCAGCGGATCGACCGCCTGCAGTTCCGCCGTGCCTGGCGGCGCTTCCGCCGGCGCCTGATGGCCGGTCAGGGTGCGCACGATGCGCAGCCCGGCGCGGTGGTACAGCGCCAGCGCGGCGTCGTTGCCTTCGATCACTTCCAGCGACAGCCGCCGGTCGCCGCGTTGGCGGGCGTCTGCCACCAGCCGCTGCATCAGCGTCTTGCCCAGGCCCTGGCCGCGCATCTCCGGGCGCACGGAAAAGGCTGCGACCCGGCTGTGCCGGCCGCGGCGGGCGATCAGCGCCACCGCCACCGGTTCATGGCGGTGGGTGACGATCAGGCTGTCGTTCAGGCTGAGATCTTCGGCGCCGAAACGGGCGGCGAAGGTCGGCCCGTCGACAACGAAGCGCACGATGTAGTTTTCAAAGCAGTGGCTGAGGATGTTCGCCAGTTCGTCGCTGCTGTAGCGCAGGGCGTTGTGGAAGTCGAAGCGTCCGTCGTTATGCATGGCTGATTTCGCTCGGGGAGAAAGCTATACATGTAGACCCGTTTTTTTTGCAAGGCAAGCGGGGGGATTGGGCAGGGGGAAAATAAAAACAAAAAAGCCGGACGCAGCCGCCCGGCGAAATAAAACTCTGGGTATCAAGTGACGCTAAAGTTTGCAGTGGTGGTTATTCATTCATCACATCAGAACTGGTAGGTCAGGGCGACAACAACCACGTCGTCGTTTTTCAGACCCAGCTTGTTGTCGTCATCGAGCTGGTTGATTTTATATTCGACATAAGTGGACATGTTTTTGTTGAAGTAATAGGTTGCCGCTACGTCGAAATATTTCACCAGATCGACGTCGCCGATGCCTTCAATATCTTTGCCTTTCTGCTGAACGTAACCCAGCGATGGGCGCAGACCGAAGTCGAACTGATATTGTGCGACCAATTCAATCCCTTCCGCTTTATTGGCGAAGCCGCTAACGGAAGTGGCGTTGTTATTGATGGTGGCGGTGCCGGAAATAGGCGCGATATTGCGGCTCTGCGAATAAGTCGCGGCCAGGTAGACGTTGTTGTTGTCGTATTTCAGACCACCGGCCCAGATATCGGCCTTGTCGCCTTTACCGAAGGTGCCCGCTTTTTGCGTGGTGGTGCGGTTGGAAGAGGCATAGGCGGCGCCCACGCTCAGGCCATCGATGATTTCGTAGCTGGAGGAGAGGCCCCAGCCGTCGCCGTTCGCCTTGCTGGCGGAGCGGCCGTCGTTTTCGTTCTTGCCCTGGTACTGCACGGCAAATTTCAGGCCGTCGACCAGTCCGAAGAAGTTGTTATTACGGTAGGTGGCGACGCCGTTGGTACGGCCGTTCATAAAGTTGTCGGTCTTGATGTAAGCATCGTCGCCGAATTCAGGGATCATATCCGTCCAGGCGCCGACGTCGTAAATGATGCCGTAGTTGCGGCCGTAGTCGAAGGAACCGAGGTCCTTATATTTCAGACCGGCGAAGCCCAGACGCGTTTTGGTGTCTTTAGTGCCGTCGGATTCCGTGTGGTTGGCGGCGATCTGATATTCCCACTGGCCGTAGCCGGTCAGCATATCGTTAATCTGAGTCGCGCCTTTAAAGCCGATACGCACGTAGGTTTTATCACCGTCGTTGCCGGCATCATCGGAGAAATAATGCAGGGCCTTTACACGACCGTAAAAATCGAGTTTGTTGCCGTCTTTATTGTAGATTTCTGCTGCCTGTGCCGCTTGCGCAAGTAAAAGTGCCGGAATAATAACGGCCAGAAGATTACGTTTCATGGGTTACCCTGCTTTATTCGATTGAAAGACGCTTATCATCAGTTGCATTGCTGTTTTACTGTGCCGCCTGATTGTTGGCGGCGGAGAATTTTTACCGTAGTAATGTGATCTATTTATGACAAAAAATTCATTTTCATGTCGAACGATTAAAAAAGTCGCGTAAAGAGTGAATTTTTTCTTCGGCCGACGGTCGGCGGCTGGTCTACAGTTATCGATACCTTGTTCCGCTGCGGGAGGAATCATGCACGATACTTATACTTTGTTCGGCACGCAGGGCTGCGGCTCGACGATCGTGGCCGCCGCGTTGGTGTTGACCGCTTTCCCCTGGGGCTATGAGGAGGTGGACTACACGCAGGACGGCCCGGAGCGCGATCGCCTGCTGGCGCTGAACCCGTTGGGCCAGGTGCCCACCTTAGTGTTGCCCAATGACGAAGTGATGACGGAGAGTGCGGCGATCATTCTGTTGCTGCACGATCGCGCGCCGCACGCCGAACTGGCGCCGCCCGGCGGCTCGCCGCTGTTGCCGCGTTTTCTGCGCTGGCTGCTGTTCATCAACGCGGAGATTTACCCCACCTGCACCTATGCCGACCATCCGCAGCGCTGGCAGCCGCAGGCGGCGGGGGCGGAACAGCTGAAAAACGCGGTAATGGCTTATCGCGAGCGCTTATTGCGGCAGCTGAACGCCGCCGCCGGCGCTGCGGGCCCGTGGTTTCTCGGCAAGAGCTTCAGCGCGTTGGATCTGTACGTGGCGGTGATGTGCAACTGGCGGCCGGGCCGCGCGTGGTTCCGGCAACACTGCCCGCGGCTGTACGCCATCGCAGAGCGGGTGGAACAGCGGCCGGAGCTGAATGCGTTGCTGAGCGCCCATTTCGACGGTGTTGCCCCGCTGGAATCGTGATGCCTCCCCGCCGCCCGGCGGGGAACCCTCCCGTTTTTCTGAACCGAGACTGCTGAAAATCCCGATTTTCACTCGCTGCGGCGGCGGGTAGCGTAAGGCTATCCGCAACTGACAGGAGAGTGTGATGCCATCAGAATCCCAGGCCGGGCAGCAGGCGTTCGGCGATATTGCCCCCAAGCTGGCGCAGCTCAGCGACAGCGTCTTGTTTGACGATATTTGGCAGCGGCCGGCGCTGAGCCCGCGCGAGCGTAGCCTGATTACCGTCGCCGCGCTGGTGGCGCTCAACCGCGTGGAACAGCTGCCGTTTCACCTGCAGCTGGCGCAGCGCAACGGCGTGACGCGCCAGCAGCTGGCCGAGCTCATCACCCATCTGGCGTTCTACGCCGGCTGGCCCGCGGCGGCGTCGGCCGTGGCGCGCCTGCGTGAACTGGAACAGGAGGACAACCATGCCGTTTAGCCGCATCGCCCTGCATCAGGGCAAGTCCGCCGACTATCTGCAAACCTTGTCCGACAGCCTGCATCAGGCGCTGGTGGAGGCCTTCGAGGTGCCGCCGACGGATAAATTTCAGGTGATCGATCAATACCGACCCGGTGAGCTTATCTACGATCGCGACTATCTCGGCGGGCCGCGCAGCGCGGATTTCGTGCTGTTTTACATCACCGCCGGGCGGCCGCGCGACACCGACACCAAGCGGCGCTTCTACGGGCGGCTGGCGGCGCTGCTGGCGGAAAACCTGCGGCTGCGCCCCGAGGATGTGATGGTGGTGATCACCACCACCCAGTTGGACGAGTGGTCGTTCAGCGCCGGGCGCGCCTCGATGATCGATCCGCAGGCGTAACTCGGGCTGACGCCGCGGGCGGTCTGTGGGACAATGGCGCCATCATTTCGTTTAGATAAGAGTTGAATGGCGCTCTCCTCCGCAGTTAAAGATCAGATTGGCCAGTGGTACAAAGCCCTGCAGCAGCAAATACCGGATTTCATTTCCCGTGCGCCCCAGCGCCAGATGATCGCCGAGGTGGCGAAGACGCTGGCCGGCGACTACCCGCGCCATCTGGCGATCGAGGCGCCGACCGGCGTCGGCAAAACGCTGTCATACCTGATCCCGGGCATCGCCGTCGGGCGGGCGGAGAGCAAACCGCTGGTGGTCAGCACCGCCAACGTGGCGCTGCAGGACCAGATCTACAGCAAGGATTTGCCGCTGCTGAAAAAGATTATCCCCGATCTGAAATTTACCGGCGCCTTTGGCCGCGGGCGTTACGTGTGCCCGCGCAATCTGGCGGCGATGAGCACCGACGTCAGCCAACAGGGCGATCTGACGCTGTTCCTCGACGACGAGCTGGCGCCGTCCAGCGGCGAAGAGCAGGCGCTGTGCCAGAAGCTGACCAAGGCGCTGGCCCGCTTCGAGTGGGACGGGCTGCGCGATCACTATCAACAGAGCATCGACGATCCTTTGTGGGCCAAGCTGAGCACCGACAAGGCCAACTGCCTGGGGCGCAACTGCCACTATATTCGCGAATGCCCGTTCTATATCGCCCGCAAAGAGATCGAGAGCGCCGACGTGGTGGTGGCCAATCACGCGCTGGTGATGGCGGCGCTGGAGACGGAATCGGTGTTGCCGAACCCGAAAGAGCTGCTGCTGGTGCTGGACGAAGGCCACCATTTGCCGGAGGTGGCGCGCGACGCGCTGGAGATCGACGGGGAAATCACCGCGCTGTCGACCAACCTGCAGCTGGACATGATCGTGCGCCAGGTCGAGCAGTGCATGACGCAGTACCGGCCGAAGAATCCGCCGGGGCTGGCCAACAGCGAGCGGCTGAAAAACCATTGCGAGGAGCTGCGCGAGCTGGTGCAGATCTTCGAGCATCAGGTCAGCGCCTATCTGCCCGGCGACAGCGTGGCGGCCGAGCACCGTTTTGAAATGGGCGAGCTGCCGGCGGAGATGGTGGAGAGCTGCGCGCGGTTGTTCAAACTGACCGACGCGCTGCGCGGGCTGGCGGAGTTCGTGCTTAACGATCTCACCGAGCAGACCGGCAAGCATGACATCGTGCGCCTGCACCGGTCGATCATTCAGATGAGCCGCACGCTGGGTTATCTGGAGGCGATGAGCAAGCTGTGGCGGCTGGCGGCGCTCGACAAATCCTCCAACGCGCCGATCTCCAAATGGGTCACGCGCGAGCTGCGCGATAACGTTACCCATCTCTACCTGCACTGCGTCGGCATCCGCGTCAGCGACCAGTTGGAGAAGCTGCTGTGGCGCAAGGTACCGCACGTGGTGGTCACCTCGGCCACGCTGCGTTCGCTGAACAGCTTCGCGCGTTTGCAGGAGATGAGCGGGTTGAGCGAGAAGGCCGGCGATCGTTTCGAAACGCTCTCTTCGCCGTTCAATCACGTCGAACAGGGCAAGATTGTCATTCCGCAGATGCGCTACGAACCGGCGCTCGCCAACGAGGCGGAACACCTCGAGGAGATGGCGCGATGTTTCCGCGCCGAGCAGGCGAGCGGCAAACACAAAGGCATGCTGATCCTGTTCAGCAGCCACCGGGCGATGCAGACTTTCCTCAGCTACGTGACCGATCTGCGGCTGATGCTGCTGGTGCAGGGCGACCAGCCGCGCTACCGGCTGGTGGAAGAGCACCGCAAGCGGGTGGAGAAGGGCGTCGCCAGCGTGCTGGTGGGGCTGCAATCGTTCGCCGAAGGGCTGGATCTGAAAGGCGAGCTGCTGACCCAGGTACACATTCACAAAATTGCGTTCCCGCCGATCGACAGCCCGGTGATCATTACCGAAGGCGAGTGGCTGAAATCGCTGAAGCGCTATCCGTTCGAAGTGCAGAGCCTGCCGAGCGCCTCGTTCAACCTGATCCAGCAGGTCGGCCGCCTGATCCGCAGCAACCAATGCTACGGCGAGATCGTGATCTACGATCGCCGGCTGTTGACCAAAAACTACGGTTCGCGGCTGTTGGCGTCGCTGCCGGTGTTCCCGATCGAACAGCGCGCGGTGCCGGAGGTCGACAAGGCGCATCTGGCGGCGCTGAAATCCGCCGCCGACGCGGCCAAAAAAGAGAAGAAGCGCGGCAACCCGTTCGCCCGCAAGCGGCGGCGTTAATCAGAGCAGCGGCGGCAGGCGGCGTTTAACCGGCGTGGTTTTCACGATCGAGGTGTTGCTCTGCGCATGCTCGGCCAGCCGATCGAGGGTGTGGTCGAGCTGCGCCATCGAGTGCGCCACCAGCCGCACGATAAAGCAGTCTTCGCCGGTCACCTTATCGCATTCGACCACTTCCGGTATCGCCTGAATCAGCTGCTCGACCTTCTTCAGCATGCCCGGCAGCGGCTTGATGCGCACCAGCGACTCGAAGGCGTAGCCCACCGCCTGCAGATTGACGTTCAGGGTATAGCCCTGGATCACGCCGCTTTCCTCCAGCCGCCGCAGCCTTTCCGACGTGCTCGGCGACGACAGCCCCACCTGCGCGCTCAGCGTCTTCAACGACGCGCGCGCGTCCTGCGCCAAAAGAGTCAGGATCTGGCGATCGATATCATCCATAACGCCTCCGTTAGGTATTTTCTTTATTATAACTACGAGAAAAAGGCAGTTAAGCATATCTGCCTTTTTTATGCTATGGAAAGCCGCCCGGCGAAGCCGCAAGCTATGCCTCTGGGCAAGTTTGGAGGAACGCAGAATGAATGCAGAGATAAAACGCGGCTCGCTGGAGATGACGGCGGCGATGCTGATTTCCGGCTCCATCGGCTGGTTTGTGCTGATGTCCGGCCAGCCGGTGGTCAACGTGGTGTTTTGGCGCTGCGCGGTGGGGGCGCTGGTGCTGCTGGCGGTGTGCGGCGCGCTGGGGCAGCTGCGGCGCGATGTGCTGACGCGCGCCACGCTGCTGCTGGCGATCGCCGGTGGGGTGGCGCTGGTGATCAACTGGCTGCTGCTGTTTGCCGCCTATTCCTATGCCTCTATCTCCATCGCCACGGCGGTGTACAACACCCAGCCGTTTATGCTGGTGGGGCTGGGGGCGCTGTTTCTGGGGGAACGGCTGACCGCCCGCAAGCTGCTGTGGCTGGGGCTGGCGTTCGGCGGCATGATGCTGGTGGTGCTGGCGCAGCCGCGGCAGGCGGGGGAACAGAGTCATTATTTGGCGGGCATTGCGCTGGCGCTCGGCGCGGCGTTTTTCTATGCCCTGATGGCGCTGGCGGCCAAGCGGCTGAAGGGCACGCCGCCGCATCTTATTGCGCTGATCCAGGTGGCGGTAGGGGCGGTGATGCTGTTGCCGCTGGTGGATTTCCACGTTTCGGCCAGCGCTGGGCAGTGGGGCATGCTGGCGACGCTCGGCGTGCTGCACACCGGCCTGATGTACGTGCTGATGTACGGCGCGCTGCAGAAGCTGCCGACCAACCTGATCGGCTCGCTGTCGTTCATCTACCCGATCGCCGCCATGCTGGTGGATCGCCTGGCGTTTGGCCACCGGCTGTCGGCTTGGCAGCTGTTGGGCGCGGCGATCATCCTGCTGGCGGCGGCGGGCATGAACCTGCTGGGCGAGCGGCGAGTGCGACTGCTGCCGGCCTCGGACGGCCGGCGCGCCGGCTGATGCTCAGTTCGTTTTTTTCAGCCGGCGCCATAAGGTGGTGCGGCTGATCCCGAGCAACCGGGCGGCGGCGGCGTGGTCGCCTCCGCATCGCGCCAGCGCTTCGTGGGCGGAGACGGGCGCTGGCGGCGTCTCGGGCGGCGTGGCCGCCGCCAGCTCCGGCAGCAGCCAGCGCAGCGTCTCGCCGCTCGGCGCGGTGCCGGTGCTCAGCATCAGCGCCACCCGCTCCATCATGTTGCGCAGTTCGCGCAGGTTGCCGGGCCAGGCGTAATGATTCAGCGCGGCGTAACAGCCGGCCAGGGCGGCGCGCAGCGGCTCCGTCAGCGGCACGTCGAGCGCCGCCAGCGACCGCTTCAGAAAGTGTTCCGCCAGCATCGCGATATCGTCGCCGCGCGCCCGCAATGGCGGCAGCTGCAGCCGCAGGGCGCTCAGGCGGTAGAACAGATCGGCGCGAAAACCGCCCCGTTGAATCGCCTGCTCCAGGTGGTTGTGGGTGGCGCTGATGACGCGAAAGTCGACCGCCACCGGCTGCTGCCCGCCGACCCGGGTGACGGCCTTCTCTTCCAGCGCGCGCAGCAGCCGGGTTTGCAGGTGCAGCGGCATTTCGCCGATCTCATCCAGAAACAGAGTGCCGCCGTTGGCGGTTTCCAACAGCCCGCGCCGGCCGCCGCGCCGTGAGCCGGTAAAGGCGCCTTCCTCATAGCCGAACAGCTCCGCCTCCAGCAGCGATTCGGCGATGGCGCCGCAGTTGATGGCGACGAACGGCGGCGTCGCGCCCCTGGCCGGCGCGCCGCGCCGGGAAAAGTATTCCCGGTGGATCGCCTGCGCCGCCAGCTCCTTGCCGGTGCCGGTTTCTCCCTCAATTAATACCGCCGCCGGCGAGCGGGCGTACAGCATGATGGTGCGCCGCGTCTGCTCCATCTGCGGGGAATTGCCCTGCAAATCGCCCAGCCCGTAGCGCGGCTGCAGGGTATTGCGCGCGGCGTAATCGCCGCCGCGTTTGCCACCGCCCAGCATCAGGCGCGTCACGTCCAGCGCATCGCTGAAGGCGGCGCGTAGGGTGGCGGCGGAATAGAGAAAAATGGCGGTGAGCCCGGCCTCTTCCGCCAACTCGCTGATGAGGCCCGCTCCAACCACGGCCTGAATGCCGGCGGCTTTCAGCTCGGCGATCTGGCCGCGCGCGTCCTCTTCGGTGACGTAGCTGCACTGCTCCAGCGGCAGATCGAAGGTCTGCTGGAACTCCAGCAGCGCGGGCAGAGGGGTTTTATAGGTGATGACGCCGATCCGATCGGCGGTTCTGCGCGCCTTGCTCAGCGCCTGCAGCAGATCGAAGCCGCCGGGCTTGACCAAAATGACCGGCACCGACAGGCGGCTTTTCAGGTAGGCGCCGTTGGAGCCGGCGGCGATGATGGCGTCGCAAGGCTCGGTAGCCAGGCGGGCGCGGATGTGCTGCACCGCCTCCTCAAAGCCGAGGCGGATCGGGATGATGGTTGCCAGATGGTCGAACTCGAGGCTGATGTCCCGGAACAGATCGAACAGGCGGGTGATGGAGACGGTCCAGATCACCGGTTTGTCCGGCGTGACGTGATCGCTCATGGTGGGTTACCGAATGGAAGTGGCTGCATTAGGTGTAGCCCGGTTTCAGTTATGTTTCAAATTTACTGCGTGAAACAGCGATTGAAACGTTAGCTGAAACGTTTTTTACCCCTTTGCCAGGCTAATGGCGCTGAATATGTTGTAACTCACTTATTTTTATCGTGTTTAATTTTTTCCTCACCGAAGCACAACCTGGCCCGCCCCTTGCTCTGTCTGTTTCATCTGGCCAATCGGAGAAAACGTCATGACGCTGCGCTCACCTGGGCTCGCCTTTCGTCAGGCCCTGAGTAAAGAAAAACCCCTGCAAATCGCCGGCGCGATCAACGCCAACCATGCGCTGCTGGCCCAGCGGGCCGGATTCCAGGCCATCTACCTTTCCGGCGGCGGCGTGGCGGCCGGTTCGCTGGGGCTGCCGGATCTGGGCATTTCGACCTTGGACGATGTGCTGACCGACATTCGCCGCATCACCGACGTTTGCCCGCTGCCGCTGCTGGTGGATGTGGACAGCGGTTTCGGCGCTTCGGCGTTCAACGTCGCCCGCACGGTGCGATCGGTGAGCAAGGCCGGGGCGGCGGCGCTGCATATCGAAGATCAGGTCGGCGCCAAGCGCTGCGGCCATCGGCCCAATAAGGCCATCGTTTCCACCGGAGAGATGGTGGATCGCATCAAGGCGGCGGTGGATGCGCGCAGCGATCCAGACTTCGTGATCATGGCGCGCACCGATGCGCTGGCGGTGGAGGGGCTGGAGGCGGCCATCGAACGCGCTCAGGCTTACGTGGCGGCCGGGGCCGACATGCTGTTTCCGGAAGCGATCACCGAGCTGGGCATGTACCGCCGCTTTGCTGAGGCGACGCAGGTGCCGATCCTGGCCAATATCACCGAGTTCGGCGCAACGCCGCTGTTTACCACCGACGAGCTGCGCAGCGCCCAGGTGGATATGGCGCTGTATCCGCTGTCGGCCTTCCGGGCAATGAACCGGGCGGCGGAGCGGGTGTACCGCGCTTTGCGCGAGGAGGGCACGCAGAAAAGCGTCATCGACACCATGCAGACCCGCAACGAGCTGTATGAAAGCATCAACTATTATTTGTTCGAAGAGAAACTCGACGCCCTGTTCGCTCGCCAGCGCGACGAATAGGCGCCATTCACGCACAAGCCAAACGAGGACGGTATGAGCCAAGCGATCCCCCCGCAAAGCCCGACTGGCGTTAAGCCGAAAAAATCCGTGGCGTTATCCGGCGTGCCCGCCGGGAATACCGCGCTGTGCTCCGTAGGGCGCAGCGGCAACGATCTGCACTATCGCGGTTACGACATTCTCGATCTCGCGCGCCACTGCGAGTTTGAAGAGGTCGCCCACCTGCTGATCCACGGCAAGTTGCCCAACCGCGATGAGCTACAGGCCTACAAACACCGTCTCAAAGCCCTGCGCGGCCTGCCCGCCAGCGTGCGCACGGTGCTCGAGGCGTTGCCTGCGGCGTCTCATCCGATGGACGTGATGCGTACCGGCGTCTCGGCCCTTGGCTGCACGCTGCCGGAAAAAGAGCAGCACGGCGCGGCCGGCGCGCGCGACATCGCCGACCGGCTGCTGGCGTCGCTGGGCTCGATGCTGCTGTATTGGTATCACTACAGCCACAACGGCGAGCGCATTCAGCCGGAGACCGACGACGATTCCATCGGCGGCCACTTCCTGCACCTGCTGCACGGCGAAGCGCCTTCCGCCAGTTGGGAGCAGGCGATGCACGCGTCATTGATCCTGTACGCCGAGCATGAGTTCAACGCCTCGACCTTCGCCGGCCGGGTGATCGCCGGCACCGGATCCGACGTCTATTCGGCGATCGTCGGCGCCATTGGCGCGCTGCGCGGGCCGAAACACGGCGGCGCCAACGAGGTGTCGCTGGAGATCCAGCAACGCTATGAAACGCCGGACGAAGCGGAAGCCGACATTCGCCGCCGCATCGACAACAAAGAGGTGGTGATTGGCTTCGGGCACCCGGTGTACACCGTCTCCGATCCGCGCCACCAGGTGATCAAAGAGATTGCGCTGCGCCTGTCGCGGGAGGCGGGGGCGATGAAGCTGTATGACATCGCCGATCGGCTGGAAAGCGTGATGCGCGACACCAAAAAGATGTTCCCCAACCTCGACTGGTTCTCGGCGGTGTCTTATCACCAGCTGGGGGTGCCCACCGAAATGTTCACGCCGCTGTTCGTCATGGCGCGGGTGAGCGGCTGGTCGGCGCACATCATCGAGCAACGGCAGGACAACAAAATCATTCGCCCGTCCGCCAACTATACCGGGCCGGAAGCGCGGGCGTTCGTACCGCTGGATCAGCGCTGAGCGCCGATCGCTATCGTGTCGTTTTCACTATGGAGCCTTTGGGAATCATGATGCTTGAGTCTGCCAACACCCGCCGTCCGCCGTTCGATCGCGAAATGGTCGATATCGTCGATTATGTGATGAAAGAGGCCGTCGATACCCCGGCGGCGTACCGCACCGCCCACTATTGCCTGCTCGATACCCTCGGCTGCGGGCTGGAGGCGCTGAGCTATCCGGCCTGCAAGAAACTGATGGGGCCGGTGGTGCCGGGCGCCGAGGTGCTGAACGGCAGCCGGGTGCCGGGCACCCGCTTCCAGCTGGATCCGGTGCAGGCGGCGTTCAATATCGGCGCCATGATCCGCTGGCTCGACTTCAACGACACCTGGCTGGCGGCGGAGTGGGGGCACCCGTCGGACAACCTGGGCGGGATCCTGGCGGTGGCCGACTGGCTCTCGCGCCAGGCGGTGGCGGCGGGCAAAGCGCCGCTGACCATGCGGCAGGTGTTGATCGCCATGATCAAGGCGCATGAGATCCAGGGCTGTCTGGCGCTGGAAAACGCCTTTAACCGGGTGGGGTTGGATCACGTGCTGCTGGTGAAGGTGGCGTCCACCGCGGTGGTGGCGCAGCTGCTCGGCCTGAGCCGGGCGGAGATCCTGAACGCGGTGTCGCTGGCGTGGGTGGACGGGCAGTCGCTGCGTACCTATCGCCACGCGCCGAACGCCGGCACCCGCAAATCCTGGGCGGCGGGGGATGCGACCGCCCGCGCGGTGCGGCTGGCGCTGATGGCCGCCACCGGCGAGATGGGCTATCCCTCGGCGCTGACGGCGCCGACCTGGGGGTTCTACGACGTCTCTTTCAACGGCAAGCCTTTCCGCTTCCAGCGGCCGTACGGCGCGTACGTGATGGAGAACGTGCTGTTTAAAATTTCGTTCCCGGCGGAGTTCCATGCCCAGACCGCCGTGGAAGCGGCCATGACGCTGCACCGCCAGATGCAGGCCGCCGGTAAAACCGCCGCCGACATCGCCAGGGTGAGCATCCGCACCCACGAGGCCTGCCTGCGCATTATCGACAAGCAGGGGCCGCTGGATAACCCGGCGGATCGCGATCACTGCATTCAGTATATGGTGGCGATCCCGCTGCTGTTCGGCCGGCTGACGGCCGCGGACTACGAGGATCGGGTGGCCGAGGATCCGCGCATCGATGCGTTGCGCGGCAAGATCCGCTGCCATGAAGATCCCGCCTTCACCCGCGATTATCACGATCCGGAAAAACGATCGATCGCCAATGCGCTGACGGTGGAGTTTACCGACGGCAGCCGTCTGGATGAGGTGGCGGTGGAGTATCCTATCGGCCATGCGCGGCGGCGTGAAGAGGGCATCCCGCTGCTGGTCGAGAAGTTCAAAACCAACCTGGCGCGCCAGTTCCCGGCTCTGCAGCAGCAGCGCATTCTCGAGGTGTCGCTGGACCGGCAGCGGCTGGCGCAGATGCCGGTCAACGAGTATCTCGATCTGTGGGTGATCTGACGCGAGCGGCGCTGACAAGCCACGTCGGCGCCGCTATGATGGACGCTCCATTCCCGTCCGTCTTCTTATCAGGTGATTCATGATTGATGCCGCAACGCTGTTGTTGTTTTCCGGTGCCTGCGTGGCGCTGGCGCTGACCCCCGGCCCGGATATGCTGCTGATCGCTTCGCGCAGCGTCAGCCAGGGGCGGCGCGCCGGTTTCGCTTCGCTGGCGGGCATTCAGCTCGGCACGTATTGCCACGCGCTGGCGGCGGCGCTGGGGTTGTCGCAACTGTTCGTCGCGGTGCCGCTGGCTTACGACGCGGTGAGAATGCTGGGTGCCGCCTATCTGCTCTATCTGGCGTGGAAAACGCTGCGATCCGGCAGCAGTTTGCAGGCTTCCGCCGGGTTGCAGGCGGTGCCGACGGCGCGCATCTTCCGCCAGGGGCTGTTCACCAATATCCTCAACCCGAAAATGGCGCTGTTCGTGCTGGCGCTGTTTCCGCAGTTTATCGATCCGCGTTCAGGCTCGGTGGTGGTGCAGATGCTGGCGCTGGCGACGGTGCTGAATCTGGTGGGCTTGCTGATTAACGGCGGGGTGATCCTGGCGGTCAGCGGCATGAAAAGCCGCTTTGTCGGCCGCCGCTTCAGCGCCCGCTGGCCGAACTACCTGCTGAGCGGGGTGTTCGCCGGGCTGGCCTGCAAGCTCATTTTCGACAGCCGCCGCTAACCCTCACGCAGCAGCGCTTCAAACGCCGCGCTGGCCGGTTCGTCCGGCAGCGCGCTGTACATCACCAGCCGCAGGTGATTCTCTTCGTCGACGATGAAAGAGGCGTGGTCAAAGGTGACCGGGCCGATTTCCGGGATGGCGAAGCTGCGCCGTCCCTGGCAGCGCCCGTGAATGTCGTGCTGCCGCCAGAGCTGGCGGAACTGCGGCGACACCCGCTCCAGCGCCTGTACCCGTTGGCGCATCACCTCATCCTCCGGCGCGCGAGCGTAGTCGCGGCGGAAGCTGGCCAGGATTTGCGGCGCCTGCGCCCGCCACTCCAGCAGGCGCGCATTGAGCTGCGGATCGGCAAACAGCATCCACAACATGTTGCGCTCTTCCGGCGGGCGTTCGGCGATGGCGAACAGCCGCTGAGCCGCCGGGTTCCAGGCGATGATGTCCCAACTCAGGTTCATGACGTAGGCCGGCCGCAGCGCCAAATCGTCCAGCAGCCGCCGCACCAGCGGCGAGACCTGGCACCACTGATGGCCGACCGGCACCGGCGGCCGCTGATGCGCCAATAAAAACAGGTGGTAGCGGCCGGCGGCGTCGAGCTGCAGCACCCGCGCCAGGTTTTCCAAAAACGCCACCGACGCATTGATTTCCCTGCCTTGTTCCAGCCAGGTGTACCAGGTGAGGCCGACGCCGGCCAGCGCCGCGACCTCCTCGCGCCGCAATCCCGGCGTGCGGCGGCGGCTGCCGCTCGGCAAACCGACCGCCTGCGGCGACAGCTGTTCTCGCTTTTGACGCAGAAAATCCGCCAGTTCGTGGCGAGTGCGCTCGAGGGTGCGTGGGGGCATGGCGGCCGTCCTGTTGCTGTCAGTAATAGTATAAGTGGCTATATAGTAACAGTTTAAAACATGTTTCATACTGCGGCCATCATAATCTCTGGAGGTGGTATGGAACATTCATTATCTCGTGAACGGCGAGGGTTGGCCGGCCTGCCGGTGCTGCTGTTGGGCGGTTTTGTCACGGTGTTCGATCTGTTTGTGGTCAACGTGGCGGCGCCGGTGATCCAGCGAGAATTCTCCGCCGATTTTGCCGGCGTCGGGTTGATCGTCGCCGGTTATGAACTGGCGTTCGGGGTGCTGCTGATCGCCGGCGGGCGTCTGGGCGATCGCTTCGGACGTCGGCGTCTGTTCAGCCTCGGCATGCTGGGATTCACGCTGACTTCATTGCTGTGCGGGTTGGCGGGATCGCTCAGCCTGCTGATCGCCGCGCGTATTCTGCAGGGGGCGGCGGCGGCGCTGCTGTTTCCGCAAATTTACGCCTTGATGCGGGTGCTGTACGAGCCGCAACAGCGGCGGCGCGCCTTCGCCTGGCTGGGCATGACGCTGGGGCTGGCGGCAATCTTCGGCCAGATCCTCGGTGGTTTTATCATCGAGGCCAACCTGTTCGGCAGCGGCTGGCGCATGATCTTTCTGATTAATCTGCCGATCGGCGCGCTGGCGCTGTGGGCGGCGCGGCGCATTCCCGAATCGCGGGTGGCGCAGGCGCAGCGGCTGGATGGCGTTGGCCTGGGGCTGGCGGCGACCGGCCTGTCGCTGTTGCTGCTGCCGCTGCTGGAAGGGCCGGCGCGCGGCTGGCCGTGGTGGATCGCGCCGATGTTGGCGCTGGCAATGCTGACGCTGTGGGGCTTCCTGCGTTGGGAGCGCCGTCTGGCGCAGCGCGGCGACGATGCGGTGCTCGATCCGGCGCTGTTCCGCCAGGCGGGCTTCGCGCCGGGTATGGCGGTGGTGCTGGCGATTTATGCCACCGCTTCCTCGTTTTTCTTGTGTTTCGCGCTGCTGCTGCAGGCGGGGGCGGGGCTGACGCCTTTTCAGGCGGGCAGCCTGTTCGCCCCGGCCAGCGCGGCCTTTATGCTGGCGTCGATGCTGGCGCCCCGGCTGGCGCTGCGTTGGGGCAACCGTGCGCTGAGCGCGGGCGTGGCGATTTACGCCGCCGGGCTGGCGCTGCTGATGGCGCAGGCGCTGTGGGGCGCGGCGCTGGCGCATCCGCTGCGGCTGCTGCCGGGGTTGGTGGTGCTGGGATTCGGCCAGGCGCTGAGCATGACGCCGCTGCTGAATCTGGTGCTCGGTTTGGCGCACGAGCGGCAGGCGGGCATGGCGGCGGGGCTGGTTGCCACCGTGCAGCAGGTGGGGGGCGCGCTGGGCATCGTGGTCAGCGGCGTCGGTTTCGTGCCGCTGCTGGCGCACGGCGGCGTGGCGGAGCGCTATGCCGAGGCCTTTGCCGGCGCCATGGTATTTAATCTGTTGGCGATGGGCGTCGCCCTGATCTTGTTAAACCGGATCACGCGAAATAGTCAGAAAGCGGATCTTAAGTAGGCCGCCGGCGGGTGCTTTACTGTCGTCATCATGAGAGAGCGTAAGGAGCCACACTGATGTTTCAACCCGCCGCATTTCGCGAAGACGATCTGGATGCCCAACTGGCGCTGGTGCGCGCCCACCCGCTGGGGCTATTGGTCAGCCACGGCGAGCAGGGATTGACGGCCGATCCGCTGCCGTTTTTGGCCGATGTCGAACAGGGGCAGATCCGGCTGCGGGCGCACCTGTCGCGCGCCAACGAGCACTGGCGGCGGCTGCAGCACGCGGCGGAATGCCTGGTGATTTTTCAGGGTTTGGAAGGTTATGTGTCGCCCGGCTGGTACCCGAGCAAGCGCCAGACCGGCAAAGTGGTGCCGACCTGGAATTACAGCGTGGTGCAGCTGTATGGCGTGCCGACGGTGATGGACGACCCGGCCTGGCTGCGGCGCCAGCTGATCGATCTGACCGCGCAGCAGGAAGGAGGGCGCCCGGCGCCCTGGCGGCTCGACGACGCGCCGGCCAACTACATCGCCGCGCAGCTTAAAGGCATCGTCGGTATCGAGATCGCCGTCACCCGGCGCGAAGGCAAATGGAAAATGAGCCAAAACCGCAGCGCCGACGATGCCGATGGGGTGATCGCCGGGCTGCGCGAAGGCGATGAAACGCAGCGGCGGCTGGCGGCGGAGGTTGAGCGGCGGCGCGGATAGGGTATGCTAACCGAAGAGTGAGCAAGGGGAACCTTCGGATGGATTACACCAAAATTATCAAAGAAATAGGCCGCGGCAAAAATCATGCGCGCGACCTGGACCGGCAGACCGCTTTTGAGCTGTATCAGGCGATGCTGGCCGGGGCGGTCCCCGAGCTGGAGCTGGGCGGCATTCTGATCGCGCTGCGCATCAAGGGTGAGGCCGAAGAGGAGATGCTGGGCTTCTACCAGGCGATGCAGCAGCAGGTGTTGCCGCTGCAGGCGCCGCAGGGGCGGCCGCTG
Organism: Serratia sp. CY27727; assembly: GCF_052169275.1. NCBI lineage: Bacteria > Pseudomonadati > Pseudomonadota > Gammaproteobacteria > Enterobacterales > Yersiniaceae > Serratia > Serratia sp. CY27727. The sequence continues at coordinate 813,995 of NZ_JBJNLB010000001.1, read as the reverse complement.
CCGGTGGTGCTGCCGAGCTACAACGGCGCGCGCAAGCAGGCCAACCTGACGCCGCTGCTGGCGCTGCTGCTCGCGAAAGTGGGCCTGCCGGTGGTGGTGCACGGCGTGCTGGACGACAGTACCCGCGTGACCAGCGCCGAGATTTTTCGCGCCCTGGGGCTGCCGTGGTCGGAACAGGCCGCTCACGCCCAGCAGCGTCTCGATAACGGCGAGGCGGTATTCATGCCGGTTTCCACGCTGTCGGCGCCGCTGGCGCGGCAGCTCGGGTTGCGTTGGCGCATGGGGGTGCGCAACAGCGCCCATACGCTGGCCAAGCTGGCGACGCCGTTCGGCGAACAGGATGCGCTGCGCCTCGCCAGCGTCTCACACCCGGAGTATGTCGGCCGGGTGGCGTCGTTTTTCCGCCAGATCGGCGCCCGCGGGCTGTTGATGCACGGCACCGAAGGCGAAGCCTACGCCAACCCGCTGCGCTGCCCGCAGATTCATTATATTGCCGGCGGCGAACAGCGCGTGTTGCTGGAGCGCACCTTGCAGGATGAAACGCCGACGTTGCCGGCGGCGAAAGACGCGGAAACTACCGCGCGCTGGATCGAGCGCTGCCTGGCGGGCGAGGTGGCGATCCCGCAGGCCATCCAGCGGCAGGTCGCCTGTTGCCTGGTGGCCGCCGGCGAGAGCGAAACGCTGGAACAGGGGCTGCAGCGCCTGCGTCAGGCCTGAGCGCGACTATACTGGGATATTTCCTCATCGGCAGAGAAGGACGGTTATGCAACAGGCTCTCGATTACTTCAATCAATTGAACCAGGATTACCTCGACGTACACCGCGCCAAAGAAGAGCTGTTCTGGCAAAACTACATGGGCACCGGCGGTGAAGAGGTGTCGGCGCGCTTTGCCGCCGCGGAAAGTGCCTATAAGCGCTTTATCGCCGAACCGCGCCGGCTGGCGGAGATCCGCAATCTGCTGGCCGGATTGGAAACGCTGCCGCAGACGGCGCAGCGCGAGGTGCTGATCCACGGCCTGCAAGGTTGGCTGCGCTTCTTCGACTGCAACGCCATTGAAGATCCGCAGGCGCAGGCGCTGTTGGATCGGATCATCCACGCCGAGTCCGATCTCTACGCGCGCCGCAAGGGCTATCAGGTTACGCATCTGAACGCCGAAGGCCGGCGGGTGGCGGCCTCGCTCGGCGAGCTGTTGACCAACCAGGCGACCAACCCGAACGAAGACTACCGCCGCAGCTCGCAGCAGGCGCTGCGCGATCTGGAGCAATGGCTGCTGCATAACGGCCTGCCGGAACTGATTGGCCTGCGCAACCGCTTTGCGCGCCAGATGGGCTATCGCAACTATTTCGACTACAAGGTGAACAAAACCGAGCGCATGACGCCGGAGCAGCTGTTCGCCATTCTGGATCGCTTCGAGCGGGAAACCCGCGAGGCCAACGCGCGCAGCCTGCAGCAACTGGCGGCCGACAAGGGCAGCCAGGCGCTGGAGCCGTGGAACGTGCGCTTCGCCAGCGCCGGCGACGTCACCCGCCAACTGGATCCTTACTTCCCGTTTTCTCGTTCGCTGGAGCGCTGGGTCGACAGCTTCAAACGCCTGCACATCGGCTTTGGCGGCGCCGAGATGAACCTCGATCTGCTGGTGCGCAAAGGCAAGTATGAGAACGGCTTTATGCACGGCCCGGTGCCGCCGTTTGTGCGCCAGGGGGAATGGGTGCCGGCGCGCATCAACTTCACCAGCCTGGCGCAGCCGGGGCAGGTGGGCAGCGGCGCTTACGGGCTCAACACCCTGTTCCACGAGGGCGGCCACGCGGCGCATTTCGCCAACATTCGCCAGAATGCGCCGTGCTTCTCGCAGGAATTCCCGCCGACCTCGATGGCCTATGCCGAAACCCAGTCGATGTTCTGCGACAGCCTGCTGGACGACGCCGACTGGTTGAAACGCTATGCGAAAAACGCCGCCGGCGAAGCGGTGCCCGATGCGCTGATCGAAGCCGGCATCGCGGCGCGCCAGCCGATGCGCGCGTTCAACGAACGCCATATCCTGCTGGTGCCGTACTTCGAGTGGGCGCTGTATCAGTGGGATGACGAGCAGCGCACGCCGGAAGCCATCACCGCGCTGGCGCGCGAGGTCGAGCAGAAGATCCTCGGCATCAGCGGCAGCCCGCGCCCGACGCTGGCGATCCCGCACCTGCTGTCGCTGGAGTCCGCCTGCTCTTATCAGGGTTATCTGCTGGCGATGATGGCGGTGGAACAAACCCGCCAGTTCTTCCTGCAGCGCGACGGTTACCTGACGGACAACCCGGCCATCGGCCCGGATCTGGCGCAACACTACTGGTTGCCGGGCAACAGCGTCAGCCATGATGACACGCTGCGCAGCCTGACCGGCGAAGGGTTCAACCCGGACTATCTGGCGCAGGCCTGTAACCAGACGGTGGCGCAGGCGTGGCGCGAGGCGCAGCAGACGATGGCCGCCGCCGCCGCGCGCCCGCAGCCGCCGGCGGATTTCGATTTGGAGGCGCATATTCGGGTGGTGGACGGCGAGACGGTATTGGCGGACAACGCCGACGGCGACGAACGGATGTGTCGCGATTTCGCCGCGGCGATAGAGGCGCGTTTGGTTTAAGGCTGACAATAAAAAAATCCACGCGGCAGCGTGGATTTTATTTAATGATAAAATCTGGGCGTTATTTTATTCGAAATAGACGTCGGGATTATCGGCCAGGGAAACGAAGCTCTTGGTGTTTCTGTCCAGCGTACGAATTTCGCCGCTTTCGATGTCGTACACCCAGCCGTGCAGGCGCAGCCCGCTGTTGCGCAGACCCACCGCAACGGAAGGGTGGGTTTTGATATTATTTAGCTGGGCGATAACGTTCTCTTCCACCATAGCGTTAACTTTGTCTGTTTCGCTATTCCAGGTTTTCTTCTCGACCACCGCTTTGGCCGCATCCGCGTAGTGCAGCCAGTGGGCTACCGCAGGCATGGGATCGAGGCACTGACAGGATGCGATAGCCTTCATGGCGCCGCAGTTCGAGTGGCCACAAATCACGATATCAGTGACGCCCAGCGCCACTACCGCGTATTCGATGGTCGCAGAAACCCCACCCGGCTCCGGGCCGAAGGAAGGGACGATGTTGCCGGCGTTGCGGATAACGAACAGTTGCCCAGGCTCTTGCTGCGTCACCAGCTCCGGCACCAGACGGCTGTCAGAACAGGAGATAAACAGCGCTTTGGGATTTTGGCTGGAGGCCAGGCTGCGAAAGAGTTCCTTACGCTGCGGGAAAATCTCTTTCTGGAAACTGAGGAAACCTTCAATGATATGTTGCATACAACGCTCTCTGCATCTGTAGTCTGCGTAATATGATAATCATCCTCTTCCGTTAGTCCAGCAATGGCACGGTAAAAAAATGTGTGTACATACCTCCCTGTAAACCACATTAAATACGGGGTTTAAACCCGTTTCCGGCAGCATTGTCCGGTTCGTGTACGGGTGGGTTGCTGATAAAGCGGGCGGCAAAAAACTGGCTGTCGTGCCCATGCAGCGCTAACGCACGCGAAGATAAAAAAAGCCCGCCGGGGTGATATCCGGCGGGCTTTTGGCGTCTGGGGCGGTGATTATTTGTAGATAACCGCGGTGGCGTGCATCAGGTTGTTACCGCTGGTGGAAGTGATGGTGAAGGCCTTGGCGCCTGCCGCATCGGCTTTGGCGGCCAGTTGAGACTTCAGGCTGCTCAGGTCGGTTGCGCCGCTGGCGACGATCACGCCGGCTTTTTCGAATTGGGCGGCATCTTGGGCGCTGACGTGTTCAGCGGCGAAAGTGGTGAAAGAAACGGTGGCCAGGGCGATAGCGGCAGCAAAAGTTTTGATGGTTTTCATGTTCGTCATTCCTGTCAAAGTGAATTAGGGAGAAAGGGGTTTGCCTTTCGATGGGAAGATTATTGCGCAGTGACAGGCGGGATGAAATCGGAGAGTGTTGACGGTTTTATTCAGATTTTTTGATTATTAATCCCCCCGTTTATCTTCTGCCTAAACGGGGGAGGCGATCAGCGCGTCGGGCGCGCCAAATCGAAACGGTGCTGTTCGGAAATGCCATAGTAGGCGGTCGGGCCGCCGGCGCGCAGGATAGGTTCGGCAGCGGCGGTCTGGTAGACGCCGTGTTCGTCCAGCAGCGCCGGATCGAGGTGCACCGCCACCACTTCGCCCAATACCAGCCAGGTTTCCACCTGTTCGCCGGCGGCGGTTTGCAGCTGAATGCACTGGGTCAGCCTGCATTCGAAGTTCACCGGGCTTTCGGCCACGCGCTCGGCTTTGACCCGGCGCCCGGGCAGCGGCGTGACGCCGGCGAAGGCGAATTCATCCTCGCCGCGCGGCAGGGGGATGGAACTGTTGTTCATCGCTTCCGCCAGCGGGCGTGTCGCCAGGTTCCAGACGAATTCGCCGGTTTCTACGATATTTGCCACGCTGTCTTTCCAGCCGGTGCTGGCGAAACCGACGATCGGCGGACGGTAGTTGAAGCAGTTGAAAAAGCTGTAGGGCGCCAGATTGCGCAAGCCGGCGGCGCTGCGGGAAGAGATCCAGCCGATGGGGCGTGGGCCGACGATGGCGTTCAGCGGATCGTGCGGCAGGCCGTGGCCGGCGGCGGGTTCATAATAATAACGAGATTCACGGCTCATGGGGGATCCTGTGGTAATCGATGAGGTTTTCATTGTGCCGGGTTTCCCGCCGCTGCGCCATTGCGGGCGGGATGTGTTATCTTACGCGCCGGAAATACCTTCAAGAGAGCCCGTCACGGTGGAAAAAAAGAAAACCTTCCCGCAGCAGAAAAGCGGCCTGCATCCGCGCAACCGTCATCGTTCACGCTATGACTTCCCGGCGCTGATCGCCAGCTGCCCAGCGTTGGCGCCGTTCGTAAAACCGAACGCCTGGGGCGATGTTTCGGTGGACTTCGCCGATCCGGCGGCGGTGAAAATGCTCAACCGTGCGTTGCTGCAGCACTTTTACGGCATCGAACACTGGGATATTCCGGCGGACTACCTGTGCCCGCCGATCCCCGGCCGCGCCGATTATCTGCACCACCTGGCGGATCTGCTGGCGACCAGCAACGGTGGCGAGATCCCGCGCGGCAAGGGCGTGGCGATCCTCGACGTCGGCGTCGGTGCCAACTGCATTTACCCGATCGTCGGCCTGCGCGAATACGGCTGGCGTTTCACCGGGTCTGAAATCGATTCGGTGTCGCTCAACGCGGCCAAAATGATCGTTGAGATGAACCCGACGCTGCGTAACAGCGTGCGTCTGCGGTTGCAAAAACAGCCTGAGCTGATTTTTAGCGGCATCATCGGCGCGGCCGAGAAATTTGACGCCACCCTGTGCAACCCGCCGTTCCACGCATCCGAGCAGGAAGCGCGCGCCAGCACCCGCCGCAAGCTGCATAAATTGGGCAAAGGGGAAGTGGCCGACAAGCCGGTGCAAAACTTCGGCGGCAAGAACAACGAACTGTGGTGCGAAGGCGGCGAAGAGGCCTTCGTGCGCAAGATGGTGGAAGAGAGCGTCGGCAAGGCCAACAACTGCCTGTGGTTCACTTCGCTCATCTCGAAAAACACCACGCTGCCGGCCATCTACCATGCGTTGAAGGTGGCGGGCGCGGCCGAAGTGCGCACCATCGAGATGGCGCAAGGGCAGAAGATCAGCCGCTTTGTCGCCTGGACCTTCCACGACGCCGAGCAACAGGCCGCCTGGGCAGCCGAACGCTGGCGCTAATCCTTCCGGCGCTGGTTATCCTGCCGGCGCCGACAAAAATCTGCATTTTACCTTTCAATTTTCATCACTTACGTTATTCTCAATACGGAATTAATAATAAAAATCTTAGGCTGTTGGTTTATTTAAATTCGAATAATTACTTTACTGAATAAATAAATTTAATCCGGTTAATAGCAATAACCAGAAGGAACGGCGCTGCCCGTTCCTTCCGCGATGGCACGTCTGCGTGTGGGCGCGGCATGTGGCCAGGCAAAAATAAGAAAAGCGCCATCATCTGCCACAAGGACTACACCTTATGCTGTTACGATTCAGTCAGTTAACTACCCACAAAGGCGCCGAACTGAGCGCGATAGAACACGCCGTTCCGATGATCGTATTCTCGCCCGACGGCACGGTATTGCGCGCCAACGATCTTTTCCTCAGCACGCTGGGATTTCAACGCGATGACGTGATTGGCCGCCATCACCGTATTTTCTGCGATCCGAACTATGTCGCCAGCCCGCTATACCGCAAACATTGGGAGACGCTGAATAAGGGGCAACCCATCACGGACACCATAAAACGCATCGCGAAAAACGGCGAGGCGGTGTGGCTGCAGGGCACCTATGCGCCGGTGCTGAATAAACAGGGTAAGGTGGTGGAGATCGTCAAGATCGCCAGCGAAGTGACCGAGCGAGTGACCCAGGCGCAGGAACACCGCAGCCTGCTGGCGGCGCTGAATCGATCGATGGCGATGATCGCTTTCACGCCGCAGGGCACCATCGTCAGCGCCAACGACAATATGCTGGCGCTGATGGGCTATCGGCTGGAAGAGGCGTGCGGGCAGTCGCATGCGGTGCTGTGCCCGCCGGAGTTCGCCAATTCCGACGATTATCGGCGGCATTGGCAGCGCCTGGCGCGCGGCGAGTTCATCACCGGGCGTTTTGAGCGCCTCAACCGGCGCGGCGAACGGGTATGGCTGGAGGCCAGTTACAACCCGATCCTCGACAACGAAGGCCAGGTGGTGAAGGTGGTGAAGATTGCCCAAGACATCACCCGGCTGATGCAACAGCAGCAGCATGAAGAAGAGATGGTGCGCAACGCGCATCATCTGTCGCTCGATACTGACCGGCAGGCGGCGCAGGGCGCGATTATCGTGCAGCAGGCGGTGAAGGGCATGCAGCAGGTCGAAGCGGCGGCGCGCGAAACCTCGGACGTGGTCACCGAGCTGGGCAAGTGTTCTCAGCAGATCGGCACCATCGTCGAAGCCATTCGTAAAATCGCCTCCCAAACCAACCTGCTGGCGATTAACGCCTCGATCGAAGCCGCCCACGCCGGCGAGCACGGGCGCGGTTTTGCGGTGGTGGCCAACGAAGTGCGCACGCTGGCGGAACAGTCGCGCAAGGCGGCGACCGAGATCGAACGCATGACCAAATCTATCCAACAAGGCGTGGCGGCGGCGATTGCCGGCATGGCAACCTGCGTAGAGCAGGCCGGCGGCGGCGTGGCGCTGACCCATGACGCCGGGGAAGTGATCAACCAGGTCAACATCGGCATGCACGACGTCGTGAAGCTGATGCAGGCGTTCACGTCGGTGAAGCAGGGCGACGCGCTGCACTGAGTTTTCATCACGCCGCCCGCCGAAAACGGGGGCGGCGTTTTTATCTTCCCGCCGATTAGCATGCCGTTGAGCCGCGGTTCAATTTTACCGGCTATGCTATTCTTAAATACGAACGAACGTTCGTTCATTCATTCATTCATTCATATCTATGCGATGGCGCCAGGCGCCCCCTTCACCGTTTCGGGAGTTGCCGATGGGAAATCGAGAAAAGATTGTCGAGGCCGCGCTGCACAGCTTTACCCATAAGGGATTTCACCAAACCAGCATGCGGGATATCGCGCAGGCGGCGGGCGTCAGCGTCGGCAACCTCTATAACTACTTTACCGGCAAGGAGGCGTTGATCGGCGAGATTGCGCTGCTGGAAAACGGCGTATTCACCGAGTTTGCCGTCGGATTGCGGGCCGACAGAACGCGGCCGAAACAGGCGCTGTCGGCCTTTTTCACCGGCTATCACGCCTTTGTCGCCGAACCGGCCAATGTGCAGCTGTCGGCGGAGATCGTGGCGGAGGTGGCACGCAACCCGGCGTTGGCCGAGCCGTTCAGCGCCAACCAGCGGCAGTTGATTGAGGCGCTGGCGACGGTTATCGCCGAGGCGCAGCAAACCGGTGAGATCGCACCGGCGATAGCGCCGTTGCCGCTCGCGCAGTTGGTGCTGGACGTGATCGAAAGTCAGGCCTGGCGGCAGGCGATCTTTGCGTCGTCTGCGCCGGAGGAGACCACGCCGGTGCGGCTGTTGGAACAGCTGCTCTACCGGCATCCCTAGTCGAGGTGGATATGCTGCACATTGAGCCGTACCGCGATGCTGACCGCCGGCAAACGGCGGCGCTGATCTACGCCGCGTTCTGCGACAAGTTTCAGCGCGCGCGCCGTCTGAGCGCCCGCCTTCAGTGGCGTCTGTTCTATCGGCTGTGGCGTTGGAAGCAAAGCGGCAGCCGGGAGCGCAGCTTCGTGATGAAGCAGGATGAACAGGTGGTGGCGGCCTTTGCCCTCAATGTGGCCCCTGGCGAGAATAACGCCGGGCGGCGTCCGTGCACCTTGCCGATTTGGCGGCTGTGCCGCCGCTATGGCTGGCTGAACGTTTGGCGCATGTATCTGCAAATGGCGGTGTTGCAGCACACCCCGGCGGCCGATGAACTGTATCTCTCCTACCTGGCGGTGGCCGAGAGTCAGCGTGGTATAGGGGTGGGCAAGCGTCTGCTGCAGTTGATGAACGACTACGCTGCCGAACAAGGCGCGGGCCGGCGTCTGAGCCTGCACGTCAGCCGGCGCAACGTGGATGCGCTGCGCCTGTACCGGCGCTGCGGTTTTCAGGTGCGGCGCGAAGAGCATTACGCTTCGTTAGGATTGCTGTTCGGTCAGGCCGACTGGGTGTTGATGGAGAGACGCTGCGGGGAGGCGACGTGCGCAAAATAGGACTGTGCTGCGTGGCGCTGCTCCTGCTGGCGCTCGGGTGGGTCATTTTCGTCAACGACTTTCGCTTCGTCACCGAACCGGTCACGGTGACCGCCGGCGGCAACCGGCTGACAGGCACGCTGGTGTTGCCGCAGCATGCGCCGGTCAAGCCCGGCGTCGTGGTGTTCGTGCACGGCGATGGGCCGGCCAACGCCAGCCGCGACGAAGGCTATTACGGCATTTGGGAGGCGATGGCGCAGCAGGGCTACGCGGTTTTATCCTTCGATAAGCCGGGCGTTGGCGGCTCCGGCGGCAACTGGCTGCATCAGACCATGACGGATCGCGCGCGGGAAACCGCCGATATCATCGACTGGGCCCGGCGGGACGGGCGCTTTGATGCGCGCTGCGTGGGGCTGTGGGGCACCAGCCAGGCGGGATGGGTGATGCCGGAGGTGGCGCGTTTGCGCCCCGACATCGCCTTCACGCTGGTGCTGGCGCCGGCGATCAACTGGCTGCGGCAGGGGCGCTATAACACCCGGGCGGCGATGGCGGCCGCGGGGGATGATGAAGCACAAATCCAGGCGCGCGAGGCGCATTGGCGCCACATTCAGACGCTGCTCGAACAGCCGGACGGCTACACGCAGTACCGCCGCGAGTATGGCGTCGCCGCATTGAGCGCCGACCGCTGGCGCTTTATTCGCGCCAACATGGCCAGCGACGCGACGGCGGGATTGCGGAATTTCAACACGCCGGTGCACCTGATCCTGGGCGGGCGCGACGTCAACGTGGACGCGGACGAAACCGAGCGCGTGTATCGGCAAACGATCCCGGCCTCGCTGCTGACGGTAACGCGCATCGACGAAGCTGACCACGTGATGGTCAAACCGCTGTTCGCCCGCCATCCGTGGCTGATCAACGTGGTGGGCCTGTTTGCGCCGCGCTCGGTGCAATACGACGCCTACCGACAGGACGTGGCGGCCTTCCTGGCCGCTCAGCCCTGCGGGCACGGGCGCTAACTGCCAGGAGCCGCGGGCGGTGCCTGTTCTTCGTGCGGCTGCGGCGCGCGGGAGATCTGCATCGCCTGCTGCGGCATGCCGATGCCGGCCCGATCGAAATGGATTTTCACCAGCCGATCGAGGGCGTACTGGACCACCCACTGTTTCAGCGCCTGCGTGCGCACCGTCACGCGGGTGGTGAACGAGCGGTCGCCCAGCGCGACCACGCCGTTGAAGACCGGCTCGCCAATCAGGAAATGCTTCACCTGTTCATCCTGCTTCAGCGCCGCGACGGCCTGATGCAGCACCTCATTGACCCGATCGATGTCCTCGTCGCGGCTGACGGTGTAGTTGGCGCGATACACTCCGAATTCACGCGCATAGTTGGCCAGCGTGGTGATCGAGGAGTACGGCACGATGTGGTAGACGCCGTAGTCGTCGCGCAGGCCGATCGAGCGGATGGTCATGCGCTCCACGGTGCCGGTGATGCCGCTGACGGTGACGTATTCGCCGGTGTTCATGCCGTTTTCGAACTGGATGAACACGCCGGTGATCACGTCTTTCACCAGCGTCTGGGCGCCGAAGCTGATGGCCAGCCCCAGCGCGCCGGCGCCCGCCAGCAGCGGCGCGATGTTCAGGCCCACCTGCGACAGCACGATCATCACGGTAATGGTGCTGATAACGATGGCCAGCACGTTGCGAAACAGCGTCAGCAGCGTGCGTTCGCGTGCGCTCGGCCGCACGCCGTTGCTCAGTTCCAGCGCCAGGCGGTGCTCGATGATGCTGGCCATCAGCGTCCAACTGAAGACGGCGATCAGCAGGATCAGCAGGATATGCACCAGCCCGCCGAGCGTTCGCTGGCCATTTTCGCTGCCCGCCCACTGGTACAGGTTGATCAGGTGCCAGGCATCGAGCAGGAACAGCGTCACTGCCAGCACCACCATCACCCGCAGTATCTTCAGCCCGTTGGGGATGTAGGAGTTGATGCGCCGCTCGAGCATCGGATAGCGCAGATTAACGTCGGTCGGCAGCGAAATGCGGCGGAAAATCCAGCGGGTCAGCATGCCGGACAGCAGAGCGCCGACGCCGACCACCAGCAGGCTTTTCACCGTGGCGCTCATCATAAAGCGCAGGCTGTTGCCGATGTCGAACTGGGACAGCACGAACAACACCAGAAAATAGGCGATCGCCAGCAGATGCCAGATATGCCCCAGGCCGCGCAGGATCGCGCTGAAAAACGCCATCGACCGTTCGGCCAGCAGGTTGATCTGTTGCTGTATCGGCTTGCGGTTGTGCAGGATCAGCCAGATGGCGTACAGCGTCAGCGCCAGCATCACCACCAGGTTGACGGCGGCGGCGGCCGGGTAGCTTATTTGTACCGCCACCACCGGCACCACCACCATCAGGCCGTAGCCGATCAGGCCGCTGAGCCAGGCGAGGCGCGTGTTCCAGTAGCGCGCGCTCTGGTCGCTGAAGGGGAAGGGGCGCAGGTAGTCGAAGTTGGGGGCGAAAATCAGCCGCAGCACCGCTTTGAAAAACTCAATCACCGCGAAGGCGCTGAGAAACAGGGTCTGCAGCCGCAGAATGGTGGCGCTGTCGGCGTGGACGTGGCGGGCGAACAGGTTGCCCGCCGCCAGCGCCAGCAGCAGCACCAGCAGATCGACGGCGAAAGCGCCGAGAATGGCGGCGGGGCGCTTATACCACGGGCCGCGCTGTAGCCGCGCGTTGTGCCCCCAGCTGCCCATGCGTTTGTACAGCGGCGCGATCAGCCGCCGGATCAGGTGGAACAGCGCAAAGGTGACCGCCACCGTCAGCAGAAAGTAACCCAGCGCGCGGAAAAAGCCGGCGGGATTGAAAACGCGCTTCGGGCCGGAGTCGATCAGTTTTTGCAGCGCGCCGAGCTTCTGGTTAAAGGTGCCGATGCCTTCCTGCGCCAGCGAGTTCAGGCTGTCGCTCAGCGTGGCCGGCGTTGATTCCTCCGGCGTTGTTGGGGCGGCGGCGGGGGCGTCGCTGGCGGCCTGTTTCAGGTGGTTGATGAGTGCCGCGCGCGCTTTGTCGTCTTGCAGCAGATCGGCCAGCGCGGCGTAGGCGGCCTTCTGCTGCTCGCTCTTGTCGGCGGGCGCGGGCGGCGCGTTTTGCGCCAGCGCCGGTGGCGCGAAGACGTTCAGGGTCAGCAACAGCAGCAGGAAAAGCAGGTGTTCTCGCAGATGAGAACCTCGTCGGGAGTCTGCGTTTGGCGGCATTGTTCCTCTCTTTGGCGTTCTGTGATCGGCGGATGTCAGAGCAATACGATGAAAAACAATGAATATAGTAGGAAAGGTGGCGCGATGTGGCGTGGGAACGCGTGCGGAATGAAAGCGGCGGGCGCGTGGCGCGCCCGCCGTGAAACCGCCAGGATCAGGACACGTGCTGCAGGAACTCCTGCAGACGCGGGCTTGGCGGATGGTTGATCAGGTCGTGCGGGTTGCCGTCTTCGGCAATCCGGCCCTTATCGATAAAGATCAGGCGCGACGCCACTTTTTCGGCAAAGCCGACTTCATGGGTGACGATGACCATCGTCATGCCTTCCTCGGCCAGATCCTGCATCACCTTCAGCACTTCGTGGCGCAATTCCGGATCGAGCGCGGAGGTCGGCTCGTCGAACAGCATCATTTTCGGCTTCACCGCCAGCGCGCGCGCAATCGCCACGCGCTGCTGCTGCCCGCCCGACAGTTCGGACGGATAGTGGTGGGCACGCTCCGCCAGACCGACCTTGGCCAGCAGCTCGCGCGCCAGTTTTTCCGCATCGGACTTCTTCGCGCCGCGCACGCGGATCGGGCCGAAGGCGACGTTTTCCAGCGCCGTCAGGTGCGGGAACAGGTAGAACTGCTGGAACACCATGCCGGCTTCCTGGCGGATCAACCGATCGTCCACTTTCGGATCGTTGGCTTTCAGGCCGTCGACGATCAGATCGCCGCTGGTGACCTCTTCCAGCTTGTTGATGCAGCGCAGCAGGGTGGATTTGCCGGAGCCGGACGGCCCGATGATCACCACCACTTCGCCTTTGTCGATCTTCAAATCGATGTTATGCAGCACCTGGGTTTGGCCAAAATGCTTGGAGACGTTTTTAAATTCAATCACAGGATTTTCATCCTTCTTTCCAGACGACGCAGCACGAAGCTCAGCACCAGGGTAATAATCAGATAGATAACCGCCACGGCGCTCCAGATTTCCAGCGCGCGGAAGTTACCGGCAATAATTTCCTGACCCTGACGGGTCAGCTCCGCCACGCCGATCACGATGAACAGCGAGGTGTCTTTGATGCTGATGATCCACTGGTTGCCCAGCGGCGGCAGCATGCGGCGCAGCGCCAGCGGCATAATGACGTAGCGGATGGTTTCGCGGCGCGACAGGCCGAGCGCCAGGCCGGCCTCGCGGAAACCGTTATGAATCGACAGCACCGCGCCGCGGGTGATTTCCGCAATGTAGGCGCCGGAGTTGATCATGATGGTCACCACCGCCGCGGTGAACGGATCGATGCGCAAATCGGTGAACGCCATCGGCAGGGCGAAGTAGATGAACATCACCTGCACCACGATCGGCGTGCCGCGGATCACTTCGATAAACACCAACGCGATGTGGTTGGCGATCCAACCGCCGTAGGTGCGGGCAAAGCCGGCGACGAGGCCGATGATCAGGCCGCCAATCAGACCGAGGACCGAAATCCACAGGGTCATTTTGGCGCCCTCTAACAAGATAGGAATGGCGGGCCAGATGGCGCTCCAGTCGAACTGCATGATATTTCTCCCGGTGATCCCGAACGTGGGTATCAGATACAACGAAGCGCAGGGGGTAAGCGCCCCCTGTGCTTAAGTTAATAGCTTGCCAAATTCACAGCTTACTTAGGTTCGGTGCCGAACCACTTCTTGTAGATCTCGTTATAGGTGCCGTTCTCACGCAGGGTCTTCAGCGCGCCGTTCACCTTCTCGCGCAGCTCGTCGCTGCCTTTAGGGAAGGCGATGCCATACTGCTGTGCTTCCAGCGAATCGCCCACGGTTTTGAACTTGCCGGCGCCGGCCGTCTTGATGAAGTACAGGATGTTTGGCGTGTCGTGCAGCACCGCATCGGCGCGCTTGGTGCCCAGCTCCATGTAGGCGTTGTCAATGTTAGGGAACTGACGCAGATCCTTGGTTTTGATGTGCTGCTTGGCGTAATCCACCGAGCCGGTGCCGCTCTTCACCGCCACCACTTTGCCGTTCAGATCGTCGATGCTTTTCACGCTGTTGTTGTCGGCGTTGACCATCACCAGCAGGCCGCTCTTGTAGTAGCCGTCGGAGAAGTCGATGGCTTTCTTGCGCTCATCGGTGATGGTGATGCCGGCCAGCGCCAGATCGACGTTTTTGGTCTGCAGCGCCGGAATGATGCCGCCGAAGTCCATTGGCTTCAGGGTGTAGTCCAGCTTCAGTTCTTTGGCGACGGCGGCCCACAGGTCGATGTCGAAGCCGACGTATTTGTCGCCTTGTTTGAACTCAAAAGGAACGAAAGCGGTGTCGGTGGCGACCACCAGTTTGTCTGCTGCGTGGGAACTTACGGCAAAGGCCAGAGAGAGTGCGGCCAGGGAGACTTTAAAAATCGACTTCATGAGAGGAATTCCTGTACAGGTTGCGGATTACCCATTTTTTATATTGCAGTTGGTGCCATGAAAAAATCGTGCCATGTTTTCAACTACTATAAAAACAAAGAGTTATTGCGTGATGTTGTGCCGTAAAGGCGAATTGTTATGGTTGCGCACCAAGGTGAGGCACCAAAATGGTGCGTAAGAATTATCTTGGTGCACGGGGCTATCATTAACCAAACTTTGGCTGTGAAACAACCGTTCTTTAACGTTTTTGCTTCAATATTGATAACTAACTCTAACTTTCATGATGCACTGACGGTGCAATCGGAGCCGCGTGCGGCGAAAAGGGGGGCAGATAATGCTAGCGCAACTGGCTGTCTTTGCTGCCGCGCCGGTTATACAGGCTGGCGGCCGCGTGTTTTTTGTCTTGTTCGGTCTGGCAGGCGAGGCAAAAACGCACGCCGGTTAACGCCTTGCGGCGCGCCTCGGGGATCGGCTCTCCACATTCCTGGCAATAGCGCTCGCTCTCGCCGTGCCCGAGCGCTTCACGCGCGCGCTGCACCGCATCGTCGACGGTGGAATCAATCTGATCTTGTACGGCGCCGTCCGCCGCCCAGCCGCTGGCCATCGTTACCTCCTGACAAAGGAACCTTACCGTTTAATATGGGCCGTTTTTTGTACAATGCAACGGCCGCGCAAAAGAAAACAGGCCGGGCGAAGCCCAGCCTGTTCTGCCCGGAACGACGGGCGCTCTGCAACTTTTTAGCGTTATTCGATGTTGGATTCGATGAACCACAGGAACTTGTCCAGATCGCGCGAGGCGGCGGTGAACATGTCGGCGGTATCTTCGTCTTCCACTTCGGTAATGGCTTTACGGATGTCATTCGCGACCGCGCCGTAGCGATCGGCCAGCGCTTTCAGGTGCTCTTGCACGCTGTGGATATTGGTCGGATAGCTTTTCAGCGGCGTGCGATCGTTAACCACCTGTACGGTGCCCAGCGCCACGCCGCCCAGTTGCACCACGCGTTCGGCGAAGGTGTCCTGATGCTCGATGATGGCGGTGCGGAAGCCGTCCAGCATTTCATGGACCGCGATGAAGTTTGCGCCGCGCATGTTCCAGTGCGCCTGCTTGGTGATCAACGAAAGATCGATGAATTGCACGACCTGATGGTTCAGCGCCTTGATGGCGGCCAGTTTGACTTTTTCGTCCAGATCGTTACGGGTATACAGCAGATCAGAAGATTTCGTTTTCACCAGTTTAGCGGTACTCATATCAGATATCCTCTTGATTAGTCGTTGTCCTATTTCGTTACGGGATCAATTATAGCAGGGGTATTTATTTTTGCCGCACGAAAATGGCTATTGCACAAATAGGAATGGCCGAATGGCACTATTTTTATTTGTTTTTTGTTTTTGTGTAACTTTATGAAAGTTATTATTATTTCAATTTAAGGTATTATTTATGTCAGTGAAGATTTACCCCTGTTATTTTATTTTCTGCCGGCATGCGGGTTCGGCTAAATATCTGCTTTGTTATCGGGATGTTAATTTCAAGCCTATTCAGATTGATAGCCGTAATTGATGCGGATAAAGTAAGGGAATTAACCCCGGTCTTTATTGGCGAATGATGAAAATTAACGTCGTCGGCACCAGCGGCAGCGGTAAAAGCACCCTGGCGCGTCAACTGGCGGAACGTCTTGACGTTCCCTATATCGAGATGGACAGGCTCTATTGGCGGCCCGAGTGGCAGGGGACGCCCGATGACGCGTTTCTGGCGCGGCTTGAGCAGACGCTGGCCGAAGCGGGAGGGGGCTGGGTGCTGGACGGCAACTACAGCCGCACGCAGCCGATCAAGTGGCGCGAGGTCGACTATATCCTGTGGCTGGACTACGGCTTCTGCCGCACGCTGTGGCAGGCCGTGCGCCGCGCGTGCCGGCGCGCGGCCAGCAAACGCGAGCTGTGGCCGGGCACCGGCAATCGGGAAAGTTTCCGCCGTTCTTTCTTCAGCCGCGAGTCGATCGTGCTGTGGACGATCCGCACTTACTCGAAGAACCGGCGAAAATACCTGGCGGAGATGGCCCGTACCGATGCAGGGCGCCGTTTCAAGCGCTTGCGCTCTCCCCGCCAGGCCGCCGATTTTCTACGGACGCTGCCGCAGGTTCACAGCAACAGGCGGTGATGGATCCTCACCACCGCTTTCTTGATGTGCTGCGGCCGCTGCCACAGGCAGCCGGTTTTGTGCGCTTCCATCTGGAAAAAGATCGCGAACATGCCGTGCGTCATGTGCAGCGTTTGCGGGTGGCGTTTGATGTCCAGCAGCAGAAGGTCGCTATTTTCCGCGTGGGGATGTTCGCGGTGCCAGTCGCCCGCCAGGCCGTATTCGATGCGTTCTTCGCCGCTGATCAGCAGATGCAGCGCGATGTACTCCTGATGCATTTCGGCGCGCTTTTCCGCCGCCGGTACGGTGGTCAGCGTCATCACGTCCATAAAGATGTTGTCGCCGTCAATCGGGTGATGGCCCAGCGCCAGTTCGGGCAGGTCGCATCGGCGTAACTCGGTCAGGGTTGAAACCAGCGCCGGCGCGAGTCCGCGGCCGAAGCGGGGGTTGAACAGGCTGTTGTGAATCACTGTTATTCTCCATGTGAGCGAAAGTCCAAAGAGCCTGCGATACAGGCTAAGGGGAAGTATGCCGATTTGTCACGAGGAAAACAGTTAACCCGCCTGCATTCCGACGTTGCGGTCGGCAGGCGAGTCAGGCGATCAGGAAAGGCTTTCGAGGCGCGGCTTGGGGCGAATGGTCAGGGCGGAGCCCATGGAGGCGGCGATAATCGCCGCCAGCGCCAGCCATTGCACGCCGCTCAGGTGTTCGCCGAGGAACAGCATGCCGGACAGCGCCGCCATCGCCGGTTCGAGGCTCATTAAGGTGCCGAAGGTGCGCGCCGGAATTTTGGGCAGCGCGATGATCTCCAGCGAATATGGCAGCGCGGTGGAGAGGATCGCCACCGCCAGCGCCACCGGCAGAATATCGAGGTTGAACAGCACGCTGCCGGTTTGCCAGGCGCCGATCGGGCAGAACACCAGCGCGGCGATCAAGGAGCCGAGCGCCACCGTACCGGGGCCGTGATCGCCGCCGGCCTTCTGGCCGAAGATGATATAGACCGCCCAGCAGGCGCCGGCGCCGAGCGCACAGGCGGTACCGAACGGATCGATCCCGCCCACGCCGTGGCCGAGCGGCAACAGGAACCATAACCCGGCGATCGCCAGCGCCACCCAAAGAAAGTCGATCGGCCGGCGCGACGAGAACATGGCCACCGCCAACGGGCCGGTAAACTCCAGCGCCACGGCGATGCCGAGCGGCACGGTGCGCAGCGACAGGTAGAACAGGTAGTTCATCGCGCCGAGCGACAGGCCGTAAATCAGCAGCGGCAAGCGGCTGCCGGCGACGATGCGCATACGCCACGGGCGGAAGATAATGAACAGAATCAGGGTGCCGATGAAAAGGCGCAGCGTCGTAATGCCTTCGGCGCCCACGATCGGGAACAGGCTTTTGGCCAACGAGGCGCCGCTCTGGATAGACACCATGGCGATGATTAACAGACAGATGGGCAGCAGCGCGGAGGGCGCTCTGCCGGAAGTAGATAACGACATCCTTAACGAGCCTTTTTTGCGCCGTTCCTCAGCCTTGAGAAAACGGTCGAAACGGGGATGCGAGCAGTGTAAATGAAATGGCGAAAATCTGTCTGAGAAAAGCGCGCATCGCGGTGAAATCCGCCGATCCTCGGATGAGATGTGGCGGATTTGGTCAAAAAGTGCGCTTTTTCTTAAGAATTATCTGGATATTAAATTGGTGATTTTTGTCACAGAAAGCCGTAGAATACGGCCGAAAATAGAGCGAAAAGAAGCAGATACACTGTTCTTGAAATCTTCTGTTACACGATATAAAGCTTTAGACACTCATTTCAAGGCAGAGTTTCACGCTAATTTTTGTTATATTTTCAAAGCATGAACAAATGGATGTACTTAATAATAAAACGCGTTTGAGGTGGTTATGAAAAAAATTGCATGTCTTTCCGCAGTAGCAGCTTGCGTATTAGCAGTTAGCGCAGGTACCGCATTCGCTGGTCAGAGCACCGTATCCGCTGGCTATGCGCAGGGTGATCTCCAAGGCGTTGCTAACAAGGCCGACGGTTTCAACCTGAAATACCGTTACGAGTTCGACAACAACCCACTGGGTGTGATCGGCTCCTTCACCCACCTGGAAAAAAATCGTTCTGAAAACGGTTTCTACAAGAAATCTCAGTACGATTCCATCACCGCAGGTCCAGCTTACCGCTTCAACGACTGGGCGAGCATCTACGGTGTGATCGGTGTTGGCTACGGCAAAAACATCGACAACGCCCAGGCTGGTGGTAACAAAGGTGGCAACAGCGACTACGGCTTCACCTACGGTGCCGGTCTGCAGTTCAACCCAATCGAAAACGTTGCCCTGGACGTTGGCTACGAGCAGAGCCGCATCCGCAGCGTGGACGTTGGCAGCTGGAACGTTGGCGTAGGCTACCGCTTCTAAGATTTCTTCATGCCTGCGGGCGTGAATGCGCGGCACAGGTTGCCGCGCGGATAAAAAATCCGCCTTCGGGCGGATTTTTTTTATCTGTCATTGGCCGCCGCGCCCCGTCGGCTGCGTCGAAAAGCGTGCGCTGCGGGCATCGCGCTCATAGCCTTGCGGTTCGGTCAGTAAACCGTACAGCTCGGGGCGGCGTCCGTAAATCCAGCGGCGGCCGGTGCTGAGCGGGATCAGCGTCAGATCGAGATCGGCGCTGACCATCCGGTCTTCCGCCGCCCAGGTCTCCGCCACGATGCGGCCGTAGGGATCGAGGATCATCGCATTGCCGGTGCGTACCTCATCGTCATCGCGGCCCACGCCGTTGCTGAACAGCAAAAACAGCCCGTTGTCGTGAGCGCGCGAGGGCAGCCAGCGCATCAGCCAGCCGCGGCCGTGTTCGCCGCGAAAGGCGGCTTCTATCGCCTGCGGATCTTCCGCCCGCCGCTGCCACAGCGCCTGTGGGATCGGCTTCATGCCGTGCGGGCTGCGCGAATGGGTGCCGCCGGTCTGGTGCGGGGCCATCAACACCTCCGCGCCCAGCAGCGCCGTTGCGCGCACATTCTCCACCAGATTGTTGTCCCAGCAGATCAATACGCCCACGCGCACGCCCCAGGGGGTGTCGAATACGGTATAGCGATCGCCGCTGGCGATAGCCGGGTGTTCGAAGGCGTGCAGTTTACGGTGCACATGCAGCGCGCCGTCCGGCAGGCATACGGCGTAGGCGTTGTAGCAACGGCCGTCGTCGCCCAGCTCGATCAGCCCGACGCCGATCGCCATGTTGTAACGCTCCGCCAGCGGGCGAATACGCGCCAGCGAAGGGCTGGCGGCGATCGGTTCCGCCAGCGCCCGCACTTCGGCGTCGGACAGATGGCGCACGTGCCAATAGCCGGTGATGCACATTTCCGGGAAGGCCAGCAGCTGTACCTGCTGCTCGGCCGCCTGAGCGATAAAGCGCTCAATGATCGACAGGTTGTAATTCTTATCGCTGGCGCGATGCTGGAACTGCACCGTGGCGGCGCGCAATGAGATGGTCATGGTGTCTCTCCGGTTAGGGTCTGCGTTGATTACAGCAGGTGGATTGATTACTGTATAATCAATTAAATTCCCTATTTGATAACCTGATGGAATGGACATAAAACAACTGCGCGCCTTGGTGGCGCTGGCCGAGCAGGGCAACTATCGACAGGCGGCGAGCCGGCTGTGCATCAGCCAGCCGGCGCTGAGCAAGCAGATTCAGGCGCTGGAAACCCAGCTCGGCGTTCGATTGTTCGAGCGTGGCCGACAGGGCGCGGTGCTCACCGCCGGCGGGCAGCGGCTCTACCCGGAGGCGCAGGCGCTGGTGGAACAGTACCTGCAGTTTCAGCGGCGCGCCCGGCGGGTGGCGCTCGGGGAAGCGGGGCTGCTGGCGCTGGGATTTGGCCTCTCCAGCTTTCATCTGGCGCCGCAGCTGGTGGCGGCTTTTCGCCAACGGTTTCCCGAGGTGGCGATCGGCCTGGAGGACATCCCGTCGGAGCGGCAGTATCAGTTGCTGTTACAGGGGGAGTTGCAGGCGGGGTTCGTGCGTTTGCCGGTCAATACGCCGCTGTGCGGCGTGGCAATGCTGAGTGACCGGTTGGTGCTGGCCGCGCCGGGCGCGCTGGCGCTGCGCGCCGACGATCTGATGGCGCGTTTCAATCAGCTGCCGCTGTTGCAGTTGACTCCGAAGCGCGGGCGCGGGCTGAGCGATCAGTCGCTGCGGTTTATCGCCGCTCACCGCTTGACGCCTAACGTGGTGCAGCAGGCCGGCGATATTCAGACGCTGTTGGCGCTGGTCGCCGCCGGCGTCGGCGTTGCGCTGCTGCCGCACAGCATCACGCATATCGCGCCGGCCGGCATCGATATTTTACCGCTGAGCGGCGAGGAAACGGAGTGGCAGGTCGGTATCGCCTGGGACCCGCAGCGCGCCGACGCGCTGCGGGACAACTTTGTTCAGACGGCGTTGGCGATGCAACGCGGTTAGGTTTTAGAGCGGGCAATGCATCACGACGATCGGGCTCTGGTGATACTCGCTGCGGCGGCTTTCGCTAAAGCCGACTTTTTTCGCCAGCGCCAGCGAAGCCTGGTTTTCCGGCGAGATGATGCAGACGGTTTTCTCCCCCGGCAGGTGCGTTTTACCCCAGGCCAGCGCCGCCCGCAGTGCCTCGGTGGCGTAGCCTTTGCCGTGCGCCGAACTCACCAGCGTCCAGCCCATCTCCGGCGCGTCGAGCGCCGGGGTGATATCGCGCAGGCCGTCGAAGAAGCCGATGCTGCCGAGGTACTCGCCGTTCTGTTTGTCACGCACCGCCCAATTTCCATACCCCAACAGCGCCCAGTGGCCGGCGTAGCGCATCAGGCGCCCCCAGGAGTCTTCCCGGTCGCGCGGCGTGCCGCCGATATAGCGTACCACCAGCGGATCGGCCCACAAGGCGGCCAGCGACTCGAAGTCGTCCAGCCTGTGCGCGT
This sequence comes from Serratia sp. CY27727, assembly GCF_052169275.1. NCBI lineage: Bacteria > Pseudomonadati > Pseudomonadota > Gammaproteobacteria > Enterobacterales > Yersiniaceae > Serratia > Serratia sp. CY27727. Next base: position 792,576 of record NZ_JBJNLB010000001.1, on the reverse strand, counting down.
CCAGCCGCAGGCGTTCGGTGACAAGCGTTGGCGCGGTGTTGATTACGGTCATGTTGCTGCTCCTGCACAGGGTGAAAGGCGATGAAAAACAACGGCGTTCAGTATGCCAGAGAAATCACACCGCCAGCCACAACAGCCAGGTGAACAGAAAGCCGCTCAGGCCGAGCAGGGTGGTCAGCACCGTCCAGGTTTTCAGGCCGTCGGCCACCGACAGCCCCAGATAGCGCGTGACGATCCAAAAACCGGAGTCGTTGACGTGGGAAAGCCCCAGCCCGCCGAAACAGGTCGCCAGCGTCACCAGCACCAGCTGCAGCTGATTCAAGCCGCTGACCGCCTCCGACAACAGGCCGCCGGTGGTCAGGATCGCCACGGTGGCGGATCCCTGCGAAGCGCGCAGCGCCAGCGAAATGATAAAGGCGGCGGGCACCAGCGGCAGGCCGATGGCCGTCAGCACCTCCGCCAGCGCCTTGCCGACGCCGGATTCCACCAGCACCTTGCCGAACACGCCGCCCGCGCCGGTCACCAGGATCACCACCGCGGCGGTCGGCAGCGCAGCGCCCATCACGTCGCTGGCGTGTTGCAGGCTCCAGCCGCGGCGCAGCGCCAGGAAATAGAAGGCCAGCAGCAGGGCGATCATCAGCGCCACCGCTGGCGAGCCCAGCAGCGACAGCGTATCGCGCAGCGCCGAGCCGGCAGGCAACAGCGTGGCGGAGACGGTGCCGAGCATGATGATGGCGATCGGGATGACGATCAGCGCCGCCACCAGCCCGGCGCCGGGCGGGTTGATGCGATCGCTGAGCGGCGCTTGCCCTTCCGGACGCGGTTCCGGCGCCGCCAGCTGCAGCTGTTCCAGCACCTCTATCGATAACGGATAGGTTTTGCGGTTGAGGTAGTTGGCGGCGAAATAGCCGATCGCGCCGACCGGAATACAGATCGCGAGGCCGATGATGGTCAGCCAACCGATGTCGGCGTTGAGCAAACCGGCGGCGGCCACCGGGCCGGGGTGCGGCGGCAGCGCGACGTGGACCGTCAACATCACGCCGGCCATCGGCAGGCCGAACTTCAGCGGCGACACTTTGGCGACCTTGGCGAAGCCGTAGATAATCGGCGCCAGAATGATAAAGCCGACGTCGAAGAACACCGGAATGCCGAGGATAAACGCGGCGAGGGTCAGCGCAGCGACGGTGCGTTTCGGCCCCAGCCCCTGGCTGAAGCGCTGCGCCAGCGACTCGGCGCCGCCCGAGTGTTCGATCATGCGGCCAAGCATCGCCCCCAGGCCGATGATGATGGTCACCGAGCCGAGCACGCCGCCCATCCCGGCGGTCATCACTTTCATCACTTCACCGGTCGGAATGCCGCTGGCCAACGCCACTAGCAGACTGACCACCAACAGCGCGACAAAGGGTTGCACCTTCGCCTTGATGACCATCAATAACAGCAGCACCACGCCGAGAACGGCAATCAGCAACAGCAGAGAGGTAGACATGAAAAAAGCCTTTCGTTGGGTAAGCGTTGGGCACCGCGATCGCCGCGTGGCGATACGGGTGCGTTTCATTGTTATAAAATCGATTTCCTGGTGTCGGCGACGGCGTTAGCGGTAAGGTTTCAGCCAGCCGAGCCCGGCGGCGGTGTCGCCGCGCGGCCGGTATTCGCAACCTACCCAGCCTTGATAACCGAGCGCATCCAGCCTGTCGAACAGCCACGGGTAATTCAGTTCGCCGTCATCCGGCTCATGGCGATCCGGCACCGAGGCTATCTGGATATGCGCGTAGCGCCCGGCCAGCGTTTCCAGCAACCCGCTGATATTGCCATCTACTAACTGCGCGTGGAAAAAGTCGAACTGAATGAACACGTTCGGTCTCTCGATAGCCGCCACCGCCTCCGCCGCCTGATATTGACTGGCGAACAGGTAGTCGGGCTTGACCGGTGGGCTGAGCGCTTCGATCAGCACCTTGACGCCGTGCGGGGCGAAGGCGTCGGCGGCATAGCGCGCATTGGCGATAAAGGTGTCGAGATAACGCTGCCGGTCCGCGCCCGCGGGCACCACGCCGGCCATCAGGTGCACGCAGGGGCAGGCGAGGGCGATGGCGTAGGCCAGCGCGCGATCGATATCGGCGCGCGCATCCTGCTCGCGGCCCGGCAGCGCCGCCAGCCCCCATTCGCCGGCGGCGACATCGCCGGGCGCGGTGTTGAACAGCACCTGTTGCAGGCCGTGTTCGCGCAGTTTTTCCGCCAACAGCTCGGCGGGATGCTCGTAAGGGAACAGGAACTCCACCGCGTTGAAGCCTTGTTCGGCAGCGGCGGCGAAGCGCTCGAGGAACGGCACTTCGTTAAACATCATCGATAAATTGGCGGCAAATTTAGGCATGGGTCAGCTCCGTAATTCGGCAATTTCATCATCGGTCAAATAGCGGATCGGACGATCGCCGAGGGTGAAGATCAGCCGCGCCGCATCTTCCATCTCTTCGGTATTGTCCGCCGCCGCTCGCAGGTCTTTACCCGTCACCACCGGCCCGTGGTTGGCCAGCAAAAAGGCGCGGTGGGTGGGCGCCAGGCGGGCCAGATCCTGCGCCAGCCTTTCGTCGCCGGGGCGATAGTAGGGCACCACCGGCACCTTGCCGACGCGCATCACCACATAGGGGGTGAACGGTTTGATGGCGTTGTCGACGTCCAGCCCCTGCAGGCAAGAGAGCGCCGTGAGGTAGGTGCAATGCAGGTGCACCACCGCTTTGCATTCCGGGTTGTTCAGATACAGCGCGCGGTGAAAGCTGATCTCTTTCGACGGCTTGTCGCCGGACAGCCAGTCGCCGTTCAGGCTCACTTTAGACAGGCGGTCGGCCTGCAGCTCGCCGAGACAGGAGCCGGTCGGCGTCGCCAGCAGCGCGCCGTCCGGCAGCAACAGCGAGAGGTTGCCGGCTGAGCCGGTGGCGTAACCGCGTTGGAAAAACGAGGCGCCCAGGCGCACCATCTCTTCTCGTGCCTGCTGTTCGATGGTCGTGGTCATACTGGAAACTCCGTTTGCGCGCGCGCGAAGAAGGCTTCATCGCCAAAATTGCCTGATTTCAATGCCAGGGAAATGGCCCGATCGCTGGCGCGCACCCAGGGAACGCCGGGGGAAATGCTGGGGCCGATATGGAAGCCGCGAATGCCCAGCGCCTGCGTGACCACGCCGGAGGTTTCGCCGCCGGCGACGATAAAGCGGCTGAATCCCAACTGGCGCAGTTGCACTACCAGCTCGGCGAACAACGCCTCCACCGCCTCGCTGGCGGCGCTACCGTACTGCCGTTGCGTTTGCTGCAGCGCTTCCGGCGCTGCGGTGGCGTAGATCAGCGGGGCAAGCGCCTCCCCGGCGTGACGCTGCGCCCAATGCGCCAGCTCGGCGGCGTAGGCGGCGCGCGCCTGCGGATCGAGACAGCGGCCGATATCGATGGCCTGCGCCGCCGCGCGTTCGCGGTAGTGCGCCACCTGCCGGTTAGTCATGACGGAGCAAGAACCGGACAGCACCGCCGCTTTCTCGCCCTGCGGCGCGCCGGCCGCCTCTGCCGAACGCTCGCCGTTCTGCGCCCACTGCCGCGCCAGGCCGATCGCCAGGCCCGAACCGCCTGTCACCAGCTTCATCGTTTTCAACGCTTCGCCCTGGCTGAGCAGATGCCGTTCGTTGAGCGTATCCAGCACCGCGTAGCGCACGCCTTCCTGCGCCAATTGCCGCAGTTTCTCGCTGACCGCCCCGGCGCCGCGATCCATTTCCGCCGCCGTCACCAGCCCGCAGCGCCCGGTGGCCTGGGATTCCATCAGGCGCAGCAGGTTGCTGTCGGTCATCGGCGTGACCGGGTGATGACGCATGCCGGATTCGGACAGCAGCTGTTCCCCGACGAACAGGTGGCCCTGATAGACCGTGCGGCCGTTTATCGGCAACGCCGGAGATACCACAGTGAAACTTTCCCCCAGCGCGGCGAGCAGGGCGTCGGTCACCGGGCCGATATTGCCCTGCGCGGTGCTGTCGAAAGTGGAGCAGTATTTGAAGTAGAACTGGCGGCAGCCCTGTTTTTGCAGCCAGGCCAACGCCTGCAACGACAGTTCGACCGCCTGCTCTGCCGGGCAGGAGCGCGATTTCAGGCTGATGACCGCCGCCTGCGCACTGACCGGCGTTTCGTCTTGCGGCACGCCGTTCAACTGCACCGTCGGCAGGCCGTTTTGCACCAGAAAACTGGCGATATCGGTCGCGCCGGTAAAATCATCCGCGATTACGCCGAGCAGCATCAGATTGCCTCCTTTTTCTGCGGCAAATCGATGCCGGCAAAGATTTTGATTACCGCACTGTCGTCTTCTTTACCGTAACCGGCGTTGCTGGCGGCGGTAAACATGGTGAAGGCGGTGGAGGCCAGCGGCAGCGGGAAGTGCAGCGCCTTGGCGGTATCGGCCACCAGCCCCAGATCCTTGACGAAGATATCCACCGCCGATTTGGGCGCATAGTCGCCGTCGACCACGTGGCGCATGCGATTTTCGAACATCCAGGAGTTGCCGGCGGCATGGGTGACCACGTCGTACATCACGTCCAGCGGGATGCCGGCGCGGGCGGCCAGCGCCATGGCTTCCGCTCCGGCGGCGATGTGCACCCCGGCCAACAGCTGGTGGATGATTTTAACCGTCGCGCCCAGGCCGATCGCCTCGCCGATGCGGTAAACCTTGCCGGCGATGGCGTCCAGCACGGGTTGCAGGCGCTCGAAGGTGGCGTCGGCGCCAGCGGCCATCACCGTCATCTGGCCTTCCTCCGCCTTGGCCGCTCCGCCGGAAACCGGCGCATCCAGCATCGGCAGCCCGTAGTCCAGCAGCCGTTGCTCGATCTGTTTGGCGTCATCGGCGGAAATGGTCGAAGAGACCATCACCGCGGTGCCCGGCTTGAGCTTTGGCGCCAGGCCTTGTTCGCCGAACAGGATCTGCTTCACCTGGGCGGCGTTCACCACCAGCAGCAGCACGGCGTCCAGTTCGGCGGCGAAGTCGCGCGCGCTGGTAGACGCGTGTTTTGCGCCGGCCTGTTGCAGCGCCGCCAGCGCCTGCGGATTCAGGTCCGCCCCGTAGGTGGTCAATCCGGCGCGGAGGCACGAACGCGCCGCGCCCATGCCCATCGCGCCCAGCCCAATGACGCAGACGGCATAATTCCCTGGGTGTGTCATACTGCACTCCTGTTAATTTTAGTGATAATTTGTTTTGTTGTGTTAAATGTAAGCGCTTGACGGCCGTTTATCCGCGATCGATATCACAATAATTAACAATGCGTGAGACGAATTCTTCGTACGGTTTCTGGCCTGCATCAACATTATTGTTATGTTTTTAAATAAGTTTATGTTTTTCTGGCGTCACTGCGCGCGCCGTCACGCCGCGAAAAATTAGGGCTATCGGCGAACGAAAATTGACGTAAAATCACAATTATTATCACCGCAGCAACGAGAGGGAACCGTGATACCTGTAGAACGCCATCAACAAATTCTTGCGCTGGTATCCGAACGCGGCGTCGTCAGCATTGCCGAGCTGACCGAACGGCTGGGGGTGTCGCATATGACGATCCGCCGCGATTTGCAAAAGCTGGAGGAACAGGGCGCGGTGCAGTCGGTCTCGGGCGGCGTGCAGGCGCCCGAGCGGGTGGCGAGCGAACCTTCGCACCAGGCCAAAGAGGGGATGTTCAGCCGGCAGAAAATCGCCATCGGCCGGCTGGCGGCGCGGCAAATTCCCGCCAATAGCTGTATTTATCTGGATGCCGGCACCACCACGCTGGCGCTGGCGAAGCAGATCGGTGAACGTGACGATTTGACGGTGGTGACCAACGACTTTGTCATCGCCGGCTTTCTGATCGAACACAGCCAATGCAGAATCATCCACACCGGCGGCACTGTGTGCCGGGAAAACCGCTCCTGCGTCGGCGAAGCGGCGGCGCAGGCGCTGCGCGGTCTGTTTATCGATCTGGCGTTTATCTCCGCCTCTTCGTGGAGCATGCGCGGCCTGTCGACGCCGAACGAAGACAAGGTGATGGTAAAGAAGGCCATCGTCGAGGCCAGCCGCCGCTGCATTCTGCTCAGCGACACCTCGAAATACGGCAAGATCGCGACCTACCTGGCGCTGCCGATCGCCGCCTTTGACGCCGTCATTACCGACGAGGGGCTGCCCGCCGCCGCGCGGGAGGCAATCGAGCAAGCTGGGCTTGCGTTGCTGACGGCAGGGGAAGAAGAGTAAGAACGAACCGGAGTCAGGATGAAAGTTCGGTATCGATGCCACGTGCGGGCGGTTCACTTGCTTCAATGCCGCCGCGTTCACGCCATTCGCGGCGCCTTTGTTCCGCCCATTCTTCGTGGAAAGCTTGCATCTCTTTTTGGTGCCGTTCCTTCATGCTCATAGGGGTTGGGTGGGATTCTGCCGTTAACAGGCGGGATTTCGATGACATATAATCCGTCCTCAATAAGCTCCTGGTTGTACAAATAATGTACGCGACGCGCGTGTTTTTTCAAGAGCGAGTCATAAATTCTGGCTAATGCCGGCCTGAGCGGTACGCTGAAAACCAATCTCGCTTGGTATTGCGCAACAAAGGTGACGATCGCCAGATCAATGCCATTAATGAAGAGTTGTTCTCGTTCATATCGGCTGTACGCCATCCTGGTATAGGTATCAAATAAGGATCTGGCTACTTCGGCGCGGACTTCCAATGCTTTTACATCATACAGTTCAATGGCATACGCATTGTCCAATATTTCCGAGGTGGGATAAGCCCCAATAAGCCATTGACGCATCCTTAACGTCGCTTTTTTAAAATCAAGGTAATACGCAGCAGCAGCGCCTGCATTTTTATAAACCGTTATTCGGTATCTATACTCTGTGGCCGGTCGCGCATTGATCTCCCTCACATCAATCTCCATGATGAAATCCTTTTTACTATTATTTTTCCTATAGTTATCCCCTTTGTGACGAACCGATTATTAACTGCGGCGGAGAAGATCCTCCAGCCGCCGATGGAGCTTATGCGCAGCGCCGCGCAAAACTAAATGCCGCTGAACCAGTTGTAGCCCTGATCTTCCCAATAGCCGCCCGGATTGACGTCGCTGACGAAGATGGCGGCGATATGTTTGGCGTTTTTGAACCCCAGCTTGGTGGGCACCCGTAGCCGCAGCGGGTAGCCATAGTCCGCCGGCAGCGCCTTGCCGCCGAAATCCAGCGCCAGAATGGTCTGCGGATGCAGCGCGGTGGCCATGTCGAGGCTGGAGTAGTAGCGATCGGCGCATTTGAAGCCGACGTAACCGGCATTCAGGTCCGCCCCGACGTGCTGCAGAAAGGTGCGCAGCGGCACGCCGCCCCATTGGCCGATGGCGCTCCAGCCCTCAATGCAGATCAGACGCGTGATCTGGCTTTGCTGCGGCAGCCGCTGCAGCTGTTCCAGCGTCCAGGGCGCTTTTTTTTCCACTTTCCCCGCGACCTCTAGCCGGTAGCCGGCTAGATCGATCTCGGGGACGTTGTATTCCGGGTAAAACGCGTTGAAGGGGAAAGGCTGGGTAATCTGATCGGGCCGGTAAGTTTGCGCCAGCCGCTGGCCGCTGAACAGCCAGGCCTGCACCCGGTCGTTCCAGCGCGACATGGCCCACAGCACCTTATCCACCCGATCGCCGTCTTGCAGGTTGCAACCGGTGAGCATGGCGATGCCGCCCAGCGTCAGGCCGGAGCGCAGCATCAGGCGGCGCTGCAGATTGACCAGCTGCTTTTTTTGGTCCGGTTCCAGTTTTGGCGCGGTTGCCCGCGGCTTTTTCTCATTCATGTTTGCCACCCGTTATCATCGCCCACAGCGTTTTGGGCACGACGATCACCATAAAGACGTGGATCGCCACGAACAGGCCAATGCCGACCATGGCGAAGAAATGCACGTAGCGCGCGAAATCGAAGCCGCCAAACAGGGCGACCAATCCCTGCAGCTGAACCGGCTTCCAAATCGCCAGGCCGGACAGCACCAGCAATAGGCCCAGCGCCAGCACGCCGAGATACATCAGCTTTTGAATGGCGTTGTAGTGGCCATGCCGGTGGCGCAGGCGCAGCGTCAACGCCAGCCAGATATCCTGCCGCAGCGCGCCGACGCGAAGCGGCAACAGATCGCGGCGAAAATGGCCGCTGAACAGGCTCCACAGCAGATAGCAGGCGGCGTTGAGCGCCATTAGCCACATCACCGCCAAATGCCAACCAATCGCGCCGCCCAGCCAACCGCCCAGCGTCATCTGCGGCGGAAAGCGGAAATCGAACAGCGGCGAGGCGTTATAGATCTCCCAGCCGCTCATAAACATGCACACCATGGCGAACAGGTTGATCCAATGAGTGATTCGAACCGGCCAGCGATGCACCGGCCGCGACGCGTTGGTTTTCATGGCTTTCTCCGGTTACATCGGCGGTACGGTGCCGTCTTTGCCGGCGGATATGCGGGTGGCGACGCGCTCGCCCTTATCGTTGACGGCGGAGAACAGCACGATGTGCACGCCCGGCTTCAGCAGGCTCAAATCGCCCGGATCCAGCGTCACGATCGGCACGTCTTCCGGCACGACGACGGTTTTCTGCTGGTTGCCGTAGGTGACGGTCAGGGTGCGGCCGTTGGATTTCACCAGTTTGCCGACGGTGCCGTTGGTCATGGTGTCCACTTTGCCGTCGGCGGATTCCCAGGCCGAGTGCCCTTCGCCGGTGCCGCGCAGGCTGGCGGCGAACACGTGCACCTCCAGCGCTTTGAGCGTGCCGTCCGGCTGCGGCACGGCGGCGGTGCCGATAAAGCTGTCCGGTTTGATGTCGTCCAGCGTGGCCTTGGACACGCTGAGCACTTTGGTCTGATCGTTCAGCTTGACGCTGAGCGTCTCACCCTTGCGATCGGTCAGCTGCAGATTGCCGTCGGCCACCTGGCTGATGGTGCCGCGCAGCGGCGCGATAACCTTGCCCGGCGTTTGGGCGGCGGCGGCCAGGCCGCTGGACAGCAGCAAGGTGGACAACAGTAAACCGGCTATACGATGACGGGTAATCATAACGTTCTCCTGAAATGAGTTTGCCGGGTAAGCATGGTTGAGCCATTGGGTCAGCGCCATGGCCGTTTGATGACATTAATGTCATCAAGTTTGTCCGCCGAAGCTGCTAGTATTTTTGCAGACGTAACGAGGTGGCGAGCATGCGAATACTGGTAGTTGAAGACGATATCGGCACAGGGGATTACCTGAAGAAAGGGCTGAGCGAGGCGGGGTACGGCGTCGATTTGGCGCGCACCGGCACCGACGGGTTGTTTCGCGCGTTGGAGCAGGATTACGATGCGATCGTGCTCGACGTGATGCTGCCGGGGCTGGACGGTTGGCAGATCATCGAGGTGCTGCGCAAGAAAAGCGACGTGCCGATTCTGTTTCTCACCGCTCGCGACGGCGTGCAGGATCGCATCCACGGTCTGGAGCTGGGCGCGGACGATTATCTGATTAAACCGTTTTCGTTCACCGAACTGGTGCTGCGTTTACGCACCTTGCTGCGCCGTGGGCCGGCGCGCGAAGCCGATCATTATGCCATCGCCGATCTGCAGCTGGACGTGCTGCGCCGCCGGGCGGTGCGTCAGGAACAGGTGATCCCGTTGACCAACAAGGAGTTCATGCTGCTGCACCTGCTGGTGCGGCGCGAGGGCGAAGTGCTGTCGCGCACGCAGATCGCCTCTCAGGTGTGGGACATGAATTTTGACAGCGACACCAATGTGGTTGACGTGGCGATCAAACGCCTGCGCGCCAAAATAGACCGGCCGTTCGACGTCAAGCTGATCCACAGCGTGCGCGGCATCGGCTATGTCTGCGAGCCACGCTCGTGAACGGGCGCACTTCACGTCGGCCGGTATCGCTGACGCTGCGCACCGCCACGCTGTTCGCGCTGGTGGCCGCTTTGGTGGTGAGCGGGACGGGCGGGTATCTGTATAGCGCCATGCGCCAGGAAATGACGCTGCGCAGCGATCTGCAGGTGACCGGGCGCGTAGAGTATTTCCGCCATTTGCTGGGACAGCGCTTTCCTTTGGCGCGCCTGACCGCCAATAACGGCCTGTTTGAAAACATGCTGGGCAATGAACAGGACGTGCTGATTTTCCAAATTCCGGGGCAAAAACCGCTCATCAACGTGAACTCGGCCGGGGTGGCATTGCCGCCGATCGCGCCGACGCCGGCAGGCCAGGCGCAGACGTTGGCCGCCGTGCGCGGCGGGGAAACGTCGCAGGGGGTGCCGCTGCGCGCGGCGTCGGCGATGGTGCGCCTGGAAGACGGCAGCCTGTTGCAGATCTCCGCCGCGCATGTGATGGTCAACGAGCAGAAGATGCTGGCGCGTTACCTGTGGCGCATCGTCGCGGCGGTGGCGGTGGCTTTCCTGCTGATTGCGCTGCTGGGGTATGGGGTTATGCGCCGGGGATTGAAGCCGTTATGGCGCATGGCGGCGCAGGCGTCGCAGATTGCGCCCAATACGCTGTCGACGCGCCTCAGCGAGCAGGGAGCGCCGAAGGAATTGCAGCAGTTGACCCGTTCGTTCAATGCGATGCTCGATCGGTTGAATGAAGGCTATCAGCGCCTGACGCAGTTTTCCGCCGATCTGGCCCATGAGATCCGCACCCCGGTAGGGGCGCTGATGGGCCAGTGCCAGGTGGCGCTTTACCAGCCCCGCAGCGTGGAGGAGTACGAAACCCTGCTGTCGAACAATATGGATGAGCTGGAGCGCATTTCCCGCATGGTGGAAAACATCCTGTTCCTGGCGCGCGCCGGGGAGGCGCAGTCTGCGCTGAACTACGGCCGTCTGGATGTGGCGCTGGAACTGCGGCGGGTGGCGGATTACTTCGAAGGGCTGGCGGAAGAACGCGGCATCGCGCTGAGCTGCGAAGGGGAAGGCGAGCTGAAGGCGGACGCGATGTTGTTCCAGCGGGCGCTGAGCAACCTGGTGGCCAACGCGGTGCGCTATGCCGATGAAAACAGCCTGATCGCGTTGCGGGCTGAACGGCGCGCCGATGCCTGGTGGGTGCAGGTTATCAATCAGGGGCCGCCGATCGCGCCGGCACAGCTGGAAAAATTGTTCGATCGTTTCTACCGCGCCGATCCCGCGCGCAGCGCCGGCAATCATGCCAGTGGGCTGGGGCTGTCTATCGTGCGCGCCATCATGACGCTGCACGGCGGTGAGGTGCGCGCGCAGTGTTCTGCTGGCCAGGATGCTGCTTGCTTGACCTTTAGCCTGATATTCCCTTCATCAGTTCAATGAACTGCGCGAATGTTTTCGCCTGTTGCGAATAATGCGACAGGCGTCATTCGTAAGTTTTTCCTTTCATTATTATTTCCCCAGCGCCTTGGCTGAACCTAAGTTTTAACATTTGCGTCGCGGCAAGCGCGTTAATTCATCAGGCTAATGCGTATGCCGGCTATATGTGATTGCACTCAACATTCACGTGTTATTATTTTTTTATTAAAATTTAGTTCTGCGACCATTTTTTGAGATGATTTCCCTTAAAGTTTGTAATATGCGATATAAAAAACTAACTTTGTGGTTTTTGTCGCGTCAATATATCAATGGGCGTGGTGATTGGTTAACCTTTGGTTATGGTTTGCAAGAAAAATCCTATATAACGGTGGTGAGGTGAAAAAGCGTATTTCGTGGCGTTGATTGCGTGGTTTTTCTTGCCTGCATTTGGGTGTTTTTGCGAATTAACCCGATTTAATATTTCATTAACATTTGACGCCAAACTATAAATTATCGCTATAGTGAAAACATGTGAATAAAATGAAATATAGATTTAATGACCATATTCTCTTTGACGCAGACACCAGAACCCTTAGCCCAACTGATTTTTCTGACGATCCCATATCCATATCCAGTCCTTCCAAGCGGTTGTTGCTGCTGCTGATTGCCCACCATGGCGAGGCCGTGGGGCGTGAATTGATATTCAAGAAGGTCTGGGACGATTACGGCATGGTTTCCAGCAATAATAATCTTAATCAGTGCGTCAGCAAATTACGCCGGGTGATTAAAAATCTGGGCGTCGAAGAAGAGGTTATTGTCACTGTCCCTAAAGTGGGTTTTATGCTGCGTGATGAGATTACCATCGAGTCTTATGAGGAAGCGGAAGATAGACACGATGCAGAACCCGCCGCCTCTTTGCCGGAGCCTGCGCCCGAAGCGGCGATAAACCCGCCATCCGCAACCGTCATCAACCGGGCCACCTCTTTTTTCGGTGATTCCCGCCGCGGCTGGCTGATGATCTGTGCATTGGTCCTGGGGGGGATCCTCATGGCCATTGCTGTCACCGCCTATTTCAGCGGCTCGGAGGCCCGGCAGGAGAGCTACCTGGGAAAGTCCGGCAATTGTAAGGTTTTCATGTCCTTGCCTGCCGCCTCAGCGTCGGTCAACGCCAGCCTGAATCGGGACATTCTGGCTTACGCCGCTCACCAAACGGGGGAATGCAGCGGCGATGAGTTTTTGCTGGTGGTGCGCAGTAATCAGGTCAGGGCTTACATTTCCGGCATTTCCCGCTTATTCCTGCTGCGCTGCAAGATTTTGCGTGAACATAAAATGGAGATCTGTTCCGGTTTGGAAAGCGACAATGCCGAGTTTATTAATTGACCATCGATAGCCGTCGGCCCAACGCGATTGAAAGGACGGTGGATATGACAAAAATATTACAGCATTGAAATTGAACGTTTGATTTTCATTTGGCGGGGTGCCGTGTGGCGTTTATCGAGAGGTATTTCCCTTTCTCTACCGCTTTCTACCTCATTATGGTGATTATGTATGGTTAAAGCCGATTTCGGTGATGCGCTGCTATTTTTTGAACCCAGCTATTTAGTGAGAACAGGAATGGAAGCATTTCTCGTTACCCGATCAAGTGACAGGTATTTTATCGATACCTTGAGCGAGCTGGAGGGAGCATTGAAAGGGGGGAAGCCGCGCGCGCTTATTATGGAGTTATATCATCAGAACGAATATTTGTATGATGTATTGCGGTTCGTTCTGACAGCAAAAAATGTCTGGCCGGAAATTCCCTTGGTGATTTTCACCGCGGTAGAACACCCCGGTATATTAGCGCTGTTAGCGACGGATGCGCGCATAGCTATAGTGGCAAAGGAGGAGCCTTTGCATTGCCTGCGTGATGCCATTGCGGCTGCGGGTGAGTTCTCCGGCTATCGTTCCCCGCATATTCGCGCCCGGTTGGCCCATTCGCCTGTCGCATTATCTGACGGTGAATGGCGAGTTTTGGCCATGATGGCTGCCGGCGCATCTCCACGAAGCATTGCCAACCTGACCCGGCGAAGTTACAAAACCATCAGCTCCCATAAACTGAATATTATGCGAAAACTGAGCCTCAATCAGGCCGGTTTTATGCGGCTTATTCTTACCCTGAGAACCCGCTATCCTTCCTGAAATGTGGCAAGAGTCACCTCTTCTCTGCAGCAGTCGATCTTCATTGGCTGCTGCTCTCCTGAGTTAATCCAATCAATCTTCTCTCCTCAACGAATGATGCGGCGCTGAAATTCTGTACGGACATGGCAAGGATAAACAGGGCTGCTTTGTGGTTAAACAACAACCGCTTTGATGGGGTTAAACCACAATATGATTGTGCTTTCATCAAAGGCTTAATCCGTGTTTTAACGTGACTGGAGGTGGTTAAAACCTTAATTGCGGTATTTAAATCTAAATATTTGAACTTTAATGGTTAATGATTCTTTTTTGATCGGCTGGGGATATTCTTGTGGCGTCAAGCAGACTGGCTAAACGCAGTGATGCAAACGGCTGGCTGAGAATGGACGAAAGAAAGAAAACATATTCAACATTGAAGGGAGTTATACCATGAAGAAAATGACACTGGCTCTGGCGATCGTTTCCGCCTTTGCAGCGGTCAGCACTGCTCAAGCCGCCGACGTTACCGCTCAGGCGTTGGCAACCTGGTCTGCGACCGCCAAGAAAGACACCACCAGCAAACTGGTTGTGACGCCGATTGGCAGCCTGACCTTCAACTATGCAGAAGGCATTAAGGGTTTCAACAGTCAGAAAGGCCTGTTTGACGTCACCGTGGAAGGCGATACCACGGCCACCGCTTTCAAACTGACCTCAAAACTGGTCTCCAATACGCTGACTCAGCTGGATACTTCCGGTTCTACGCTGGAAGTCGGGGTGAACTACAACGGTGCTGCGGTAGAGAAAACGGCTGAAACCACCATGATCGACACCACCGCCGGCATTTTGGGCGGCAATCTGAGCGCCCTGTCCAACGCCTATAACCAGGCCGGCCGCACCAGCGCGCAGGATCAATTCACCTTCAGCATCATCGGCGCGACGTCAAACGGCACCACCGCCGTCACGGATTTCAGCACGTTGCCGGAAGGTATCTGGAGCGGCGACGTCAGCGTCGAGTTCAACGCGACCTGGACTTCCTAATCCCCCGAACGATCTGCACCTGGCAGGGGGGAGACCTCCTGCTATTTATCGCTCATCAACGCCAGTGGAATACCGCAATGACACGCTTTTCTCTCGCCGTCACCCTGATGTTAATGCTGCTGCGGCCGGCTTTGGCTCTCGATGTGGGTGAGATCAGCTCCTTCATGCCTGGCGACAGCGCGCGCCTGAGCAAGGAAATCAAAAACACCACCGACAGCGGCCGGCTGGTGAACATCAAGATCGAACGCATTTCCAGCCCCCTGGCCTCCGGTACGGCGATCCCGATGAGCAGCCGGGATGAAATGCTGCTGTCGCCCGCCAGCCTGATCTTGCCGGCCAACGCCAGCGACGTGATCCGCTTTTACTACAAGGGGCCGAACGATGCTCAGGAGCGCTACTACCGCATCGTTTGGTTCGATCAGGCGCTGAGCGAGGCGGGGCAAAACTCGGATCGGCGTAATGCCGTGGCCACCACGTCGGCGCGCATCGGCACCATTTTGGTGGTGGCGCCTCGGCAGGATCGCTTCGCCTATCAGTTCGCCAACGGACGGATCAAAAACACCGGCAACGCCACGTTCAAAGTGGTGGCCTACGGCAATTGCAGGAACAAGCAAGACGGCAGCGACTGCAAGGAGAACTATTTCGTGATGCCGGGCAAGGATCGCGCCTTCAGCAAGGTTGACGTCAACGATAAAAAAGGGCGCGTCGCGCTGTGGCACGGCGAACAGTTTATCCCGGTGAAGTAATGCGCGCGTTATCCACGATGGATGCAAAACAATCACGCAAGGAGTGGCATGTGAACGCTGTGCTGTTGAAAACGCTTCTGGCTGCCGGTGCGCTGGCGCTGCCGACGCTGTTGCCTGGCCGTATGGCGATGGCGGCCGGTTTGACGCAGATTAACGGCGTGCTGATCCCGCAAACCTTCAGCCTGGCGTTGCGCGAGGGGATGAGTATTCCGCTGTTGTTGCATTATGAAAAGAGCGATGGCGTCAAAGACGACAGCCGCATCGGCCATGCCTTTCTCTACCTGGATCAGGACAGGCTAACGATTCGTCGGGTGACGCTGGAGGATAACGACGATGGCGCCCGGCTGACGGCGACGATAGCCGGCCAGCTGCAGGCTTTGCAGGATGCGCCATTCGATCGGCAGCAGCATATCCGGGTCGCGGACGACGCCTGGCTGGCGCTGGATTTCCGGCAGCTCAACCTGCAGTTGGTGGTGAAAGAATCCGCGCTCGGAACGGTGCTGCGCGCTCGCTCCAGCGACATCGGCGCGTCCAGCGTGGATGCCGTAAGCAGCACGCTGGATTATAACCTCGGGGTCTACGATAACCGGGCCCGCGCCAGCGAAGGCAATACCTCCAGTTATTTATCGCTCAACAGCGTTACCGCGTTGCGTGAACACCACGTGGAGTTGAACGGTTCCATCTACGGTATCGGCAGCGGCGATGAAAACGCCACGCTGTACAAAGCGATGTACGAGCGTGATTTCGCCGGCCGCCGTTTCGCTGCCGGCATGCTGGACAGCTGGAATCTGCAGTCGCTGGGGCCGGTCACCACCATCAACTCGAGCAAGATTTATGGTCTGTCCTACGGCAACCGCGCCAACTCGACGGTATTCGATAATTCCCAATCGCTGACGCCGATCGTGGTTTTTTTCCCCTCGGCCGGCGAGGTGCATTTGTCGCGCGATGGGCGGCTGCTCAGCGTGCAAAACTTCACGATGGGCAACCATGAAGTGGACACCGGCAGCCTGCCCTACGGCATTTATGACGTCGAGGTGGAGATCGTGGTCAACGGCAAAGTGGTCGATAAACGCATGCAGCGAGTGAATAAACTGTTCAGCCCCAATCGCGGCGCCAATGCGCCGCTGGCCTGGCAATTCTGGGGCGGGATGCTGCGCATGGACGACTGGCGCGGCGAACGGGAACGCCACCGCCCGGCAAAGGACTCTTATTTGCTTGGCGCTTCGGCTACCGGCAATCTGCAAACGCTTAATTGGGCGCTGTCGGGGTATTCGTTTGACGGCAACGCCGTCGGCGAGAGCCGCGTCAGCCTGCCGGTGACCGAGTCGATTCAGATCAACCTGCAAAATATGGCGGCCTCCGATCGCTCCTGGAGCCTGGTCAACAGCGTCAGCGCCGCGTTGCCCGGCGGCTTCAGCAGCGTATGGATCAATCAGGAGAAAACGCAGATTGGCGATCGTCTGTTGCAAAATGACGCCTATAACCGCGCCGTTGGCGGCAGCCTTAATCTGGGGGCGCTGTGGTCTCCGCTGGGCACCCTGAGCGCCAGCTACAACGACGATAAGAAGAACGACAGCCACTATTACAACGCCGACTATTACCAGAACATCTTTACCGGCCGCTTCGGCACGCTGGGCGTGCGTGCGGGCGTGCAACGCTACAACAACGGCAGCAGCAACGCCAATACCGGCAAGTACATCGCGCTCGATTTTTCACTGCCGATGGGCAACTGGCTAAGCGCCGGCGTTTCCAATCAAAACGGCTACACCACCGCCAACCTGGCGGCGCGCAAGGACATCAAGGACGGGCCGATCCGCACCCTGGGCGCCAACCTGTCGCGGGCGATTTCCGGTGATACCCGCGGCGACAACCGCTTCAACGGCGGTGGCTATGCGCGCTTCGACACCAAGTATTCTGCCGGCACGCTCAACGTCAGCAGCTCCGCCGACGGCTACGTTAACAGCAGCCTGACCGCGAGCGGCAGCATGGGCTGGCAAGGGCGTGATATTGCCATCAGCGGCCGCAACGAAGGCAACGCCGGGATTATCTTCAATACCGGCATTGAAAACGACGGCCTGCTGACCGCACGGGTTGACGGCCGGATGGTGAAGCTGAGCGGCAATAAGAATTACCTGCCTTTGTCGCCTTACGGTCAGTACGACGTTGAGCTGATGAACAACAAAAACTCGGCGGAGAGCTTCGACATCGTCACCAAGCGCAAGAGCAGGCTCACCCTGTATCCGGGCAACGTGGCGGTGATCTCGCCGGAGATAAAACAGATGGTGACGGTGTTCGGCCGCATCAAGGCGGAGGACGGCACGCTGCTGGCCAACGCCTATATCAAGAACCATATCGGCCGCACCCGCACCGATGAGAAAGGCGAATTTATCATGGACGTCGACAAAAAATTCCCGGTTATCGATTTTACCCACAGCGGCAATCAGACGTGCGAAGTGGATTTGGATCTCAGCAAGGCGCAAGGCGCGGTGTGGGTCGGCGACGTGATCTGCACCGGGCTGAAAACCTATGCGGGCAATATGTCATCCGGGGAGTCTGACCATGAGAGCTAACGTTGCGCTGTTGTTGTTGGCGCTGGTCGCCCCCGCGCTGCAGGCGGCGGTCAGCCAGACCAACTGGCCGGATGCGGCGGTAATGAAATTTGTCTTCGTGGAGAACAACGCCGACGACAACTTTTTCGTTACGCCGGCCGGCGGGCTGGATCCGCGCATGACCGGCGCCAACAAGTGGACCGGGCTGAAATACGGCGGTTCCGGCACTATCTATCAGCAGAGCCTGGGGTACGTGGATAATGGCTACAACACGGGGCTGAATGCCAACTGGCGCTATGACATGTGGCTGGAAAATGCGCCGATAAAGAATCCGTTCCTCGGCCTGCGCTGCATCAACTGGTATGCCGGTTGCAATATGGATACCAGCTTGATTCTGCCGCAGACTACCGACGAAAAGGGATTTTACGGTGCCGTGGTCACGCCCGGCGGCGCAAAATGGATGCACGGCATGATGTCGCCGAGCTTCTATCAGTATCTGAAGCAGATGGCGGCGGGTGACGCCTTCAGCATGCAGATCAACGGCTGCCAAACGTCGGTGGCTTACGACGCCGCGGCCGGCGGCCGCTGTCGGGATCAGGCCAGCGGCAGCTGGTACAAGCGCACCGTCACGCACAGCAAGGCCGCCCACCTGCGCTTTATCAATACCAACGCCGTATCGGAGGTGTTCGTCAACAGCGATGGGGTGCCGATCATCGGCGAGGGCAATGCCGATTGCAAGAACCAGACTATCGGCGCCCGCTCGGGCATCATGTGCAAGATGGTCAGCTATGATTTGCAGACCGACGGCAGCGTCAGCAATACCTCGATTCATGTTTTCCCGGCGATTAACCATGCGGCGCTGTCATCCGCGGTGAACGCCGCCGATCTGCAGTTCAGTCTGAACGGCAACACCTGGAAAAACACGTCGGGCACCGGCAGCTACTATACCTTTAACGAACTGAAGAGCAGCAATGCCGTCTATGTGTTCTTCTCCAGTAACTTCTTCAAACAGATGGTTGCGCTGGGGATTTCCGACAGCGGCACCCGCGATCTGATCAATTTCCGTTTTCAGAACACCACCTCGCCGGAGTCGGGATGGTATGAGTTTTCCACCTCAAACCAGCTGATTATCAAGCCGCGCGATTTCAGCATCAGCATTATTTCCGATGATTACGACAACAGCCCACATCGTGAAGGTTATGTCGGCCCGGCGGAGCCGGCGCTGGAGTTCGGCTACCTGGTGACTACCAGCGGCAAAACCGCCGCCGATCAGGTGAGGGTGATGGCGACCGGGCCGACTCAGGCGATCAACGGGGTGAACTATTGCCTCTTTTCTTCCGCGGATAACAGTACCCAGGTGCCGTTTCCCGCCACCCTCGGCATCACCACCAGTACCAACGGCCAGCAGAGCTTCGCCGCCGGCTGCGATGGCCAGTGGCACGACATGACCAATGCGCTCTGGAGCAGCACCCCGTGGAATGATATTTCCGGCGAAGTGGGGGTGCTGAACAAGACCCGCGTGACCTTTAGCATTCCGATGAATAATCCGATCTCGCTGAGAACCGTCGACGGCAACGGTTGGTACGGCGACGTCAGCGCCGCCGGTGAAATTCATGTCGAAGCCACCTGGCGCAACATCAATTGAGGGCAGGGCGTGAAACTTATGCTAATAGGGTTGCTGTGTTTGTCCTTCCCCTTTACTGCCGCCGCGATCAATGTCGGTACCCTGACGTTTGCCATGGATCAGGATCGCTCATTCACCGCCAAGCGGGTGTTGAATAACAACCGCAGCGCGCGTCTGTATCAGGTGAGCATTCGCGCCATCGATCGGCCGGGAGAGCGCGAGGTACGCAGCCGGCCGGCGGACGGCGAGCTGCTGTTCGCACCGCGCCAGCTGACGCTGCAGGCAGGGCAGGCGGAGTACTACAAGTTTTTCTACCGCGGGCCGCAGGATAATCGCGAGCGTTATTACCGGGTGTCATTTCGCGAAGTGCCGACCCGATTGTTCGAGCCGGGGCCGCGTCGGGGCGCCGGCGTCAACCTGGAGCCGATCGTGGTGATGGACACCATTCTGGTGGTGCGTCCGCGTCAGGTAAACTTTGCCTATCGGCTCGATACCCAGCGCGGTACGCTCACCAACACCGGCAATACCTACTTCAAGTTCCTGCTCAAGCCGGGCTGCAACAGCACGGATGAAGAGGGCGTCACCGAATACCTGCGCCCCGGCGATACGCTGACCCATGCCGGTATTCGGCTGAAGGGGCAGAAATTCATTATCTATAACGACAAGTTTATTAGCGTCGATCGCAGCTGCCTCGATTAACGCGGCGGAATGGCAAAGCGGAAGCAGGCGCCGCTTTGCGCTTGTTCGATCAGCTGAATATCGCTGTCGTGCAGCTGCAAAATGCGCCGCACGATCATCAACCCCAGCCCGCCGGAAGGGCGCCGGGCGCCGCTCAGGACAGACGGGCGCACGAACAGATCGGCGCGCAGCGTCTGTGGAATACCGGGGCCGCTGTCGCTGACCTGCACCATCACCCGATCGTCCTGCCGCCACAGCCGCACGCCGATGTCGCCGCCGGGCGGCGTATGGCGAATGGCGTTGTCCAGCAGGTTGGTCAGCACCCGCTCAATCATGCTGAGATCGGCGAACACCGGCGGAATACCAGGGGGGATGTCGGCGTGCAGCCGCTGGTTGCGCGCCTCCGCCGCCAGTTCGAACTTTTGGAACACGTCCTGCAACAGCTCGCTGAGGGAGAAGGGCTCTTTCTGCGGTTTCACCACGCCATACTCCAGCCGCGCCAGCTCGAACAGCTCCTGCGCCAGCTTGCCCACCTTGCGGCTCTGCGCCAGCGCGATCTCCAGGTAGCGCTGCCGATCGGCTTCGCTCAGGGTGGCGGCTTTGACCGACAGCGTTTCCAGATAGCCGTGCAGCGAGGTGAGCGGGGTGCGCAGATCGTGCGAGACGTTGGCGATGAACTCGCGCCGCAGCCGATCCTGCTGCGCCAGCGTTTGCCACTGTTCGGCAAGGCGCTGCGCCATGCGGTGGAAGGCCTGCTGCAGCTGGCTGACTTCGTCGCGCCCGGCCCTTACCGCCGGCAGCGCCGCGTAGGCCTGCACCGCCTCGATGCCGCCGCTGTCCAGCGCGCTGACCTGCCGGG
This sequence comes from Serratia sp. CY27727, assembly GCF_052169275.1. NCBI lineage: Bacteria > Pseudomonadati > Pseudomonadota > Gammaproteobacteria > Enterobacterales > Yersiniaceae > Serratia > Serratia sp. CY27727. Next base: position 771,690 of record NZ_JBJNLB010000001.1, on the reverse strand, counting down.
TCAGGCGACGGATAGGGCGCGTCACCCAATAAAACGCCAAACCGCCGGCCAGCAGGCTGAACAACACCATCAGCCCGGAGGTCCACAGCGCCATCCTGACCGCCGAGTTGAACTGGGCGTTGCTGGCCAGCGCCGTGTACTCTTCGCCGAGCAGCACCACGTACAGATAGCCTTCTATCCGGCCATCGACCTTTAGCGGCGCGACGCTGAACACCTTGCGCCCGTCCACGCTGCGTGGATCGTCGCCATACACCGGCATCGGCGCGCCACCGAGCAGCGCCTGCAGCGGCGGCAACGCGATCCGCTGCCGCTTCAGATGCCCGGCCGGCGCGGCGTTGCCGATAATCGCGCCCTGTTTGTCGAGCAGGTAAACCTCAACGCTGGGATTCACCGCCATCAGCTGATCGAACAGGGTATGCACCGCCTGCGGATCCGGCCCGTTCACCCCCAGCAGCGGGTTGCTGTCGGCAATATGCTGCGCCAGGTTGCCGGACAGGCGCTGGATCACTGCCTGGCTGTACTGGGTGCTGCTGCGCACCTGCATCCAGCCGGAAAAGGCGCAGCCGATGACGATCAGCAGCGCGAAGATCAGCGTGAGGCGTTGCGCTAACGTAAGGTTTTTCATGGCTCACTCTTGCGGCGCGGCCGCGAATTTATAGCCCATGCCCCACACCGTGAGGATGCGCTCGGGTTCCGCCGGGTTGCGCTCGATCTTGATGCGCAGCCGGTTGATATGGGTGTTGACGGTGTGCTCATACCCCTCGTGCTGATAGCCCCAAACCTGATTCAACAGGCTCAGGCGCGAGAATACCTGGCCCGGGTGGCGGGCGAAAAAATACAGCAGGTCGAATTCGCGCGGCGTCAGCTCGACCGGCTGCTGGTGCAGGTGCACTTCGCGGGCGATGGGATCGATGGTCAGATCGTTGAAACTGAGCACGCCGGCGTCCATGCGCAGGTTGCGGCTCATCGCTTCCTGGCGGCGGAACAGCGCCTTGACCCGTGCCACCAGCTCCAGCATGGAGAAGGGCTTGGCCAGATAGTCGTCGGCGCCCAGTTCCAGCCCCAGCACGCGGTGTACCTCGCTGGAGCGCGCGCTGATGATGATGATCGGCGTGTAGCGCGTCATGGTGCGCGCCCGGCGGCAAATTTCCAATCCGTCCACGCCCGGCAGCATCAGATCGAGGATGAGGGCGTCCCAGCCGCCCTGTTCCAGCATCGCCATGCCCTGGTTGCCGTCGGCGGCGTGGCTGATGGCGTAACCCTCGTCGCGCAGATGCAGCTGCAGCAGTTCGGCGATGTCGCCGTCGTCCTCGACGATCAAAATTCGTTTTGGCTTGTCCATTCTCATTACCGCTGATTGCCCGTTTCTCTCTGAAGTCTACACAACCCCCACCGGCGGAGTTATCACATTTTATTTAACTTTGCGTGAGGTCTTGGGGAACAAATCCGGGGAATACTCGGCTCATCGCCTCATTGGTCGCCAGGAGTTCGCATGAACCTCACTCTCACCCCGGAACAACGACAGACGGTGCATCCGCTGTGGCTGCGGTTGACGCACTGGCTGAATGCGTTGGCGATGCTGATCATGGTGACCAGCGGCTGGCGCATCTACAACGCCTCGCCGCTGTTCAACTTCAGCTTTCTCAATGAGCTGACGCTCGGCGGCTGGCTGGGCGGCGCGCTGCAGTGGCACTTCGCCGGCATGTGGCTGTTCGGCGTCAACGGGCTGTGCTACCTGCTGATCAACCTGGCCAGCGGGCGTTTCAAACGCAAATATTGGCCGCTCAGCCCACGGCAGTTTCTCGCCGATATAGGCGCCGCGCTGCGCGGCAGGCTGCAACACGCCGACCTGCGCCACTACAACATGGTGCAGCGCGTGGCCTATCTGTCGGTGATGACCCTCGGCGCGTTGAGCGCGCTGTCCGGGCTGGTGCTGTGGAAATCGGTGCAGTTTCCGCTGCTGCGCACGCTGCTCGGCGGCTATGAGGCGGCGCGCTATATCCACTTTTTCGCCATGTCGGCGCTGGTGGCCTTCGTCGCGATTCACCTGGTGATGGTGGCGCTGGTGCCCCGGACGCTGCTGGCCATGCTGCGCGGACGCTAAGGAGTGAATGATGGAAAAGGATAAACAGATCATGACGATCGATGAAGGGCAGGCGATCGTCAAAGAAGCGCAGCGGCTGTTGAGCGCGTCATCCCGCCGCCGCTTTCTGCGCAATGGCCTGACGCTGGGCGGCATCGCCATGCTCACCGGCTGCGATCTCAGCGATAACGCCAACGTTGAACAGGCGCTGAGCCGCATGTCGCGCTTCAACGATCGGGTGCAGGGCTGGCTGTTCAACGGCGATCGCCTGGCGCCGGTCTACCCGGAATCGATGATCACCCGGCCGTTCCCGTTCAACGCTTTCTACGCCGAGGAGGACGCGCCGGACATCAACGGCGACGACTACCGGCTGGAGGTGGCCGGACTGGTGCAGGACAAACGCGCCTGGAGCCTGCCGCAGCTGCACCGGATGGCGCAGGTCAGCCAGGTGACGCGCCATATCTGTGTCGAGGGCTGGAGCGCCATCGGCAAGTGGGGCGGCGTGCCGTTCGCGACCTTCCTCAAGGCGATTGGCGCGGATCTGAGCGCCCGCTACGTCAGCTTCAAATGCGCCGACGACTACTACACCAGCATCGATATGGCCACCGCGCTGCATCCGCAGACGATTATCGCGCTGACCTATGACGGCCAGATCTTGCCGCGCAAGTATGGCTACCCGATGAAGCTGCGCATGCCGACCAAGCTGGGCTACAAGAATCCGAAACACATTCAGGTGATCGAGGTCACCAACCGCTTCCCGGGCGGTTACTGGGAAGACCAGGGCTACAACTGGTTTGGCGGCAGCTGAGGCGGCCGCCGGCCATTCTCCGGCACTCCGGTGCCTTTGACATGACGGAAGGAAATACCATGAAAAAGTTATTTGCAATGATGATGTGCAGCGCGCTGATGCTGGGCGTAGCCGGCGCCAACGCCGCTGATGGCATGAGCAAAGACGCGATGAAAAAGGACGGCATGAGCCAGATGTCGCACGACGGCATGGCGAAAGATGGGATGAAGAAAGAGTGCATGGGCAAGGACTGCATGAAGAAAGACAAGATGGGCAAAGACGCCATGAAAAAGGATGGCATGGCGAAAGACGGTATGGCCAAAGACGGCATGAAGAAAGACGAAATGAAGAAGGACGCGATGGGGCACTAAGCCGCCGCACTCCGCGGCCGCCAGCGGGCGATCCGCGGCGGCCGTGGGCAACATAAGGAGAGAGGATGATGCTGGCGACATGGCTGCGGCGCTTTCAACGCTCGAACGGGGACGTTATCTTTATGCGCGCGGCGCTGGTGGTGATCTTCGCCGCCTTCGGCTACGCCAAATGGTTTGATTACGAGGCGCAGGGGCTGGTGCCGCTGATCGGCAACAGCCCGCTGCTGAGCTGGATGCATCAGGCGTTCGGCATCCGCGGCGCCAGCTATGCGCTGGGCGTCGCCGAGTGGAGCTTCGGTTTGCTGCTGCTGGCGGGATTCTGGTCGCGGCGGCTGGGGTTGCTGGGGGCGATCGGTTCGACGGTGACCTACCTGACTACGCTGACGCTGATCTTTTCCACGCCGGGTGCCTGGGAGCCTTCCGCCGGCGGTTTTCCGGCCATGGCCGGCGCCACCAGCTTTTTGATCAAGGATCTGGTGTTGCTGGCCGGTTCCCTGGTGCTGCTGAAAGCCGATTTGCCGGCCGAGCAGGCATAAAAAAGGGCGTAGCCTGGCTACGCCCTCTGGTTATTGATCGACCGTCACATATCCGGGAAGGTCAGGGTGCCCCCCGGCGCTTCGCGATGAATGTGCAGGAAGTTCAGGTGCTTCTCGTACTGGTCGAGGATATCGCCAATCACCTGTTCCTTGCTGTAGTCCATCAGGTCGTTGCCCTGGGTGCCTTCCATCAGGAAGGTTTCCAGCCGGTAGTAGTGCGATTTACCGGAGCGGGCGCGATAGGTGAAGCCCGGCACCGAGTAGCGCATCGGCCAGATCTGATAGATAAAGTTCTGTTCCTCGCCCAGGTGCACCAGCAGCTCCAGGTGGTTCAGGCGTTCATCTTCGGTCGGCGGCACTTCGCTGAACTCCACTTTCGCACCGCGCAGCTCCAGCTCGCGCGCCACGTCCTGCATTGCCGGGCGGCAGACTTTATCCAACATTTTCTGCGTGTACTGGGTGCCCGGGTAGTTCATCACCCGCGACAGGCGCTGTTTCCAGTTGAGCACGTCGTGGCTGGAGACCGGCACCGGCGCCAGGGTGCTGAGCGCGCTGGCCTTGCGGTAGTCTTCCACCCGCAGCGATTTATACAGCCCGGCCATCACGAAGAAGATCACGAAGCTGAACGGCAGGCCCATGATCACCGTGGTTTTCTGCAGCGCCGGCACGCCGTCGGTCATCAGCATGCCGATGGTCAGCAGGCCGATGGCCACCGACCAGAAAATCCGCAGCCAGTTTGGCGCATCATTATTGATGTCGGCCAGGCGCGAGGTGAAGTTGCCCAGCACCAGCGAGCCGGAGTCCGCCGAGGTGACGTAGAACAGCAGGCCGGTGATGGTGGCCACCGAGGCGCTGAAGGTGAAGCCGGGGTATTGCGCCAGCAGGCTGTAGAAGCCGCGCTCCGGGAACTGCATCACTTCCTGCGCAAACTCGGCGTTGCCGTGAATGATCTGGTACAGCGCGCTGTTGCCGAAGATAGACAGCCACAGCAGGGTGAACACGAACGGAATGATCAGCGTGCCGACCACGAACTGGCGAATGGTGCGCCCGCGCGAGATGCGCGCCAGGAACAGGCCGACGAACGGCGACCACGCCACCCACCAGGCCCAGAAGAACAGCGTCCAGTTGTTCATCCACTCCACCGGCCGATCGAAGGCGAAGCTGTTGAGCGTCATGCCCATAAAGCGGTTGATGTAATCGCCGACGTTGAGCACCAGCGCATTGAGCAGGAACTCGGTGTCGCCGAAGAACAGCACGAACAGGATCAGGCCCAGCGCCAGCAGCACGTTCAGCTCAGACAGGATGCGGATGCCCTTGTTGACGCCCGAGGTGACCGAGATGGTGGCCATGATCACCGACAGCAGGATCAGCGAGCCCTGCACCGTCAGGTTTTCCGGGATCTCGAACAGCACCTTGAGGCCGTAGTTGAGCTGCACCACGCCGATGCCCAGCGTGGTGGCGATGCCGAAGATGGTGCCGAGCACCGCGGCGATGTCCACGCTGTGGCCGATCGGGCCATTGATGCGCTTACCGAAGATCGGGTACAGCGCCGAGCGGATGGTCAGCGGCAGATTGTAGCGATAGCTGAAGTAGCCGAGGGCGATGCCCATCAGCGCATACATCGACCAGCCGGTCAGGCCGTAGTGGAACAGCGTCCAGACCATCGCCTGGCGCGCGGCCTCCAGCGTTTGCGCGTCGCCTTCCGGCGGCATCATGTACTGGGTCACCGGCTCGGCGACCGAGAAGAACATCAGGTCGATGCCGATGCCGGCGGCGAACAGCATCGCCGCCCAGCTCATCAGGCTGAACTCCGGCTTGGACTGCTCCGGCCCGAGCTTGATCGAACCGAAGCGCGAAGCGGCGATAAACACCACGAACACGATGTACAGCGTCGCCGCCAGCAGGTAGTACCAACCGAAGGTGGTCGACACCCAATTCAGCGTGCGGGTGATCCACTGCCCGGAGAAGTCGGTGAAAAAGATGGTCATCAGCGAGAAGGCCAGGATCAGCCCCGCCGAGGTGAAGAAAACCACAGGGTTGAGGCGGTCCTGCTGTGGTTTGGAGGAGGTTTCGCGTGTTGTCATCGTCATCCTCTGAACTGAGTAAAATCGTGCCGCTCCGCATTTCGGGGCGCGTTGGCGCCGCCGGAAAACGGGCGAATGAAGGCGGCGGCCACCCCATCAGGAGGGCCTGAGTGACGCCGCTTTCGCCTGTTAACGAAGCGCCGGCGCGCTTCGCGGCGGGAACCGCTTACAGCCACTGATTTTGGTCAGATTCGTTAATTACCTCACAAAAATCAGCCAGTTCCACAACCAGATAGTACAAATTTTTAACCAGGCGGCAATAAAATATATGCAATTTTTATTGAACGTTCAATCAAAAAAAAGTTTAATAGTCCCCATGATGACCTGAATCACGGGCGAAACGGCAGTGAAATTTGCCCGCTGAGATAAGGCCGAAGTCGGTTTTGTGAGAGTCGAAATATGCCAAAGGTAGGAATGCAGCCAATCAGAAGGCAGCAGTTGATTGATGCCACGCTCGCCGCGGTAAACGAAGTGGGAATGCATGACGCCACCATCGCGCAGATCGCGCGGCGGGCCGGCGTTTCCAACGGCATCATCAGCCATTATTTCAAGGACAAGAACGGCCTGTTGGAAGCCACGATGCGCTATCTGATCAGCCATCTGGGCGAGGCGGTGAAGCTGCGCTTGCAGGCGCTGACCGATAACAGCCCGGCGGCGCGGCTGCAGGCGATCGTCGCCGGCAACTTCGACGACAGCCAGATCAACAGCGCGGCGATGAAGACCTGGCTGGCCTTTTGGGCCAGCAGTCTGCACCAACCGCAGCTCAACCGGCTGCAGCAGGTGAACGGCCGCCGGCTCTATTCCAACCTGTGCGCCGAGTTTCGCCGCGTCATGCCGCAGCCGCAGGCGCGGTTGGCGGCCAAGGGGCTGGCGGCGCTGATCGATGGACTGTGGCTGCGCAGCGCGCTGCGCGGCTCGGCGTTCAATCAGGCGCAGGCGCTGGCGCTCACGACCGAATACATCACGTTCCAACTCCGGGGGCAGACGCCGCCCGGAGGATAACTCAAGGAGATCCTATGTCCCGTTTTGGCTTGCAGAAGCTCTATATTCATGGCGCCTATGTAGACAGCACCGCTGGAAAAACCTTCAACGCCATTAACCCGGCGAACGGCGAAGTTCTGGCGGAAGTCCAGGCCGCCGGCGCTGAAGACGTCGATCGTGCGGTGGCCAGCGCGGCCAGCGGGCAGAAAGTGTGGGCGGCGATGACGGCGATGGCGCGTTCGCGCATCCTGCGCCGCGCGGTGGATATTCTGCGCGAGCGCAACGATGAGCTGGCGGCGTTGGAAACGCTGGATACCGGCAAAGCGATGTCGGAAACCACCGCGGTAGACATCGTCACCGGCGCCGACGTGCTGGAGTATTACGCCGGCCTGATCCCGGCCATTGAAGGCGAACAGATCCCGCTGCGCGAAACCTCATTCGTCTACACCCGCCGCGAACCGCTGGGCGTGGTGGCCGGCATCGGCGCCTGGAACTACCCGATTCAAATCGCGCTGTGGAAGTCCGCGCCGGCGCTGGCGGCGGGCAACGCGATGATCTTCAAACCGAGCGAAGTCACCTCGTTGACGGCGCTGAAGCTGGCGGAAATTTACACCGAAGCCGGCCTGCCGGACGGCGTCTTCAACGTGGTGACCGGCAGCGGCGCGGAAGTGGGGCAGTACCTGACCGACCATCCGGGCATCGCCAAAGTCTCTTTCACCGGCGGGGTGAAAACCGGCAAGAAGGTGATGGCCAACGCGTCGGGGTCGACGCTGAAAGAAGTCACCATGGAACTGGGCGGCAAGTCGCCGCTGATTATCTTCGACGACGCCGATCTGGATCGCGCCGCCGATATCGCCATGATGGCCAACTTCTACAGCTCCGGCCAGGTGTGCACCAACGGCACCCGCGTCTTCGTGCCGGCGGCGCTGCAGGCGCAGTTTGAGGCGAAAATCCTCGAGCGGGTGAAGCGCATTCGCCTCGGCGATCCGACCGATCCGCAGACCAACTTCGGGCCGCTGGTCAGCTTCGCGCACATGGAATCGGTGCTGCGCTTTATCGAAAGCGGCAAGAACAGCGGCGCGCGCCTGCTGTGCGGCGGCGAACGCGTCACCCACGGCGAATTCGGCAAGGGCGCTTACGTGGCGCCGACGGTATTCAGCGACTGCCGTGACGACATGGAAATCGTGCGCGAGGAGATCTTCGGGCCGGTGATGAGCATTCTCAGCTACCAGAGCGAAGAGGAAGTGGTGCGCCGCGCCAACGATACCACCTTCGGCCTGGCCGCGGGCGTGGTGACCAACGATCTGGCGCGCGCGCACCGCGTGATCCACCAGCTGGAAGCCGGTATTTGCTGGATCAACACCTGGGGCGAGTCGGCGGCGGAAATGCCTGTCGGCGGCTACAAGCAGTCCGGCGTTGGCCGCGAGAACGGCCTGACTACGCTGGAACACTACACCCAGATCAAATCGGTGCAGGTTGAGCTGGGCGAATACGCCTCGGTATTCTGATCTTCCCGCCGTCTTTCGAGCCGCAGCCGCGTTGGCTGCGGCCGACAATCTCTAGAGAGCCAAAATACACCGCCTGTTGCCGAGTCGCGCTTCGCGTTTTCGCATCGTGCAAGCCTATAAAAGTAAGGAGATAATGAATGGAATTTGACTACATCATTATCGGTGCCGGTTCCGCCGGCAACGTGTTAGCCACCCGATTGACCGAGGACGCCGACGTCAGCGTCCTGCTGCTGGAAGCCGGCGGCCCGGATTACCGGATGGATTTCCGTACCCAGATGCCGGCCGCGCTGGCGTTTCCGCTGCAGGGCCGCCGCTATAACTGGGCGTATGAGACCGATCCTGAGCCGCACATGAACAATCGCCGGATGGAATGCGGCCGCGGCAAAGGGCTGGGCGGTTCGTCCCTGATCAACGGTATGTGTTACATTCGCGGCAACGCGATGGACTTCGATAACTGGGCCAAGGCGCCGGGTCTGGAAGACTGGACCTATCTGGACTGCCTGCCGTATTTCCGCAAGGCGGAAACGCGCGATATCGGCCCGAACGACTATCACGGCGGCGAGGGCCCGGTGAGCGTCACCACGCCGAAAGCCGGTAACAACGAACTGTTCCACGCCATGGTGGAAGCCGGCGTGCAGGCGGGTTACCCGCGCACCGACGATCTGAACGGTTACCAACAAGAAGGCTTCGGCCCGATGGATCGCACCGTGACGCCGAAAGGGCGCCGCGCCAGCACCGCCCGCGGCTATCTGGATCAGGCGCGTTCGCGGCCGAACCTGAAGATCGTCACCCATGCGCTGACCGACCACATTGTGTTCGACGGCAAGCGTGCGGTGGGCGTCAACTATTTGCAGGGCGACAGCAATCAGCTGATCCACGCCAAAGCGCGGCGCGAAGTGCTGCTGTGCGCCGGCGCCATCGCCTCGCCGCAGATCCTGCAGCGTTCGGGCGTCGGCCCGGCGGCGCTGCTGAACAGCCTGGATATCAAGGTGGTGCACGATCTGCCGGGCGTCGGGGAAAACCTGCAGGATCACCTGGAGATGTACCTGCAGTACGCCTGTAAGAAACCGGTGTCGCTGTACCCGGCGCTGCAATGGTTCAACCAGCCGAAGATCGGCGCGGAATGGCTGTTCAACGGTACCGGCGTTGGCGCCAGCAACCAGTTCGAGGCCGGCGGCTTCATCCGCAGCCGCGCAGAATTCGCCTGGCCGAACATTCAGTATCACTTCCTGCCGGTGGCGATTAACTACAACGGCAGCAACGCGGTAAAAGAGCACGGCTTCCAGGCGCACGTCGGCTCGATGCGTTCGCCGAGCCGCGGCCGGGTGCAGGTGAAGTCGAAAGATCCGCGCCAGCACCCGAGCATTCTGTTCAACTACATGTCGACCGAACAGGATTGGCAGGAGTTCCGCGACGCTATTCGCATCACGCGCGAGATCATGGCGCAGCCGGCTTTGGACGAATACCGTGGCCGCGAGATAAGCCCGGGGCCGGAGGTGCAGACCGACGAGCAGCTGGACGCCTTCGTGCGCGAGCACGCCGAAACCGCCTTCCACCCGTCCTGCTCGTGTAAGATGGGCGAGGATGAGATGGCGGTGGTCGATGGGCAGGGCCGGGTGCACGGCATGGAAGGATTGCGGGTGGTGGATGCGTCAATCATGCCGCTGATCATCACCGGCAACCTGAACGCCACCACCATCATGATCGCCGAGAAGTTAGCCGATCGCATTCGCCAGCGCGCGCCGCTGCCGCGCAGCACCGCCGACTATTACGTCGCCGGCGATGCGCCGGTGCGCAAACAGTAACCGACACGCCCTCTCGCCGTTGAGGGGGAGGGCCGCCGTAGCAAGCAACCCCTCTCCATATGCTCTTCCCCAAGGCGAGGGGGCAACTCTCTTTTTATTCCTTATCCCATCATGCCGCCGGCAGCGAGATCGCCTGATCGAAACTGGTGGGCGTCGCCATGCGCCACATGCGGGCATAGAACTCGCTTTTGATCTCCGGCTGCAGCAGCGCGCCCGGCTCCAGGTAGTAATAGATATCGGCGTATACCTTGATCTCGGTCGGCGTGATGCGGCGCAGCATATGGTGCGAGGTCAGCTGCTCCGGGCGGCTGACGCCGGCCGCCGCCAGCATGTCCGCCAGCGCTTTCACCGTATTTTGATGGAAGTGGTAGACGCGTTCCGCCTTGTTCGGCACCACCAGCGCCTTTTGCCGCAGCGGATCTTGCGTCGCTACGCCGGTCGGGCAGTGGTTGGTGTGGCAGCTCTGCGACTGGATGCAGCCGACGGCGAACATAAAGCCGCGCGCCGAGTTCACCCAATCGGCGCCGAGCACCAGCACGCTGGCGATGTCGAACGCGCTGATGATCTTGCCGCTGGCGCCTATCTTGATCTGGTCGCGCAGGCCGCAGCCTACCAGCGTGTTATGCACGAACAGCAGCCCTTCGCGCAGCGGCATGCCCATATAGTTGGAAAGCTCGAGCGGCGCGGCGCCGGTGCCGCCTTCCTTGCCGTCCACCACGATGAAATCCGGCAGGATGCGGGTGTGCAGCATCGCCTTGACGATGGCGACGAACTCCCACGGGTGGCCGATGCACAGCTTGAAACCGATCGGCTTGCCGCCTGACAGCTCGCGCAGCTGTTGGATGAAATGCATCATTTCCAGCGGGGTGGTGAAGGCGCTGTGCGACGCCGGCGAGATGCAATCGACCCCTTCCGGCACGCCGCGGGTGGCGGCGATTTCCGCATCCACCTTCTTCGCCGGCAGAATGCCGCCGTGGCCGGGTTTGGCGCCCTGGCTGAGCTTGATTTCAATCATTTTCACCTGCGGGCTGTGCGCCTGTTCGGCAAAGCGCCGTGGATCGAAATGGCCGTCGGCGGTGCGGCAGCCGAAATAGCCGCTGCCCAGCTCCCACACCAGATCGCCGTTGTTTTCGCGGTGATAGCGGCTGATGCTGCCCTCGCCGGTGTCGTGGTAGAAATTGCCCTTGGCCGCGCCGAGGTTGAGCGCGCGAATGGCGTTGGCGGAGAGCGCGCCGAAGCTCATGGCAGAAATGTTGAAGATCGACGCGGAGTAGGGCTGGCGGCAGTCGGCGCCGCCGATGGTGATGCGGAAACTGGTCGGGTCGGCGGCTTCCACCGGCCGCATGGAGTGGCCGATGCACTCATAGCCGGTTTGGTAGACGTCCAGCAGGGTGCCGAACGGTTTGTCGCCCATCTCGTTTTTCGCCCGGCGATACACCAGCGTGCGCTGGGTGCGCGAAAACGGGATCTCTTCATTATCCTGCTCGAGGAAATACTGGCGCAGTTCCGGGCGGATGAACTCGAAGAAGAAGCGCATGCGGCCGATGATCGGGTAGTTACGGCAGATGGCGTGGCGCTGCTGGGTGAGATCGTAGATACCCAACACCATCAGGCAACCGCAGGCCAGGGCCGGCAGCCAGAACCACGGATAGTTGTGCATCATGATCAAGAAAGCCAGGGTGAGCAAGATGCTCAGTACAAAGCAGGTATAGCGGCTGAATAAGGACGACTTCATAACATCTCCTGATGTTTATTTTAATCCACACGACATGACTCACGGATAATCCGTGTGCGAATCGTAGCCAACAGGAGGAGATGTTGTGTGTCTGTTGCTGCTTTGTCGCCGGTTGTTACATTAATTTAACGTGGCGGCAGGGGAGACGGGTTGCCGCGCGGCGTACCGCGCAACAAGCCAGGATGTTTATTTGCCGGCGACGAAGATGGTGCTCATGCTGCGCAGCCGCAGCTTTTTCATCGCGCTGTATTTTTGCGAGAAGATGGTTTTCGGGTGCGTGCCGCGCTTTTCCGCAATGTGCAGCAGGCTGTCGCCGCGCAGCAGATTGAAGATCACGTCGCTTTCCGCCGGGCTGAGCTCGCGGGTTTTCTGCACTCTGATGCCGCCTGGCTCCTTGCTTTCCAGCAGCCGCTGGATTTTTTCCTGCAGCGAATAAAGCGGAATGCGGGTAGAGACCAACTCAACGGAAATCCCCAGGATCGACAACAGCTTCACCACGCGCTCGTCGTCATAAAACACCAGAAGACGCGTCTTGCTGTTGTACTGCTGGTGCAGGGACACCAGGCTTTCGATCACGTTAACGCTCTGTTCGAGGTTTTGCGAGGTGAAAATCAGCGCGATATCGTGCTTGGTGATCTTCTCTGCTTTGGCGCCGCCGTGCATGAAATCGGAAAACAGGCGGATATCGTATGCGCCGTAGTGTTTCTTCAGCAGCACCGACAGGCCAACATAGCTGTACTTACACTCACTAATCACAAGAACGTTGTTTTTAGACATAGGGCAAACACCAATACCGAGTTAAAAGTATTCAGCTGTAAGAAGCGAGTTCAAATCCTTGATGCTGGATTCCTTCCACAGCTTTCCCTGCAGTGCGTAATATGGCATTTCATCCAGCCATTTCTTGTGTTCGGGAGTTTCAACTCCTTCGATAATTACCTTGTAATGATTAAGGTAAAAGAAGCGCAGTAACGCGCGCATCAAGCCCTCGCCGCCGGACTTTTTCATGAAGTCCCAAAGCAGAAACCGGTCGAGCTTAACGAAGCGGAACTGGCTGTTGTACAACGCGGAAAAACCCGCATAGCCAGAACCAAAATCATCGAGCCAAAATGAATAACTATTCAATGACGGATCGCCGTGCACGCGATCTTTCACCAGCCGGGTTGAATTCTCGCTGATCTCAAAATGAATACAGCGCAGGGCATTAATTCTTTCGGCAAAGTGAGTATTCGCCAGCGATTGCAGGGAATAATCGTCAACATTCAAAGTGGCTATCACTTGGTTTTCATGAAACCAGTGTTTGTATTTATCGATCAGATTGATCTGATCCATCAAAATCTCAATCCGGGTGGCGCTGTCGGCGTGGCGAAAGAACTGTTCGGGAGAAAAATGGGCGTACTCGCTATTAAACGTAAAGCGAGACAGACATTCAACGGCCAGCAATTGTCCCGATTTCGCGAACATTGGCTGAAAAACATAATTAATGCCGTTATTTTTCTCTCTGAAAGAACTGCTCATTTCCCAATCCTTGGATTGATATTTAACTTGTTGATTTTAAATGGTTAAAAAGAAAGTTACTCCAGATTTATTGGTAAATTTCTTATTTAAAGCGTCAGGGTGGCCGAAACGTGTCGACAGACCATTTAACGCGTAATTCGTGCCGAAGTCCAAACGTTGCAATCTGTTACTAAGTGTAAATATCCGGGATAATATTCTGATTTTCAGGCCTTAATGCAAAATCTTGAACTCTGCAGCTTTCCCAAACACAGATTATTCCTATTCGTATGAATCGTCAACATCGATCGATAGGTATCCGCCGATAGTTTATTCCTATCAAGAGGGGCCTTATGAATGTTTTAAACGATTTAACATTAAGAATATGCTTAGTCTATATTTCGTCCGGCAATGGATTCATCGGGCTTCATTCCTGACAAGGAGTAGCATCGCTGAATGTACTTTATAAGCGTATTAATTCATCGAGAGTCTAAATATGAAAATCTCTAAACTGTCTGCTGTATTGGCATTGGCTGTAAGCACCGCTGCTATTTCTTCTTTCTCTGCTCAAGCTGCTGACGGTACTATTACTTTCAACGGTAAAGTGACTGACCAAACTTGTACTATCAGCACCCCAGGCGGTAAAGATTTCACCGTAACTCTGCCAACTGTTTCTGCTTCTACTCTGGCAACTCAGAGCGCAACTGCTGGCCGTACTCCGTTCGCGATCAACCTGACCAAATGCTCTAAAGGCCAGGTAGCTACTTATTTCGAACCGGGCGCTACTGTTGATTTCAATACTGGCCGTCTGAACAACCAGGCGCAGACTGATGCTGCAACTAACGTGCAGATCCAGCTGCTGGGTAGCAACAACCAATTCCTGCCTATCCTGGCTGCTGGTGCTAATGGCGCGCAGAATAACTCCCAGTGGGTTACCGTTGCTAACGAAGGCGACTCTGCTGACCTGAACTACTACGCTGAATATTACGCTACCAACGCTGCCGGCGCTGGTGATGTGACTTCTAGCGTTCAGTACACCATCATTTACCAGTAAGTAATATTTCTTTAAGTAATATTCTTATTCGGGTGGGGGAGTTATACCCCCACCGTTTTCCCTTACCGTAGCGATAAGATAATGAAGAACTCATTTAAAAAATACAGCATATTGCTGAGCGCCATGCTTTTCAGTAGCAGCGTTTTTTCCAGTGTCATTATTAACGGTACTCGTATTATTTATCCGGGAAAGCAACGGGAAGTTACCGTCCAATTATCAAATAATGGTGCTTCACCGGCACTTATTCAGTCTTGGATTGATGAAGGCGACGCAAAAACCACACCAGAAAACAGCAAAGCGCCATTTATCGTTTCACCGCCAATCAGCCGTGTTGAACCGGCTACCGGCCAAGCGCTGCGCGTTTCATTGACCACGGCGAGTTTGCCGCAAGACAAAGAATCCTTGTTTTGGTTGAACGTACTGGAGATCCCGCCAGCACCAACCGGGGCAAACAATGGCGCACCTGAAAACTTTTTACAGGTGGCATTCCGTACCCGCGTAAAACTGCTTTATCGGCCGACCGGTCTGGCGGGAGAAGCGAATGATGCGCCGGAAAAACTGCAGTGGCGCTTCAGCGCTGCGGGCGTCAGCGTGAAAAACCCAACGCCGTACTATGTGTCATTTACCGAGATTAATGCCGTCGTAAACCAAAAACGTGTGCCGTTGGCCCCGCACGGCGACATGCTGGCACCCGGACAGGAAAAGACATTGTCGTTCTCCGGCGACAGCACGCGCATTGCTGACATTGCCTACACCACTATTAATGATTTTGGCGGACGCGTGTCCCGTACTAAGAATAAGCAAAAGTAACTCTTGGAACAGAGCCTCAGGCCCAGAGCAATTTATTTCAGAGGGCGAGCTTAATTTGGTAAAGGAATGCTTTATATGAAAGAGTTACCTATCTCTGCAGCTGTTAAAATGGCGCTGTCCAATTATAAATCGATTCTGCTGTTAACCGGTAGCGCGCTCTGTCTGGCGGCCCCTGCGGCGTCCTGGGCGGAGGGGGTTGCCGATAGCAAAAAGCCGGCAGCACCGGTTGAAGCGACTTTTAACAGCAGCTTCCTGATTGGGGAAGCGCAGGGCGTGGATCTTTCACGCTTCCGTGATGGTAACCCGATCTTGGCGGGAAAATATTCGCTCGACGTGTATGTGAACGGCGAGTGGAAAGGCAAAAAAAGTATCGACTTTAAAAACGTGCCGGGGAAAAACAGCGCCGATACCTGTTTTAGCTTACTGTCGTTGGATGAGTTCGGTGTGGATACCGCCACAATGAGCGGGGATCCTGCCGTTAATACCGAGACGTGCAAAACGCTGGCTCAATGGGTGCCGGAAGCCTATTACCGCTTGGACACCAGTACGCTGCGCATGGATATCAGCATCCCTCAGGCGGCGCTGCGCCGCAGCGCTCGCGGTTATGTCGATCCGCGCTTCTGGGATCGCGGTATTACCGCCGGCAGCCTGTCGTATAACTTCAATGCGTTCAATACCCACAGCTCTGCCAACGGCAGCAACTCCGATTCAACTAATGCATATTTAACGTTGAATGCCGGGTTGAACGTGGCGGGTTGGCAGCTGCGTCACGATTCCAACGTGAACTGGCGTTCTAACGACAGCACCCATTGGCAAAACACCGCAACTTACGCGCAGCGGGCAATGCCGTCTATCCGCGGCATGCTGACGTTGGGCGACAGTTACACCAGCGGTGATTTCTTCAACTCCATCGGTTTTCGCGGCGTGCAGATCGCCACGGACGATCGCATGCTGCCTGATTCATTGAACGGGTATGCGCCGGTTGTGCGTGGCGTCGCGCAAAGCAACGCCCTGGTGGAAGTGCGTCAGAATAACCAGCTGATCTACCAAACTACCGTCGCTCCGGGCGAGTTCATCATCAACGATCTCTACCCTACGGGTTACGGCGGCGATCTGAATGTCACCATTAACGAGGCCGACGGCAGCAAACGCCAGTTCAGCGTTCCCTATGCTTCGGTAGCGCAGATGCTTCGTCCAGGTATTCAGCGTTATGCCATCACTGCGGGGCGAGTACGCGATGATAATTTAAGCAAGGAACCCGACATGTTCCAGGCGACTTATCAGCGCGGTTTTACCAACATTCTTACGGGATACACAGGCGGGATCGTCAGCGATGGCTATGGCGCAGTGCTGGTGGGCAGCGCGGTCGCGACACCGGTTGGCGCATTTGCGCTGGACGTCACGCAGTCCAATACCCGCTTGAAGCAGGGCGACCAATCAGGCCAGAGCTATAAGCTCAGCTATAGCAAGTTGATGACCGAAACCAACACCAACTTCACGATCGCCGCTTATCGCTATTCGACTTCCGGCTACCTCTCTTTGCAGGATGCCGTCTACTCCCGTGACAATGAGCGCAAGGGTTTGAGCGCAGATGCGGTTAACCGCCAGCGTAGCGAATACCAACTGACGCTGAACCAAGGGCTGGGCGACAATTACGGTTCCTTGTACATCACCGGTTCGGTACGCGATTACTGGAACCGTGGCGGGAGCACCAAGCAGTACCAGGTGGGCTATAACAACTATTATGGTCGCGTGACCTATGGCCTTTCCGCCATGCGTACCTCGGATATGTATAACCGAGATGAGACTCGTTATTACCTGACACTGTCGATTCCATTCAGCGTCGGTTCGCAAACCCTGAGCCTGAACAGTTCACTGGGCTACACCGACAACGGTTACGACAGCAGCCGCGTGGGCATGAATGGTTCAACCGGCGAAGACAACAACATCAGCTATAGCGCTACGTTAGCCAACGATCGCACTGGCGGCACCAACAGCAGCGTGAGCGGTGAATACCGTAGCCGTTTCGCCACGATGAACGGGTCCTACAGCTATGGTAAAGATTACCGTCAGTCGTCGATCGGCGCATCGGGCAGCGTGGTTGCCCATAGCGGCGGCGTCACGCTGACACCGCAACGCGGACAGACCATGGTGCTGGTGGAAGCGCCAGACGCCGCCGGCGCGATTGTGACCAACTCGCCAGGCGTTCGTATCGATGACAACGGTTATGCTGTGGTTCCTTATGTTGCACCATATCGCATGACGAGCGTAACGCTCGATCCGAGCGGCATGTCGCGCGATGTTGAATTGGAAAGTAGCAGCCAACAGGTTGCGCCATATGCCGGCGCGGTTGCCCGGCTGGAATTCAAAACAACGAAAGGCCAAGCATTGATCATTCATGCGCTCGGCCCTGATGGCAACGCGCTGCCGTTTGGTGCTGAAGTGCTGGATACCCGTAATCAGGTGGTCGGCATTGTTGGGCAGGGCAGTCGTATCTACTTGCGTACCGAAGCTAAGAAAGGTTTGTTGCAGATTAAGTGGGGCACACAGCCAACGCAGCAGTGCTCTGTCAGCTATAGCGCCAAGGCGCAAAGCAATAATCCTGACTACGAAATTATTGAAGCGAGTTGCAAATGATAAAGTTTACGCGTGTTCCACCGCTGAATAAAGCGTCAGCGAAATGCCTGATGCTGCTCGGACTGCTGATGGCGGGCGGCCAGAGCGCTTACGCCGCCTGTTACGTTAATAATGGCTACAAGGCGCAGGTGATCAACATGAAGCTTGGGCGCGTGCTGGTTACGCCAAGCAGCCAGGTTGGAGACACCTTGGTCACCGGTCAGTTCGCGATTAACCCGGTCTCCGGTTATGGTCGTTGTTATAACGGCGGTAGCGCGATTGGGCAGATCCTCCAGGGCAGCCGGACCAGCTTCAGCAATGTCTGGAGCACCAATATTCCAGGTATCGGGATTCGTTTATACCGTGAAGCGGGGACAATAAGTACTTATTATCCCCACACGTTGGCATTACGGGGTAATACAACCGTCAACCTGAATGGCGGTTACTTTAAGATCGACATTGTGAAAACCGCCGCGCAAACCGGCACTGGCCAACTGGTCCCAGGCAAGTACACGACTTACTATATGGATGGTTCCGGTCAGGGGTTGCCGATGCTGGAATCGATCGTCGACGCCAACAGCCTGACGATCGTGACGTCGACTTGCAACGTGGACAGCGGTTCTAAGAACAAGGTGGTTAATCTGGATACCGTCACTGCAGCTTCGTTTGGCGGCGTAGGTTCAACACAGGGTGAAAAAGCATTTGATATCAATATCAATTGCGTTGGCGGCGTTGGCGAGGATCTGTTGCCAGGCAGTGCGGGACAAGGGATCGTCAATGTGCGTTTTGACTATACGCAGGATGCTTCCAATGCACCTGGGGTGATCAAATCCGAGCCTGGCGCCAACACAGCATCCGGTGTTGCCGTCCAGCTGTTGACCGGCAATACGACCCAGCCGATCAAGAATGGCGATGCGGTCAATGCCGGACGTACAATTCCCAACCAGGCCAATACCTTAACGCTGCCGCTGAAGGCACGCTACTATCGTACCGGTTCGACGATTAAAGGCGGCAATATCAAGTCGACCGCCACCTTTACCATCGAGTACAACTAAGTCGCGTTCCGACGAAAAAGCCAATGGGGTTTATCCATTGGCTTTTTTGCGTTATCGCTTAACGCAGCCCCATCCAAGTGGTGCAAACGCCTTCCGGCGGTTTGCCAGCGTACCAGCGGGGCAGCGTGGGGGCATCATGGCGCGGCTCGGCCTCCACTTCCACCGGCTGCGCCGGCCATTCCGCCACGTCCCAGCGGGTGGTGCGGCGATACACCGCCGGGGTTTTGCCGAACTGTTTCTTGAAGGCGCGTGAGAACGAAGGCTGAGAATCGAAATGGTATTGCAGGGCGATATCCAGGATCGGGCGCGGGGTTGAGCGCAGCGCCTGCGCCGCCTGCGACAGGCGCCGCTCGCGGATATAGCTGCCGAGCGCGTGGCCGGTGGTGCTGCGGAACATGCGCTGCAGGTGCCATTTGGAGTAGCCCGACTTGGCGGCGACGTTATCCAGCAGCAGCGGCTGGTCCAGATGAGTTTCAATCCAGTCTAGTAAATCGTGAATGATATTGACGCGATCCATGGTTTTAGTTCTCCCGCAAAAACGACATTCAGGTCACAGTGACTTAGCTTAATTATCCAAGAATATACTTTGATAATAGGCGCGAGTGCGCCGTTACGCAAGGGTAAACCGGGGAGAAAAAGGTGACCAAAAATGCTCTTTGAATCGCAGGGGGATAAAAGAAAGGCCGCATAAAGCGGCCTTTCCAGCAGGAAACGAGTGGAAAATCAGTTGGTTTCCGGTTTCACTTCAATGTAGTTCAGACCCAGCACGCTGCTGGTGTAGCCGCGGATCTTGTTGGTCATCTCGATATCGCCGTTCAGCTTGTGGCCGTAGGACGGGATGATCTCTTTCAGTTTGCTCTGCCATTCCGGCGTCGCCACTTTGTCTTTGAACACGGTTTCCATCAGGTGCAGCATGATCGGTGCAGCGGTGGAAGCGCCCGGTGACGCGCCCAGCAGAGCGGCGATGCTGCCGTCTTCAGAGCTGACGACTTCGGTGCCGAACTGCAGCACGCCGCCTTTATCCGCGTCTTTCTTGATGATCTGCACGCGCTGGCCTGCGGTCCACAGCTTCCAGTCTTCCTGCTTGGCGTCCGGGAAGTACTCTTTCAGCGCGGCGAAGCGATCGTCGTCGTTCATCATCAGCTGGCCGACCAGGTATTTCACCAGATCGAAGTTATCCAGACCGACGTGGGTCATCGGCATCAGGTTCGAGGTGCTCAGCGAGTGCAGCAGATCGAACAGCGAACCGTTCTTCAGGAACTTGCTGGAGAAGGTGGCGAATGGCCCGAACAGCAGCACGCGCTTGCCGTCCAGCATGCGGGTATCCAGGTGCGGCACGGACATCGGCGGCGAACCTACGCTGGCCAGGCCATACACTTTGGCCAGGTGCTGGTTGGCGATCGCCGGGTTGGTGGTGACCAGGAACTGGCCGCCGACCGGGAAGCCGCCGTAGCCGTCGGCTTCAGGGATGCCGGATTTCTGCAGCAGGGTCAGGGAGGCGCCGCCTGCGCCGATGAATACGAACTTGGCATTAACGGTGGTTTCTTTACCGTCGCGGTTCAGATCGGCAACGGTCACGCTCCAGGTCTGATCGGCGTTGCGCTTGATGTCGCGCACTTCGTGGCTCAGGTTCAGCTTGAACTTGTCGCTGGTGCTCAGCGCGTCAACCAGCTGATGGGTGATCACGCCGAAGTTGACGTCGGTACCCAGCGGCATACGGGTCGCGGCGATTTTCTGCGCCGGATCGCGGCCGTTCATCACCAGCGGCGCCCACTGTTTGATTTGCGCAGGATCTTCGGAGTATTCCATGCCGCGGAACAGGGTGCTGTGCTGCAGCGCCGCGTAGCGTTTACGCAGGAAGTTGACGTTGTCGTCGCCCCACACGAAGCTCATGTGCGGCACGCTGTTAATGAAGGATTTCGGATCTTTCAGGACATTATTTTTCACCTGATAAGACCAGAACTGGCGAGAGATTTCGAAAGACTCGTTGACCTTCACCGCCTTGCTGATGTCGATGGTGCCATCGGCTTTTTCCGGCGTGTAGTTCATTTCGCTGAAGGCGGAGTGGCCGGTGCCGGCGTTGTTCCAGCCGTTGGAGCTCTCTTCCGCCACGCCGTTCATGCGCTCGTACATGTCGATGGTCCAGGTCGGCTCCAGCTCATGCAGATAGGTGCCCAAGGTGGCGCTCATGATGCCGCCGCCGATCAACACCACGTCGACGGTTTTATTCTTCTCTTCAGCCGCCGCCTGCTGCGTAACGCTAAACAGGCTGAGACTGAAAATCAGGACGAGTAATTTTCTCATTGAATTAAATCTCTTGTGTGTAAATTCTACTCATTGCAGGTGAAAGAATTTAGCGGGAGTTACCCTGGAAAATAGTGAAGCCGACCGCCCGGTGTGTGCCGATAGGCAGCGATAATGCCTTTTTGTTAATAGGGTTTTTAACGAAAAGTGAACTATTGCAGGCCGTCCGGATGCAAATTGATCGGTTCACGTTACTGGCGGGGTATTATTGTTTGCGAGAATGTTAAAAACTACTTTTGTAACTAAAAAAAATGAATATAAGCAAAAATAGGCCGGTTCCTGTCGCAGGAATAAACAGAGAGGGGAGTAAGGCCATATAACCGCGTTATTTTCAGGGGTTAATTGTCGCGTAATTAAACGTTATTTCGTTATCACACAATAATTGCGGTTAAATTACAAATACGCATCGGTAACCAATAATAAACGGCCGCCGTTGCGGGCGGCCAGGATTCACAAGGCGGTTACTTGATGCCCATCGCATCGCGCATGGTGAAGAACAGATCGGTCTGATCGGTCAATCCCACCACGTTGGCGGCGTGCGGGCCGTAGGCCGCGACGCGCAATTGGGTGCCGGTGTGCCCCTGCGACTCTTCTTCCGAGTTGCCGTAGCTGAGGGTCATCGGCGCGCCGTCTTTGGTGGTCAGTGTCTGGGTCAGGCCCGGCGCTTTGGCGTCGGCGGCGACGATCTGGCTGGAGTGCGCGTGGTCGGCGGTGACGATCACCAGCGTGTTGCCGTCGGCGCGGGCGAAGGCCAGCGCTTTTTGCACCGCCTCGTCCAGATCGACGGTCTCACCAATCTGCCCGCACGGGTTGGCGGCGTGATCCTGCTTATCGATCGACGCGCCCTCTACCTGCAGGAAGAAGCCGTTCGGGTTGTCTTTCAGCAGCGCGATCGCTTTTTCGGTCATCGCCGCCAGCGTTGGTGTGGCCGCGGTGCGCGCCGGGTTGTTTTCGCAGGTCACCGCCGGTTTGTCGAGGTTGCCGTGATAGCTGGCTTTCGGCCCCAGCCAGCGCACCGGCATGTTGCCGTCGGCGAACAGGCCCAGCAGCGGTTTTTGCTGATTGGCCAGGGTAACGGCCTGCAGTTCATCCGCGTTGCTCACCCACTGATAACCTTGCACCGCCGCTTGATCTTTCAGCGATTTTCCTTGCCATTCGCCGCTTTTCGCCAGTTGGTTGAAGGATTTCGCGCCGCCCCCCAGCGTGACGTCGGCACGGGTTTTCAGCAACTGCTCGGTGATGGAACCGCGGCCGCCGTTTTCCAGCGCGTTAGCGGCGCATTTCTCGCTGGTTTCCTCCGGGCCGTAGCATTTGCGCGAGGTAACGTGCGACACCAGCGCCGCCGGCGTGGCGTCCTGCAGTTCGGCGGTGGAGACGTTGCCGGTGGCCTTGCCGGCCGCCTTGGCGATCTCCAGCAGCGTCGGCTGGTCTTTGCCGTTCACGTCCACGCCGAGCGCGCCGTTATAGGTTTTCACCCCGGTGGCCCAGGCGGTGGCGGAAGCGGCGGAGTCGGTCACGTAATCCGGTTTGTGGGTTTTCTTGTCCAGCGAGTAGTGGGTGTATTGCCCGGTCAGCGGCAGGGCGTCGATGCCCTTGAAGTAACCGCCTGCGCCCTCGGCATAGTTACGCGCGGCGGTGATCTCGGAATCCCCCATGCCGTCGCCAATCAGCAGGATCACGTTTTTCACCGTTTTGTCCGACAGCGACGCCTTCAGCGCGGCGGTCTGATCGCCGGCCAGACGACGGGCGCCGCCCGGTTCGGTGAGGGTGCCGCGCGCGGCGCGCTCGGTCAGGCCATCGGCATTGGCCGAGTTTTCTGCCGCGATGGCGGAGGAACAGAGCAGGGCGGACAGCACGGCGCCGGCGATCAGGGATACAGCAGGTTGCATGGGGCAAGCTCCTTGTCGTAATACAACAATGTAAATAACATCAAATTGTTACGTAAGGAGAGTAGAGCAGAGGGATGACAATTTTATGACAGCGGAAGGCGGGACGGCCCGGCGGCCATCCCGTTTGACGATCAGGCCGCGCGCGCCGGTATAGTGAGCCCACGCTGCACCGCCGGCCGCGCCAGACCGCGCTCTAGCCACTGCGCGACGCGGGGGAAACTGTCGAACTCCACCAGCTCGCGCGCCTCATAGAAACCGATCAGGTTGCGCACCCAGCCCAGCAGCGAGATATCGGCGATGGTGTAGTCCGCGCCCATGATCCAGTCGCGGCCTTCCAGGCGCGTTTCCAGCACGCCGAGCAGGCGTTTCGATTCGTTTTTGTAGCGCTCCAGCGGCCGCTTATCTTCATACTCGCGCCCGGCGAATTTGTGGAAGAAACCGAGCTGGCCGAACATCGGGCCGACGGCGGCCATCTGGAAGAACACCCACTGAATGGTTTCGTAACGCTGCGCTGGATCCTGCGGCAGGAAACGGCCGCTCTTTTCCGCCAGGTAGAGCAGAATGGCGCCGGATTCGAACAGCGGCAGCGGCCGGCCGCCGGGGCCGTCGGGATCGATGATCGACGGGATCTTGCCGTTCGGGTTCAGCGCCAGGAATTCCGGCGTCCAGGTTTCGTTGTTGCCGATGTCGATCAGGTGCGCCTCATAGGGCAGGCCGATCTCTTCCAGCATGATGGACACTTTGACGCCGTTCGGCGTCGGCAGGGAATAGAGCTGCAGCCTTTCAGGATGCTGAGCCGGCCAGCGTTTGACGATCGGGAATTGGGTGGAATCGAGCATGGAAACTCCTCGGGTTGGCGGGGTGGCCTAAGCGTACCCCTTGAGTATTGCAGTAAAACTACCCCGCCGCCGGGTTACACCGTGAGCTCAAAATGTGCTGCCAGCGCTTTTTTACCTGCAGGGGTCAGCTGCAACTCGCGGCTGTCGAGCCGACGGACGATCCAGCCGCGGTGGATAAAGGCGGCCAACAGCGCGGCGCCCAGCGCGCCGCCGAGGTGAGAGCGGCGTTCGCTCCAGTCCAGGCAGCCGCAGGCGAAGCGGCGGCGGGTGGGGGCGGGGGAGCAATCGACGCCCAGCCGCGCCAGCGCGGCCTGACCGGCGTCGCTTAAGCGGTAGTCTTCCTCACCGCTCAGCCAGTTCAGCGCATGCAGCCGATCGTGCAGTTTCACCGCCACCTCGCCCGCCATATGGTCGTAGCAGGTGCGGGCATATTGCAGCGTGGTGGGCGTGCTGCTTTTCACCGACGGGCGCGGTACGCCTGCCAGCGCCATCAGGCCTTCCAGCGCTTCGGCCACCGGCTGACCGGCCAGCCGAAAATAGCGGTAGCGCCCCTGTTTGACGCAGGCGATCAGCCGCTGCTCCAGCAGTTTCGCCAGATGTGCGCTGGCGGTGGACGGGGCGACCTCGACCGCAGCGCTGAGCTCGGTGGCGGTGTAGGCGCGCCCATCCATCAACAGGCACAGCATGCGCGCCCGGGTGCGGTCGGCGATGGCGGCGCTCAGCGCCGCCAAACGATCTTCTAGGTCGATGTTATGCATACTTCGAGGTTAGACGAAGTATGACTGCGCGTCCATTGCTAACCTGTGGCTGTCGCATTCTGGTGCTGTGCGTCTGTGTTCGCTGGATATTGATGAGCGGGCGTTGAAATCGATGCAGTGGCGCCCTTCCTACAATCAATGCGCGCGTACCTGAGTTTTACCGTTGAGAGGAGACGATAATGATCGCCGTGATTTTTGAACTGCAGGCCGCCGACGGGCAGCGTGATACCTATCTGGCGTTGGCGGCGGAGCTGAAGCCGCTGCTGGCGCAGATCGACGGATTCATCTCCATCGAGCGCTTTCAAAGCCTGGCCGATCCTGCGCGCCTGCTGTCGCTCTCCTTCTGGCGCGACGAGGCGGCGGTGCAGCAGTGGCGCAATCTCGAGCAGCACCGGGCGGCGCAGGCGCGCGGCCGTGGCGAGGTGTTGGTGCAGTATCGGCTGCGGGTGGCGGAGGTGGTGCGGGACTACGGGCTGGAGAGACGCGAACAGGCGCCGCAGGATAGCCGTTGTTATCACCGTACCTGAAGAAAGCCCGCCGCCGGCGGGCTTTCGTCCGTTATTTCGCTTCGCTGCCCACCTTCATTGCCCCGGCGTAGCTGGCGCCCATCCCCCAGGCGGCGCCGTGGTCGCGGGCGATCTGCAATACGCCTCCCGCCGTGGCTTTGCGGCTCCAGTCCTGCTGCCATTCCAGCATCAACGCCACCCAGTTGATGGGCGTGGCGCCCGCCTGTACCAAACGCTGCATGGCGTTGTTTTGGCTGTCTGGCGTAATGTCGCCGGTGACGTCCGACAGAATATAAACCTCATAACCCTCGCCCAGGGCGGATAGCGCCGGCAGCATCACGCAGCTGGCGGTCCACAGCCCGCCGATGATGATTTTCTTGCGGCCGGATTGTTTGATCAGATCCACCACGCGCCGATCCTGCCAGACGTTGATGGCGGTGCGGTCGTATACCTGCAGGTCCGGGCGTGCCTGCGTCACCTGCTGGAATACCGGCCCGGCAAAGCTTTTGGCGTTGGCCGAGGCCAGAATGGTCGGCACGTTGAACACCTTGGCGGCCTTGGCGATGCCGGCGGCGTTATTGACCAGGTTGGTTTGATCGATAGAGGAAATGGTCATGCCGAACATGTCCTGCAGATCGACCAACAGCAACAGGCTGTTCTCGGCGGTCAGCGGCTGCACATAACCCGCCTGGCGGCTGTCGGCGGCGGGGGATTGCGCCAGCGCGGCGACGGGGGCGGCGGCGGCGCTCAGGCCGAGCATCAGGGCGAACAGGGTCTTTTTCATTATTAACTCCATGATTATCAGTAGATTAAATTCACCTCTCACTCAGGGAGGCGGTTGAATAAAGTCTACTGAGGTTGTTGAAGTTAATAATCTGTGTTTTATTGAATTTATAATTAACCATCAGGATATAATATGGACGTGCTACTGACGATGCGCGCCTTTCGTCGCGTGGTTGAGCGCAACAGTTTTTATAAGGCGGCGGAGGATCTGGCGATCACGCCGGCGGCGTTGAGCAAGCAGATTAAGCAGTTGGAAAATCGGTTGGGTACGCTGTTGCTGGTGCGCACTACCCGTAGCATGAGCCTGACCGAAGCCGGGCAGCTCTATTACCAGGAAGCCTGTCGGTTGCTCGGCGAGTTCGACGCGCTGGAGCAGACGGTTGCCGCCAGCGCGCAGCAGGTCTCCGGCACGCTGCGGGTCAATGCGCCGCTTTCGTTCGGCCTGACGGTGTTGTCGCCGCTGCTGCCGCCGTTTATGCAACGTTACCCGCAGCTGCAGGTGGAGCTGACGTTGGACGACAGGGTATTGGACGTGGTGGCGGCCGGTTTCGATATTTCCTTGCGCATTCGCCGACGGCTGCCGGATTCTTCCCTCAGCGCCCGGGCGCTGGGTGAAGTGCACCAGCGAATTTGCGCCGCGCCCGGCTATTTGGCGCAGCACGGCGTGCCGCAAACGCCGAATGAATTGCAGCGACACAGCTGTCTGGCCTATTCCCTGGCGGAAAGGCCGGGGCAGTGGCAGTTCACCGCCGGCGAGGAGAGCCTGAGCGTGACGTTCACTCCCAGGTTGATCGCCAACAACAGCCTGATGCTGCGGGATATGCTGGTGGCGGGACTGGGTATCGGTTCGCTGCCGTCGTTCGTGGCGGATCCCGAAATCGCCGCCGGCAGGCTGGTGCGGCTGTTCCCTGAACAGATTGCCGACGTGCATCAGGTTTTCGCGGTTTACCCGACGCGCCGGCATGTGCAGCAGAAAGTGAGTTTATTCACCGAATTTGTGCGAGAACAGGGATTGATGACGGCGAATTGACAACGGCGCACGATTGTCATATTCATTAGCTATGAAAAAATCCTACCGCCCATTCGCGCAAATTATTATCACCCTTCTCCAAAGGGTGGGATAGCGCGTGTGTCGCCAATAAAAACCCGCCGGCAGGCGGGTTTTTTTATCCCCTTCCGGCAACGACCGGAGAACGTCATGAAAACCTACCCTGCAGTTTTACACCTGATGTGTGGCAAGGCCGGCGCAGGCAAATCGACGCTGGCGCAGCAACCGCAAACGCTGTTGCTGGTCGAAGATGCGTGGCTGGCGACGCTGTATGAGCAGGAGATGACCAGCCTGCAAGACTATGCGCGCTGTTCCGACCGGTTGCGGCGGGCGCTGGGCGGACACCTCGTTCAGTTGCTGCGCGGCGGCTGGTCCGTGGCGCTCGATTTCCCGATGAATACGCCGGACAGGCGGCGCTGGGCCAAAGCGTTGGCGGAGGAGGCCGGCGTTGCGCACTGTCTGCATTTTCTCGACGTCAGCCATGCGCAGTGCCTGAGCCGGATAACGCTGAGAAACGCGCGCGGCGAGCACCCGTTTACACTGAGCGAAGCGGAGTTTGAGCGCCTGGCGCAGTACTTTGTTCCCCCGGCGGAAGAGGAAGGGATGACAGTCTTGCGTTATGGCGAACAGGACTGAAAACCGGCGCCATGACGGCGCCGGCAACAGGGCTAGGCTTTGGCGTTAAACGCGTTGTGGAAGGCGACTTCCGCGCACGGCAGCGCGGCCTGGAAGGCGATGGCGCGGAAGTAGATTAGAAAGGCTTGGTCGGCAGGTATTTGCCGTCCAGGGTGATCACCGCGCGTTCGCCGCCTTCCGGATCGGCCACCTTCTTGATATCCAGCTTGAAGTTGATGGCGCTGATGATGCCGTCGCCGAACTGCTCGTGCACCAGCGCTTTCAGCGTGGAGCCGTAAACCTGCAGCATTTCATAGAAGCGATAAATGGTCGGATCGGTCGGCACGCCGCCGGGGATGCTGCCGCGCAACGGGATGGTTTGCAGCAGCTGTACCGCCTCTTCGTCCAGCCCGAGCTTGGCCGCCACGGTGCGTGCCGCTTGTTCCGGCAACGCATGCTGCCCCAGCAGCGCGGCGGTGACGAACGCCAGGCTGAGTCCGGTGCCCTCAGCCAGCGCGTCGAAAGTCAGGTTATGGCGGATCTTGGCGGCCATGATGGTGTCGGTGAGCGCTGCGCGCGGGGCGGCGTTGTGCAAAGAGTGTGTCATGTTAGCTCCTTTTGTTGACTTAAAAACGGGCGATCGCCGGGGTGGCGGTTACCTCGGGATGGGTGGCGAGCGGCACGAAGCGGCGGGTTTCGCCGTCCAGCGCGTCGATAGCGCCGCTGGCGATGTCATAGACCCAACCGTGCAGCGTCAGGCATCCCTGATCCAGCGCCAGGGCGACGGAAGGGTGCGTTTTGATGTTGTTGAGCTGGGCGATGACGTTTTCGCGCACCATCGATGCGACCCGCGCCTCGTTGGAAGCGTGCGGATAAGCCTGATTGACCGCCTTCGCGGAATCGGCGTAACGCAGCCAGCCGGCGACCGTCGGCAGGTGATCCAGACACTGGCAGGTGGCGATGGCGGTCATTGCGCCGCAGTCGGAATGGCCGCAGATCACGATATCTTCCACGCCCAGCGCGGCGACGGCGTACTCGACCGAGGCGGTAACCCCGCCGGGTTCGGGGCCGAAAGAAGGCACGATGTTGCCGGCATTGCGGATCACGAACAGATCGCCCGGCTCGCGCTGGGTGACCAGCTCCGGCACCAGGCGGCTGTCGGAACATGAGATAAACAGGGTGCGCGGGTTTTGGCGGGTCGCCAACTGCTGAAACAGCGCCGTGCGTTCAACAAAGGCTTCGCGCTGGAACTTCAGGAAGCCTTCAATCACCTCTTTCATCCGTTTCTCCATTGGGTGTCGTTATGCGATGGCGGCATGATGAACGCTTCTGGCTATAGGGTCTAAGACCCATTTATAATGCCAGCTATAGGTTTTACTAATAGCTGGGGCGTTATGCTGCTGCGACACATCCGTTATTTTCTGGCCGTTGCCGAACAGGGCAACTTCACCCGCGCCGCCGAATCGCTGCACGTCTCGCAACCGACGCTGTCGCAACAGATCAAGCAGCTGGAAGACACATTGGGAGCGCCGCTGTTCGATCGCAGCGGCAGAGCCGTGCGCCTGACCGACGCCGGTGAGGCGTGGATGCGCTATGCGCGCTTGGCGCTGCAGGATCTGGATGCCGGCGCGCGGGCGATCCATGACGTGGCGACGCTGGCGCGCGGCCATTTGCGGCTGGCGATGACCCCCACGTTCACCGCCTATCTGGTGGGGCCGGCGGTCGATGCCTTCTACCGCCGCTATCCGGGGATTACGCTGAGCATTGAAGAGATGGCGCAAGAGCGAATGGAGGCGCTGCTGGCGCAGGATAGGCTGGATCTGGGCATTGCCTTCGAGATGGCGCAGTCGGCGGAGGTGGAAGCGGCGCCGTTGTTCAATGAGTCGCTGGAGCTGATGGTCGGCGCCGATCATCCCTTGGCGTCTCATCGCCGGCCGCTGACGCTGGCGGAGTGGCAACATCTGCCGCTGGCCTTGCTGAGCGGCGACTTCGCCACGCGCCAGTTTATCGATCGCTACTGCACGCAGCTGGGTTTCCGGCCGCAGGTGGCGGTGGAGGCCAATGCGCTGGGCGCCATCGTCGAGATCGTGCGGCGCGGGCAGCTCGCCACGCTGCTGCCGGCCGCCATTGTGCGCGAGAACCGGCAGTTGAAAAAAGTGGCTTTGGCCAACGCCATGCCGGTGCGGCAGGCGGTATGGCTGCAGCGCAAAGGCGCTTACCGCAGCGCCGCCGCGCAGGCGTTTATTGCCCTCTTGCAGGAACAGGGCATTACGCCGGCGCCGGGCAGCCGATAGCCGCACGGCTCGGCAGCAGGCGCTATTCTTTATGACGCTCCCGGAACAGCAGAGTGGCGATCAGGCTGACGGTCAACATGCCGGTGACGTACCACGCCGGCGCCATCGGATTGCCGCTGACGTCCAGCAGCCAGGTGACGACCAACTGCGCCGAGCCGCCGAACAGCGTCACGCCAAAGGCGTAAATCATCGAGGTGCCGGTGGCGCGCACGTGGCGCGGCAGCGCCGAAACGATCAGCATGGTGCTGGCCAGCATGTTGATGCCCAGCGCGCCGATCAGCAGGATGCGGAAAACGATCGCCAGCCACAGGGTTTGCGTGGCGCTGAGGAACCAGAAGGTCGGGTAAATCAGGATCAACGCCGCAAAAATGGAGAACAGCAGCGGCCTTTTGTAGTTCTGCACCCGATCGACGTAACGGCCTGCGCAATAGACCGCGATGATCTGTACCACAGAGGCAATACAGCTGAACAGGTAGGCGGTCGGGCCGGCGATGTGATAGGTCTGCATCATGTAGGTCGGCATATACAGCAGCACCACGTAGACCATCACGGTGCCGGACATGATGATCAATACGCCCAGCAACAGATCTTTGGCATGATTGCTCACCAGATCCCATACCGGATTCAGCGGCGGCCGCGCGTGAGCCGGCGCCTCTCCACTGTAGGTCTCTTCCAGATGTTTGCGAATATAGATGCCGACGGGAATGATCAACAAACCGATGATGAACGGCACGCGCCAGCCCCAGGCATACAGTGCCTGCTCCGGCAGAAAATAGGTGAGCGCCAGGCCTAAAGAGGCGCCAAGCAGGGCGCTGATGCCCTGGCTTATCGCCTGCCAGCTGACGAAGAAGCCGCGTTGGTTGGCCCCTGCCGACTCCAGCAGCAGCGTGGTGGCCGAGCCCACTTCACCGCCGGCGGCAAACCCCTGAATCAGGCGGCCAACCACGATCAGCACCGGCGCCAGAACGCCGATTTGCGCATGGGTGGGCGCGAAGGCGATCAGCGCGGTGCCGACGCCCATCAGCACGATGGTCATCAGCATGGCGGCCTTGCGGCCGACCCGATCGGCATAGGCACCCAGCACCATGCTGCCCAGCGGGCGCATGATAAAGCCGACGCCGAACACCGCCACCGACATCAACAAGGAGCCGTAGGCGCTGTCGCTGGGAAAATAGAGTTTGCCGATAATGGCGGCAAAGAAGCTGTAGACGGTGAAGTCGAAAATCTCCAGGCCGTTGCCCAGGCTGGCGCCGACAATGACTTTGTAATTTACCGCGCCCTTCTGCGCCGTTTGGCTTTTGGGCAATGCGTTTTCAGCAGTGTTCATCGTTGTCTCTCGCGATAGGTGGACGGTGTGTTGTTATTATTTTCTGGCCGGGGTGGCGTTATCCGGGGCGGCGATAACCGAGCCCCGAAACGCCAACAAAACGGCAACGTCACGTTTACATATACTTGTATGTACAATCATATGCAATATGAGAGTAGTTAGCGGGATAACGGTGGTTTGATTTTCACATCTTTCTGTATTTAATTGTTTTTATTTGATTTTTTTTCAGCTGGAACGAATGTGCCATGTCGATTTAGTGAGCTGTAACGCATTAATCCTCTAAAAAACCTTGGTAATTAAGAAGGCGGTCACAAAATGTCGCGTATAGCAGAATGTGTGGCGATAGTCGGAAAAAACTAGAATTAAATAGAGACGTGTTGGCTGTATTAATGATTTTCATAAGGTGAACAGATACGATTTATTCGTGCCTGGGGCGGTTCTGGGGAGAATAAATGTCATTTTTAAGTTTAATTAATATATTTGGCGAATTGGTTTCAAATATTGTACGGCTTGCTGCGTGAAATCTCGCCGTGAATTTTATCGGTATTATTCAACCCAGCTATGACTCATCCGTCGTCACCGCTCAAAATGTCACCAAAACTTCCCGCGATCTCTTAACCCCGTTGTGGCATAATGCGCGCCAAATCACATTCCCTATGTATAAAGAGCGAGCGCTGTGTTAAGCACCAACAACATCACCATGCAGTTCGGCAGCAAGCCGTTGTTTGAAAACATCTCTGTTAAATTCGGCGGTGGCAACCGTTATGGCCTGATCGGCGCCAACGGCTGCGGCAAGTCCACCTTTATGAAAATCCTCGGCGGCGATTTGGCGCCGACCGGCGGCAACGTGTTCCTCGATCCGAACGAGCGCCTGGGTAAACTGCGTCAGGATCAGTTCGCCTTCGAACAATACAGCGTGCTGGACACCGTGATCATGGGCCATACCGAGCTGTGGGCGGTGAAGGAAGAGCGCGACCGCATCTACGCCATGGCGGAGATGAGCGAAGAAGACGGCTATAAAGTGGCCGATCTGGAAGTCGCCTACGGCGAGATGGACGGTTACACCGCCGAAGCGCGCGCCGGCGAACTGCTGCTTGGCGTCGGCATTCCGGTGGAACAGCACTATGGCCCGATGAGCGAAATCGCGCCGGGCTGGAAGCTGCGCGTGTTGCTGGCGCAGGCGCTGTTCTCCGATCCGGAAATCCTGCTGCTCGACGAACCGACCAACAACCTGGACATCGATACCATTCGCTGGCTGGAGCAGGTGCTGAACGAACGCAACAGCACCATGATCATCATCTCGCACGACCGTCACTTCCTGAACATGGTCTGCACCCACATGGCGGATCTGGACTACGGCGAACTGCGCGTTTATCCGGGCAACTACGACGAATACATGACCGCCGCCACCCAGGCGCGTGAACGTCTGCTGGCCGACAACGCCAAGAAGAAGGCGCAGATCAACGAACTGCAATCGTTCGTCAGCCGTTTCAGCGCCAACGCCTCCAAATCCAAGCAGGCCACCTCGCGCGCCCGCCAGATCGACAAGATCCAGTTGGAAGAAGTGAAGGCCTCTAGCCGCCAGAACCCGTTCATCCGTTTCGATCAGGACAAGAAGCTGTTCCGTAACGCGCTGGAAGTGGAAGCGCTCACCAAGGGCTTCGACAACGGCCCGCTGTTCAGCAAGCTGAACCTGATGGTGGAAGTGGGTGAGAAGGTTGCGGTGCTGGGCGCCAACGGCATCGGTAAAACCACCCTGCTGAAAACGCTGGTGGGCGACGCGCAGCCGGACAGCGGCACCGTGAAGTGGTCGGAAAACGCCCGTATCGGTTACTACGCGCAGGATCACGAATACGAGTTCGACGATACCCTGACCGTGTTCGACTGGATGAGCCAGTGGAAGCAGGAAAAAGACGACGAGCAGGCGGTGCGCAGCGTGCTGGGCCGTTTACTGTTCAGCCAGGACGACATCAAGAAGAAAGTGAAGGTGCTGTCCGGCGGTGAGAAGGGCCGCATGTTGTTCGGCAAGCTGATGATGCAGCGCCCGAATATTCTGGTGATGGACGAACCGACCAACCACCTGGATATGGAATCCATTGAATCGCTGAACATGGCGCTGGAGATGTACGAAGGCACGCTGATCTTCGTCTCCCACGACCGTGAGTTCGTCAGCTCGCTGGCGACGCGCATTCTGGAAATCACCCCGAACAAGGTGATCGACTTTACCGGCAACTACGAAGACTATCTGCGCAGCCAGGGCATCGTGTAACCCTCGCGGCAACGCATCAGGGCGGGAATTATCCCGCCCTTTTTTTATCCGTCATTCCCCGCCGCACACCTCGCAGTGCGGATCCTTCGGCAGTTTCATCTCCCGGAACTGCATGCTCATCGCATCGAACATCAACAGCTTGCCGCGCAGCGGCTGACCATAGTCGGCCAGCAGCTTGATGGCCTCCATCGCCTGCAGGGTGCCGATAGTGCCGACCAGCGGCGCCATCACGCCCGCTTCGACGCAGGTGAGGGCGCTGTCGCCGAACAGCCGGCTCAGGCAGCGGTAGCAGGGCTCGCCCGGCTGATAGGTGAACACGCTGAGCTGGCCTTCCATGCGGATCGCCGCACCGGAAACCAGCGGCCTCTGCTGCGCGTGGCACAGGCGATTCAGGGCGTCGCGCGCCGCCACGTTGTCGGTGCAGTCCAGCACCAGATCGCAGGCGGCGATCTCTGCCGCGACCGTGTCATCTTCCAAACGGCCGTCGATCGCGTCGATGCGGATATGCGGGTTGATGGCGCTCAGTTCCTGCCTGGCGGAGGCGACCTTGCTCTGGCCGATGCGATCGTCGCGGTGCAGGATCTGGCGCTGCAGGTTGGAGAGCGAGAC
The DNA here is from genome assembly GCF_052169275.1 of Serratia sp. CY27727. Lineage (NCBI taxonomy): Bacteria > Pseudomonadati > Pseudomonadota > Gammaproteobacteria > Enterobacterales > Yersiniaceae > Serratia > Serratia sp. CY27727. The sequence goes on along the minus strand of NZ_JBJNLB010000001.1, from coordinate 737,533 downwards.
GGTGTCGAAATCCACCAGCACCAGATGGCCGACGCCGGCCGCTGCCAGATATGGCGCAGCGGCGCAGCCCAGCCCGCCCAGCCCGGCGATCAGCACGCGGGCGGCCTTCAGCTTCTCCTGGCCGTCGAAGTCAAAGCCGCGCAGCACGATCTGGCGGTTGTAGCGCAGCGCTTCGGCGTCGGTCAATTCCGGCAGCATGCTCAGCTCCTCAGCAGGGCGTTGAACGGCTCGATCTCCACCGTTTCGCCTACCGCCACCGAACCGCGTTCGCGCTCCAGCACGATGAAGCAGTTGCCCTGGCTGTAAGAGCTGAAGACGTGCGAGCCCTGGTGGCCGGTGGTGCTGACCTCCAGTTCGCCCGCGGCGTTGCTGCGGAACACGCCGCGCTGAAAATCGAGGCGGCCCGGCGATTTCTTCAACGGGGTCAGCGCCCGTGCGCGCAGGCGCGGCGGCAGGCGCCAGTCGCTGTGGCCGGCCAGCTTCGCCAGCAGCGGTTGCACCAGTTGGTAGAAGGTCAGGGCGGCGGAAACCGGGTTGCCCGGCAGGCCGCAGAACCAGGCGTGGCCCAGTTTGCCGAAGGCGAAGGGTTTGCCGGGTTTGATCGCCAGCTTCCAGAAGCTGACCTGGCCCAGTTCGTCGAGCATTTGTTTGGTGTAGTCGGCCTCGCCGACCGAGACGCCGCCGCTGCTGATGACCACGTCGGCCTGGCTGTCTGCCTGTGTGAAGGCGTCGCGCAGCGCATCGCGATCGTCGCGGATAATGCCGAGATCGAGCACCTCGCAGCCCATCTGCTCCAGCATCAGGCGCACCGCGAAGCGGTTGGTGTCGTAGATTTGGCCCGCCTGCAGCGGCTGGCCGACCGGCTGCAGTTCGTCGCCGGTGGAGAACACCGCCACCTTCAGCTTACGCATCACCTGCACCTCGGCGACGCCAAGCGAAGCCAGCAGCGGCAGCTGCGCGGCGCCCAGCTTCACGCCGGCCGGCAACACGCTCGCGCCGCGGCGAATGTCTTCACCCGCCAGACGGATATTCTGGCCGGCTTCAACCGGCGCGGAAAAACGCACGCCCTGGTCGCTCACCTCGGCCTGCTCCTGCATCACTACCGCGTCCGCCCCGGCCGGGATCGGCGCGCCGGTCATGATGCGCACGCAGCTGTTGGCCGGCCATTTGCCGTCGAACGGTGCACCGGCGAAAGCTTTCCCGGCGACCGGCAGCGGCGCATTGGCCGCCAGATCGGCGAGGCGCAGCGCATAGCCGTCCATCGCCGAGTTGGCGAACGGCGGCACGTCGAGCGGCGAGACCACCGGCGCGGCGGTGATGCGGCCGGCGGCGGCGGTCAGGGCGACGGATTCGGTCTGCTGCAGTGGGGCGATCTGCCCGAGCATTTTTTCCAGCGCTTGCTCCAGGGAAATGAGATCGGAAGTATGGCAATGATCCATAAAGGGAACTCCGTAATCAGGGTGCGCTAAAATAGCGACAAAGTGCGGGTATTATGGCAGAGAACGTCGGGGGGGAGAACGGGTTATGCCCGCCATCTTTCGCACTGCGGCGCTGGAGCGATCGGGTATAAACTGCGTAAAACAGAGGAGAATCATGATGCATAAACAGGTTATCGACTTCTGGTTCGACGAGATCGAACCGATCATGTGGTTCAAAAAGGACGACGATTTCGATCGTCTGCTGCACAGCCGTTTCGGCGAAATCTGGCGCGCGGCGGCGGCGGGGGAGTTGGCGCACTGGCGCGACACCATCGAGGGGCGCCTGGCGGAGGTGATCGTGCTCGATCAGTTCAGCCGCAACCTGTTCCGCGGCATGCCGCAGTCGTTCGCCTGCGACGGCATGGCGCTGATCCTGGCGCAGGAGGCGATCCGCAGCGGCGAGTGCGAACGGCTGAGCCGCGAGCAGCGCGGTTTCCTCTATCTGCCGTTCATGCATTCGGAATCGCCGCTGATCCACCAGCAGGCGCTGGTGCTGTACACCGAGCTCAACAACGGCGACCAGCTGGAGTTCGAGCTTCGGCATAAGGCGATCATCGATCGTTTCGGCCGCTACCCGCATCGCAATGCGATATTGGGCCGCACCAGCACGCCGGAAGAAGAGGCTTTTTTACAGCAGCCCGGATCGGGTTTTTAATCTCGGATCATCTGCGCCCGGCCGGGGAAAAAACAGCAGGCCGGGCGCCGCAATAAGCGTTATTCAGCGCGAACGTTTATTTCCTTACGCCATGCCGCTATTTCCGCACGCGGAATTACCAATAATCTCGGCCGTACGATCGGCGGTTTACGGCTTTTTATAACCTGCTGTTTTTATTCCAATAAGCTATTTCAAGGTGCGAAATGGTCTAAGCGCGCTACGCTAAAAGCGGGACGTGGACGTTATGCTGTACTTCCACTGTAGGACTAAATAGAGTCGAAAAAGACTGAATAATAATGATACCGCGCTCAGCTTATTCGCTGCGCAACGGCGGGATTAACACAGGGTGTCAGGCAAATGAGCAAACCAGTGATTGCCATTCATGGCGGCGCGGGCGCAATTACCCGGGCGGCGCTGAGTGCGGAAAAAGAACGGCAGTATATCCAGGCACTGTCCGAGATCGTGACCGCTGGGCAGGCGATACTGGCCCAGGGCGGCAGCGCGCTGGACGCGGTGACCGAAGCGGTGCGGCTGCTCGAAGAGTGCCCGCTGTTCAACGCCGGTAAAGGATCGGTGTTCACCCATCAGGGCACCCACGAGCTTGATGCCTGCGTGATGGACGGCCGCACCTGCGATGCCGGCGCCGTCGCCGGCGTCAGCCGCATCCGCAACCCGGTGCTGGCGGCGCGCGCGGTGCTGGAAAATAGCGAACACGTGCTGTTTGCCGCCGAAGGCGCCGAGAAGTTTGCCGCAGCCCACGGCCTGGAAATGGTCGCTCCCGATTTCTTCTTTACCCAGGAACGTTTCGATCAGCTGCACCGCGCCCAGGCGGAGCAGGGCCGGGTATTGCTCGATCACGACGGCGCGGCGCAGGCCGGCGATCCGCTCGATCCCGATCGCAAATTCGGCACCGTCGGCGCGGTGGCGCTGGATGCGCTGGGCAACCTCGCCGCCGCCACTTCGACCGGCGGCATGACCAACAAGCAGGCCGGGCGGGTAGGCGACACGCCGATTATCGGCGCCGGCTGCTATGCCAACAACGCCACCGTGGCGGTTTCCAGCACCGGCACCGGCGAAATCTTCATGCGCGGCGTGGCGGCCTATGACGTCTCCGCCCTGATCGAATACGGCGATCTGAGCCTGCAGGCGGCCAGCGATCGGGTGGTGATGGAGAAGCTGCCGGCCCTCGGTGGCAGCGGCGGCATGATCGCCGTCGATCGCCACGGCAATATCGCGCTGCCGTTCAACTGCGAGGGGATGTATCGCGGTTTTGGCTATGTCGGCGATGCGCCGTCCGTCGGGATTTACCGCTAAGCGTTCACCGGGAGGGTGCATGACCGACGTTTTACTTCGACCCGCCGCCAGCGGCGGGCCGTCATTGCCGCCGCAGCAGGTGCTGACGGTGCGCGATCTGAGCATCAGCTTTCCTCAACCGGACGGCGCCGTGGAAGCGGTGCGCAACCTGTCGTTCGATCTCGATCGCGGCGAGACGCTGGCGATCGTCGGTGAGTCCGGCTCCGGCAAATCGGTCACTTCGCTGGGGCTGATGCGGCTGGTGGAGCAGGGCGGCGGGCGCATCGTCGGCGGCGCCATGACGCTGCGCCGGCGCGACGGCGCGCTGCTCGATCTGGCGCAGGCCTCGCAGAGCACGCTGCGCACGGTGCGCGGCGCCGACATGGCGATGATCTTCCAGGAGCCGATGACCTCGCTCAACCCGGTATTTCCGGTCGGCGAGCAGATCGCCGAATCGCTGCGCCTGCATCAGGGCATGGATCGCCGCAGCGCGCGCCAGGAGGCGCTGCGCATGCTCGATCTGGTACGCATTCCGGAGGCCAAAGAGGTGCTGGGGCGTTACCCGCACCAGCTTTCCGGCGGCATGCGCCAGCGGGTGATGATCGCCATGGCGCTCTCCTGCAAGCCGGCGCTGCTGATCGCCGATGAACCCACCACCGCCCTCGACGTCACCATTCAGGCGCAGATCCTGCAGCTGATCCGCGTGCTGCAACGGGAGATGCAGATGGGGGTGATCTTCATTACTCACGACATGGGCGTGGTGGCAGAGATCGCCGATCGGGTGCTGGTGATGCGCCGCGGCGAGCAGGTGGAACAGAATCGGGTGCGCGAGCTGTTTGCCGCGCCGCAGCAGGCCTATACCCGGGCGCTGTTGGCGGCGGTGCCGAAGCTGGGGGCGATGGCCGATCGGCCGCTGCCGGCGAAGTTTCCGTTGCCGGGCGGCGAGGGGGATACGGCGCCGCAGGATACCGTGCCGCCAGACGCCGCGCCGATCCTGCAGGTGGAGCATCTGGTCACGCGTTTTGATCTGCGCGGCGGGTTGTTCAATCGGGTTACTCGCCGGGTGCACGCGGTGGAAAACGTCAGTTTCGATCTTTACCCCGGCGAGACGCTGGGGCTGGTGGGCGAGTCCGGCTGCGGCAAGTCCACCACCGGGCGCTCTTTGCTGAAGCTGGTGGACAGCCAGAGCGGCACCATCACCTTCGCCGGGCGGCGAATAGACCAACTGAAGGGGCCGGCGCTGCAGCACCTGCGGCGCGATATTCAGTTCATCTTTCAGGATCCATACGCTTCGCTTGATCCGCGTCTGACGGTCGGTTTTTCCATCATGGAGCCGCTGCTGGTGCACAACGTGATGCGCGGCCGCGAGGCGGAGCAACGGGTGGCCTGGCTGCTGGAGCGCGTCGGCCTGCTGCCGGAGCATGCGCGCCGCTACCCGCACGAATTTTCCGGCGGCCAGCGCCAGCGCATCTGCATCGCGCGCGCGCTGGCGCTGAACCCGAAAGTGGTGATCGCCGACGAGGCGGTGTCGGCGCTGGACGTGTCGATTCAGGCGCAGATCGTCAATCTGCTGCTCGACCTGCAGCGCGAGTTCGGCATCGCTTTTCTGTTCATTTCACACGACATGGCGGTGGTGGAGCGCATCAGCCACCGGGTGGCGGTGATGTACCTCGGGCAGATCGTTGAGATCGGCCCACGGCAGGCGGTGTTCGACAACCCGCAGCACCCCTACACCCGCAAGCTGATGGCGGCGGTGCCGGTGGCCGATCCCGCCCACGCCCACAAACGGCAGCCGCTGCCGGCCGATGAGATCCCCAGCCCGGTGCGCGCGCTGGGCGATGAACCCGTTACCGCACCGCTGGTGCAGGTTGGCGCCGGGCACTTTGTCGCCCGCCACCCGATCGCCGGTGCTTTTTAAAGACCTCAGGAGAGACAAGCGACATGAAGCACACATTCAAACGCAATGCGCTGTTGGCCGCCGTACTGCTGGCGGCGGGAACCGGCCCGGTCTGGGCGGCGAAGGACGCGGTGATCGCCGTGGCCTCCAACTTCACCACCCTCGATCCTTACGACGCCAACGATACGCTGTCGCAGGCGGTGGCCAAGTCTTTCTATCAGGGGCTGTTCGGCTTCGACAAGGACATGAAGCTGGTGAACGTGCTGGCGGACAGCTATGAGGTCAGCAAAGACGGCCTGACCTACACCGTCAAACTGCGCCAGGGAATTAAATTCCACGACGGTACCGCGTTCAACGCCGAGGCGGTGAAGGTAAACCTCGATCGCGCCAGCAACCCGGACAGCCACCTCAAGCGCTACAACCTGTTCAAGATGATCGACAAAACCGAAGCGGTGGACGCCAATACGGTGAAGATCGTGCTGAAGGCGCCGTTCTCGGCGTTCGTCAACAACCTGGCGCACCCGGCGGCGGCGATCATCTCGCCGGCGGCGCTGAAGCAATACGGCAAGGAGATCGGTTTCCACCCGGTCGGCACCGGGCCGTATCAGTTCGTGACCTGGAACCAGACCGATTTCGTCAAGGTGAAGAAGTTCGACGGCTACTGGCAGCCGGGGCTGCCGAAGCTCGACAGCATCACCTGGCGCCCGGTGGTGGATAACAACACCCGCGCGGCGATGCTGCAGACCGGCGAGGCGACCTTCGCCTTCCCGATCCCTTACGAGCAGGCCAAGGTGCTGGAGGGCAACGCCAAGCTGGACGTGGTGGCCGCCCCGTCGATCCTGCAGCGTTACATCAGCATGAACGTCACTCAGAAGCCGTTCGACAATCCGAAGGTGCGCCAAGCGCTGAACTATGCCATCAACAAGGACGCGCTGATCAAAGTGGCGTTCGCCGGGTACGCGGTGCCGGCGGAAGGGCCGGTGCCGCCGGCCATTGACTTCGCCGCCCGCTATAAGCCGTGGCCGTACGATCCGGCCAAGGCGCGCGAGCTGCTGAAAGAGGCCGGCTACCCGAACGGCTTCACCACCACGCTGTGGTCTTCCCACAACCACAGCACCGCGCAGAAGGTGCTGCAGTTCACCCAGCAGCAGCTGGCGCAGGTGGGGGTGAAAGTGACGGTGACGGCGATGGATGCCGGGCAGCGTGCGGCGCAGGTGGAGAGCGTCGGGGTGAAGGACACCGGCGTGCGGCTGTTCTACACCGGCTGGTCGGCCTCGACCGGGGAAGCGGACTGGGCGCTATCGCCGCTGTTCTCCACCCAGGCGGCGCCGCCGAAGCAGTTCAACACCGCGTTCTACAGCAACCCGCAGGTGGATAAGGATCTGACCGACGCGCTGGCGACCACCGATCGCGCCGAGAAGCAGAAGCTGTATCAGGACGCGCAGGATCGCATTTGGGCCGATGCGCCCTGGATCTTCCTGGCGACCGAACGTCTGTTGTCGGCCAACAGCAAACAGCTGAGCGGTTTCTACGTGATGCCGGATACCTCGTTCAACTTTGATAACGCCGATCTGAAATAAGGCGCCCATCCCCGCCTGCGGCCAAGCGGCGGCAGGCGGGGGAAGGAATGAGATGCTCAATTATTTTCTGAAACGACTGCTGGGCCTGATCCCGACGCTGCTGATCGTGGCGGTGCTGGTGTTCCTGTTCGTCCACCTGCTGCCGGGCGATCCGGCGCGGCTGGCGGCGGGGCCGGAGGCCGACGAGGCGGTGGTGCAGTTGGTGCGCAAGGATTTGGGGCTGGATCAGCCGCTGCCGCAGCAGTTCGCACACTTCTTCGTCAACGCGCTGCGGGGCGATTTTGGCATCTCGATGGTGTCCAAGCGCCCGGTGAGCGAAGAGATCGCCTCGCGCTTTATGCCGACCTTTTGGTTGACCGTCACCAGCATGCTGTGGGCGGTGGCGTTCGGCCTGGCGATCGGCGTGGTGTCGGCGGTGTGGCGCAACCGCTGGCCGGATCGCCTCGGCATGACGCTGGCGGTGTCGGGGATCTCGTTCCCGGCCTTTGCGCTCGGTATGCTGCTGATGCAGGTGTTCTCGGTCGAACTGGGGTGGCTGCCGACGGTGGGCGCCGACAGCTGGCGACACTACATTCTGCCTTCGATCACCCTGGGGGCGGCGGTGGCAGCGGTGATGGCGCGTTTCACCCGCGCTTCGTTCGTCGAGGTGCTGCAGGAAGACTACATGCGCACCGCGCGCGCCAAGGGCGTACGGGAAAGCGTGGTGGTGATGAAACACGGCCTGCGCAACGCGATGATCCCGGTAGTGACCATGATGGGGCTGCAGTTCGGCTTCCTGCTCGGCGGTTCGATCGTGGTGGAGAAGGTGTTCAACTGGCCGGGGTTGGGGCGGTTGCTGGTGGACTCGGTGGAGATGCGCGATTACCCGGTGATCCAGGCCGAGGTGCTGCTGTTCTCGCTGGAATTCATCCTGATCAACCTGCTGGTGGATATGCTGTACGCGGCGATCAACCCGGCGATTCGTTATCAATGAGGACGCGGCATGATTAAGCATTGGCGGCGCAACGCCGCACTGAAGGCGATGCCGCTTATCGATCCCAACGCGGTACGCACGCCGTGGAGCGAGTTTTGGCGGCGTTTTCGCCGCCAGCGGGCGGCGCTGGTCGCCGGTCTGTTGGTGCTGCTGCTGATTGCGGCGGCGCTGCTGGCGCCTTATCTGGCACCGTTCGATGCGGAAAACTATTTCGATTACGATCGGCTGAACGAGGGGCCTTCGCTGATGCACTGGCTGGGCGTGGATTCTCTCGGGCGCGATATCTTCAGCCGCATCCTGATGGGCACGCGCATTTCGCTGGCGGCCGGGGTGTTCTCGGTGCTGGCGGGCGGGGCGATCGGCACCCTGCTGGGGCTGCTGGCCGGCTACTATGAGGGCTGGTGGGATCGCCTCACCATGCGCGTCTGCGATGTGCTGTTCGCGTTTCCCGGTATTCTGCTGGCGATCGGCGTGGTGGCGATCATGGGCAGCGGCATGGCCAACGTGATCGTCGCGGTGGCGATCTTCAGCATTCCGGCCTTCGCCCGCCTGGTGCGCGGCAATACGCTGGTGCTGAAGCACCTGACCTATATCGAATCGGCGCGCAGCATCGGCGCCTCGGACTGGACCATCATCCTGCGGCACATTCTGCCGGGCACTCTGTCTTCGATCGTGGTCTATTTTACCCTGCGCATCGGCACCTCGATCATCACCGCCGCCAGCCTGTCGTTTCTGGGCCTGGGCGCCCAGCCGCCGACGCCGGAGTGGGGGGCGATGCTCAACGAGGCGCGCGCCGATATGGTGATCGCGCCGCACGTGGCGATCTTCCCCAGTCTGGCGATATTCATTACCGTGCTGGCGTTCAACCTGTTGGGCGACGGATTGCGCGACGCGCTCGATCCTAAGCTGAAGGGGTGATGGCATCGCTAAATTGGCATACCCCTGTTTTACGAGTAAAATTGGTGAAAATTTGACCCGTGTATATTACAGGGATGAGGAATGGATATGGCAATGATGGCTTTTGAAGAAATCCGGGCGCTTTAATAACCGCCCGGATTTTTTTATCAGCGGAACAGGTGCTCGGCGTGGAAGCGCAGGTGATCTTCCACGAAGGTGGCGATGGTGAAGTAGCTGTGATCGTACCCCGGCTGAATGCGCAGCGTCAGCGGCCAGTCGCGCTGGCGCGCCAGCTCCGCCAACCGCGCCGGCTGCAGCTGGTCGGCCAGGAACTGGTCGTCGTCGCCCTGGTCGATAAGGACCGGCATTTTTTCCGCGCCGCTGGCCAGCAGATGGCAGCTGTCGTACTGCAGCCACTGGCTTTCGTCGCTGCCCAGATAGGCGGTGAACGCCTTGCGGCCCCACGGCACCTGGCACGGGTTAACGATCGGCGCGAACGCCGATACCGAGCGGAAGCGCTGCGGATTGCGAAACGCCATCATCAGCGCGCCGTGGCCGCCCATCGAGTGGCCGAAGATCGACTGACGATCGCTGACGCTGAAGTGCTGTTCGATCAGCGCCGGCAGTTCGGCGCTGATGTAGTCGTACATGCGGAAGTGGCGATCCCACGGCGCCTGGGTGGCGTTCAGGTAGAACCCGGCGCCCTGGCCCAGATCGTAGCCTTCGTCGTTCGGCACCTCGTCGCCGCGCGGGCTGGTGTCCGGCATCACCAGCACCAGGCCCAGCTCGGCGGCGATGCGCTGCGCGCCGGCTTTCAACGTGAAGTTCTCGTCGTTGCAGGTCAGCCCCGACAGCCAGTACACCACCGGCGGCGGGTTGTCATCGCGCGGCGGCGGCAGGTAGATGCTGAATGTCATGTTGCAATTCAGGCTCTGCGCCGCGTGGCGATAGCGCTGCTGCCAGCCGCCGAACATGCGGTGCTCTTCGAGAAGTTCCAATGACAACGTCATCTCTGCCTCCTGGCTTATTGGTCGAAGTGGATGACGGAACGGATCGATTTGCCTTCGTGCATCAAATCGAACGCTTCGTTGATCTGCTCCAGCCCCATGGTATGGGTGATAAAGTCGTTCAGCGCGAATTCACCGTCCAGATAGCGCTCGACGATGCCCGGCAGCTGCGAACGGCCCTTGACGCCGCCGAACGCCGAACCGCGCCAGACGCGGCCGGTGACCAGTTGGAACGGACGGGTCGAGATCTCTTCGCCCGCGCCCGCGACGCCGATGATCACCGATTCACCCCAGCCCTTGTGGCAGCACTCCAGCGCGGAACGCATCACGTTGACGTTGCCGATGCACTCGAAGGAGAAGTCGACGCCGCCGTCGGTCAGCTCGACGATCACGTCCTGAATCGGCTTGTCATAGTCTTTCGGGTTGATCAGATCGGTAGCGCCCAGCTTGCGCGCCAGATCGAACTTGCTGGTGTTGATGTCGATGCCGATGATGCGGCCCGCGCCGGCCATCTGCGCGCCGATGATCGCCGACAGGCCGATGCCACCCAGGCCGAAGATCGCCACGGTATCGCCCGGCTGCACTTTGGCGGTGTTCATCACCGCGCCCATGCCGGTGGTCACGCCGCAGCCCAGCAGGCACACTTCTTCCAGCGGCGCTTCCTTGTTGATTTTCGCCAGTGAGATTTCCGGCACCACGGTGTACTCGGAGAAGGTGGAGGTGCCCATGTAGTGGAAGATCGGCTTGCCGTCCTTGAAGAAGCGGGGGGTGCCGTCCGGCATCAGCCCTTTGCCCTGGGTGGCGCGGATCGCCTGGCACAGGTTGGTCTTGCCGGATTTACAGAATTTGCACTCGCCGCACTCCGGGGTGTAGAGCGGGATCACGTGATCGCCGACCGCCACGCTGGTGACGCCTTCACCGACCGCTTCCACCACGCCGCCGCCCTCGTGGCCGAGGATCGCCGGGAACACGCCTTCCGGATCTTTGCCGGACAGGGTGTAGGCGTCAGTGTGACAAACGCCGGTGGCGACGATCCGCACCAGCACTTCGCCTTTTTGCGGTGGCATCAGCTCGACTTCTTCGATCTTCAGCGGCTGGTTCGGGCCCCAGGCAACGGCGGCGCGGGTTTTGATCATCTCCATCATAGTCTCCTCAGTGGTTTTCTTTTAAATCAGGCGATATCGACAACGTCTGATAAATCGTTGGGGGTGCTTTCATCAACAGCGGCGGTTTCCGTCTGTTCAATAATCAATTCTTTCAGCGCGCGCACGTTCGGGCCGAACGCGTCGCGGCGCCACAGCAGCCAGGTGGCGGTGTCGGCCACGTCCGGCGGCAGGGGGTGAACCCGCACCCGCTCATGGCCCGGCAGCAGGCTGAGCACCGAATGCGGGATCATCGCCAGCCCGGCGCCGCTGGCGACGCAGGCCAGCATGGCGTGATAGGACTGGATCTCCATAATTTGCCCCGGCCGCGCGCCTTCGCGCTTGAACCAGGCCTCCAGCCGCAGGCGGTAGGAGCAGCTGGCGCGAAAGGCGAACAGCGTCTCGCCATTGGCGTCTTTGGCGCTGTGGATCGGCGCGTGATCGAGGCAGGAGATCACCACCATATGTTCAGGATAGGCGATACAGCCGTTCAGCTCGTCATAGGGTACCGGGCCGTCGACCAGCGCCGCGGCCAGCGTGCCGGCGCGCACCCGATCGGCGATTTCGCCGGAGGTGCCGGTGGTCAGCGACAGCGAAACCTGCGAGAAGCGCTGGTGGTAAGCCGCCAGCAGCGAGGGCAGCCGGGTAGCGGCGGTGCTCTCCATCGAGCCGAGGGCGAAGTTGCCCGCCGGTTCGCCGGCGTGGGTGATGCTCATCGCCTCGTCGCTCAGCGCCAGGATGCGGTTGGCGTAGCACAGAAAGTTATGGCCCATCGGCGACAGGCGCAGGCGCTGTTTTTCGCGGATAAACAGATCGGCGCCCAGCTCCTGCTCGAGCTGGCGCAGCCGGGTGGTCAGATTCGACGGCACGCGGTGCAGCTGCTCGGCGGCGCGGGCGACCGAGCCGGTTTCCGCCACGCAGCAGAACATGCGAAGCTGGGTCAGATCCATAATATTCTCGTTTCGTGATGAACTTGATTAGTATTATTCAGTTTTTGTGAGTTTAATACTGCGGCATGATACTGGCAACTTTCTTTTAACCTTTTGGATGCCGATATGGCTTTACGTATTGCCTTGAGCGGTTTTGCCGCGCTGATCGTTGCGATGGGCATTGGCCGCTTCGCTTTCACCCCCCAGGTGCCGCTGATGATCGCGGAACATCAGTTCACCCTGACCGGTGCCGGGCTGGTGGCGGCGATCAACTATTTGGGCTACCTGTGCGGCGCCTACGACGCGATGCGCGCCACGCGCCACGTCGAGCGGCGTCTGTGGCTTGGCGTGTGGGGCGCGGTGGCGCTGACGCTGCTGTCGGCGCTGGCGCAGGATGAATGGACGCACGGCGCGCTGCGCTTCGTCATCGGCTGGGCCAGCGGCTGGGCGATGGTGCTGGTGGCGGCATGGACCAATGAGCGGTTGGCGCACTACGGCCGGCCGGCGCTGAGCGCGGCGGTGTTCGCCGGGCCGGGCGCCGGTATCTTCCTCAGCGGCATGCTGGCGGTGGGCATCAACACGCTGGGGCTGACGGCGGCGCAGGCCTGGCTGGTGTATGGCGTGCCGGCGCTGGCGTTGGTGGGGGCGATTAGCGCCTTTCTGCCGCGCAGCGGCGAGCTGCATCGCCCGGACGTGGCCCCGGAACCGCTGCTGCTGACGCCGGCGCTCAAACGCCTGGTGTGGAGCTACAGCCTGGCCGGGTTCGGCTACATCCTGCCGGCGACGTTCTTGTCGCAGATGGCGGCGGCGCGTTTTCCCGGCAGCCTGTTCGCGCAGTTCGTCTGGCCGGTGTTCGGCGGCGCGGCGGTGCTGGGGATCGTTATCGGCATTTTGACCCGCCATCGTCTGACCACCCAGAGCCGGCTGGCGATCACGCTGTGGATACAGGCGCTGGGCGTGCTGAGCGCCGAAGTGGTGCCGGGCGTGGCCGGCCTGGCGCTCGGGGCGTTGCTGACCGGCGGCGGCTTCCTCTGCGTGGTGCAGCTCGCCCTTCAACACGGCCGAGAACTGGCACCGCGCCATGCGCGCTACATGGCCGGATTGCTGACCACCGGTTATGCGATCGGCCAGCTGGTCGGGCCGATGCTGTCGGCGCTGTCGACCGCCTTGACCCATCGGCTGGAGCCGGCGCTGTACGTGGCGGTGGCGGCGCTGTTGGTGGCCGGTGCGCTGGTGGTGAATACCCCGGCGCGGCGGTTGGCGCAAAAAACGGCGATGCGGTGATTGAAATCCATACAAAAAGCGTGGAATCCCGCAGCCGGCCTGATTGTGCTAAATGCGAATATTTCACCTGCGGATGAAGCACTATCACTGGATAATCGCCGCGCTCTCATCTACAGTGGGGGCAAAATCTTGACCGGGTTCACGTTATCCACCACGAAAACTCTGCCGTCACGAGAGCAAGCAATTCGCCGGCCGCACGCCTTACCAGGCCGCCGGCGGGTTCCGTCCGCAGGAGAACAAATACATGACATCATTAAGTAAAGAAGCCGCGCTGGTGCATGCGGCACTGGAAGAGCGTGGTCTGGAGACGCCGCTGCGCGGGGAAGTGCTGGATCGCGAAACGCGCAAGCGCCGCATCAAAGAGCACATGACCGAAATCATGCAGCTGCTGAACCTCGATCTGTCCGATGACAGCCTGGCGGAGACGCCGCATCGCATCGCCAAAATGTATGTCGACGAGATCTTCTCCGGGCTGGACTACGCCAACTTCCCGAAAATCACCGTTATCGAGAACAAGATGAAGGTGGATGAGATGGTGACGGTGCGCGATATCACGCTGACCAGCACCTGCGAACACCACTTCGTGACCATCGACGGCAAGGCCACCGTGGCCTATATCCCGAAAGACTCGGTGATCGGCCTGTCGAAGATTAACCGCATCGTGCAGTTCTTCTCCCAGCGTCCGCAGGTGCAAGAGCGCCTGACCCAGCAGATCCTGGTGGCGCTGCAGACTCTGCTCGGCACCAATAACGTGGCGGTATCGATCGATGCGGTCCATTATTGTGTCAAGGCGCGCGGCATCCGCGACGCGACCAGCGCCACCACCACCACCTCGTTGGGGGGGCTGTTCAAGTCCAGCCAGAATACCCGCCAGGAGTTCCTGCGCGCGGTGCGTCATCACCAGGGGTGATGGCGTAGCGGGGCGACCCGCACGACGACAACAGGCGCCTGCGGGCGCCTTTTTCATGAGCGGAAGACAGCGATAAAAAATGAACAGTCACCCTCTGCCGCGCATCGCCACGCTGGACTGCGTGCGCGGCATCGCCATCCTCGGCATTTTATTGCTGAACATCAGCGCCTTCGGCTTGCCGAAGGCCGCCTACCTCAACCCGGCCTATTTGGGCATGCCGTCATCGCGCGACGCCTGGACCTGGGCGCTGCTCGATCTGTTCGCCCAGGCCAAGTTCCTGGCGATGTTCGCGCTGCTGTTCGGCGCCGGGCTGCAAATGCTGCTGCGGCGCGGCAAAAGCTGGATCCGCGCGCGGCTGTCGTGGCTGCTGCTGTTCGGCCTTGCGCACGCCATCTTCCTGTGGGACGGCGACATTCTGCTGGCCTACGGGCTGATCGGCCTGGTGTGCTGGCGCATGATCCGCGAAGCCAAAGAAACCTTCCAGCTGCTGAAAACCGGCGTAGTGCTGTATTTGATCGGCGTGGCGGTGCTGCTTTTGCTCGGCTTCGTCTCGCACGGTGAGCCGGGCAGCTTCTGGCAGCCGGGCGCGGCGGAGCTGCAGTACGAGAAGTTCTGGAAGCTGCAGGGCGGTTTCGAAGCCTGGCGCAGCCGCGCCGATCTGCTCTCGTCCAGCCTGCTGGCCATCGGCGCGCAGTATGGCTGGGAGCTGGCGGGGCTGATGCTGTTCGGCGCCGGGCTGATGCGCAGCGGCTGGCTGCGCGGCAGTTATTCCTCCGGTTATTATTTGCGGCAGGCGGCGTGGCTGCTGCCGCTTTCGGTGCTGATCCAGCTGCCGGCGGTGGCGCTGCAATGGCAGGTGCATTGGGACTATCGCTGGAGCGGTTTCCTGCTGCAGGTGCCGCGCGAGCTGGGCGCCCCGCTGCAGGCGATGGGCTATCTGGCGCTGTGTTACGGTTTCTGGCCCGCGCTGTCGCGCATGCGCATCGCCCACTGGCTGACCCTGGTGGGGCGCATGGCGTTGAGCAACTACCTGCTGCAAACGCTGATCTGCACCACGCTGTTTTATCGCTTTGGCCTCTATGAGCAGTTCGACCGGCTGCAGCTGTTGGCGTTTGTGCCTCTGGTCTGGCTGGCCAACCTGGCGTTTTCCGCACTGTGGCTGCGTTACTTCGAACAGGGGCCGATGGAATGGCTGTGGCGCAGGCTGACGCAGCTGGCCGCCGGCGAAGCGGAACCCAAAACGCTGAAGTGAGCGCCCGCCGGCAGGTTAAAAAAATGTATGTAAACGTTTTCTTTCCTGTGACGTAATTCACGCAGAGCAGCGGGCCAATCGGGGTAGGATAGCGCCACCGGCCACTACCCCGATTTCAGGATCCCGCATGCCTCCAGTTCATCCGATCACCATCCGCGACGTGGCGAAACGCGCCGGAGTCTCCGTGGCGACCGTCTCCCGCGTGCTGAACCACAGCGCGCTGACCAGCAAGGAGACGCGCGAGCAGGTGCTGCAGGCGGTGGCGGAGCTGGGCTATCGCCCCAACGCCAACGCGCAGGCGCTGGCGACCCAAAGCAGCGATACCCTGGGCGTGGTGGTGATGGACGTCTCCGATCCGTTCTTCGGCGCGCTGGTGAAAGCGGTAGACACGGTGGCGCAGAAACACCACAAATACCTGCTGATCGGCAACAGCTATCATCAGGCGGACAAAGAGCGCCACGCGATCGAAGTGCTGATTCGCCAGCGCTGTAACGCCCTGATTGTTCACGCCAAAGCCCTGAGCGATGCCGAACTGATCGGTTTTCTGGAGCAGGTGCCGGGCATGGTGCTGATCAACCGGATTATCCCCGGCTATGAGCCGCGCTGCGTCGGGCTGGATAACGTCTGCGGCGCGGAAATGGCGATGCGTCTTTTGCTGTCGCAGGGCCATCGGCGCATCGGCTATCTGGGCTCCAATCACCCGATCGAAGACGGGCCGCTGCGCCAGCAGGGCTATGCGCAGGCGATGGCCGCCGCCGGGCTGGCCACGCCGGACAACTGGCGCGCCTACGGTTCGCCGGATCTGCAGGGCGGCGAGGCGGCGATGGTGGAGCTGCTGGGGCGCAACTTACAGCTGAGCGCGGTGTTCGCCTACAATGACGCCATGGCCGCCGGCGCCATGGCGGTGCTGAAAGAAAACGGTATCACGGTGCCGCAGCATTTCTCGCTGATCGGCTTCGACGACATCCCCATCGCGCGTTACACCAGCCCCAAGCTTACCACGGTGCGCTACCCGATCGTCTCGATGGCCACGCTGGCCACCGAGCTGGCGTTGCAGGGCGCGGCAGGCCTGACGGAGCCGCAGGCCGCTCATCTGTTCATGCCGACGCTGGTGCGGCGCCATTCTGTCGCCCCCTGGCAAAGTGAGGCGACGGTCACTCTCTGACGATTTAATCTTGTGTAACCGTTTTCAATCTGTGAGAAAATTCACAGAATATTAACATCACGCCGTCTATGCTCTAGGCGTTTTCCGGCGCAAAGGCCCTTGCCGCTGCAACCTTTATCTCGCGCTGACACAGCATTTCTCGGAAATAACAAAATCCACGGACGGCAGGTGTTGAGTGGAAATCGCCTGGCCTGGGGTGTGCGCACTGCCGGTGACCATTGGCTCAAAGACGAGTAATACCCTACACAGAACCGGAGACTGACAATGAATAAGAAGGTTTTCACCCTGGCCGCCATGGCCGCAGCCATGATGTTTGGCGCCGCAGCCCATGCTGACACCCGTATTGGCGTCACGATTTACAAGTACGACGACAACTTCATGTCGGTGGTGCGCAAGGCTATTGAGAAAGACGCCAAGGCTTCACCGGACGTCACCCTGCTGATGAATGACTCGCAGAACGACCAGTCCAAGCAGAACGATCAGATCGACGTGCTGCTGGCCAAGGGCGTGAAAGCGCTGGCGATCAACCTGGTCGACCCGGCCGCGGCGCCGGTGGTTATCGATAAGGCGCGCGCAAACGATATCCCGGTGGTGTTCTACAACAAAGAGCCTTCCCGCAAGGCGTTGGACAGCTATGAGAAGGCGTATTACGTCGGCACCGACTCCAAAGAATCCGGCGTGATCCAGGGCGAGCTGATCGCCAAACACTGGCAAGCCAACCCGGCCTGGGATCTGAACAAAGACGGCCAGATCCAGTTCGTGCTGCTGAAAGGCGAGCCGGGCCACCCGGATGCTGAAGCGCGCACCACCTACGTGGTGAAAACGCTGAACGAGAAAGGCATCAAGACCCAGCAGCTACAGATGGATACCGCGATGTGGGATACCGCGCAGGCGAAAGACAAGATGGACGCCTGGCTCTCCGGCCCGAACGCCAACAAGATTGAAGTGGTGATCGCCAACAACGACGCCATGGCGATGGGCGCGGTGGAAGCGCTGAAGGCGCATAACAAGACCACTATCCCGGTGTTTGGCGTCGATGCGTTGCCTGAGGCGCTGGCGCTGGTGAAATCCGGCGCGATGGCGGGCACGGTGCTGAACGACGCCGACAACCAGGCGAAAGCCACCTTCGAGCTGGCGAAGAACCTGGCGGCGGGCAAACCGGCCACCGAAGGCACCCAATATAAAATCGAAAATAAAGTCGTGCGTATTCCTTACGTCGGCGTAGATAAAGACAACCTGTCTCAGTTTGTTAAATAAGAATTGAGATCCCGCTAAGACCCCGCCTGCGGCGCCAACACCAGGAATACCGCCGGCGGGGATGTTTACGACTGCAAGACAGTTAAGCCAGGTGTATTTATGGCCGATAGCTCACGCGAATTTCTGCTGGAAATGACGGATATCTGTAAGTCATTTCCCGGCGTCAAAGCCTTGGACAATGTCAATTTACGCGTCCGCCCGCACTCGATTCACGCCCTGATGGGGGAGAACGGCGCGGGTAAATCGACGTTGCTGAAATGCCTGTTCGGCATTTACAAAAAAGACAGCGGCAGCATTGTGTTTCAGGGCCGGGAGATCGATTTCAAGAGTTCGAAAGAAGCGCTGGAGCACGGCGTTTCCATGGTGCACCAGGAGCTGAACCTGGTGCTGCAGCGCACCGTGATGGACAACATGTGGCTGGGGCGCTATCCGACCAAAGGCCTGTTCGTCGATCAGGAAAAAATGCTCAAAGACACCCAGGCGATCTTCGACGAGCTGGATATCGACATCAACCCGCGCGAAAAGGTGGGCAACCTGTCGGTGTCGCAGATGCAGATGATCGAGATCGCCAAGGCGTTTTCCTACGACGCCAAAATCGTCATCATGGATGAACCGACTTCTTCGCTGACGGAAAAAGAGGTCAATCACCTGTTCACCATCATCCGCAAGCTGAAAGAGCGCGGCTGCGGCATCGTCTATATCTCGCACAAGATGGAAGAGATCTTTCAGCTTTGCGATGAGATAACGGTGCTGCGCGACGGCCAGTGGATCGCTACCCAGCCGCTGGAAGGGCTGGATATGGACAAGATCATCGCTATGATGGTCGGCCGTTCGCTCAGCCAGCGCTTCCCCGACAGGCAGAACACGCCGGGTGAGGTGATCCTCGAGGTGAAAAACCTGACGTCGCTGCGCCAGCCCTCGATCCGCGATGTGTCCTTCGATCTGCATCAAGGCGAGATCCTCGGCATCGCCGGGCTGGTGGGCGCCAAACGCACCGATATCGTCGAGACGCTGTTCGGCATTCGCGAAAAGGTGGCGGGCACCATCAAGCTGCACGGCAAGGCGATCGATAACCACAGCGCCAATGAAGCGATCAACCACGGTTTTGCGCTGGTGACCGAAGAGCGCCGATCCACCGGGATTTACGCTTACCTCGACGTGGGCTTCAACTCGCTGATCTCCAATATCCGCAATTATAAAAACAAGCTCGGCCTGCTGGATAACGCGCGGATGAAGAGCGACACCCAGTGGGTGATCGACGCCATGCGGGTGAAAACGCCGGGGCATCACACCCATATCGGCTCGCTGTCCGGCGGCAATCAGCAGAAGGTGATCATCGGCCGCTGGCTGCTGACGCAGCCGGAGATCCTGATGCTGGATGAACCGACGCGCGGCATCGACGTGGGCGCCAAGTTCGAGATTTATCAGCTGATGACCGAACTGGCGAAGAAGGGCAAGGGGATCATTATCGTCTCGTCCGAAATGCCGGAGCTTTTGGGGATCACCGACCGTATTTTGGTGATGAGCAATGGTCAGGTTGCGGGCATCGTTAACACCAAACAGACCTCGCAAAATGAAATCTTACGTCTCGCCTCCCTGCACCTTTAAGGATCGGAATTATGAACGCGCTAAATAAAAAAACCTTATTTACCTATTTCAAGGAAGGCGGCATTTACGTGGTGTTGCTGGTGCTGTTGGCCATCATCATCATTCAGGATCCTACCTTCCTCAGCCTGATGAACCTGAGCAACATCCTGACGCAGTCTTCGGTGCGCATCATCATCGCGCTGGGCGTGGCGGGGCTGATCGTGACCCAGGGCACCGACCTGTCCGCTGGGCGGCAGGTGGGGCTGGCGGCGGTGGTGGCGGCCACGCTGCTGCAGTCGATGGATAACGTCAACAAGGTGTTCCCGCACATGGAAACCTGGTCGATTCCCCTGGTTATCCTGCTGGTGTGTGCGGTCGGCGCGGTGATCGGCCTGGTTAACGGCCTGATTATCGCCTATCTCAACGTGACGCCGTTCATCACCACCCTGGGCACCATGATCATCGTCTACGGCATCAACTCGCTGTATTACGACTCGGTCGGCGCTTCGCCGGTGGCGGGCTTCGATCCGAAGTTCTCCACCTTTGCCCAGGGCTTCTTGCGCTTCGGCGACTTTAAGCTGTCGTACATTACCTTCTATGCGCTGATCGCCATCATATTCGTCTGGATCCTGTGGACCAAGACCCGCTTCGGCAAGAACATTTTCGCCATCGGCGGCAACCCGGAAGCGGCCAAGGTGTCCGGGGTCAACGTGCCGTTGAACCTGATCATGATCTATGCGCTGTCCGGCGTGTTCTACGCCTTCGGCGGCCTGCTGGAAGCGGGGCGCATCGGCAGCGCCACCAATAACCTCGGCTTTATGTACGAGCTGGACGCCATCGCCGCCTGCGTGGTGGGGGGCGTCTCCTTCGCCGGCGGGGTGGGTACGGTGTGGGGCGTGGTGACCGGGGTGATCATCTTTACCGTCATCAACTACGGCCTGACCTATATCGGCATCAACCCGTACTGGCAGTACATCATCAAGGGCAGCATCATCATCTTCGCCGTGGCGCTGGACTCGTTGAAATACGCCAAGAAGAAGTAGATTTACCGCAGTACAGACGACAAGGCCGGCAAAATATGCCGGCCTTTCTGTTGGGCGTTTGCCGCGTCAGGGCTGTTTGGCTTTTTGCTTCTCTTCTTTCAGCTTGTGCTCCAGCTCCACCAACTGTTCCGGCGAAACGGCGGGATAGCCCTGGGCGTCTTCCGGCACGGTGTGCATGGCGGAGATCGGGATCAGCGGGCCGAGGAAGCGCGGTTCGCGCTTGAGGATATAGAGATCGGTCAGTGCGCCCAGGCGGGCGAAGATCTCGCGGGCGCGCACCGTCATCATGTCTTTCGGCGACGGCACCGCGTAGCACTGCGCCTGAATGCCCATGTGCAGGGCGATGAACAGCGCGCGCTCGCAGTGGAAGCGCTGGGTGATGATGATGAAATCGTTGGTGTCGAACACCTTGCGGGTGCGTACGATGGAGTCCAGGGTGCGGAAGCCGGCGTAGTCCAGCACGATATCGCTCGGCGCCACGCCGGCGGCGATCAGATCGCGGCGCATGGTCATCGGCTCATTATAGCTTTGCTGGGCGTTGTCGCCGCTCAGCAGCAGGTATTTCACCTTGCCGCTGTTATAGGCGTTGATCGCCCCCTGAATGCGGTAACGGTAGTACTGGTTGATCACCCCGGTGCGGTAATACTTGGCGGTGCCGAGCACTACGCCGACCTGGCGGTGCGGCAATGCCTGCAGTTCGTCGTAGACGTAAGGCGCGGTTTTCCAGCTGATCCAGCGATCGAGCGCAATAGCCGAACCCATCAACACCGCAATGATGATGAACAGGCTGATGATCAGGCGTTTCCACATGTTGTTGCCTTACGCGCGCCGGGCTGAAAAAGATGGATCAAGGCTACTTTACCTGACCGACCTACGCAAGACGCGAACCGCCTGAAGCACGCGCGCCGCCGCATTTTTCGGCGTTTTTGCCGCACAAAAAAGCCCGGCGGAGCCGGGCTGGGTCATTTCAGCGCGCCATTCAGAACGAGGTGCGCTTGTAGCTGCGGTACTGCGGCCGCCAGAAGTTGTGTTCGATGGCTTTCGACAGCGCATCTTCGGAGGTGACGATCGCCACGCCCTGCAGCTGCGCGGCTTTACCCACTTCCATGGCGATGCACTTCGACACGCCCTGAATATCGTCGATATTCGGCAGCAGCGCGCCGTGGCCGTCGGTGGCCAGCGGCGAGCAGTCCGCCAGCGCGCGGCTGGCGGCCATCAGCATGGCGTCGGTGACGCGGGTGGCGCCGGAGGCCAGCACGCCGAGGCCGATCCCGGGGAAGATATAGGAGTTGTTGCACTGGGCGATCGGGTACAGCTGATCTTTATAGCTCACCGGCGCGAACGGGCTGCCGGTCGCCACCAGGGCGGCGCCGTCGGTCCAGTTGATGATGTCTTCCGGACGGGCTTCCACGCGCGAGGTCGGGTTGGACAGCGGCATCACGATAGGGCGTTCACAGTGCTTGTGCATCTCGCGGATCAGCTCTTCGGTAAACAGCCCCGGCTGGCCGGACACGCCGATCAGAATGGTCGGCTTGGCGTTGCGCACCACGTCCAGCAGCGAGATGGCGTCGCTGGCGGTTTCCCAGCCGGCCAGGTTGTCGCTCTTCTGCACCAGCTTGCTCTGGAAGTCGAGCAGGTTCGGCAGTTTGTCGGTCAGCAGGCCGAAGCGGTCGACCATGAACACGCGGGCGCGCGCTTCGTCTTCGCTCAACCCTTCGGACTTCATCTGCGCGATGATCTGCTCGGCGATGCCGCAGCCGGCGGAACCGGCGCCGAGGAAGGTGACGGTCTGATCGCGCAGCTGGCTGCCGGCGGCGCGGCTGGCGGCGATCAGGCTGCCGAGGGTCACCGCGGCGGTGCCCTGGATGTCATCGTTGAAGCAGCAGATCTCATCGCGGTAGCGATTCAACAGCGGGGTGGCGTTGTTCTGCGCGAAGTCTTCGAACTGCAGCAGCACGTTCGGCCAGCGGCGTTTGACCGCCTGAATAAACTCTTCGACGAAGGCGTGGTACTCCTCGCCGGAGATGCGCGGATGGCGCCAGCCCATGTACAGCGGATCGTTGAGGCGCTGTGGGTTGTTGGTGCCGACGTCCAGCACCACCGGCAGGGTGTAGGCCGGACTGATGCCGCCGCAGGCGGTGTACAGCGACAGTTTGCCGATCGGAATGCCCATGCCGCCGATGCCCTGGTCGCCCAGGCCGAGAATGCGCTCGCCGTCGGTGACCACGATCACCTTGACGTTCTGCTTGGTGGCGTTTTGCAGCATGTCATCGATGCGATCGCGGTTCGGGTAGGAGATGAACAGCCCGCGCGCGCGGCGATAGATATCGGAGAAGTGCTCGCAGGCCTCGCCGACGGTCGGGGTGTAGATGATCGGCATCATCTCGCTCAGGTGCGAGTCCAGCAGGCGGTAGAACAGGGTTTCGTTGGTGTCCTGGATGTTGCGCAGGTAGATGTGCTTGTCGTTATCGTTCTTGAAATCCTGATACTGACGGTAGGCGCGTTCCACCTGTTCTTCGATGGTTTCCACCGCTTCCGGCAGCAGGCCGTGCAGGTTGAAGTGGCTACGTTCTTCCTCGGTGAAAGCGCTGCCTTTATTCAGCAGCGGAAATTCCAGCAGAATCGGGCCGGCGTAAGGGATGTAGAGCGGGCGTTTGCTTTCGTATTCTAGTTCCATCAGTTTTACTCTTCACGTATCAGATAACTTTATTGCCGACGATCCTAAGAGATAAAGAGCAGATGTACAGCATTTGTTGCCAGATGATGAACCAGGTTGGCGTAATTATCGACAATCAAATGATTTTTTAACTAAAGAAAGTGTCTCCGGCGGCGTCGGGGCATTGTATTTGGCGGGCGGGGCTGTTAGCGGCGGAACCGGATGGCTCCGCCGTTGAGCGCTTAGAACGCGGCGCGGCTGACGTTTTGGCAGCCCAGCGCCGCCAGGGTGACGCGGGTGGCGTCCCATTGGCTGATGATCGCCTCCTGCGGTTCGGCCAGCACGGCGCGGCGGATGTTCAGGCAGTCGCCGCCGGAGATGTTCAGCAGGATCAGCGCGGCCTGCAGCGGCGGCAGGCTCGGGTTGAAGGCGGCGTTTTCCGCATAGCGGCCGGCGTAGATGATGCCGTCCGCCGTTTCCAGCGCCACGCCGCTGTGGGCGTTGCTGTACGGCGCGTGGCTTCGGTTGGCCGCCGCCAGCGCCGCCTGTGCCAGCGCATCGTTCAGCGCCAGCTGATGGCCATGATCGACCTCGTCCATCAGCAGCGAGGCGACATCCAGATCTTTCGGGCCGAAGGCGTCCGGCAGATAGTCCGCCAGCGTGGCCGGCGCGCGGCCCGGCAGACGGATCTGCAGCTCGCCGCCGCTGTTCAGTTCATTCATAAACTGGCGGCAATGGCCGCACGGCGTGTAGTTGACGGTGACCGAGGCCAGCGCCGGTTCGCCGCGCAGCCAGGCATGGGTAACTGCGCACTGTTCCGCATGTACGGTTTGCTGCAGCGGTGCGCCGCTGAATTCCATATTGGCGCCGAAATAGAGGTTGCCGCTTTGCCCGCGCGCGATGGCGCCGACGTGGAAGTGCGATATCGGGGTTAACGAGCAGGCCGCCGCCAGCGGCAGCAGCGCGAATGCCAGCGCATCATCGTCCAGCCCGCAGCCTGTGCGGATCGCTGCCGCTTGCTCGGCCGTGAACATCGCCGGAAAGTCAGGCGCGTCCAGATAGGGCTGCAGGGCGGATTGCAGTGTCGCGGGCAGTGCGCTGAACGCGGTGTGAAAACGCGGATGCATAGAAAGTCTCTCTACAGGTTAACGGGATAACATTCTAGGCAGGCCAGAGACATTAAAGTGTGATTAATGTCTCTTAATTGATGAAATTAGTGCAATGAGATACATAAATGCGAGATGTATCGCAAGTTTCACCCTGTTCAACTGAACAGGTGCAGCAGCACCGGGAACAGGAACGGTGCCAGCAGCGAGGTGATGATGCCGCAGATCACCAGCGCCAGCGAGCCGAAAGCGCCTTCCTGGTAGTCCATCTCCGCGCAGCGTGCGGTGCCCAGCGCGTGGGACGCGGTGCCCATCGCCAGGCCGCGCGCCGAGTGGGTGGTGATTTTCAACAGGTTGAACAGCGTATGGCCGAACACGGCGCCGAGGATACCGACGAAAATGACGCAGACCGCGCTGATCGCC
Organism: Serratia sp. CY27727; assembly: GCF_052169275.1. NCBI lineage: Bacteria > Pseudomonadati > Pseudomonadota > Gammaproteobacteria > Enterobacterales > Yersiniaceae > Serratia > Serratia sp. CY27727. Next base: position 712,999 of record NZ_JBJNLB010000001.1, on the reverse strand, counting down.
GGAATGCCGCCGAGCGAGTCCGCGACGGCCATGGCGATCGGCGTAGTGACCGATTTCGGCAGGATAGAGGCGGCGATTTCCGGCGTGGCGCCCAGCCACAGGGCGATGGCGCCGCCGCTGATCATGGCGGTCAGGCTGCCGATGAAGCACACCGCGATAATCGATTTCCAGCGCGCGCGGATCTGGTGCAACTGCTCATACAGCGGGAAGGCCAGCGCGACGACCGCCGGCTGCAGCAGATCGTTGAGGATTTTGCTGCCCAGGAAGTAACGCTCATAGGGGATGCCGGTGAGCAGCAGCAGCGGGATGATCACCGCCATGGAAACCAGCAGCGGGTTGAGCAGCGGCATATTCAGCTTGCGCGCCAGCCAGCGCGCGGCGAAATAGACCGCCAGCGTCAGCGGCAGCGACCACCAGATTTCATGGATCATGAGTTACCCTCCGTGTCGTCGGGTTTGCCGGCGATGCGGCGCTCGCGATGAAAATAATGTGAGGTATAGCCGACCACCACCAGCACCATCAGCGTACTGATCAGGCAAGAGATAACCAGCGGGCCCAGATGCACGACGATCTGGTCGTAGTATTTCATCACCCCGACGCCGATCGGCACGAACAGCAGCACCATGTAGCGGATCAGCAGATGGCAGCCGGGTTTAACCCATTTGGCCGGCATAATCTGGGTAGAGAGCAGGGCGAACAGCAGCAGCATGCCGAGGATGCTGCCGGGAATGGCGAACGGCAGCAGCGCCGCCAGCGCGTTGCCGACGAACAGACAAAGGTAGATGAGGAGCAGAGCCCTCAGGTATTTCCAGCATAGTGTGAGCACGTTGGCCATTGTCTTTTCCCGTTTAACCGATGCATTCATCATACAATTAAACTGTGAGCCATGCCACAGATCGCGCCATGAATTCTCGCTATGGGCGCCATGCCCGATCGGCGGGTTGACAGCCCGGAATGGCCGCTACGCGCGGATTCAGCGCGCGTCTTCGGCGGTTGCCGCAGCCTGTTCTGCCAGCCGATGGCCAAGGAAGAAAAACAGCAGGCTAAGCAGCGCGCAAACGATCAACATCACGAACATCAACGGCGGCGCGGCATAGCTGAGCAGCATACCGCTCAGAACCGGGTTGATGGCGCCGCCCAGCGCGCTGAGGTTCTGTACCCCATAGTAGCTGCCTTTCAGATGCGGCGGCGCGATAAAGTCGATGAACATGTATTCCACCGGAATGACGATGATTTCGCCGAGGGTAAACACCGCCATCGCCACCATCCACAGCCAGACCGCCTGGCCGGCCATCATGAAACCGAGCAGCCCGACGATGAAAAACAGCGTGCCCAGCACCAGCCAGCGCAGCATGTTTTCCTGGCGCATGCCGCGGCTGAGCAAGTATTGCAGGGCGATAACGATGCCGGCGTTGACGATCATTACCAGCCCGATGATCTTGTAGGCGAACTCGGCGCTGGAGACGGTGATCAGGTACTGCGACAGATAGCCGGTGAACTGACCGAACACCACGGCGCCCAGGGTGCTGCCGAGAGTGAAGTAGATAAGCCGCCGATCGCTGCGCAGGATAGTCACCGTCTGGCGGAAGTTGGGGAGCGCCGCCGGTGCGGCGGCGGTTGGCGCCGGGCGCTGTTCCCGGCCGCGCAAGCGCAGGCTCAGCGCCGCCACCGTCGCCAGCGCCAACCCGCCCGACAGATAAAACGGCAGCAGCGGGCTAAGCCCGGCCACCAGCACGCCGAGCGCAGAGCCGATCGCCCAGCCGACGTTGACCAACGTATAGTTGATGGAGAAAGCCTTGATGCGCTGCTCGACCGGCAGCCAGTCGGCGAAGCAGGCCTTGATGGTGATGCTCAGCACCGAATAGCAGGTATGCAGGATCGCCAGCACCACGATGACGCCGCCGGGGCGCGGGATCCAGGGAATGGCGAAGAAGCTCAGCGCAAACAAGACAATCGACAGCAGGATCAGGCGGTTTTTGCTGAATTTGTCCACCAGATAGCCGCCGTACAGGCTGGCAAGGATGCCGAGGGTCAGGCTGACGCCTAAAATCACGCCCACGCTCTTCGGCAGCAGATGGAAATGCTCGGTGAGGTAGATGGTGATGAACGGCAGCGTCACGCCGCGGCCGATGGTCAACACCAGCGAACTGGCCAGCAGTACGTTGATCAGCGAGGGGAATCCCTTCATTCGAAGCCTGTTTATGCATACAGTTATGGGCGATGCAGATAACATAGCGTATTTTGGCGAGGACGGAAGGGGAAAGCCGATAATTAGGTTAAAAACAGAGGCTGCGTCGCCAGCCTCGTCAAAAACAGCACTATTTACCGTGTTCGGCCTGCAGCGTGGCGAACCACGGCTGGACGAAATCGCTGCTGCTGCCCCAGCCGGGGATAATCTTCGCCAGCCCGGCGACGTTGACCGGCCCCGGCTGCGCCAGCAGCAGCGCTTGCGGAATGACCGTCGCTTTGAACTGATAGCTGTCCGGCGTGCTTTCCCCGGCGATCTTGTTGGCCACCAGGCGCAGGTTGACTGCGCCGATAAGCTTCGGATCCACCGCCACGCTGACCTGCCACGGGCTGCCGGCCTCGCGCATCAGCTGCAAGTCCTGGTTGGAGATATCGATGCTGTACAGCTTGATTTCGGTGCGGCCGTTCTCTTTCAGCGCCTTGTAAGCGCCCTGGGTGAAGGCATCCCAGGTGCCCCAGATGGCGTCAATCTTGCCTTTCGGGTATTTCGCCAGCACCGCGCCCACCTTGTTGGCGGTATCGCCCTGCACGTCGGAGGAGACCGCGCCGATCGATTCCAGCTCGTGAATGCCCGGATGCTGTTTCAGCAGCTGCTGATAGGCGGCCTGGCGGCGTTCCATCGGCGGGAAGCCGGCCACCCAGAGTTTGATGATGTTGGCCTGGCCGTTGAAATCCTTCACCAGCTGGCCGAAGGAGGCGTTGGCCAGTGAAGCGTCGTCCTGCTGTGAGACGGTGACGCCGGGAACGCTGCCGCTGACGTCGGTATCGAAAGCCGCGACGGCGATGCCGGCCGCCGTGATGCGTTTGACCAGCTCGGTGGAATAGGGGGCCCGCCCCTGCGAGAGAATGATGCCGTCATATTTCTGGCTGATAGCTTGGTTGACGAAGTCCTGGAAGCGCGCGTCGTCGCCGTTGCTGAGGAAAGTGTCCACCTTGAAGCCAAGCTTGCGCCCTTCCTGAATGGCGCCCGCCAAGAATTGTGTGGTGTTGTCGTCGGAGCCGAGATTGCGGATCACCGCGATGCGCACCGGCCCCTGATGCTGAGCGATGGCGGCCGGCACGGCGGCGGTTTCCGCCGCCTGAAGCGGCAGGGCGGCCAGCAGGCTGAGGGCGAGCAGCGAAGTCTTGAGGTTTTTCATTATTATAGGCTCCAAAAAAGCGGGTTAACGATCCCGGTGAAGGTCTGTTATAGCAGTCTTTCTGTCTGGACGTCTATTTGTTGTTGCTGAGCATCATAGCGGGATGCGGCGGGCGAGGGAATCAGAGCGGTTATGACTTTTTCTTACTGTTTATAACGTTGGGTTTGAGGCATTAAAAAAGGGCCGAGCAAGCTCGACCCTTGATGTAACGCGCCGGCGCGGTTACTTGACCTGCATGCCGGGCTGCGCGCCGCTGTCCGGGCTCAGCAGGAAGATCTCTTTCCCGCCGGGGCCTGCCGCCATCACCATGCCTTCCGAAACGCCGAAGCGCATTTTGCGCGGCGCCAGGTTGGCGACCATGATGGTCAGGCGGCCTTCCAGCGCTTTCGGATCCGGGTAAGCGGAGCGAATGCCGGAGAAGATCTGGCGCGATTCGCCGCCCAGATCCAGCTGCAGTTTCAGCAGTTTGTCAGAGCCTTCGACAAAGTCGGCGCTCTTGATCAGGGCGATGCGCATGTCCACCTTGGCGAAGTCGTCGAAGGTGATGGTTTCCTGAATAGGATCATCGGCCAATGGGCCGGTCACCGGCTTGGCGGCGGCCATGTCTTCCTTCGAGGCGTTGACCATCTCGCTGACCTTGTCCAGATCGATGCGGTTGAACAGCGCTTTGAATGCGTTCACCTGATGGCCCAGCAGCGGCTGCGGGATTGCGTCCCAGCTGAGCTCGGCGTTGAGGAACGCTTCGGCGCGCTCGGTCAGCGAAGGCAGCACCGGCTTCAGGTAAGTCATCAGCACGCGGAACAGGTTGATGCCCATCGAGCAGATGGCCTGCAGATCGGCGTCGCGGCCTTCTTCCTTCGCCACCACCCAAGGTGCCTGCTCATCCACGTAGCGGTTGGCCAGATCGGCCAGCGCCATGATTTCGCGGATCGCGCGGCTGAACTCGCGGCCGGCGTAAGCTTCGGCAATGCTCTGCGCCGCGTCAACGAAGGTCTGGTACAGCGCCGGATCGGCCAGGCTGTCGGCCAGCTTGCCGCCGAAGCGCTTGTTGATAAAGCCGGCGTTGCGCGACGCCAGGTTCACCACCTTGTTGACGATATCGGCGTTTACGCGCTGCACGAAGTCTTCCAGATTGAGATCGATGTCATCAATGCGTGAAGAGAGCTTGGCGGCGTAGTAATAGCGCAGGCAGTCGGCGTCCAGATGCTGCAGGTAGGTGCCGGCCTTGATGAAGGTGCCGCGCGATTTGGACATTTTGGCGCCGTTCACCGTCACGTAGCCGTGCACGAACAGGTTGGTCGGTTTGCGGAAGTTGCTGCCTTCCAGCATTGCCGGCCAGAACAGGCTGTGGAAGTAGACGATGTCCTTGCCGATAAAGTGATACAGCTCGGTGGTGGAGTCTTTGCGCCAGAACTCGTCGAAGTCCAGATCGCCGCGCTTGTTGCACAGGTTCTTGAAGGAGCCCATGTAGCCGATAGGCGCGTCCAGCCAGACGTAGAAGTATTTGCCCGGCGCATCCGGGATCTCGAAGCCGAAGTAAGGCGCATCGCGGGAGATGTCCCACTGCTGCAGGCCGGATTCGAACCACTCCTGCATTTTGTTCGCCACCTGCTCTTGCAGCGCGCCGGAGCGCGTCCACGCCTGCAGCATTTCGCTGAAGGCCGGCAGGTCGAAGAAGAAGTGCTCGGAATCGCGCATCACCGGCGTCGCGCCGGAAACCACGGACTTCGGATCGATCAGCTCCGTCGGGCTGTAGGTGGCGCCGCACACTTCACAGTTGTCGCCGTACTGATCCGGCGATTTGCATTTCGGGCAGGTGCCTTTCACGAAACGGTCCGGCAGGAACATGCCTTTCTCCGGATCGTACAGCTGAGAAATGGTGCGGTTCTTGATAAAACCGTTTTCTTTCAGGCGGCTGTAAATCAGGGTGGACAGCTCGCGGTTTTCATCGCTATGGGTCGAATGGTAGTTGTCATAGCTGATGCCAAAGCCGGCGAAATCCTGTTGGTGCTCCTGGCTCATCTCCGCGATCATTTCTTCCGGTTTCACGCCCAGCTGCTGCGCTTTCAGCATGATCGGCGTGCCGTGCGCGTCGTCCGCGCAGATGAAATGCACTTCGTGGCCGCGCATTCGTTGGTAACGCACCCAGATATCCGCCTGGATGTGCTCGAGCATGTGGCCGAGATGGATGGAACCATTTGCGTACGGTAGCGCGCACGTCACCAATAATTTTTTCGCGACTTGAGCCATAGTGAGAACTTGCTTTCTGTAATGAATAAAAGGGCCTTCGATGTTAACCGATCGCGCCCTTCGCTGCTAGGGCGGTTTCTTGCAGGTTATATGCGTCAGCGGCAGCGCAGTTCTGATATGCTTAGCCGGAAGCTACCCATTCAAAATCAAGGAGCCGGGATGAACGCAAAATCCCCTGAGCAGACCAACCCCGAAGTTCTGCGCGCCCTGGTGACCGGTGTACTGGCCGCCTTTGAACACCCGACGTTGAAAAACAACCTGACCGCATTGAAGGCCATTCATCACTGCGCGTTGCTGGACGATGTGCTGCATATCGAACTGACGATGCCGTTTGCCTGGCAGAGCGGTTTTGAGGCGCTGCAGGCGAGCGTCGGCCCCGAATTGCTGCGCGTGACCGGCGCTTCCGCCATCGACTGGAAGCTGAAACACGACATCACGACGCTGAAACGCGCCAACGGCCAGGCCGGCATCAAAGGCGTGCGCAACATCGTCGCCGTCAGCTCCGGCAAAGGTGGGGTGGGCAAATCCAGCACCGCCGTCAACCTGGCGCTGGCGCTGGCCGCCGAGGGTGCAAAGGTCGGCATTCTGGACGCCGACATTTACGGCCCGTCGATCCCCAACATGCTGGGCACCGAACATGAGCGGCCGACTTCGCCGGACGGTCAGCACATGGCGCCAATCATGGCGCACGGCCTGGCGACCAACTCCATCGGCTATCTGGTGACCGACGACAACGCCATGGTGTGGCGCGGCCCGATGGCCAGCAAGGCGCTGATGCAGCTGCTGCAGGATACGCTGTGGCCGGATCTGGATTATCTGGTGCTGGACATGCCGCCGGGCACCGGCGACATCCAGCTGACGCTGTCGCAGAACATTCCGGTAACCGGCGCGCTGGTGGTCACCACGCCGCAGGATATCGCCTTGCTGGATGCCGCCAAGGGCATCGTGATGTTCGAGAAAGTGCATGTGCCGGTGCTGGGCATCGTGGAGAACATGAGCGTGCATATCTGCAGCAACTGCGGCCACCATGAGCCGATCTTCGGCACCGGCGGCGCCGAGAAGCTGGTGCAGAAATACCACAGCCGTCTGCTGGGGCAGATGCCGCTGCATATCTCGCTGCGCGAAGACCTGGATCGCGGTACGCCGACGGTGATCAGCCGCCCGGACAGCGAATTCGCCGAGAGGTATCGTCAACTGGCCGGCCGCGTGGCCGCGCAAATGTATTGGCAGGGCGAGGCGATCCCGACAGAGATCGCGTTCCGCGCGCTGTAATCTGCCTATCGCACTGCAAGAACCCGGCTCAAGCGCCGGGTTTTTTTATGGGATGCGGGTGGGGTTGTGCAAATCTGCCCGGGTATAAGGGCGTTCGATCTGCGCCAGCGTTTTGGCGATATGCTCCAGCAATCCCTGGGTGGGGGCCGGCTGCCGCTGCCCCATCAGCGCCAAGGGCAAGGCCAGCGCGATGGCGAAGTGCGGCCAGGAGAGATGCGGGCGCGCTTTGTTCCGTTGCAACCGCAGGAACAGTGCGCTGGCCAGGTAGCCTAAAATCAGCCCGCTGATCACCTCTGATACCGAATGCACGCGAATTTCCAGCCGCGACACGCCGATGGCGAAAGGCAATATCCATCCGGTCAGCAAAGCGATGCTGCGTATCGGGTGGGAAAAGCGGCCGGTCAACGTCCAGAGCAGTGGCGGCCAGATGCTGGCCGCGAGGGCTGAATGGCCGCTGAATCCGATGAAATCATAGCGCTCGCTGCCGATGCCCCAGCCCATAAAGGCCAGTTTGGACAGGCAGACCACCCCGCCGGTGAATCCGAAGATCAGCGCCCACTGCCAACCCGCCGCGCGGGTGGCGGGAGACATGAGCAGCAATAAAAACAGAATCAGCGCGCAGGGCAGCAGCAGCATGCTGTCGCCGAAAAAAGTCAGAAAATACCAATCCAGCACATCAATCTCCGATGAAAGGGGGGCGGGGAGCAAAAGTCAGCGCCGAGGAGTGTAACCCGTTACGGCGCGTTGCCCTAGCCGCGAGATTCTTAAAATGCCGCGTGCCCGTGGCGTGGCAGCCCGAATTCGCCCGCCGCCGCGCAATATACAGTGGCGCAATCCCCGGCGACTCCCTATAATTGTCGCGTTTTAGTTCCCCCCTTCACATTACGAAATCAGGTCTTTAATTTTATGACTGACAATCCGCATCAGTGCGTCATTATTGGTATAGCTGGCGCATCTGCCTCCGGAAAAAGCCTTATCGCCAGCACGTTGTACCGCGAACTCCGCGAGCAGGTCGGCGATGAGCACATCGGCGTTATTCCAGAAGACAGTTACTATAAAGACCAGACTCACCTGACCATGGAAGAACGGGTCAAAACCAACTATGACCACCCGAGCGCCATGGATCACAACCTGCTGTTCCAGCATCTGCAAATGCTGAAAGCCGGCAAGGCGATCGAGCTGCCGCTGTACAGCTACACCGAGCATACGCGCAAGAAAGAAACCGTCCATCTCGAACCTAAAAAAGTGATCATTCTGGAAGGCATCTTGCTGCTGACGGATATCCGCCTGCGCCAGGAGATGAACTTCTCGATCTTTGTCGACACGCCGCTCGATATTTGCCTGATGCGCCGCATGAAGCGCGACGTCAATGAGCGCGGCCGCTCGATGGATTCGGTGATGGCGCAATACCAGAAAACCGTGCGCCCGATGTTCCTGCAGTTTATCGAACCTTCCAAACAATACGCCGATATCATTGTCCCGCGCGGCGGCAAAAACCGCATCGCGATCGATATTCTGAAAGCCAAAATCAGCCAATTCTTTGAATAATGCCGCTTACATGGCCGGAAATGCGCATTTCCGGCCGGCGGCCAACTATTTGCACCCCGGCGTAGACCTTTCGCCCGTTGTGTGGCAATTTTTGTTTAGTTACGCGTTTTGATGGAGAAGAAAGACATGAGACTGTGCGACCGCGATATAGAAGCCTGGCTGGATAGCGAGAAACTGGTGATTTCCCCGCGCCCGCCGCTCGAACGCATCAACGGGGCCACAGTAGATGTCCGTTTGGGCAATCAGTTCCGCGTGTTCCGCGGCCATACCGCGCCTTTTATCGATCTTAGCGGGCCGAAAGATGAAGTCAGCGCCGCGCTGGATCGCGTGATGAGCGACGAGATTGTCCTGCCGGAAGGCGAGGCGTTCTTCCTTCATCCCGGTGAACTGGCCCTGGCGGTGACCTTCGAATCCGTGACGCTGCCGAACGATCTCGTGGGCTGGCTCGACGGCCGTTCTTCTCTGGCGCGTCTGGGGCTGATGGTGCACGTGACCGCGCACCGTATCGATCCGGGCTGGCACGGGCGCATCGTGCTGGAGTTTTACAACTCCGGCAAGCTGCCGCTGGCGCTGCGGCCGGGGATGCTGATTGGCGCCTTGAGCTTTGAGCCGTTGTCCGGCCCCGCGGCCCGGCCATACAACAGCCGGCAGGACGCAAAATATCGCGATCAGCAGGGCGCAGTAGCCAGTCGAATCGACAAGGACTAACGGCGCGGGATGCACCGTCGGTGTGGCGCTGACAAGAGGGTGGCATGAGAAGATTACTGACGACATTGGCGATTTTACTGGTGGTCGTGGTGGCGGGGATGTCCGCGCTGGTACTGCTGGTCAATCCGAATGATTTTCGCGGTTACATGGTCAAAAAGGTCGAGCAGAAGAGCGGCTACCAGCTGACGCTCGAAGGCGACCTGCGTTGGCATATCTGGCCGCAGCTCAGCATTTTGGCCGGGCGCATGACGCTGACCGCGCCGGGCGCCAAGGCGCCGGTGGTGAGCGCGGAAAACATGCGCCTTGACGTCAAACTGTTGCCGCTGCTGTCGCATCAGCTGTTTGTGAAACAGGTGATGTTGAAAAACGCCGTCATTCGCCTCACCCCCGACAGTGAAGAGCACTCGCAAGTGGACGCCCCGATTGCGCCGGCCGGCAGCGGCGCTGATGCGGCAGACGCGGCCTGGAAATTCGATATCGATAACCTGCGCGTCGTGGACAGCCTGTTGATTTGGCAGCGCGCCGACAACGAGCAAATCAATGTCCGGGACATCAATCTTACCCTGCAGCAAACGGAGAAACGGCAGGCGCGGCTGGACATCTCCAGTCGGGTCAACCGCGATCAGCGCGACCTGGCCTTCAGCATGGCGGCCGATATCGATCTGCAGCAGTTCCCGCACCAGATCGGCGCCAAGGTGACCCAGTTCAATTACCAATTGGCGGGGGCAGATATTCCGAACGGCGGTATTCAAGGCGAGGGCAATGCTCAGGTGGTCTATCAGCAGACGCCGGCGCAGATTGCCGTCAGCCAGCTGAACGTCAGTGCCAATAACAGCCAGTTGACCGGCGATATCAGCGCCAGCCTGGGGGCGGTGCCCGGCTATGTGGTGAACCTGAGTTCGGCTAATCTCGATCTCGACGCGCTTTCCGGTTGGCAATCCAGCATCAATACCGCCGAGCAGCCCGCCGTGACCGCCGCGCCGGTGATCGCCAGCCAGGTTGACGATCGGCAGCAGAACCTGGAAGCGCTGCGCGATTTCAATGCACAGCTGAATCTGCAGGCGGCGCAGTTGACCTACCGCGGTATGAACGTTACCCAGTTAGCCGTCGCGGCGGATAATCAACGCGGCCTGCTGACGCTGCATAAACTTGCCGGGCAATTGGCCGGCGGCGATTTCTCCTTGCCGGGATCGCTCGACGCTCGCGGCAATAAACCGGTGATAAACGTGCAGCCGACCCTGAACCAGGTTGAGCTCGGCACGGTGCTCAAAGCCTTCGACATGCCGCAGATGCTGACCGGCAAATTCAGCATGAAAGGAGATTTGACCGGCGATCGCCTTTCTTCACAGTCATTTGAGCACCGTTGGCGCGGTACGGCGCAGTTGGCAATGCAGGATGCGCAGTTGCACGGCCTGAACATTCAGCAATTGATCCAACAGGCGGTGGCGCGCAACGATAACAGCGTGCGCGGGCAAGACAGCTATCAGCGCTATACCGAAGTCAAAAGCGTCTCGGCGCGGGCCAGCCTGAGCCAGGGCACTGTCAAGCTCAGCAGCCTGACGGCGGATTCGCCTTTGCTGGCGTTGACCGGCGCCGGCAGTATCGATATGCCGGGAAAACAGTGCGATATGGCGCTTAACGTGCGTGTTACAGGCGGCTGGCAAGGGCGCGGCGAACTGATCGAGCAACTGCAAAAAACGCCGATCCCGCTGCGGGTTTACGGGCCGTGGCAACGGCTGAATTACCAACTGCAGGTCGATCAGGTGCTGCGCAAAACGCTGCAGGATCGGGCTAAAGATGCGCTGAACAAATGGGCTGAAAAGAACAAGGATTCGCGCGAAGGCCAGGATCTGAAGAAGCTGCTCGACAAGCTGTGATATTAGCCCCTATGGGAGAAGTACTATCATTCCTGTAGGGGCAATTAACTGTAATTAATCAGATATTTTACCGTACCCCTTCCATACACCCGGAGAACCTGATTCTACGCATCTCCAACCGTCCCAACTACCAGCTATGGGGAGGGTATTTATGACTCTATCTCCTTGATTGTAACTACCTGATGTTGGCACTGCATTACTGTAAATTGTTCGCACATTACTTGGGATTGAAATTTTCTGTTCGGCCCCAATTAACTCTTTCCCTGCAACATTGTTAGCGTAATAAACGCCATTAATGCAGTTAAAAATCACATTTCCCAGTACAGTACTATTTATAAATGAATGAGATAATTTTCTGTCATTGAGTTTGTCATTAAAATATATGTCTTTAGATACGATAACTCCATCAAAATGAACTCCTAGGGATGGATTGACAGAGCCATTTACAGACAGTTGACCTATCGAGCCGCCAAACCATCTTATAGAACCTGCCGTTTTATTTAATATGACATCAGCTGCGTAGACGTTTGAGAACTGATGATTTCCATAGTAAGCCGAAATTATTATGTTCCCTACGCGGCAATTGGATAAAGAAATATTTCCTCTTTTCCCCTCAGCCAGAGTCTTAATATCACCACCTAATGCACGCCCCCCGCTTATCGTGGTTGCGCCGTAGCCTTTAATTAATACAGCGTTTCTGAAGCGAGAACCAGCATGTTCAATTATTTGTACATCTGCATTATCAACTTCTAAAAAGTCTCTCTTTGCCCATTGATTTTGATCTCTAACCTCGGCATGTGTTTGGGTGAACATGAGCCCAATTCCACTTTTAATGCGAACATAAGGGCTGCACTTATTGTTCTCTATTTGACAGTTGTTGAATCTTATCATGTTACACGCATCATTTTTGATGGTGCTTGTTAGTAATAATGCCGGATGCGTCGTTTGTGAATTGTCGCTAACATCACCGGTAGAGTATCCACCGTCTTGTATATTGGTTGCTTCAAAAACGGAATCTTGTACTTTATCTAGCCAAAGATTGCAACCATGAAAAGAGTAGATCTGTAGATTGTTGGTGTAAATATATCCGACGTTACTAATGCGTAGTGCACTCAACGTATAGTTATTTCCATCGAAAGAAATATTTTCTATCCTCAAGCCCCAACTGAAGATCTTCTCATGATTATATTCTAAAAGTATCACATCGGGATTTTTCGGATCCTCGCTTGGTGATATTATACAGTTTCTTGTGTTGCTCCCTCTCAGTACTCCGGCCCAATTACCCGGTATCCGTAATATGCCTGGTTTAAGATAAGTGACTCCACTTGGAAAAATCAGCTCAACTCGATAGTTATTTACCATGGATTCTTGGAGTATATTTGAATTGTCCTCGCCGTACTGAGGTGAACCAATCCTGACACCTAGCCATTCAATTGGCCAAATATTTGTTGATACGGAATCAACTCTTATCCAGCACCAGATTTCATCTACTCTAATAACAATTCCATTTTTTTCCTTTAGATCTTTTGAACGAGCTGAGTAAAACTCTCCTCCACCTGTTGATTTGATATCATTAGTGGAGTAAAAGCTAACGACATCAATTTTTTGCCCAGGAAATTGGGGGGTTATTTTTCTTAATGTATCAATATCTGGGCAACGACCTATATATTTAGCACCATCATAGCCGGATAATTTTGACGAGAGAACAGATAAATTGTTACTTGAAGATAAGTCTTGTTCCGTACTGTTGGATTCGATGCTTTTTACGGTCTCTGCCGCATAGGACTTCGCTACTAAAATACCTGAGGTGCCCGCTATGATAGTTTTTACCAGATCTCTTCTGTTCATATGTCCACCCATGAAACATAATGTAAGATGAAGGATGTTAACGATAATAGCATCTGATAAAAGCTTGTAAACATTAAGTTGTTAAATGTCTTTTCCAAATGTTATGGCATTGTTATCTATGAAAATGAAGGAAATTTATTATTAGGATTGTTCTGTCATTCAAGGGGGTATCAATTTATTGCGATATTTCCTATTTTGTTTGATTTGCATCACGATTAAGTCGTGGCGTTTCCTTAGTCTATTATTTGTCTATTTTCTTTGGGATTATTTATGACTGAGCTCGCTATTGGGATTATCGTTGCTGCCTGTGTAGGTCGTTACATCATCAAAGGATATTCCGCCACCGGCGTCTTGATGGTGGGCGGGTTACTGCTGCTCGGTATCAGCGCCCTGATGGGGAAAACGCTGTTGCCGTCCGGCGCCGCGTCTACCGGCTGGCGCGCGACCGATATTATCGAATACGTCAAGATCTTGCTGATGAGCCGCGGCGGCGATCTGGGCATGATGATCATGATGCTGTGTGGTTTTGCCGCCTACATGACGCATATCGGCGCCAACGACGTGGTTGTCAAGCTGGCCTCGCGCCCGTTGCAGATGATCAACTCGCCTTATCTGCTGATGGTGGCTGCCTATTTTGTCGCTTGCCTGATGTCATTGGCGGTCTCTTCCGCCACTGGTCTCGGCGTATTGCTGATGGCGACGCTGTTCCCATTGATGGTGAACGTTGGCATCAGCCGCGGGGCGGCGGCGGCCATTTGCGCTTCGCCGGCGGCGATTATCCTGGCGCCGACCTCCGGCGACGTGGTGCTGGCAGCCAAGGCGGCGGAGATGCCGTTGGTGGACTTCGCGTTCAAAACCACGCTGCCTATCTCGATTGCCGCCATCGTCTGCATGGCCGTGGCGCACTTTTTCTGGCAGCGTTATCTCGACAGGAAGAGTGATGAACAGCATCACATCGTGGACGTCAGCGAAATCAAAACGCATGCGCCGGGGTTCTACGCGATATTGCCGTTTACGCCGATCCTCGGCGTGCTGATCTTCGACGGCAAATGGGGGCCGGAGCTGCACATCATTACCGTGCTGGTAGGGTGCATACTGTTGGCGGCCGCGATCGAGTTCGTGCGCAGCTTCAGCGCCAAACAGGTATTCAGCGGCCTGGAAGTGGCGTATCGCGGCATGGCGGACGCATTCGCCAGCGTGGTGATGCTGTTGGTGGCCGCGGGCGTCTTCGCGCAGGGGTTGAGCACCGTCGGCTTTATCAGCGGATTGATCGGGTTGGCGCAGTCGTTCGGCACCGGCGGTTTGATCATGATGCTGGTGTTGGTGGTGATTACCATGCTGGCGGCCATGACCACCGGCTCCGGCAATGCGCCGTTCTATGCGTTTGTCGAACTGATCCCGAAACTGGCGGCGCAGATGGGCGTGAATCCGGCCTACCTGGTGATCCCGATGCTGCAGGCGTCTAATCTCGGCCGCACGCTGTCGCCGGTCTCCGGTGTGGTGGTGGCGGTCTCCGGCATGGCGAAAATCTCGCCGTTCGACGTGGTGAAACGCACTTCGGTGCCGGTGATTGTCGGGCTGGTGGTGGTGATCGTGGCGACGGAGCTGCTGGTTCCCCAGTAACACAAAGGCCGGGCAATGCCCGGCCTCAATGTTAAACCTCGTAGTCCTCCGCTGGGAGAGGCGGGGTGATCTTCACTTTAAGGATGCGGTGGCTGCTGACCTCCAACGGCTCGAACAGGTAGTCACCGATCCTGATTTGTTCGCCTTCTTGCGGCACGCGCTGGCTGTGTTCCATCAATAGCCCCGCCAGCGTGTGGTATTCGCGCTTTTCTTCCAGCGGCATCGGCAAGTACAACACCAGATCTTCCAGCGGCATATAGCCGTTGGCGATCCAGCTGCCGTCCTCGTTTTGCTGAATGTCGTGGCGTGCGTCCACCTCTTCGCCGGCCTCCGGCAGGTTGCCGGCGATGGTTTCCATCACGTCCGTCAGGGTGACGACGCCTTCGACGGAGCCGAACTCATCGACCACAAAGGCAAAGTGCGTCTGCGCCTGGCGGAATTGTTCCAGGGCGCTTAACAGCGTGAGCTGTTCCGGGAAGATCAACGGTTGGCGTATCAGCGCACGTAGATCCAGCGGCGCCTGCGCCAGCTGCTGTTTGAGGACGTCGATGGTGTGGATCACGCCCAGCGGCTCATCGCTGGCGCTGCTTTCTACCACCACGATGCGCGTGTGCTGATTACGCTCCAGCAACTGCGTCAGCTTTTCCTGCGGATCGTTCAGCTCAAGGTATTCGACGTCGTGACGCGAGGTCATGATGCTGCTGACGGTGCGCTGCGCCATGCCCAACACGCGTTCGATCATGCGCCGCTCTTGCTGGTTGAAGATCTCGCCGTTTTCGCTGTCGCTGTCCGCCAGCAGGTTGGCGGAATGGCTGTCGACCTCCGCTTCTTCATGTTTACCACTCAGCATGCGCAGTACCGCCTCGGCGGTGCGCTCGCGCAGTGGCCGCACCTTTGACAGGAAACGACGGCGGTTGAACTGCGCCAGCTGGTTCAATGCCTCGATCATCACCGAGAAGCCGATCGCCGCGTAGAGGTAACCTTTCGGAATGTGATAGCCGAAGCCCTCCGCCACCAGGCTGAAACCGATCATCAGCAGGAAGCTCAGGCATAGAATAACGATAGTCGGGTGAGCGTTGACGAAGCGCGTCAGCGGCTTGCTGGCCAGCAGCATCAGGCCGATGGCGATACAGACCGCGATCATCATCACCGCCAGGTGATCGACCATCCCAACGGCGGTGATCACCGAGTCGAGCGAGAAAACGGCGTCCAGCACCACGATCTGCGCCACCACCAGCCAGAAACGTGCGCCTTTGCGCGCGCCGTGCTGCTCTTCATCCTTGCCTTCCAGCCGCTCATTAAGCTCCATGGTGGCTTTGAACAGCAGGAATATCCCGCCGACCAGCATGATCAGATCGCGACCGCTGAAGGGGTGCTCCGCGACGATGAACATCGGTTTGGTCAGCGTCGCCAGCCACGAGATGGAGGCGAGCAGCGCCAGACGCATGACCAGCGCCAGCAACAGACCGACGACACGGGCCTTATCTCTTTGTTGTTTTGGTAGTTTGTCCGCAAGAATGGCGATGAAGACAAGGTTGTCTATACCCAGCACGATTTCCAGCACGACCAACGTGGCCAGGCCGGCCCAAATTGTTGGATCAGCGATCCATTCCATACGCCCAATTTCACCTGTAAGTTCTACGGCTTATGCCGCTCGGGAATGATGGGCGTTGAGGCGGCAAAATTCAACTTTAATCAGAGGAAGTGGATGAAAACGGGCATTTAGGCTGACAAAAGCCCCCCATAATCCTAAACGCGCTTGAGGGGGCCACTATGACCGAGCAACGGTATACGGTATATAGATCTTGTGACCTGCTCCCTAAGATCAGATACAACTGCCAGTTAGTCATATCAGTTGTGGATAACAAGCAGACCTTCTCGACGCAGTGGCTGCCATTACGGCGGGAACCGATGCGTCTGCGCTCCGGTGCCAGTTCGGTGATGCGTTCAGATAAATTCGCATCAGTCGTCGACGTTGCGCTTCATCGCGACTCGTCGACAAGTACAAACCCGCCAGCAGATCTGATATTGCGACAGGCCCGTCGCTTCACACATCATTACAACAGCTACCTGCTTGTGGTCTGTTGCCAGTACTTTCGGCGCTGCATAGCCTGTAATGTTTCCTTTTCAAGCATGGATTCTGCGAGCAACCTCTAGAGGTGAGCATTCTCTTCTTCAAGTGACTTAAGACGTTTTAATTCAGGTAATTCCATGCAGCCAAACTTCTTACGCCAAGTATAAAAGGTAGCTTCAGAGATCGCATGCTTACGGTCAAGTTCACGGGCAGGTATACGCGCTTCGATTTCACGGAGAATACTGATGAGCTGTTCGCTGGCAAAACGCTTCTTCATGCGGGGCATCATGTCGCTCATGAAGAAATTACTAACGTCAGGATGGGGTGAACAACGAAGAGCGGGTCACATGAAGCCAATTGTTCATAAAAAACACATGACTAAAAATTTAAATAAATCAGATCGTTGAAATAAATCCCTATGCTACACTTCGTCTGTATACAGATCGTTAGTAGTCTTATTCTGAAAACACCTAACCACAGGTATCTAAGGCTTGTATCAGTAAGTTAATAGTATAAGAATCTTAGCCTCATAAATGGCAACAACTAGCATTGTTTGGTTATAAGGCACACACTTTTTGCCGTTTTGTGAGTCGCAAACATTCATGTGGGCATACAAACTTCGTGGTTCGTAGAAGTGTGATGGTAATTGCCAGTAAATTCGCAACCAACAGCATTTTGGTAGCTTTAAGCCAAGGGCGGTAGCGTGCCTGAATGAATTTTCGTATTGCCATGCTTTGTCCGATTGGTGTGGTTTATGCTAAACAAATCAGTTAATTGCTTGTGGAAGTGGACATGCAGAAAAGACTAAAGGCTGTGATCCCCGTGGCGGGTCTAGGGACGCGTATGTTGCCTGCAACCAAGGCGATCCCTAAAGAAATGTTACCAGTGGTTGATAAGCCACTTATCCAATACATTGTCAGCGAATGTGTTGCCGCCGGTATCAAAGATATCGTACTGGTCACACATTCTTCAAAAAATGCGATTGAGAACCATTTCGACACCTCTTTCGAATTAGAAGCAGTATTGGAAGCGCGAGTAAAACGCCAGCTGTTGGCTGAAGTACAAAACATCTGCCCACCGGATGTGACCGTGATGCAGGTTCGCCAAGGGCAAGCGAAAGGACTTGGACATGCGGTATTGTGCGCCAAACCGATGGTGGGTGATTACCCCTTCGTAGTTCTCCTGCCGGACGTCTTACTGGATGAAGCAAAGACAGATCTTCGCAAAGAAAATCTGGCCAAAATGCTCCAGCGTTTTGATGAGACGGGATTCAGTCAAGTCATGGTTGAACCGGTACCGGAAGAAGACGTATCTAAATATGGCGTGGTAGATTGCGCGGGTGCTGCGCTCATTGCGGGTGAAAGTGCACCAATGATGGCGGTGGTAGAGAAACCGGCTCGTGAGGACGCTCCTTCAAATCTAGCTGTTGTTGGCCGTTATGTGCTTTCCGCAGACATTTGGCCTTTACTTGAGAAAACTCCGCCTGGCGCCGGCGATGAAATCCAGTTGACCGATGCTATCGCCATGCTGATGGATGAGCAAATAGTGGAAGCCTTTCATATGAGCGGTAAATCACACGACTGCGGCGATAAACTGGGTTATATGAAGGCCTTTGTGCAATACGGTCTACGCCATGCCACAGAAGGTGAGGATTTCTCGCGATGGTTGAAGCTGGCCTTGAATAACAACTAACATGTGGCTGAGTACGTTCACAAGATTGAAGAGGACGAGCATGACGAAGTTGAAAGCTGTCATTCCTGTCGCTGGCCTTGGCATGCATATGCTGCCAGCGACCAAAGCGATTCCTAAAGAGATGTTGCCGATCGTCGATAAGCCTTTGATTCAATATATTGTTAATGAGTGCGTAGCGGCAGGCATCAAAGAGATCATTTTGGTTACGCATTCATCTAAAAATGCAATAGAAAACCATTTCGATACGTCCTTTGAACTGGAAGCGATGCTCGAGGCTCGTGTTAAGCGCCAGTTATTGGATGAAGTCCAATCGATAACGCCGAAAGGCGTAACGTTGATGCATATTAGGCAAGGGCAACCTAAAGGGTTGGGTCATGCGGTGCTTTGCGCCAAACCATTGATCGGAGATGCTCCTTTCGTGGTGCTGTTGCCGGATGTGTTGCTTGACGATGCTAAAGCCGATCTGAAAAAAGATAACTTGGCACACCTGATTTCCCGTTTCGAAGCGACGGGATTGAGCCAGCTGTTGATACAACCTGTGGATGAGCATGTTTTGCGCGATTACTCTGTTGTGGAGTGCCAGAATAATACGTTGCAGTCAGGCGAATCCTCACCTATTACCGCTATCATCGAAAAGCCTGACAACCGTGTTCAACTGAAATCCAACTATTCAGCTGTTGGGCGCTACGTACTGTCAGACGCCATCTGGCCTATTTTGGAAAAAACCGAGCCGGGTGCCTGGGGACGTATTCAGTTGACGGATGCGATAGCCGAGTTACTGAAGCATCAGACGGTCGAGGCCACTGAATTAGTTGGTGAGTCGTTTAACTGCGGTGAAAAGCTAGGTTATCTACGGGCATTCGTGACTTATGGATTACGCCACCCTACACAGGGTCACGCATTTCGAGAATGGCTTAGACAATTTGATTTTGGATTGCTGTCAGCTAAGTAACTACAGCAGTATAGAAATTATTTAAACAAGTCGAGCAATCGAGAGTTTGCTCGTCTTTCTTTTTGCTATGTCACAGTCCTTGATGTTAACAAGAGAAAGTTAGTTCATTGTTTATGATAATGTAATTCGGTTAAATGAAGCCTCAATGTGATCTACCTAGAACCGCAATTCATTGTGTTCTTTACATCATAAGGATAGGGGCTGAAAGGGGAGGTGAATTATGGGCGCTCGACGTCAGTTTTATTCTACTGAGAAGAGAACTCTAAGTGGTAAATAAAAAATTAATGGCGAAAAACACTTTCATGCTGTATGGCCGCATGTTGTTAATCATGTTTGCGACGCTATATACATCACGAATGGTTCTGGAAGCCTTGGGGGTTTACGATTTCGGCTTGTATAGCCTGGTCGGCAGTATAATCGTACTGTTCTCGTTCATTCAGAATGTTTCGGCTTTGGCTACACAGCGTTTTTTATCTGTTGGCTTGGGGAAGATGGATTTCGTCTGGACGAATAAAGTATTTAACGTCAGTATAATTGTTCATTTAATCATATGTGCCTTGATAATTGTCGTTGCAGAGACAGTTGGACTTTGGTTTTTACTGCATAAGTTAAAAGTACCAGAAGCAAGGCTAGATGATATATTTTGGGTATATCAAATATCAATTCTTTCTTTGCTTTTTCAAATAATGCAAACGCCATTTATAGCATCAATGATTGCATGTGAAAAAATGGATTTATTCGCCAAAATCGGTATATTTGATGCCTTCCAGCGATGGCTTATGGTGTTTATTTTCTCGATCTCGGCGGTTGAAAATAAAATCATCGGCTATGCGATATTCTTGCTAATAGGCTACTTTCTTGTCTTTTCGGTTTATCTTAAGTTTTGTACTTCTCGGTTAAGTATTTGTAAAATAAATCTACGCCAGAAGGATAGTGCGAGTTTGCTGAAGGAAATTTTCTTCTTCTCTAGCTGGTCGATGCTGGGGTCACTAAGCGTTGTAGGGTTGTCTCAGGGGATTGCGTTACTAACCTACTATTTTGTAGGAGTCGTAGCTAACGGTGCCGTCTGGCTAGCAGAACAAATATTGATTGCCTTTAATAGAATTATCGGTACTTTGCAGACAGCATTTAATCCTCAAATAATAAAGCAGTATACGATTGGTAACCATCATGAAGTTGAGTCTCTTTTATCGCTATCCTGCAAATTAACAGCGTTTGTTGTCATGGTTTCTGCAATACCGGTTTTTATTGATGCAAAAGTTATTGCTGGAATTTGGCTAAATACTCCTCCTGAGTATTTGGTCGGTCTTATAAAAATAGTTTCCATATATGTTCTGATAGATTCAATGTCGGGGCCTTATGTAACTGCAATTTATGCAGTTGGGAGGCTTAGGAACTATCAAATTATAGTTTCTTCAATCATGTTACTCTCTCTCTTACTCACCCTAATTCTTTATTTTTCCGGCTACTCTATCTACATTGCAGTTTCTGCACGAATAGTTTGCACTTTATCTTTGTTGATATTTAGAGTCATTTATGTAAGTAAAACCATAGGGATTAGCGTCAATCGTTTTTTATTTTATGACTTCCCTCGCTTGGTATTTGTAGCTTTAGTTTGTATTCTTTTAAGTCATTACTGTAGTTATTATATGGTAGGTGGTTTCTTTGGGGTCGTTAGTTTAACGTTAGTTAACTTCTTTGCTGTCTTGATCATGTTTTCTCTGTTTATCGTGAGCAAAAAAGAGAGGGTAAACATTATCAATATGATAAAAAATCGATTTAAACGGGTTTAATATATTAAGGTTGAAATATGAATAATGAGTATGGTGTATTAACTTATGAAAGTGAAGTATATGTTAAGCGAAATTGGATTAACCTTGGTGACTATGTCCAAAGTACAGCGGCTAAACAATTTTTCCCTCATGTAGATAAATTCATCCCTCGTGACCATATGAATTCATATGCAGGCAATAAAGCCAAAATGATTATGAATGCCTGGTACATGGATTTACCTGAAAATTTCCCTCCATCAGATAATGTCTGTCCGCTATATGTATCGATACACATTAACTCGACGGTTGCAGAAAAGATGTTGACCCCGGCAGCAATCGAGCATTTCAAAAAATACTCACCCATAGGTTGTCGCGATTTCTACACTCGTGATTTGTTGCAAAAAAAGGGGATTGATGCATACTACTCAGGATGCATGACATTGACCTTAGGAGAGTCATACAAGAGAAATAAAGTTACTGATGATGTATATTTCATCGACGTAATGTATGACTCCAAAACGTTACCTGAGCTAATTCGTCAGCCTCTTCGATTCGGTAAACGAATTCTAAATGGACGGGCATTTGAATTCACCCATCGTAAAAAAATACTAAATCAGTACTTCGATGCAGAATTATTAGAGCAAGCCAAGTTTGAAACACAAATTATACCGTATATTGATGCGAAGGAAGGGTTTAAGTTAGCCGATGATTTCCTGCGACGCTTGGCTAATGCAAGACTGGTAGTGACGTCGAGAATTCACACAGCATTACCGTGCTTGGCAATGGGAACTCCAGTTATCTTCGTTAATGGCGGTTTTAAGAATAAGGTCGACAATTGTCGATTTGATGGTCTGTTTGACTTCTTCAATAGAATTGATGTTGATGATAAAGCTGAGTCGACTACAAACTTTGAGTATTCTGGTGAAAAAATAGGGCTTAGAACTCTTATCAAAAACAAAGACATTCACCTTCAATATGCAAATGAATTGATAGCAAAATGCAAAGATTTTGCACAGAGCTAATTTCTTGATGCTACACAGTAGCATGCTATTCAACCGAATACCTCGAAAATAAATTCTAGTTATTATATGGATATGGTCATAGAAACTTTTGTTTTATTTATTTATAAAGCTTCAGTTCAGATGCTCACCATATTCTAGTTGGATGATTTTTCTTGGTCGCTATAGACATAGACGTTTTGTAATATATAAATAAGGACTGCTTTGAGTTTTAGCTAACACAACAAAGTAGTCATTATTTTTTTATGAATGTTGCCTATAAATAAAAACCAAATCGTAGTATAGGTACGGGTAGCCCTGCGTATGAATGATATGATAGAAAGTGATATTAAACTCTTTTCTTCAGCGCTTGACGATTGTCCAGTATGTTTCATTTTCCCCTCCAAAATAGTGGGAGGACATGAGATTATGGCGATAGAACTTATCAAGTTACTGAGGCAGCAAAAAGAATTTAAAAAAAGAAATTTTCTGGCGTATGTTCCTATCGATAATCTAAAAATAAAAAAAACACTGTTTGAAAATGAAATTGCGTACGAATCATTTAAAGCCAATTTATTCAAACCCGAGTTCCTACATGCTCTCTTTAATCCTGTATACGTATCACGCTGCATCAGGTTGCTACGCTCAACCCCAAAGGGAAGTAAAATAATTGTTGTTCAGGGTGATATTCTCCAGGGACTGGGTTACTTTGTCGCGGGGAGATTGCTTAATAAAACTGTGAGTAGTTATATACCATATGCTCATTCTTTCAAGAGAATGGCGGCAAAAGCTGCATGGCTAAAAGATAGTTTTTCAACCTTAGCTTATAGGCTATGTAATAATTATATAACGATATCGAAAGTTTTTGAAAAAGAAATAATAAATAGGAATAGGAAAGCAAAAGTCCTTGTTGTTCATAATTTCGTTGAAAAAACCTCAGCATCTTTCACTGTGCGAGAATTTTGTGTCACTGATGTCGTTAATATTTTCATCATTGGCCGTGTGCAATTTCATCAAAAAGGGCATGATGTATTAGTAGAAGCCCTTTCGGGGATTGGCGAATATCAAATTGCATTGCATGTAGTTGGTGACGGTCCAGATCTAAAAAATTTAAAAAACATGCAGGGAAAATTACCAGACAACATATCGATGGTTTTTCATGGCTGGGCAACCAACTCTTGGGATGTGGCAGAAAAGAACAAGATTGATTTTCTGGTAATACCATCGCTGTTCGAAGGCGTACCGCTTGTCATGCTGGAAGCTTTGGAAAGAAATGTGCCAATCATTGCTGCTGCTAGGGATGGTATGTTAGATTACTTACCTACGGACAGCCTATATGATGTCAGTGGTGATTCTGTGATGGCTCTTCGGAGTAAAATAATCGCTCACATTCGCCAGCGAACGCCAAAAATTTAACTTAAATATTCAGATGGTAGTGATCAATAATGATAAACCCAAAAGTTAAAGCTTTAGCAATCATTGTATACGGAGCTATGTTAACGGGGTGTGCAATTGCACCCGGTCAGCACCTAACAACTGATAGCAAAAATGTTGTTAAACAAGAAGATAGTGACTTTCAGATTGATGAACTAGTTAACATTTACCCTTTGACTCCCTCGCTTATTGCCAAACTTAGACCGGTAAAAGTGGTTGCACAGCCTAACGTATTATTAGAGCAAGCAACGAAGAATTATGAGTACAGAATTGGCGTTGGTGATGTTTTAAACATCACAGTGTGGGATCATCCAGAACTAACTACGCCTGCAGGCCAGTATCGTAGTGCGAGTGATACCGGTAACTGGGTACAATCCGATGGGACCATCTTCTACCCTTACATAGGTAAGGTTAAAGTTTCAGGGAAAACAGCCAGCCAGGTAAGAAGTGAAATCTCTAGTCGTCTGACCCAATATATTGAAAGCCCCCAAGTGGATGTGAATATAGCTGCCTTTAGATCTCAGAAAGCTTATATTACTGGTGAGGTTGAGAAGTCAGGTCAACAGCCAATTACCAATATTCCATTGACAGTATTGGATGCCATTAATGCGGCAGGTGGACTCAGTGCTAATGCCGACTGGCGAAATGTAGTTTTGACACACAATGGTAAAGAGCAAATACTATCACTTCAAAAGTTGATGCAAAATGGTGATTTAACGCAAAATCAGTTGCTCTATCCTGGTGACATCATTTATGTACCACGTAACGATGATTTGAAAGTTTTTGTTATGGGTGAAGTCAAATCCCCGGCGACATTAAAAATGGATCGCAGTGGTATGACCTTAACAGAAGCATTAGGCAATTCTGCTGGCTTGGATCAAAACACTGCTGATGCAACAGGTGTGTTTGTTATTCGACCTCTGCGTGGAACGCAGGGAAAAAAGATTGCGGATATATATCAACTTAATATGGCTGATGCTACCGCTATGGTAATGGGTACTGAATTCCATTTACAGCCTTATGATGTTGTTTATGTTACAGCTGCACCTGTCGTTCGTTGGAACCGTGTCATAGTACAGCTTGCTCCTACAATCTCTAGCTTTAATAATTTAACCGAAGCTAGCTTGCGTATCCGAAACTGGCCGTAGGAATTGAGACATGTTTGATTCAATTTTAATTGTTTGTGTCGGAAACATATGTCGTTCACCTATCGGTGAACGTTTACTAAAGGAGTTGCTTCCTCACAAAGATATTAGCTCTGCAGGCATTTCGGCCTTAGTTGGCAACTCTGCTGATGCTAAAGCCATCAATGTTGCTAATGCACATGGGTTAAGTCTGAATGGGCATGTTGCACGCCAACTAACCACCGAAATGTGCAGGAAAAGCTCACTTATTCTTGTTATGGAACGTAAACACATTGACGCTGTGTGCCAATTCTCACCGGAAGCACGTGGAAAAACGATGCTTTATGGCCATTGGAACGATAGAAAAGAAGTCGTCGACCCCTATCGTAAGAGCGACGAAGTCTTTGAGTTTGTCTATAAGCTGTTAGCTGAGTCAGCGCAGAAATGGGTTAAAGCACTAAATTGATGAATAGAGATGACAATGACTGAAAATAAAAGAGCTGGCACTACTGGCAATGGTCAGGATGACATCGATCTCGGCAGATTATTTGGAATACTAATTGATCATCGTTGGTTGATCATTGGTATAACCCTTTTATTCTCTGTTGTGAGCATGGTATATGTCATATTCGCAACTCCCGTCTATCAATCAGATGCTTTAATTCAGGTTGAAAATAAGGCAGGGAATGCGATACTTAGCGATCTGTCACAAATGATCTCTAATAATGATTCCAGTACTTCATCGACCGAAATAGAATTGATCCAATCTAGGATGGTAGTAGGGAAAACTGTCGATGATCTTGGTCTCGATACTATAGTTTCTGTCAAAAGATTCCCTATTCTTGGTCGCGCCTGGGAGCAGCTAATCTCAGAGAAAGAACCCAAAATTGCACTCTCACGCCTTAATGTACGTGAAGATCTGATTGGTTCGCAGATGGAACTTAAGGTTGTCGATAAAAATAATTATATTCTGTCAGCTGATGATACGGAAATTCTTAAAGGGCAAGTAGGCACACTATCAACATCGGATTATGCTAGTTTACTTGTAACAGATATAGATGCGGTTCCCGAAACGATTTTTTTTGTTGAAAAAGTACACAAGATTAATGCGATAAATACAGTTTTAAAAGCTTTGACTGTTGTGGATAAGGGAAAGGATACCGGCGTTCTTAATCTCAGTTATTTGAGTACTGATCCCGTTCAAGGCAAAAAAGTGCTGCAAAGCATTAGTAATAATTATTTATTGCAAAATGTCGAAAGAAAGTCGGAAGAGGCCGCAAAAAGTCTGGCTTTCTTAAAAGAGCAATTACCAATCGTACGAGAGTCACTAGATACGGCTGAAAACAAGCTGAATCTTTTCAGGCAACAAAACTCTTCTGTCGATCTCTCTCTTGAAGCGAAATCCATGCTGGATACTATCGTATCCACAGAGTCACAGCTCAACGAGCTAACTTTCAAAGAAGCCGAGATATCCAAGCTTTACACTAAAGAGCACCCTGCCTATCGGGCATTGTTAGAAAAGCGTAAAACATTGGAGACAGAGCGAGGTAACTTAAATAAGAAAATTAATGGAATGCCGAAGACTCAGCAGGAGATAATTCGGTTAACACGTGATGTTGATGCAGGTAAAGAAATTTACATGCAGTTATTAAATAAACAGCAAGAATTAAGCATCACCAAAGCGAGTACAGTTGGTAATGTCCGTGTGGTTGATCCTGCAATCACTCAGATCAAACCTGTACAACCACGTACGTTGTTAATTATTATCATTGCAACAATTTTAGGTTTGCTGATATCCGTCAGTATTGTTTTGCTAAAAACAATGTTGCATAAGGGAATCGAAAGCCCAGAGCAGCTTGAACAGGAAGGAATAAACGTATATGCGAGCATTCCGTTTTCTGAATGGCAACAAAAGAAAGATAGAGAGACGTTTGTTCACTATAAAAAACGTCATCAACCAGGCAAAGGTAATCTTCTTTCTACAGAAAACCCTGCAGACCTAGCGATTGAAGCTATTCGAAGTCTTCGTACTAGTTTGCACTTCGCAATGCTTGAGGCAAAAAATAATGCTTTAATGATATCTGGTGCTAGTCCTAATATTGGTAAAACTTTTGTTAGCATTAACTTAGCTGCTGTTATTGCTCAAACAGGGCAAAGGGTTCTTATTATAGATGCCGATATGCGAAAAGGTTATTCGCATAGTTTGCTGGGCTTCGAAGGGACAAATGGTTTATCAGATATTTTAGCTGGGAAAATAGGAATAGAGAGCTCGATAAAGAAAACTGACATAGAAGGAATGGACTTCATTTCTCGTGGCCAGGTTCCACCTAACCCTGCTGAACTATTGATGACCTCGCGCTTTGGAGACCTTGTTGATTGGGCTACTAAAAATTATGATCTCGTGCTTATCGATACGCCTCCGATTTTAGCTGTTACTGATGCAGCTATCATAGGTCACCACGTTGGAACATCTTTAATGGTTGCCAGATTTGCGATGAATACCGTTAAAGAGATCGAAGTAAGTATGAGGCGTTTTGAGCAAAATGGCATTGAAGTTAAAGGTATTATTTTGAATGCTGTTGAGCGACGGGCTACTAACTATTATGATTATTATCAATATGAGTATAAAAGCTAGAGTTTAGTTTTTACATTAGGGTAAGATTTCTTTCTTACCCTAATTTATCACATGCTTTTTCAAAAAGATAATAGTCAAAAATAAGGTGTTTATCTGGTTATGATATATGTCAACGCGAGATTTTTAACGCAAAATCTGACTGGAGTACAGCGATTTGCAGAGCAAATTAGTCTTGAATTTAAGAAAATAAGAAACGATGTTGTATTCCTAGCACCTCCAGATATTTTGAGAGACGAGATAGCATCTAAGCTTAATGTAGTAAAAATCGGAGAGAGAGGAGGGCACTTTTGGGAGCAGATAACCCTTCCTAATTACCTTAAGAATAATGGAGGAGGGCTCCTGATCAATCTTGGTAATACTGGTCCAGTTTTTTATAGAAACCAGATCGTAACACACCACGATGTTACGTATAAAAAATTCCCTCAAAGTTATTCATGGAAGTTTCGCTCTATTTATAACACCTTTATTCCTTTGATGCTAAAGAATAGTCGTGCATTAATAACGGTTAGTGAGTTTTCTAAGGATGAAATTGAGAGTGTTTACCACTATGGAAAAAATAGAATAAATGTCATCTATAATGCATCGAGTGACATTTTCAAAAAAAAATTAACAATCTCTAACTCCCTGGGTCCGAATAAATATTTTTTGGCCGTTTCTTCTCCTAGTTTTCATAAGAATTTTCATGGTTTAATAAAAGCTTTTTCAAAGGCAGAAAACTTTGATGGTTACTCTTTAAAAATAATCGGTAAGAAGAGCAAAAATCTTGGTGGCATAGATTTGGATGAGTTGATCAGGAATTGTAAAAATAAAATTGAATTTCTTGGTCGGGTTTCAGATGAAGAACTCGTTGAACTTTATTCAAACGCATATTCATTCATATTCCCCTCTCTATATGAGGGATTCGGTATTCCTCCTTTGGAAGCGCAAGCATGCGATTGCCCCATTCTGTCATCTAACGCAGCTTCAATGCCCGAAGTTTTGTCGGATAGTGCAATCTTCTTCAATCCTGAAAATGAATCTGAAATTATTAATGCAATGTATATGATAAGAGATAACCCAACGCTTCGTGTTCAGTTAATTGAAAAAGGTCGCGAAAATGTTAAAAGATTTTCTTGGGTTAACTCAGCGCAACAATTGAATACTCTTGTTGATTGCTTAAATTAGAAACTGATCCGTTTAATGTTGCATCAGTTCATCTGAGAATAAATGTTATGACTCAAGGGATTTCTATGTTTCAAGAGAAAATCAACGTCGGAATTGTTGCTGATTGGCTAGTTACGTATGCCGGTGCAGAGAAGGTTATTAAAGAGTTTTTTGAAATTTATCCAGAAGCTGATTTATATTCTGTTGTTGACTTCTTATCTGATGAGTCACGTATTAATTTCAAAGGCAAGAAAGCCAAAACTACGTTTATACAAACTTTGCCAAGGGCGAAGAGAGCATACCAAAAATACCTTCCATTAATGCCTCTTGCCATAGAGCAACTAGATGTTTCTAATCACAATGTTATTCTGTCTAGTTCACATGCTGTATCAAAAGGGGTACTCACAGGCCCTGACCAAATGCATATTTGTTATGTTCATTCACCAATTCGCTATGCGTGGGATTTACAGCACCAGTATTTAAAAGAGTCTGGTTTAGACCGCGGGTTGAAGGGAATGCTTGCAAAATGGTTGCTACATAAAATTAGGATTTGGGACTGCAGAACGACTAATGGCGTTGACCATTTTGTGGCAAACTCTCAATTTATTGCTCGCAGAATAAAAAAAGTATACGGACGTGATGCAGATGTCATTTATCCGCCTGTGGATGTCGAGCGTTTCAACTTCTGCTCAGAGAAAGAAGATTATTATGTCACCGCATCACGCCTCGTACCTTATAAAAGAGTCGATCTTATTGTTGATGCATTCAGTGGCATGCCAGATAAAAAGTTGGTTGTGATTGGTGATGGTAGTGAGATGAAAAAAATAAAGTCGAAAGCAGCCGGAAATGTTGAAATTCTGGGCTATCAAACCAATGATGTAATGCAAAAATATATGGAAAGGGCTCGTGCATTTATTTTTGCAGCGGAAGAAGATTTCGGTATTACTCCAGTAGAAGCCCAGGCTTGTGGCACTCCTGTGATTGCTTACGGAAAAGGTGGGTCTCTCGAAACGGTAAGGCCGTTTGGAGTTATGCACCCAACGGGTATTCTATTTGATCAGCAAACGCCTCAATCTGTGATAGCTGCTGTCCAGCATTTTGAAAAAATAAAAGATAACTTTGTTGCTGAAGATTGTCGAAATCATGCGATGAAATTTTCAAGTGAACGTTTCAAGAAGGAAATGGGTGAATATATCTCATCCAAATGGGAACAGTTTGAAGAAAGCAAGAAAATTGTATACTAATTTATTATGGTGGGCTCTCGAATAGAATGCATTAGCTGAGATAAATGTAGTGTTTTATTTTGTTCGAGTTTTCATAAGGCGATTAAGGCCATTCAGGAATGGGTAAAACTGATGAAAAGAAATAATATATTTTTTGGGGGGGCTTTCCCAAAAGTATTTCTTGCTGCGGCTGATTTGTTGTTTTTTAATTTAGCAATTGTTTTTGCTTATTTTATTGTGTGTTTTGTGTTTGATAACGTGTCTGTTTTTATTCCTGCGAACGAAATGAATATGAGGTTTTTATCTCATTTCTTTCTTTCTGTCATTTGCATAGGATGGTTTTGGACTCGACTCAGACACTATTCTTACCGGAAGCCTTTTTGGTTTGAATTGAAAGAAATTATAAGAACATTACTAATTTTCGCGGTTCTAGATCTGGCATTAGTTGCATTCTCAAAATGGAACTTTTCTCGGTTACTATGGTTGGTTACCTGGACGCTGATCCTTGTTGCCGTTCCGCTAGGTCGTAGCTTAGCCAAACACATTCTGAATAAACTTAATTTGTGGAAAAAAAACACTATCATCATTGGGTCTGGCCGTAACGCATTTGAGGCATATGCTGCTTTACAAAGTGAAGAAGTGTTAGGATTCAACGTTTCCGCGTTTGTGTGCACAGATTCACCATGTGAAAGAGAATATAATGGTATTCCTGTAATTAATAGTGAAAAGGAATTATGGGAAATTGCAGACATAGAAAATACTCAATTCATTGTGGCTCTCGAATTTGAGCAACATAGCTTGCGTGATTGGTGGCTAAAAAATCTAGCAAAACACAATTGTCGTTCAGTATCTGTCATTCCTACTTTACGAGGAGTACCCCTTTACGGTACTGACATGTCATTTATTTTTAGTCATGAAGTGATGATTCTTAGGGTCAGCAATAATTTAGCAAAGCGCTCATCGCGTTTTCTTAAACGTATCTTTGATATTTTCGGTTCATTTGCAATAATGCTTGTTTTGTCACCAGTACTGCTATTCTTAGCTTATACTGTATCACGTGATGGCGGAAAGCCAATCTATGGTCATGAAAGAATTGGCCGTGACGGAAGAAAATTCAAGTGTTTAAAGTTCCGTTCAATGGTTGTAAATTCGCAAGAAGTCTTGGCTGAATTACTTGCTAATGATCCGGTGGCACGTGAAGAATGGGATAAAGATTTTAAACTAAAAAATGATCCGCGTATTACTAAGATAGGTTCTTTCATACGTAAAACCAGTCTTGATGAACTTCCACAACTTTGGAATGTTTTTATTGGCGAAATGAGTTTGGTTGGACCGCGACCTATAGTTGAGGCAGAGCTTGAGCGCTATGCAGGCGATGTTGATTACTATTTGATGGCGAAACCTGGCATGACGGGACTATGGCAAGTTAGTGGACGTAATGATATTGATTATGATACCCGAGTCTATTTTGATGCATGGTACGTCAAGAATTGGGCACTATGGAACGATATCGCTATCCTTTTTAAAACTATTAATGTCGTGCTTAAAAAAGATGGCGCTTATTAAGTGATTTGAGTTTATATGCACTTGCGTTTATCCGTTAAGTGCATATTTTTATAACGATTTTAACCTGTCATAAGTTTCTAAGAAAGGAAATATGATGACAATAGTGTCTGAGAATGTACTTCTTGAGAACAGTAAGTGTAGTGAGTCTTTTTATCTAAAAACCTTACGGTGGTTAATAGCACTATTTATAATTGCAAGCCCTTTAAGTCCCTTTGTTGCTAATACGACGATTTATTTGTGGATTCCGCTAGTATTTTTTGATTATCAATATATAAGATCTTTCAGGGCGGTCTCAAAGGCTGTCTTGCTTTGTGTCTTTATTTGGTTAAGCATGTGTTTTTTATTCTTTAGATATGATTTGGCGCTTAAGTCTTTTGTTCTTATCTTGGGGGTATCTTATCTAGTCAAAGTAGGAACACCTATTACCAATAAAGTTTATTGTTGCATGTTAATATCGATAGTATGGTGTGTAATACAATTCATTGCATATCAGATTAATCCCTCTTATTCTGCTGCGATTGGCCCAGGCTCCATATCGAAGTTTTTCTGGGGCGAGTTTGCAACGATGACTTTTACGAATCAATACACGCTTTTCCTGTTTCCCCGCATGTCAGGTTTATCACGAGAGGCGGGTTTTTTTGCTTCTCTGCTAATTATTTCTTTCATGATACGCACTAGGGATAATAAACTCAATTTTATCGAGAAATCACTTTTTCTTCTTGGTTATCTTTTCAGTCTCTCGAAATCTTCGATTACACTAGTTCTCTTCTTTATTCTTTACCCGATGAGAAAATTATTGAGAAAGGTCCCAGTTATTGTCACCTTTATCGGGTTTATTGTCATTTTCGTGTCACTAGCGCAATTTTTAAATATTGGGGCACCGAGCTACTTTATGGTTAATGACTCCATAGCTCACCGCTTATCAGCATCATATCTTATGCTCCATATGAACATTGGCAATCTTCTCTATGGCTGCAACACAGAGTACAATTGCATTGTAGACTACCAGCCCCTGGTCGGTTACCTTACTGATCAAGGTCTAATTCCTGCTGTTGGATTGTCCGGGTTAATTATGGACATGGGGTTACTTGGATTTGTTGGAGTGATATTTGCTTTTTTGATACTTAAACTGGATAGTTATGATGTTGCTATTGTAGCTATATTTACAGCAACGGTTTCTTTCTTTACGGTTGACAGTTTTATAATACTTACTTATTTTTATATCATAACTAATCATAAAGGGAAAAATAATTTTGAATAGTATTGTAAGATTGGTTGCTCAATGTTATTTAACGCTTGATCATGTTTGAAAATAAAATTATGTAAAGCTTGCCCCTCTTGAATACTGAGGGGTTATTTTTCGATAACGATTTTCTCAGCTATAAGTATTTTTTAGTGGGGCTTGACTTCGAGCCATTTTCATATGCTAATTAATCCCGTTATTTCGAAATAAATCCACTATCATCATCATCCTTGATACTGTGTGAAATTCTGCCGTTTGGCAATCCTAAGCTCTTCAACATCTCCTGCCACATCATCATCTTTCAGGGATTCCGTAGATCTTTGTGGCTTGAATATCCCAGTCTAAATTCAGTGTCCAACACGTCACCATAAACATCCCGTTCTATACAGACCCCAAACCCCAAACCCCAGTATTAAACTAATTTACTTAGTGCTGGTCTTTCCTGACTCATCCATTGCCATGATGCTATGCTTACATCTTTGGCTTAATTCCTTCTTGACAATAGTTTACAATAATTCCTTATAGTTAATTTCCACTATTCGTGACGTAGATAGATGTAAATGCATGGACATTCGTCGCGGAATATAGAGGCTATGTAGAGCGAATTTCCCTCGCATCACGCAGGCTCTGCCAGTGACAGATGATCTTTTTTTGAATCTGGCGATGTCTAAAGCCGAACCTGACATTCGTCCTTCTGCGGCTGATTTTTGCCTTCGAGTCATAATAGGCGCTGTCGTTTTGTTTCCTCATTGCTCATAAACCTTTTCCAATTGTTATATATGGCTAGGTTTCTTTTGGCTGACACACCTCGTTGTAAGAGAGAAGAAGAAATTTAGTACCTCTGTCCACCCAAGGATTGTTCTTCATACTAGATATTTTCATTAATAATATTTCCACGTTCTGTTTTAATAAATGTTTTTACGATGCCTTGTAGTTAATTTCATAATATATAATATTTTTAATTAGGTGGGCTGAGCTTATTTTTTAGAATGAGGTCAGACACGGTTTGTTCTTTATTTTTTTGTATGTGTCTGTTTTATTTGATTTTGTTCGGTTTTTATGTCGTTCTGTTAATTGTTGACTCTCTTTTTTAATTATCGTGAAATACGTTATTATCTTTTTGATTTTATATAGGAAATTTATTATTTTTAATTCTTGACAGCAAAAAGAAGCTGTACTTAACTTAAACTGTTAATCGTGGTTGTCTTTTTTGTTCTTTATCGTCCATCATATTGAATGATTGGGGGTTTTATGGCTTCTTTAGCAGTTCAAACAAATGTTGTTGCGATGTATTACGCTATACTGGGTCAGAAACCCAGTGGGGCTTTTTTTGACATTCAGGGCCAAAATATCCAGTATGGCCTGCAAACAACGAGTGATTTTGTTAACTCTGTACTGACATCACCCGATGGGCAAGCTCTTTATGCCGGGAAATCGGATTCCGATATTTTAACTGCCGTATATACCAAGGCTTATGGTGTTGCTCCTACAGCAGCTGTTCTGTCGGGGTATTTGACTAACGGTAACACGGTGGCGCAAAATATTGCATCACTTACTATTAGCCTGGTTACTTATAACGGGTTTGATAGTACTTTATTATCTCAGCAGCAAGCTTTTCAACAAATTTTGAATACTGCTCTCTATGCGGGAGATGGTGCTGCGACAGGTTTAGGGGGGACTACAGTTAAAGGGATTGCTTATATCATGGGGACTTACCCCACTGATGCTATCTTGCAATCCATTGGCACTGGGATCAACGGGGGCACAGCGACTGAAACTGACGCTGCAACTGCTTTACTGCAACTTCGTCCTGGCTTGATTACTGCTACTGCAACTAATTTTGTCAAAAGTATTTTTAAAGCTGGCTATTTACGTGATCCAACGGCTACTGAGCTTAATACCTATCTTAATGAACTCTCATCTGGGGCTAGTAGAGCTCAAGTGATTGTTAATGTATATGACACATTGAAAGCTATAACATCGGGTTCCGATTTAGCTGCCAAGCAAAAACTTGTGCTTAGTTCTCCAAGTTATAATGATGGTTATTTGCCGGCAAGCATGACCAACAAAGAGCAACTTGCATCTCTTTACTTATCTGTTTTTGATCGCCAAATTGATGCACTGGGGTTGAGCAGCTATACAAGGCAACTGGAGCGAGGAGCAAAAAATTACGACGGGATCATTAAAGAATTTTTGGTTTCTCGTGAATTTGGCATTCATTTCCCTAAAGGCATTACTTTAAGCGACTATATTCAGCTGATTTATACTGATGTGCACGGCGTTGCCGGTACTGCCGCACAGCTCGCGCCGTATATTGCTCTGGGCACGGATAAAACGGCTATCACGTTGGCCATCATAAACGACCTCCGCAACTCAACGGCCACTGACGTCACGACTGTAACCCAGCAGCATGGTTTCGAGTTCGACATCGGTACTAGCCTGCTGTACAAAACCGCAGCGTCTCTGACGGCAACGGCCGCCGGCGGCAACGCGACGGGCACCGTCAACACAGGCGCATCTCACCAAATTAGCAATGCCGAAACGGCAGTGTTGACGGATGTGCAACTGAACGCCAATGCCGCCAGCATCGTGAACCTGAAGTTCGCCGACCACCTGGCGAATCTGACCATCAACGGCACCAGTGCAGCAACGGTCAACCTGTCTGACAACGGGGTTAACCCTGGTGTCGATATTACCGTTAACAATGGCAACGTGATTCTGAACGCCAGTTCCGGGAATGATGATGTCATCGTAACGTCGACGGCCAATATCGCCACGGGCACCGGCGACTTTAACCTTGGCAACGGCAACGACTCGCTGAAATGGGCGGGGAATGCGGCAACCGGCGCAGCCAACACCGTCGGCGCCGGCATCTCCGCTAATGGCGGCGCGGGTACGGACTCCATCTCCGCCAACTTCATCACCAAAACCGTGGTGACCAACCAAAACGCCTTGGGCGTTCGTACCAGCACCGTGACCAGCAACGCCAACAACTTCTCGAACTTCGAGCAGATCGACCTGACCGGCTATATCGGCAAGTCTGTCGGCACGCTGATTACGACGCCGCTGATCGGTTCACCGACTACCACCAGCGTGACCACGCCAAACAACACCTTTGACTTTGGCCTGACCAACGGCACGTCCACGGTCGAAGGCACTACGGGCGGCACGGTTACGCAGAACGCAGCGGCCACCAATCTGGGCACACAGGGGTTTGTGGTCTCCGGTCTGGCTAACGTCAACGTCATCAACGCCGCCGGCGGCAACGCTGCGCAGTTGGCAGTGAAAGGGGACGCGACCGCTGCCAGTACGCTGAATTTCACCTTTGTCCAGAACGCCACCGATCACTTCAATATCAACTTCGATGCGGTGAGTTCTGCCAACGTGAATGCCGGCGCCATCACTCTCAACAGCAGCAGCAGTGCCTTGTTGGGCACCGCTCTGACCACGGTTAACGTGGCCTCGGGCGGTACCGGCAGCTTTGACAATATTCTGTCATTGGCCGGCACCAATGCGCAGGTTCAGACCATCAACGTGACCGGTGATCACGCGCTGGATCTGACGGTGGGCAGCGGTTTCAGCAACGTGCGTGATATCAATGCGTCCACCAATACCGCGGGGCTGAATCTCGACTCCAGCCATGGCGGTACCGGTGACGGTATCATCATTCAGTTGCTGAACATTCTGCCGCTGAGCGTTGTCACCACCAACCTGTTGGCACCGGTGTTGACGGCGTTGGGCCTGAACGGTTACCAAATGACCGTAGAAGGTTCCAGTGCTGCCGATACTCTGGGCGTGATTGGCAACACCACGCTGACCGGCGGCGCAGGTGCCAACACCTACGACATCAAAGCCAGTAACACGCAGGCGGGTGTGACCATCAAGGACTTTAATAGCCTCAAGGACTCGATTGTCGACGTGAACCATGGCGGCCTGACTATCTCCGATGACGCCAGCGGCACCGCGGTAGCGAACTACGGTACGCGTTCTGCCGACACGTTGGATGCATTGTTGGGGACACTGGTGGGCGGTTTGACCAATGGCGTTATCGGCCTGCTGGGCGGTATTCTTGGCCTGGATAGCAGCAACTCGCTGACGTCGAAAGTGGGTGTGGCATCCGTTGTATTCAGCGGTGGCGGTAACACTGCCAGCTCTTACGTGATTATCGACAACAACGATAACCACTCGCTGGACCTCAACGATACCGTGGTATACCTGACTGGGCAAAACCACCAGCAATTGGTGGATACGCTGCACTACGCGTAAGTATGAGTTCCAGTGGGTTATAATTCCCATTGAAACTGTTAGTCAATAAAGAATACGGGGTGTATAAACACCCCGTATTCTTTGAAATTTGTGAACTACGTCATTATCTCTAATTTATTCCCTTTCGTACTAAACCCGCTTTGCCCCGCCTGTTATTTACCCCACTGTTTTCATTTGTTTTTTTCTGTGGTTTGTGATGCGATTTTTTTTGCTTACGGCCTTGCTGGTATCCGCTTTCTCTACCTATAGTTAGAAAAAGTATCTGCAGTCTCGAGCATGTCTGGGGTGGGGTTCTTTAGGATTTATTTTATTTTTCCCTTTTTAGGATTTTCCTTATAAGAGTCCAATGCGGATTTTGACTGACAGTGCACATGATGTAAGGGCAGAAAGTGAACCAATTTATACCGCGCAATGAAATTGCGGATGTTATACGGACTCGCAGCAAGGTTTTCTGGACCGTTGGCATATTTACCGCATTTATTAATTTATTAATGCTAGTTCCTTCTATCTATATGCTCCAGGTTTATGACCGGGTGCTTCCTTCTCGCAATGAAATCACGCTGTTGATGCTGACGCTGATCATGCTGGGCATGTTCGGCATGATGTCGCTGTTGGAATACGTGCGCAGCATGGTGGTGATCCGCATCGGCAGCCAGCTGGATATGCGGCTCAACACGCGAGTCTATACCGCGGCCTACGAGGCGAATCTGAAAAACGGCTCGTCTGATGCCGGCCAGATGCTGAGCGATTTGACCAATCTGCGCCAATTCCTCACCGGCAGCGCGCTGTTCGCCTTCTTTGATGCGCCGTGGTTTCCAATCTATCTGTTGGTGATATTCCTCTTTAACCCTTGGTTGGGGCTTTTCGCTTTGGTCGGTGCGCTGTTGCTGATCGCATTGGCGGTGATCAACGAAATGGTGTCGAAAAAGCCGCTGGCGGAAGCCAGCAAGCTGTCGATTATGTCCGGGACGCTGGCCAGCACCAATCTGCGCAATGCCGAAGTGATCGAAGCTTTGGGGATGTTGCCCAACCTGAAACGCCGGTGGTTCGGTCTGCACCAGCGGTTCTTGAACAGTCAGCGCATCGCCAGCGAACGCGCATCGCGGGTCACGTCGATCACCAAGTTTGTGCGCATGTCGCTGCAATCATTGGTGCTGGGGCTGGGGGGCTGGCTGGCGATCGATGGGCACATCACGCCCGGTATGATGATAGCCGGTTCCATTCTGATGGGGCGAACCCTGGCGCCGATTGAGCAGGTTATTAACGTCTGGAAGAGCTACAGCGCGGCGAAGCTTTCTTATGGCCGGTTGGTCAAGCTGCTGGAAACGCATCCGCAACGGGGTACCGGCATGTCCTTGCCGCGCCCGGAAGGGGTGCTGGCCGTAGAAGGCGTCACCGCCACGCCGCCGGGATCCCAAGGCGATGCGGTATTGCATAACGTGAGTTTTGCCATCCAGCCCGGTGACGTGCTGGGGATCATTGGCCCGAGCGCGTCGGGGAAATCGACGCTGGCGCGTTTGCTGGTCGGCATTTGGCCGGTCAGCGAAGGGATTGTTCGGTTGGATAATGCCGACATCTATCAGTGGAACAAGGATGAGTTGGGGCCATATATCGGCTATCTGCCACAGGACATTGAGCTGTTTGCCGGGACTATCGCCGAGAATATCGCCCGCTTTAACGATATTGACTCAGATAAAGTCATTGAAGCCGCCAAGCTGGCCGGCGTGCACGAACTGATCCTGCGTTTCCCTAACGGCTACGATTCGGTGCTCGGCAACGGTGGCGCTGGGCTTTCCGGTGGACAGAAACAGCGTATCGGCCTGGCGCGCGCATTGTATGGCGACCCTTCGCTGGTGGTATTGGATGAGCCTAACTCCAACCTGGATGATGCGGGCGAGAAAGCGTTGAACCAGGCCATTATGTTCCTCAAGCAACGTAATAAAACGGTGGTTCTGATTACCCATCGCACCAATTTGCTGTCGATGACCAGCAAGCTGTTGCTCCTGGTAAATGGCAACGTCAACGCATTCGGCCCGACTCAACAAGTGCTTCAGGCGTTAGCCAATGCGCAAAAAGCGCAGACGCAACCGCCTCAGCAAGCGGTAAGGGCGGTAAATTCCGAGCCGGATGAAGGCAATATCCCGAAAACGCAAATTAATTAAGCCGTGAATTGCCTGGCGGCTTTATTGCCGTCCGCAGTTTAAAGGAGTTGGTATGTCGACGCACATTGGCGAGCCGCAAGACTCGTATATTGAAGAGATCCCGCAGGATGAACGGCGGTTTACCCGGATGGGCTGGCTGGTGGTGGGAATTGGTCTGTTCGGATTTTTGGCCTGGGCAGCGTTCGCGCCTCTGGATAAAGGGGTGGCATCGCCGGGATCGGTAACCGTTTCCGGCAACCGCAAAACGGTGCAGGCCCCGGCCAGCGGCATCATCAAGAATATCGCGGTGAAAGACGGCGACAAGGTGAAAGCCGGTGAAGTCCTGGTGCAGTTGAGCCAGGTGCAGGCACAGGCGCAGGTCGATTCCCTGCGCGACCAATACTACACCACGCTGGCCACCGAAGGGCGTTTACTCGCCGAGCGCGACGGTCTGAGCAACGTCACTTTTTCACCTATTTTTGCCCAGATCAAAACTCAGCCGCGCGTGGCTGAAATCATCGCGTTGCAAACGCAGCTGTTCGCCTCCCGCCGCCAGGGGCTGCAAAGTGAAATTGACGGTTATAAGCAGTCGATGGACGGGATTCGTTTCCAATTGAAAGGCCTGCAGGATTCGCGTGCCAACAAGCAGATTCAACTTTCCAGCCTGCGTGAGCAGATGAACAGCATGAAGCAACTGGCGGCGGACGGTTACCTGCCGCGCAACCGCTACCTGGAAGTGCAGCGTCAGTTTGCCGAGGTGAACAGCAGCATCGATGAAACCGTCGGGCGGATTGGCCAGCTGCAAAAGCAGCTGCAGGAATCTCAGCAGCGTATCGATCAGCGTTTCGCCGACTATCAGCGCGAGGTCAGAACGCAACTGGCGCAAACCCAAATGGACGCCAGCGAGTTTCGCAATAAGCTGCAAATGGCCGATTTCGATCTGGGCAACACTGCCATCACCTCACCGGTGGACGGCACCGTGGTCGGATTGAATATCTTCACTCAGGGGGGCGTCGTGGGAGCGGGTGACCACCTGATGGACGTTGTACCCAGCCAGGCGACATTGGTGGTGGATTCTCGCCTCAAAGTCGACCTGATCGACAAGGTGTACAACGGGTTGCCGGTGGATCTGATGTTTACCGCCTTCAACCAAAACAAAACCCCGAAAATTCCGGGAACGGTCACGTTGGTTTCCGCCGATCGCCTGGTCGACAAAGCCAACGGTGAGCCTTACTACCAGATGCAGGTCACGGTCTCGCCGGAGGGCATGAAGATGCTCAGTGGCGAGGACATCAAGCCGGGGATGCCGGTGGAGGTGTTCGTGAAAACGGGGTCGCGCTCGCTGCTGAGCTATCTGTTTAAACCTATTTTGGATCGCGCTCATACTTCATTAACCGAGGAATAATTTTGATTCAATCAAAACGACAGGCTGCCGGTCTGGTTATCGGCACCCTTTTGTTTGCGATATCTGCGCCGGTTTATTCGATAGGGATTTTAGACGCATATTCGCTGGCATTAGAAAAGGACCCGACTTTCCGGGCGGCTATAAAAGAGAAAGAAGCGGGAGATGAGAACGAAAACATCGGCAGGGCGGGGCTGCTGCCGAAAGTGTCGCTGAACTATCAGAATTCGCCGCGCAACTGGCAGACGCAAAAATATCCGCAGAGCGACTTTTTCGGCAATGTTTCGGAGGTCACCCGGCGGCAGCAATATCGCAGTTATTCCAGTTCGATCACGCTGACGCAGCCGCTGTTCGATTATGAAGCGTACGCGCGCTACAAAGCCGGCGTAGCGCAGACGATGATGTCGGACGAGCGCTATCGCGGTAAGTTGCTGGATCTTGCGGTTAGGGTGATTAACGCCTATGTCGAAGTGGCCTATTCCAAGGATCAAATCGCGTTGGCCGAGGCGCAAAAGGCGGCTTACAAGGAACAGCTGACCTTGAACGATCGCCTGATGAGCGCCGGTGAAGGCACCATTACCGACGTATCGGAAACCCAGGCGCGCTACAGCCTGGCCGAAGCGCAGGTCATCGAAGCGCGCGATGCGCTGGATGCCGCGCAGCGCGAATTGGAAGTAATTATCGGCATGCCGCTGAACCAGCTGGATGAGTTGCAGGTGTTGCGGCCGGGCAAGTTCAAGGTGGCGCCGCTGATCCCGTCCAAGTTCGAAGAGTGGCAAAAGATCGCGCTGGAGAATAACCCGGTGCTGGCCGCCTCGCGTCATGGCGTGGATGCCGCCAAGTATGACGTTGAAAGGAATCGGGCGGGCTTTATGCCGCAGGTTCAGCTGTATGCTTCGCATTCGGAAAACGACTCCAGCAGCGATAACACGGTTAACCAGAAATACCGCACCGACAGCATCGGCGTGCAGGTCAGCATGCCTATTTATTCCGGCGGCGGCGTTTCGGCGTCGACCCGGCAGGCGGCGGCGCGCTATGGCCAGGCGATGTATGAAATGGATGCGCAGACGGGCACCACGCTCAACGATCTGCGCAAGCAGTACAATCTGTGCATCAGCAGCCGCGCCAAGGTGGCGGCCTATGAGCTGGCGGTACAATCGGCCACCACACAGGTGACTGCGACCCGGCAAAGCGTGCTGGCCGGGCAACGTGTCAACGTTGACGTGCTCAACGCCGAACAGCAGCTCTATAGCGCCCAGCGCGATCTGGCCTCCGCCAAGTACGCCTACATCAAGTCGTGGATTACCTTGCTGAGCGACTCCGGGACGTTGGATGAAAAAGACGTTATGCGGGTAGCGCAGTATTTTGCCCGCAGTCGCTAGCAGCATATTCACTATGAGCATTAATCTGAAAGAGCAGCACTATGCTGCTCTTTTTTGCGTTAATACGTTATGTTATTGGCTGGTAGTTCCTTCTGTATTTATACTTGCCTGGTTTATTTTCATACATAATTTTCTGTTAAGGAACGGTAGGTTAGAAGGATGCATGCTTTTCGCAAAGTGTAACGATTGGTTAATATCCGTACGAATTTTAGAGTGATGCTGCTGACGTGCGGCGGCGTCCTTGTAAGAACGATGGCTGAGTAAAGGGTAGATAATGTCCAAACTAATTCCTGTGGTTATGGCCGGTGGTACTGGGAGTCGTCTGTGGCCGATGTCGCGAGAATCGTTTCCTAAACAGTTTTTATCTATTGATGACAGCGGGGTGAGCCT
This sequence comes from Serratia sp. CY27727, assembly GCF_052169275.1. Classification (NCBI taxonomy): domain Bacteria; kingdom Pseudomonadati; phylum Pseudomonadota; class Gammaproteobacteria; order Enterobacterales; family Yersiniaceae; genus Serratia; species Serratia sp. CY27727. The sequence goes on along the minus strand of NZ_JBJNLB010000001.1, from coordinate 671,050 downwards.
GCTGCAACAAACGTTACAGCGTTTGTCGGGTCTGACCGGTATCGAAGTTGCTGCTCCTCTGGTCATCTGCAACGAGGAACACCGTTTTTTAGTTGCCGAACAATTACGTGAAATTGGACAATTAGCGACCAATATTATTTTAGAGCCCGTAGGGCGTAATACTGCCCCAGCAGTGGCGTTAGCCGCTCATCTTGCTGCAGAGGAAGACGAAGAGAGTATGCTTTTGGTGCTGGCAGCGGACCATCTGATCACCAAAGTGGATAATTTTCACGCGGCTATTCAGACGGCTATTTCGTTTGCAGAAAACAACCAATTGGTCACGTTTGGCATTATCCCTGAGCACCCTGAAACGGGCTATGGCTATATTAAGCGTGGCGAGCACCTTTCCAATGCATGTTTCAAAGTTGATTCGTTCGTTGAGAAGCCGCGTTTGGAGAAAGCGGTCGAATACCTCGCCAGCGGTGATTACAGCTGGAATAGCGGTATGTTTATGTTCAAGACGGCCAAATTCCTGCAGGAACTGCAGCAGTTCAGTCCTGAAATTTTCAGCACAACCCAGCAGTCTGTGAGCAACAGTCAACGCGACATGAATTTTATCCGGGTTGAGCAAGACATCTTCAAGCACTGCCCTAGTGACTCCATCGACTATGCGGTGATGGAAAAGACACATGACGCGGTGGTGATTCCTATTGATGCGGGCTGGAGTGACGTCGGTTCCTGGTCCTCATTGTGGGAAGTGTCAAAGAAGGATCATTTGGGTAATGTCAACGTGGGTGAAATTATCTCAATCGATTCCAATGATAACTACATTTCCTCTGAGTCCGCGTTGGTGGCGACCATCGGGTTGGAAAACCTGGTTGTGGTCAACACCAGTGATGCCTTGCTGATCGCTCACAAGGACAAGGTGCAGGATGTGAAGAAAGTGGTTGATGAGCTTAAAAAACGCAATCTTCATCATTTTCGCCAGCATTCCACCGCCTATCGTCCCTGGGGCAAGATTTGCGATATCGACAGCGGCACGCACTTCCAGGTGAAGAAAATCATTGTGCGGCCAGGGGAGGGGCTGTCGGTACAACGCCATCTCCACCGTGCCGAACATTGGGTCGTCGTGAGTGGGACAGCAAGAGTTAACGTTGATGATCAAGAGTTCTTCTTGTCGGAAAATCAGTCTACCTTCATTCCTGCGGGCAGTGTCCATACGTTAGAAAACCCGGGAAAAATCGATTTGGAAATGATCGAGGTCAGGTCGGGGCACTATCTGGAAGAAGATGATATTGAGCGTTTGCAAGATCGCTATGGCAGAGTTTAATAGGGTTTGGTAATGCAAAAATTGACGTGTTTTAAAGCTTATGATGTACGCGGTAAGCTGGGCGAAGAGCTGAATGAGGACATCGCGTATCGTATTGGACGCGCCTACGGCGAGTTTTTGAAGCCCAAAAATATCGTGTTGGGCAGCGATGTTCGGTTAACCAGTGAAAGCCTGAAACTGGCGCTGGCGAAGGGTTTGCAGGATGCGGGCACTGATGTGATAGACATCGGCTTAACCGGTACCGAAGAAATCTATTTCGCCACAACCTATTTAAAAACGGATGGTGGCGTGGAAGTCACCGCCAGCCACAACCCGATCGATTACAACGGCATGAAGTTGGTGCGTGATGGCTCTCGGCCGATTAGCGGCGATACCGGGTTACGGGCGATCCAAGAACTGGCGGAGAAAAACCAATTTCAGGCCCCGACTGCAATGCGCGGTAGCTATGTTCGCCAGGACGTATTAGGGGCTTATGTAGAACACATTCTGTCCTACGTCGACGTGAAAAATTTCAAACCATTGAAGCTGGTGATCAACTCGGGCAACGGTGCGGCGGGGCATGTGATCGATGCTATTGAAGCGCAACTGAAGGCGCGGGGCGTGCCGCTGGAGTTTATCAAGGTGCATCACCAGCCGGACGGCACTTTCCCTAACGGTATTCCCAACCCATTGCTGCCTGAGTGTCGCGCGGATACCGCCGATGCGGTGCGTGAGCATAGCGCTGATATGGGCATCGCGTTCGACGGCGATTTCGACCGCTGCTTCCTGTTCGATGAAAAAGGCGATTTTATTGAGGGTTATTATATCGTCGGCTTGCTGGCGGAGGCCTTCTTGCAGAAACAGCCGGGCGCGAAGATCATCCACGATCCACGTCTGAGTTGGAACACCGTCGATGTAGTCACCGATGCCGGGGGCGTACCCGTGATGTCGAAAACCGGCCATGCTTTCATTAAGGAACGCATGCGTGCGGAAGATGCCATTTATGGCGGAGAGATGAGCGCTCACCACTATTTCCGTGATTTTGCTTATTGCGACAGCGGCATGATCCCGTGGCTTCTGGTCGCTGAACTGGTCAGTGTGAAGGGACAAACTCTGGGGCAACTGGTACAGGATCGCATTGCCGCCTACCCGTCTTCCGGTGAGATCAATATCAAACTGGCTCAGCCAGACGTATCCATTGAAAGCGTTAAACAACACTATTTACCGCATGCCGATGAGGTAGACTACACAGATGGCATCAGCATGGCGTTCGCAGGCTGGCGTTTCAATCTGCGTTCCTCCAATACGGAACCTGTGGTACGTCTTAATGTCGAGTCGCGGGCCGATGTTGCACTGATGCAAGAAAAAACCGACGAGATTTTGGCGTTGCTCGGTGCACAAAATTAACGCTTAATACATTGAATAGTCGAGGATGAGAGCGATTTTTACCGCTCTCCCCATGGTAGGCTCAGAAGGTTGTATGATGCGCCCGGTATCGATGAGGGAGTTTTTGTAGAATCAAGCATGTTGCCGAAGTATAAGGGGATTGATATGGCAATTTTAGTTACCGGCGGTGCTGGTTACATCGGATCACACACTGTGCTATCGCTCCTGGAGCGTGGCGAGGACGTCGTGGTGTTGGATAATTTGTCCAACTCATCTGCGGAGTCATTGCAGCGGGTGGAGAAACTGTCGGGGAAAGCCGCGGTATTCCATCAGGGAGACGTTCAGGATGCCGAATGCCTGCATCGCATCTTCGGCGCTCATGAGATCACTGCCGTGATCCATTTCGCCGGTCTTAAGGCGGTGGGGGAGTCTACGCGCAAGCCGCTGGAGTATTATCAGAATAACGTTACCGGCACGCTGGTGTTGTTGGATGCTATGCGTCGTGCCGGCGTGCACGACTTTATCTTTAGCTCTTCTGCCACTGTCTATGGTGCCAATTCGCCAGTGCCTTATGTAGAGACGACACCGATCGGTGGGACAACCAGCCCTTATGGGACATCAAAGTTGATGGTAGAGCAGATCCTGCAAGATTTCGCCAATGCTGAACCGCAATTTTCGATTATTGCTTTGCGTTACTTCAATCCAGTGGGGGCTCACGAGTCCGGCCTCATTGGCGAAGACCCTAACGGTATCCCCAATAACTTGCTGCCTTACATCTCACAGGTGGCTATCGGCAAGTTGGAAAAGCTGGGTATTTTCGGCGGAGATTATCCGACGAAGGACGGCACGGGAGAGCGCGATTACATCCATGTCATGGATTTGGCTGAAGGCCACCTGAAAGCCATGGATCATTTGCCGAAGATCAACGGATTTAAGGCTTATAACCTGGGGGCTGGCGTAGGGCACTCGGTGCTGGCGATGGTTCAGGCGTTTGAAAAAGCGTCCGGCGTAACGATCCCTTACCAAATATTACCTCGCCGTGACGGCGATCTGCCTGCTTTCTGGGCGAACGCCGATCTGGCTTATCAGGAGTTGGGTTGGAAAGTCAGTCGGGGTATCGATGACATGATGCGCGATACCTGGAACTGGCAAAGCAAAAATCCACATGGTTATCGCTAACCTTGATTGATATGTCTTGATAGTGATAAATAGGCATGAAAGGCTAATTAAGCATAAAACGAAAAACGATGGGGCATGTAGAATTCCTAGCCCCTATAGAGATTTTTTATAAGGGCCTGACATGGCTCTCATATTTTACCTGGGGTTTTATTATTATATACATGAAGTGTGATCTGCTCCCCGTTGATTAATACACCGCGATGTTAGTAATGTCTTCATAAGCCACATGAGGACATCCCCATGAAGAAGCGTTTTTCCGACGAACAGATCATCAGTATCCTCCGCGAGGCTGAAGCCGGGGTTTCTGCCCGTGAGCTATGCCGTAAGCACGCCATACTTCTTACGCCACCTTTTACACCTGGCGTAAGAAGTATGGCGGTATGGAGGTGCCCGAGGTTAAGCGCCTGAAGTCGCTTGAGGAAGAGAACGCCAGACTCAAGAAGCTGCTTGCCGAAGCCATGCTGGATAAGGAGGCGCTTCAGGTGGCTCTGGGGCGAAAGTACTGACGACAGGCCAGAAGCGGGAACCGTTGAGTTTATGTGTGATGCGACCGGTCTGTCGCAACGTCGTGCCAGCAGGCTTACAGGTTTGTCTCTGTCGACCTGCCGCTACGAAGCTCAGCGTCCGGCGACTGACGCGCATTTATCGGGGCGCATTATTGAGCTGGCACTGGAGCGCAGGCGTTTTGGCTACCGCCGCATCAGGCCGTTACTGCGCCGTGAAGGCCTTCAGGTTAATCACAAGCGCGTGTACCGCCTTTATCATCACAGCGGGCTGGGCGTAAAACGCAGACGACGTCGTAAAGGACTGGCAACGGAACGTCTGCCGCTGCTCCGCCCGGCAGCGCCCAACCTGACCTGGTCGATTGATTTCGTCATGGACGCACTGGCCACCGGTCGCAGGATAAAGTGCCTGGCCTGTGTGGACGACTTCACGAAGGAGTGTCTGACAATTACCCCCGCATTCGGGATTTCAGGCGCTCAGGTAACGCGTATTCTGGAAAGCATTGCACTGTTTCAGGGCTATCCGGCGACGATAAGAACTGACCAGGGACCAGAGTTTACTTGCCGCGCACTAGATCAATGGGCCTTTGAGCATGGTGTTGAGTTGCGCTTAATCCAGCCAGGCAGGCCAGCGCAGAACGGATTTATTGAGAGCTTTAACGGACGATTTCGCGATGAATGTCTGAATGAGCACTGGTTCAACGATATCGTTCACGTCAGGAAAATCATTAATGACTGGCGGCAGGATTATAACGAGTGTCGTCCACATTCGGCACTGAATTATCAGATGCCATCAGAGTTTGCAGTACGGTGGCGAAATGGAAAATGTGAAAGTAAACAAGCCGACATTGCTAACTGACGGTTGTATCTAATACTGGGGGTAGGTCAGGGATACTTACACTCCCTTCTCATGTCAATAAATGGTCGGTTGGCAAAGACGCAGGCACTGCTTGGAACATCTTAGAGAGCCTAGCATGAGCTTTTTATCTCTCCTAAGGGCTTACTTACACCTCTCTGTGATCGCGATAAAAGGGGATGATTGGTTCCGACTTGCAGTGAATTATTCGTCTTTTCATCTTAAGGGAACAGTTGTTTCGATAAGAAATCGCTTTGCTTTCATCGAAGTCTGATTGCTTTTTTTGCGGTTTCTCAGCGCTAATGCCAAACGTCATCAAGTGGTCAATATTTAACCTTGTGAAGGTTTTTTGTGGGTATTTAGTTCGTGTTTGAAAGGTTCAAATGGTACAATTTATCATAGAAAATCCCGTTTTCTAGGGGGGCGGGATGATTAACATTATGTTTAAAAAGAGGTTTTTTGTTTTTCTTTAATCAGCGTGAGCTGAAGGCGGGAACGCTGAATGATGAAGATAAACGGGCACGTAGCACTCTGGGAGCTGAAACCTAGGGGCGGTAGCGTGCTTTTTTAGGGGTTAAGAGAAATCCCCGTTCCGTAGGCGTTTGGCAGGATGATAGCTAGGTAAAGTAAAAACATAAGCAAAATTTGCTATTGTTTGTCCTCCTTGGCACTAGACGAATGCCGCGGAAATTTAGTTTTTGATATACCCACTAATCATCAACACATTCTACTCCCGGCTGTACGATAAATCAGTGGCTAAATGAGCTTTTTGACCTTTGAATGTACAATTTTTGGCGAAAAATGACTCTTCTTAACTGTTGTAAGTAGGATGGCTGTGATGCGGCTGAATGCCACAGCGTTGACGGATAGTGAGTAATGCTAATTTTTTGAAATGTTTAGTGCAGCTTCTGCGCTAAACAACGATGAGATATCGCGCAAATGAATATTTTACTGTTTGGTAAAAATGGGCAAGTTGGTTGGGAATTACAGCGTGCCTTGGCGCCATTGGGACAGGTGGTGGTGCTCGACTACAATACTACAGAATATTGCGGTGACTTCACTAATCCGAAAGGGATCGCCGAAACGGTTCGGCGTGTAAAGCCGCATGTTATTGTTAATGCCGCCGCTCATACCGCGGTGGATAAGGCTGAAAATGAAACGGAGTTGGCAGAGCTCATTAATTCGACATCAGTCGCCGCTTTAGCTAAAGCTGCAGAAGAAGTCGGAGCGCTGCTGGTTCATTATTCTACTGATTATGTATTCAACGGCCGCGGCGAATCGGCTTGGACGGAAAACGACCCAACATCGCCGCTGAATATTTATGGGCAAACAAAGTTGAGTGGGGAGCAGGCGATTCAGAAGTATGCGTCACGCTACCTGATTTTCCGCACCAGCTGGGTCTATGCCGCAAAAGGCAATAACTTTGCGCGTACGATGATTCGTCTGGCGCAAGAACGTGATTCTCTTTCGGTGATCAACGATCAATTTGGGGCTCCAACGGGAGCAGAGTTGCTGGCCGACTGCACCGCACATGCGATTAAAACCGCCATGCTTTGCCCTGAAGTGAGTGGGGTGTATCATCTGATAGCTTCTGGCGAAACAACCTGGCATGCATATGCTTCGTTGGTCATAGATTATGCCAGAACAAAAGGTGTTGAGTTTAAGGTTTCCAATATTACTGCAGTACCGACAACTGCTTTCCCGACGCCAGCTGCACGTCCATTAAATTCTCGTTTGTGTACAGAAAAATTCCAACAAACATTTGGCCTGACATTGCCGCATTGGGAGCTTGGTGTGAAGCGGATGCTTGACGAAATATTGTGGTAGTACAAAGGCAATATTTATCATATGAAGCCTTGGCAGAAAGTTGTTCTGAAAGATTATCGACGGTTAAATCTCAGTCGTCGGCTTAACATTAAACGATAACTCACTAATAATTTCATACCGTAATGCACGCTTGTGAAAAAATATCGGTATATTTCTTCATCCGTAGTAGTGGTTATCGTCAGTGAAGGCCTGGATAAGTGGCACTCCATTGTTCCTATATGAAGCGCCTATGTTTTCTGGTTTTGTTAAATTTCTGTTGATGTAAACGGAAGGAAAGTGTAATGAAAGTGATTGCTACAGCGCTGCCAGATGTTTTGATTTTTGAGCCGACAGTTTTCGGTGATCCGCGTGGGTTCTTTTTTGAGAGTTTCAGTCAAAGAGTTTTTGATGAGGTGGTTGGGCGTCATGTCGATTTTGTGCAAGATAACCACTCAAAATCGACGAAAGGAGTTTTACGCGGCCTCCATTATCAACTGAATCCTGATGCTCAAGCAAAACTGGTACGCTGCGTTGAAGGTGAGGTTTTCGATGTCGCGGTTGATATTAGACGTCAGTCTAAAACCTTCGGGCAATGGGTAGGTGTTAAGTTAAGCGCTGAGAATAAACGTCAGCTTTGGATACCAGAAGGTTTTGCCCATGGTTTCTTGACGCTGAGTGACACTGCGGAATTCGTTTATAAAACTACTAATTATTATGCTAAAGAAAGCGAGAGAAGTATTCTTTGGAATGATAAAGATATCAATATTGGTTGGGAAACCAATAATTGCCTGCTTTCTGATAAAGATTTATCTGCCTCACGATTTATTGATGCAGAGGTTTTTGAATGAAAACAATAGTAAAAACGACGTTAGACCTTTTCGGCACAACCTTTAAAAATAAGCGTTTAATCTATACGCTAACTAAACGGGAAGTTATCAGCCGGTACCGTGGTTCTGTGTTTGGCCTATTGTGGTCGTTTTTTACGCCTATTTTAATGCTAGTTGTTTATACTTTTGTATTTAGTGTTGTCTTTCAGGCTAAGTGGAGTGAGGGACAAACGTCTAAGTCGGCTTTTGCATTAGTGCTATTCTCCGGCCTTATCATATTTAATCTTTTCTCTGAGTGTGTTAATCGTGCACCGACTACGATCCTTGCTAATTCAAATTATGTAAAAAAAGTTATATTTCCGTTAGAAATATTACCATGGGTGAATATGGGGGCTGCGCTATTTCACTTCTTTATTAGTTGTTCTGTTTGGTTGGTTTTCTATATTTTTGAAGTGGGTGTTCCACATGCTACGATTTTGTTACTTCCATTCATTCTCTTACCATTGGTTTTAATGGTTATGGGGCTTAGTTGGATTTTATCTTCATTAGGCGTGTATTTGCGAGATGTGGGTCAACTAGTTGGTATAATTACCATGGTATTAATGTTCCTGTCTCCGATCTTTTTCCCCATTTCAGCATTGCCTGCTGAAATAAAACCGCTTCTTTCGCTCAATCCGTTGGCGGTTTTTATTGAGCAAGCACGAGATGTTATGTATTGGGGGCGCATCCCTGATTTTTATTCGTGGGTAAAAGCGTTGGTTTCCGGCTCTTTAATTGCATGGTTTGGTTTTTTCTGGTTCCAAAGAACACGAAAGGGGTTTGCTGATGTCATCTGATAATATTATTGAAGTAGAAGGCCTCAGTAAATGTTACCAGATTTATGACTCACCGAAGGATCGCTTACTGCAGATGTTTTTTCGCGGAAGCAAAAAACTATTTCGTGAGTTTTGGGCGTTGAAGAATGTCTCATTTAGCTTAAAAAAAGGTGAAACGGTAGGCATTATTGGTCGTAATGGTTCAGGTAAATCAACGTTACTTCAAATGATCTGCGGCACTCTGACACCGACAGATGGTACGGTTAAAGTTAACGGAAAAATAGCGGCTCTACTGGAGCTGGGTGCCGGGTTCAACCCTGAGTTCACAGGGCATGAAAATATCTTTATGGCGGCATCACTGTATGGTTTGAGCAATGAGCAGATCCGCGAGCGTTATGAAAGTATTCTGGCCTTTGCTGACATTGGCGAACATATTGATCAGCCGGTAAAAACATACTCCAGTGGTATGTATGTCCGTCTTGCTTTCGCTGTAATTGCTCATGTTGATGCCGATATTCTTGTAGTGGATGAAGCCTTAGCGGTTGGCGACGCTGTCTTTACGCAAAAATGCATGCGTTTCATCCGTAAGTTTAAAGAGAATGGGACACTGCTTTTCGTTAGCCATGATACCAACTCCGTTATTAATCTTTGTGATAAAGCTATCTGGCTTCATCAAGGAGAAATGGTCACTTCAGGTAAAGCAAAGAGTATAGCTGAAAAGTATTTGCAGTATACTCTCCAGGAAGTTTATGGCGACGAAACGAAGTTGGATAGCCTTAAAAAAGAAACAATTGGGGATGTCGATGACAAACCTCAAACGGTAGAAGTTACTGCTGATAAATCTATCATTAATTACAACTCTCAGTATGGCATGGGAGAAAATTTGTCCGAGGCTGAAGGTTGGAAAACAGGGGCCGGCGAAATCCTTTCTGTTTCATTTTCAGAATTGACAAGTGGCAATACGCTACATGTTTTTAAAGGCGGAGAAAAAGTCAAGCTGACTATTGAAGCTGTTGCACATGAGTTTTTTGATGCACCTATAATCGGTTTTTTGGTAAAAGACCGCTTGGGGCAGGTATTATTTGGAGAAAACACTCTGCCATTTACACAGAGTGAGCCAAAAAAAATTAGTGCAGGAGAGATTTTCTCCGCGCATTATGTGTTCACATTGCCGATGCTGCCAAATGGAGAATATGCAATGATGGTATCGTTGGCAAATGGTGATATAAATAACCATGTTCAGCACCATTGGATGCATGACGCTGTCATCATTAACGTTTCATCTAGTGAGGTCCGTTGGGGGCTCGTTGGTATTAAATTTGATGAAGTGAAGCTGGAAATTAAATGAAAACTTTAGTTGAACTCTATGAAGAGCATCATGGAAAATCTTCTGATAAATGGTCTATATATCTTTCCTCTTACCATGAAGTATTGTCTCACCTTAAGTTTAACCCTGTTAACTTTATGGAGATAGGTGTTCAGAATGGAGGCTCATTAGAGGTCTGGAATACATATTTCCCAAATGCAAAAAATATTATTGGCTGTGACATTGATGCTAATTGCGCTCAGCTGAAGTATGAAGAGAAAAAAATACAGGTTGTCATCGGAAATTCTTCGACTGTAGAAGTAAAAGAAAAAATAGAGTCTATAACACCTACAATAACTATCGCTATTGACGATGGTTCACATGATTCCTCTGATATTATTAAGTCATTCCTTCTCTATTTTCCGCTGGTGGAAGATGGTGGCTACTATATTATTGAAGATTTGCACTGTAGCTATTGGCAGGCTTTTGAAGGTGGTTTATATGATCCATATTCTTCAATGGCATTCCTTAAAAAACTTGCGGATATTCCTAACCATGAACATTGGGGAGTTGAAAAATCTGAGCATGATTACCTAAAACCTTTTTATCAGCATTACAATTGTGAAGCATTGGATTCGGTTGACTATAGCCATATACATTCTGTTCAATTTATCAACTCGCTCTGTATTATCAAGAAAAAATCGCCCCAAGAAAATATCCTTGGTCCTCGAGTTATTATCGGAGACGAAGAAGCGGTAGTTAAAGGGAACCTAAAAGTTGATGGTAGTTTGAATGTTGCCCCCGCGCAGGATAAAAATCCTTGGGGCGATCTACCGACGTTCCCTGAGATGGAATGGCAAAGCTTAACTGAAAATAACAAAAGTCAACTCGAGGAAAAAAAACAAGCACTGGCGAAAATAGAGAAGCTAAACCGCGATATTATCTATTACAAGAGTGTCGAAGAGGTTCTTCGCCAAGAGGTTGATGTAAACCGACAAAGTATGGCCGAGAAAGATCGGTTGGTGCACTCTTTGTCACACGACAACCATGCACTATTAACATCGACAAGTTGGAAAGTCACACAGCCAATGCGAACGGGTGTAGCGAATCTGCGTAAATTAAAACGCGGCGTAGTCGTTTCTAAGAATGTTATCAAAATACACGGTCTTCAATATAGCCTGAAAAAGGCTATGGCAGTGTATAAGCAGTTTGGTATGCGTGGTGTGATTGACAGGCTACGTTTGATAAATCAACAGCACGTTGCCTCTCACGTTATAGAACGCAAGGAATTGGCCACTGTTGGCGTTGTGGCCGAAGCGGTTTTGATGCCTAAAGTGCTGATTATTGCTGAAATGTCTATTCCCCAATGCCGCAAATATCGTGTTGACCAAAAGGTAGAGCTTTTCAAAAAGCTTGGGATTGAAGCCACTGCATTAAGCTGGACTCAGCAAAATGAGTGTATGGAAGCGTTGCAAACGCATTCAATAGTTATCTTTTATCGCGTTCCCGCTTTTGAAAGTATGGATCGTATTTTCGATGAATGTGAACGTTTGAATCTGACCACTCTCTGGGAAGTTGACGATCTCATTTTTGATAGGGACGTGCTGGCTAATAGCAAGACCTTGAATGAACTAGATAAAAATACATTTAATGGGCTTCTTGAAGGTGCCAGCCTTTATAAGCGAGCAATGCTGAAATGTCGGGGGACGATTGCTTCCACGCAACATCTGGCCGAGGCAATGATCGATGCGGGCGCGAAATACGCCTACGTGATAGAGAATGCGCTGGATCCTGAAACTATTATTACGGCTCAAAACCTGCCAGTTTCGCGCACGAGTGAAACCGATGGGATTGTTCGAATTGTTTATGGCTCTGGAACCAGTACACATAATGTTGATTTTCAGGAAGCAGCCAGTGCTATTCTTAATGTATTGAAAAATAATGAAAATGTACGTTTTCGTTTAATTGGGGTTTTAGAACTTCCGCCATCGTTTGATGCGGTGAAATCGCAGATTGAACGCGTTGAACTTTGCCCTTATAAAGACTATCTTAAGGTTTTGGCAGAATGTGACATCAGTTTGGCTCCGCTGGAAGATTACGTATTTAATTATTCCAAAAGCAACATCAAGTTTATTGAGGCCTCTATTCTTGGTATACCAAGCATTTGCTCACCACTGCCGACCTTTAGTCGAGTTATAGAGCATGGTGTGAATGGTTACCTATGTAAAACCCCTGTGGAGTGGGAGACGACGCTGCTCCAGTTGGTTCAATCTGCTGAGTTAAGAAGCGAAATTGGATCGCATGCTCAGACGACGGTGCTGCATCATTATTCGCCGGATAATATAGCTAAAGAACAAGTTTCTGTTATTGCTGATAAATTTATTAGACGCAATAAAGCAGCTAAGCAGAAAAATATACTCTCGGTTAATTGTTATTATAACCCTCGTTCATTTGGTGGGGCGACCGTTGTTGCAGAGGAGCTTAATAAGCGTTTCGATTCCAATGGAAATATTAATATTCATGTTGTGACATCCCTCTCTGAAGATTATGTAATGCCATACTATATACGGCGTTATGGTGCTTTTGGTCATGATTGTTATGGCATTGGGTTGCCTCACTTCTTGCGTGAAGAAGAACAAATACTGAATCACAATATTGATCCTGCATTTAAGCAGATTCTCGATGTTGTCAAACCGGACTGTGTTCATTTTCACTCTATTCAAGGCCTAGGCATTTCTATGTTGGAGGTCTGTGCTGAAAGAGATATCCCAATAATTGTCACTGCGCATGATTATTGGTGGTTATATGACCATCAGTTTATTCTCAGCTTCGACGATAAGCACAAGTTGCGTGGTGTTTTCGAGGGTCACGAATCGGAAAAACTGAAGGATAAAGATACGGTCAGTTATTATGTCCTGAAGAAACGCAAGGCGCTGATGTTGGCGAGTAAAATTCTTGCGCCAAGTGCATTTACTCGTCAACTTTATGCTAGTGAAGGCTTCGGTAATGTTCATCTGAATAAAAATGGTGTAAATTATCCGCAGTTGACTAAAGATAGAGAGGTTTCAAAAGTGATAACCTTTGGTTATGTTGGTGGAAACACCAACATTAAGGGATATCATTTAATCAAGGAAGCTTTCAGAAATATTGCTGCTGAAGATGCCAAGGTTGTGATTGTTGATAATACGTTGAATCTTGGCTTTAGAACTTTTCATGACAGTGACCTAGACGGGTTGAATAATTATGAAGTTGTTCCCGCATTTACTCAGCAAAATATGGATGATTTTTATGGCAGTATTGATGTTCTGCTCTATCCGACGCAATCTAAAGAAAGCTTTGGCTTGACGGTTCGCGAAGCCTTAATCCGCAATGTTTGGGTGATTACCTCTGATGCGGGGGGAGCTCCTGAAGATATTATTGATGGAGAAAATGGTATTGTTATTCCATTTGATAACGATGCCATGAAGTTGCTGGCTGCTGTTGAGGCAACGATACAACATTTCCGTCAAATGCCAGATGGACGTTTGCCTGTCATGCCTCACTCTCATATTCGTTCTTTTGATGAACAGTATGAAGAACTAGCAGAGATCTACCTTTCTACTCACTAAGAAAAGGGCCGAGAGGCCCTTTTTTTCTTAGGGAAACTAGTGTGAATAGGAAAATAATCGCAATTACGGTAAGTTATAATCCTAATATCCCCAGCCTTAAACGACAGATTAAGGTACTGTTGGCAAGCCAGGTTGCTGTAGTTGTTGTTGACAATAATTCAACCAATTCTGAACAGCTGGCAATTGCCTTGGCCGAGTTTTCTGGGCAATTAACATTAATGTGTTTGGCCGAAAATGAAGGGATAGCTGCAGCTCAGAATCGCGGTATCCGAATGGCAAAAGAGCAAGGGTTCGACTATGTGTTGTTGATGGATCAGGATAGTCTCCCGGCAGATAATATGGTTGAAGAACTTTTGACGGCGGCTAAGCACAAGAATGGATTAGCCGCCGTTGGTCCCTGTTTTATTGACGCAGATCAAAGCGTCAGGGCTCGGTTTATTCGCGTTGAAGGGATTCGTATTATCAAAATGTCATCAAGTTCCTGCGATAATATCGTTGAGGTTGATCATCTTATTGCATCCGGGTCGTTGATTCCTGTTGCTGTTTTCGAACGGGTGGGGCTAATGGATGAATCCCTCTTTATCGATTATGTCGACATAGAGTGGGCACTGCGTGCTCGGGCAAAAGGGTTGTTGTCATATGGTGTTTTTTCCGCGCAAATGCATCATAGCCTGGGAGACGGACGCATTGAGTTTGCCGGAAGGCACATTGCAATACATAGCCCCCTTCGTCATTATTACCTCGTTAGGAATGCCATACTTTTGTATAAGAAAGATTATATTCCTTTGAATTGGAAATTGGTCGACACGTACAAGCTTGTCTTGAAATTGACTTTTTTGTTACTGTTTTCTGGTCAGCGGTTGCAGAACTTAAAAGCAATTGTACAAGGGGGTATTCATGGTATTACGAGTAAATCAGGTAAGTGTCCATTACAATGAATTATACACATATTGATAATGATATAATTTCAGGGCAGTGTGCCAAAATCCGTGTGCAAATTTCAGTTGTGTCTTTTTACATTAATGATGACATCTTTACTTTGATGGATTCCATCGTGAAAGCTGAACGAGCCTGCCCAAATATTCAAGTGGACGTGACTGTCGTCGAGAATGGTTTCAAACAGAAAACGGATCTCCACCATTTCCTTGAGGAGCAATATCCCTGCTGTCGAGTAGTCATTTCGGGTGAAAATATCGGTTATGGCCGTGCGCACAATCTGACATTAAGTCATGACTATGATTACCATCTTATTTTAAATCCCGATATTATTCTGTACGAAGATACACTGGCCGTAGCTATGCGGTTTATGAACGATAACCCTCAGTGCGGATTATTGACGCCGTTGGCCCGATGGCGAAATGGTGAGCGACAGTTTTTGTGCAAACGCTATCCATCAGTATTCACTTTGCTGTTGCGGGCATTTGCTCCTGCGATAGTAAAGAAATTTTTTAAGTTCAGACTCGACCACTATAATATGGTGGACGCTATTAATGAGACAGATAACTACTGGAATCCTCAAATTGTCAGTGGTTGTTTTATGCTATTCCGTAGTGATGTTTTGCAGCAACTCGCAGGATTTGACCCTCAGTTTTTCTTGTATTTTGAAGATACAGACCTCAGTTTTCGAGCCAGCAGCATTACGCATGTTGCTTATGTGCCTAGCGTGAAAATCATCCATCATGGCGGAAATGTATCAAAAAAAGGAATCAAACATATTCTATTTTTCTGTCATTCGATGGTTAAATTTTTTAATAAGTATGGCTGGAAAATACGGTAACTATAATAAAAATGTGGTTTTTGATGGTATTGTAATCAGTAATTGATTTTTCATGCCTATCACACCTATTGCTACCCTACATGCCAAAACTTCGGTTACTATCCTCTAACAGTAGATAAATAACAGACGCTTCAGGTCTGTGTCATTCAAAGACAGGAGTTCCTAAATGTCCAAGCAACAAATCGGCGTTGTCGGCATGGCGGTAATGGGCCGCAACCTCGCGCTGAACATCGAGAGCCGTGGTTACACCGTTTCCATTTTCAACCGTTCTGGCGACAAAACTGACGAAGTGATCGCTGAGAACCCGGGCAAGAATCTGGCGCCGTATTATACCGTTGAAGAGTTTGTCGAATCGCTGGAAAAACCGCGCCGCATCCTGCTGATGGTGAAAGCGGGCGAAGCAACGGATAAAACCATTGCCTCGCTGACTCCGCACCTGGACAAGGGCGATATCCTGATCGACGGCGGCAACACCTACTATCAGGACACCATCCGTCGTAACCGCGAACTGTCCGACCAGGGCTTCAACTTCATCGGTACCGGCGTTTCCGGCGGTGAAGAGGGCGCGCTGAAAGGGCCTTCCATCATGCCTGGCGGCCAGAAAGAAGCTTACGAGCTGGTGGCGCCGATCCTGGAGAAAATCGCTGCGGTTGCCGAAGGCGAGCCTTGCGTGACCTACATCGGCGCAGACGGCGCCGGCCACTATGTGAAAATGGTGCACAACGGCATCGAATACGGCGACATGCAGCTGATTGCCGAAGCCTATTCCCTGCTGAAGCAGGCGCTGAACCTGAGCAACGAGCAACTGGCCGAAACCTTCGCCGAGTGGAACAAGGGCGAACTGAACAGCTACCTGATCGACATCACCAAAGACATCTTCACCAAGAAAGACGAAGAGGGTAAATACCTGGTCGATGTGATCCTGGACGAAGCCGCCAACAAAGGCACCGGCAAGTGGACCAGCCAGAGCTCTCTGGATCTGGGCGAACCTCTGTCGCTGATCACCGAGTCGGTGTTTGCGCGCTACCTGTCCTCGCTGAAAGACCAGCGCGTTGCCGCGTCTAAAGTGCTGACCGGCCCGAAAGTGGCGCCGTTCACCGGCGACAAAGCCGAATTCATCGAGAAAGTGCGTCGCGCGCTGTATCTGGGCAAGATCGTGTCCTACGCGCAGGGCTTCTCTCAGCTGAAAGCCGCGTCTAAAGAAAACAACTGGGATCTGCACTACGGCGAAATCGCCAAGATCTTCCGCGCCGGCTGCATCATCCGCGCCCAGTTCCTGCAGAAGATCACCGACGCTTACGCGGCGGATGCCGATATCGCCAACCTGCTGCTGGCGCCATACTTCAAGCAAATCGCCGACGAGTACCAGCAGGCGCTGCGTGACGTGGTGGCCTATGCCGTGCAGAACGGTATTCCTACGCCGACCTTCTCCGCTGCGATCGCCTACTACGACAGCTACCGCTCCGCGGTGCTGCCGGCGAACCTGATCCAGGCGCAGCGCGACTACTTCGGTGCGCACACCTATAAACGCATCGACAAGGAAGGCGTATTCCATACCGAATGGATGGAATAAGCCCGCCCGTTGAGCGATAAAAAAAGCCGCCGAGGTTAACGCCCGGCGGCTTTTTTATTGGGCGCGAGTTAGCGTCACGCTTTTTTCTGATGCCGCTCGCGCAGCCGGCCGATCACCACGCTCAGGTCCAGATCCTGGTCCTGCAGCAGCACCAGCAGGTGATAGATCAGATCCGAGGCCTCGTTGGTCAGCTCTTCGCGATCGTTGACCGTGGCGGCCAGCGCGGTTTCCACGCCTTCTTCCCCGACCTTCTGCGCAATGCGCTTGGTGCCGCTGGCATACAGGCTGGCAGTGTACGAGCTGTCCGGGCTGGCGTGCTTGCGCTCCGCCAACAGCTGCTCCAGCTGATAGAGGAACGTCCAGTCGCTGGCGGCCGGGTGGAAGCAGCTGCTGTTGCCGAGGTGGCAGGTCGGGCCGATCGGGTTGGCCAATACCAGCAGCGTGTCGTTATCGCAGTCCGGCGTGATGCTGACCACCTTGAGGAAGTGGCCGGAGCTTTCACCCTTGGTCCACAGGCGCTGCTTGGTGCGCGAGAAGAAGGTGACGTTGCCGCTCTGCTCGGTGGCCGCCAGCGCTTCCGGCGTCATGTAACCCAGCATCAGCACTTCGCCGGAAACGGCGTGCTGCACGATAGCCGGCATCAGGCCGTCGGTTTTTTCCCAGTCCAGCTGGTTGTTCTGTTGTTCTGTCAGCACACGCGAATCTCCACGCCTTGTTCAACCAGGAACCTTTTCAGCTCGCCGATATTGATGATTTGTTTGTGGAACACCGACGCCGCCAGCGCGCCGTCGACGTCCGCATCGCGGAACGCTTCCAGGAAGTGCTCCATGGTGCCCGCGCCGCCCGAGGCGATCAGCGGCACCTTGCAGGCCTCGCGCACCCGGCGCAGCTGCTGCAGATCGTAACCGTTGCGCACGCCGTCCTGGTTCATCATGTTCAGCACGATCTCACCGGCGCCGCGGCGCTGCACTTCCTGTACCCAGTCGAGGGTTTCCCACTGGGTGATGCGGGTGCGGCTCTCGTCGCCGGTATATTGGTTGACGTGATACTTGCCGGTTTCACTGTCGAACCAGGTGTCGATGCCCACGACGATGCACTGCACGCCGAAGCGTTCCGCCAGGCGGCTAATCAGCTCGGGATCGGCCAGCGCCGGCGAGTTGATCGAAATCTTGTCGGCGCCGAAAGACAGGATCTGGCTGGCGTCCTCGGCGCTTTTAATGCCGCCGGCGACGCAGAACGGAATATCAATCACCTCCGCCACGCGCGATACCCAGCTTTTGTCCACCACCCGGCCGTCGCTCGAGGCGGTGATATCGTAAAACACCAGCTCGTCCGCACCTTCTTGCGCATAGCGCTGCGCCAGCGGCACGATGTCGCCGATGATTTCGTGGTTGCGGAACTGCACGCCTTTCACCACTTGCCCGTCTTTAACATCCAGGCACGGGATTATCCGTTTTGCCAGCATGCGATCGCCTCCTCAACGCTAAATTTACCTTCCAGCAGGGCGCGCCCCACGATCACGCCGGCAACGCCGCTGCCGCGCAGCTGGGCGATGTCGTCCAGATTGCCGATGCCGCCCGAGGCCTGGAAGGCCACCTGCGGATAGCGGCGACTGATCGCCTGATACAGCGCCACGTTGGAACCGGCCAGCGTACCGTCGCGCGAAATGTCGGTGCACAGCACGTGCTTCAGCCCGTAGGGCAGGAACTGCTCCACCACCTGTTCCAGCGTGGCGTCGGAATCCTCCTGCCAGCCGCTGATGGCCACGCGTTTCACGCCCTGCGCGTCGATGCGCACGTCCAGCGCCAGCACCAGCGCGTCGGCGCCGTAGCGCTCGAACCAGCTCTGCACCAGTTGCGGCTGTTTCACCGCGGTGGAGCCGATCACCACGCGCGTGGCGCCAGCCTCCAGCAGGGCGCTGACGTCTTGCTCGTTGCGGATGCCGCCGCCGACCTGCACCGGCACATTAACCCCCGCCAGCAGTTTGCGCAGCAGCGGGATCTGGCGCGCCGCCGGATCCTTGGCGCCGGTCAGATCGACCAGGTGCAGCACCTGCGCGCCCTGTTGTTGATAGTCCTGCAGGCGTAACAGCGGATCGTTGCCGTAGTCGCGCTGTTGGCCGTAATCGCCCTGATGCAAACGCACCACCTTGCCGTCGATCAAATCCAAAGCCGGAATAATCATGCTGCCTACATCTCCAGAAAGTTTTTCAACAGTTGTGCGCCGGCCGCTCCAGAACGTTCTGGATGAAACTGCACGCCGAAGAAGTTGTCTTTTTGCACGGCGGCGGTGAAGGGCTCGCCGTAGTTCGCCTGGGCGATGGTGCTGGGGCATATCGGCATCGCATAGCTGTGAACGAAATAGAAGTAGGCGCCGTCATCGATGCCGCGGAACAGATGGTGGCCCGCCTGCGCGGACACCTGGTTCCAGCCCATGTGCGGCAGCGGCAGGCCAAAGTCGGTCATCTGCTTGACCGGCGTATCGATGAGGCCGAGCGTGGTCACGCCGCCGTTCTCTTCGCTGCTGGCCGCCAGCAGCTGCATGCCGAGGCAGATGCCCAGCACCGGCTGCGTGCAGGCCTTGATCAGCTCGATGAGATCCCGTTCGCGCAGTTGATCCATCGCCGCCTGCGCGGTGCCGACGCCCGGCAGGAACAGCTTGTCGGCGCGCAGCACGATCTCCGGATCGCGGCTCACCTCCGGCTGGTAACCCAGGCGCCGCACCGCGTAGGTGACGGAGGCCAGGTTGGCGCAGCCGGTATCCAAAATCACCACGTTCATCACAGCACTCCTTTCGAGCTCGGCAGGGTATTGCCCTCGACGCGGATCGCCTGGCGCAGCGTGCGGCCAAACACTTTGAACAGGCTCTCGACCCGGTGGTGGTCGTTTTTGCCCTTGGTCTTCAGGTGCAGCGTGCAGCCCATGGTGTAAGAGAGCGAACGGAAGAAGTGCTCGACCATTTCGGTGCTGAGATCGCCGACGCGCTGATAGTTGAAC
Organism: Serratia sp. CY27727; assembly: GCF_052169275.1. Classification (NCBI taxonomy): domain Bacteria; kingdom Pseudomonadati; phylum Pseudomonadota; class Gammaproteobacteria; order Enterobacterales; family Yersiniaceae; genus Serratia; species Serratia sp. CY27727. The sequence continues at coordinate 651,130 of NZ_JBJNLB010000001.1, read as the reverse complement.
TCGGCCTTGTATTCCAGGTGCGGGCGGCCGGAAATATCCAGCGCGCAGCGCGCCAGGCACTCGTCCATCGGCAGCACGAAGCCGAAGCGGGCGATGCCGCGCTTGTCGCCAAGCGCCTTGTTCAGCGCTTCACCCAGCGCCAGACCGGTGTCTTCCACCGTGTGGTGATCGTCGATATACAGATCGCCTTTGACGTCGATCTCCATGCGGAAGCCGCCGTGGGTGGCGATCTGATCCAGCATGTGATCGAAGAAGCCGACGCCGGTTTTGATCTTGCTGCCGCCTTCGCGATCCAGCCAGACGTTGACGTCGATCTGCGTCTCTTTGGTCACGCGGTTAACCCGCGCGTGGCGGTCGCGCAGGGTCAGCTGGCGCACGATCTCTTTCCAGCCCAGCACGCCGTGCTGGTAGCGCAGCCCCTGGATGCCCATGTTTTCCGCCAGCTGCACGTCGGTCGGCCGATCGCCGATCACGTAGCTGTGGGCGGCATTCAGCACGCCGGGTTCGAGGTAGCCCTTCACCAGCGCGGTTTTCGGTTTGCGGCAGTCGCAGTTGTCCGCCGGCAGGTGCGGGCAGATCAGCACATCGGCGAACTGAATGCCCTGCGAGCTGAGGATCTGCATCATCAGGTTGTGCGGCGGATCGAAGGTTTCCTGCGGGAAACTGGCGGTGCCGAGCCCATCCTGATTGGTGATCATCACCAGCTGATACCCCGCCTGTTGCAGCGCCAGCAGGGAAGGGATCACGTCCGGCTCGAGCGCCAGCTTGTCCAGGCGGTCAACCTGGAAATCTTCCGGTGGCTCGGCGATCAGCGTGCCGTCACGATCGATAAAGAGGATTTTTTGGCTCACATTGGCTCCTGGCGAGTCTGGTTGGCGCCGGGCAGGGCGGACAAGGCGTCCACCACGCGTTGACATTCGTCGCGGGTGCCTATGGTGATGCGCAGGCAGCCGGACAACCCGGGCTGTTTGTTTTGGTCTCGTAAGATAATGCCCTGATCCCACAAGCTTTTAAACACATTACTTGAGGCGGTGAAGCGGGCCAGCAGGTAATTGCTGTCGCTGGCGAAAACCTGCTCGACGCAGGCGCATTTTTCCAGCTGTTGCTGCAGCCAGCTGCGGGTGGCGGCGATGTCGGTGACGCGCTGACGCATGGTGCGGATACCTTCTTCGCTCAGCGCCTGCGCGGCGATATCCGCCACCGGCGTCGAGAGCGGGTAAGGCGCGATCACCTTCAGTAGCAGGGCGATCAGATCTTCGTTGGCGAGCGTAAAGCCGCAGCGCAGGCCGGCCAGCGCAAAGGCCTTCGACAGCGTGCGCAGGATAGCCAGATGCGGATAGTCGCTCAGCCACCCGGCCACCGAGGCCTGCGGGCAAAACTCGATATAGGCTTCGTCCACCGCGACGATCGCCTTGCCTTTGGCCAGCTCCAGCAGGTTGCGCAGCGAGTCCGGGTCGATCAGGTTGCCGGTCGGGTTGTTCGGGCTGCAGACGTAGATCAGCTTCACGTTGTCCATGCTGTCTGCGATGGCCGGCAGATCCAGCTGCCAGTCCTCTTTGGCGGCCACGGTGCGGCGCTCCACGCCGAAGGTTTCGGCGCTGACGGCGTACATGCCGTAGGTCGGCGGGCAGAACAGAATGGCGTCTTTGCCCGGCTCGCAGAAGGCGCGGATCAGCAGTTCGATGCCTTCATCGGCGCCGCGGCTGACCAGCACCTGCTCTTTCTTCACCCCGGCGTAGGCGGCGTAGCGTTCGATTACCTGCGCCGGCTGGCACTCCGGATAGCGGTTGAAGGTTTGCGCGGTCAGCTGGAACTCGGGCGCGATCGGGTATTCGTTGGCGTTCAGCCACACGTCGCCCTTACCGCCGAGGCGGCGCGCCGATTGATAAGGGGTCAGCTCGCGAACGTTGGCGCGCGCCAGTTTTTCGATGCTCATGCTTGCTCCTTCAGGGCGGCGACGCGCAGGGTCACGGCGTTCTTGTGGGCGATCAGCTGCTCGGCGGCGGCCAGCGTCTCGATGGTGGCGGCCAGGTTGCTGAAGCCCTGCGGCGTCAGCTCCTGCACCGTCATGCGTTTTTGAAAATCGGCCAGCCCCAGGCTGGAGCAGGTGGCGGTGTAGCCGTAGGTCGGCAGCACGTGGTTGGTGCCGGAGGCGTAATCGCCGGCGGACTCCGGCGACCAGTCGCCGAGGAACACCGAACCGGCGCTGGTGATGTCGTCTACCAGCTCGCGCGCATTGCGGGTCTGAATGATCAGGTGCTCCGGGCCGTAGCGGTTGCTGATGGCCACGCACTCTGGCAGATCGCGCGCCACGATCAGGCGGCTGCTCGCCAGCGCCTGGCGGGCGGTCTCGGCGCGCGGCAACTCGGCCAGCTGGCTTTCCACCGCTTCGGCCACCGCCTGCGCCATCGCCGCGTCCGGCGTCAGCAGGATCACCTGCGAATCCGGGCCGTGTTCGGCCTGCGACAGCAGATCGGAAGCGACGAACGCCGGGGTGGCGCCGGCGTCGGCGATCACCAGCACCTCCGAAGGCCCGGCCGGCATGTCGATAGCCGCGCCGTCGAGACGCTGGCTGACCTGCCGCTTGGCTTCGGTCACGAAGGCGTTGCCCGGCCCGAAGATTTTCGCCACGCGCGGTACGCTTTCGGTGCCGAACGCCAGGGCGGCGATCGCCTGCGCGCCCCCGACCTGAAACACTTCCTGCACGCCGCACAGCTGTGCCGCATACAGGATCTCATCGGCGATCGGCGGCGGCGAGCACAGCACCACCCGGCGGCAACCGGCGATGCGCGCCGGCGTCGCCAGCATCAGCACGGTGGAGAACAGCGGCGCCGACCCACCGGGAATATACAGGCCCACCGAGTCGATTGGGCGGGTCACCTGCTGGCAGCGCACGCCCGGCTGCGTTTCGACGTCCACCGGCGGCAGTCGCTGCGCGTTGTGGAAGGTGTCCACGTTGGCGACGGCCACCGCCATCGCCTGTTTGATGTCATCGCCCAGTCGCGCGCAGGCGGCGGCGATCTGCTCGGCGCTGACGCGCAGCGCGGCGACTTCCGCCTTGTCGAAGCGGGCGCTGTAGTCGCGCAGCGCCCGATCGCCGTTGGCCTTCACGTTGTCGAGGATCTCGCTCACCGTGCGGGTGATGCTGTCGGAAGCGGCGATTGCCGGGCGCATCAGCAGCTCGGCCTGGCGTTCGGCGCTGCACGTTGCCCAATCGATCGGCGTGTTGAAGGTCGACATGGCGTTACTCCATCATCTTTTCAATCGGCAGCACCAGAATCGAGCTGGCGCCGAGCGCTTTCAGTTTTTCCATGGTTTCCCAGAACAGGGTTTCGCTGCTCACCATGTGCATCGCCACGCGGTTCTGCGCGCCGGCCAGTGGCAGAATGGTCGGGCGTTCGGCGCCCGGCAGCAGCGCGACGATCTCGTCCAGCTTCTCGCTCGGCGCGTGCAGCATGATGTATTTGGATTCGCGCGCCTGGATCACGCCCTGAATGCGGGTCATCAGGCGGTCGATCAGCTGCTGTTTGGCTTCCGGCATTTCGCCGTCGCGCTGGATCAGGCAGGCCTTGGAGCGGTAGATCACCTCCACCTCGCGCAGGCCGTTGGCCTCCAGCGTGGCGCCGGTAGAGACCAGATCGCAGATGGCGTCGGCCAGGCCGGCGCGCGGCGCCACTTCCACCGAACCGTTCAGCAGGCAAGATTTGAAGCGCACGCCCTGCTTGTCGAGGTATTGCTTCAGCAGGTGCGGGTAAGAGGTAGCGATGCGGGCGTCCTGCAGGCTTTGCGGGCCGGCGTATTCGGCGTCGAGCGGGGTGGCCAGCGACAGGCGGCAGCCGCCGAAATCGAGGCGGCGCAGGGTGAAGTAACGCGGGTCTTCGCCCTGAGCGCGGCGGCTGAGCAACTCTTCTTCCAGCACGTTTTCGCCGATGATGCCCAGATCGACCACGCCGTCCATCACCAGGCCCGGAATGTCGTCGTCGCGCACGCGCAGGATATCGATCGGCATGTTTTCCGCGAAGGCGATCAGGCGCTGCTGCTGCAGGTTGATCTTGATGCCGCAGCGCGCCAGCAGTTCCTGGGATTCCTCGCTCAGGCGGCCCGACTTCTGCATTGCGATCCGTAAACGTGTCTTGTCCAGCATGGTAACCTCTGTTTAATCTGTAATTTTATGAATTTGTTGTAAAAATATTCTTTCTGTCTGTCCGAAGCCAAAAAAAAACCCTCGGAAGAAATCTTCCGAGGGCTCTCTCTTGCGTTCTGCGCGCCACTGGAAGATTAACAAACCGTCTTCCAGCACTCATCGCCTGAAAGACTAGTCAGGGTGATGGTGATGATGGTGGTTGAACTGAACGCGTGTCATGGTGTTTTTCTCTAATCAAAAGCCGGTAAAAACCGTATGCCAATTAAGCTAAACTATCCGCTGTCCACCGCGCAACCCTTTTTTAACGTCATAAATTTAATTTATTGAAACAGGTTAGGTTATTAGCCACACACGGCTTTACCTAACCTTAAGCCGGGCAGATTGTATCGCCGTGCACAGTGGCGTAGCCTTAGGGGTAGGGCGCTGCGATCTTCAGGAGAGGAAGAGGATGAAAAAGGTAGCCATTATTGGTTTGGGTTGGCTGGGCATGCCGTTGGCGCTGTCGCTGATGGGGCGCGGGTATGACGTGGTCGGCAGCAAAACCACGCCGGACGGCGTCGAGGCCGCGCGCATGAGCGGCATCGAATGCTATCAACTGGAGCTGACGCCGGAGCTGGAGTGCGATCCGGACGATCTGGAATCGCTGCTGCGCGTGGATGCGCTGGTGGTGACGCTGCCCGCACGGCGCACCGTCGAAGGCAGCGAGAACTATTTCAATGCGGTGCGCATGCTGGTGGACAGCGCGATGGCCTTCGGCGTGCCGCGGGTGATCTTTACCAGTTCCACCTCGGTGTACGGCGAAACCGCCGGCACGCTGCGCGAAGAGTCGCCGCTGCGGCCGGTCTCGCCGTCGGGCCGGGTGCTGGCCGAGCTGGAGCGCTGGCTGCATGAATTGCCGAATACCTCAGTGGACATTCTGCGGCTGGCGGGGCTGGTGGGCGCCGACCGCCACCCCGGCCGCTTCCTGGCGGGCAAACTCGACGTGAAGGGCGGTTCGCAGGGGGTGAATCTGGTGCATCAGGACGACGTCATCGCCGCCATCCAACTGCTGCTGAAGCTGCCGAAGGGCGGCCATGTGTACAATCTGTGCGCGCCGCATCATCCGGCCAAACGCGAATTTTATCCGGCGCTGGCCGAGCAGCTGCACCTGGAGCCGCCGCAGTTCGCCGACGAAGCGGAGCAGGATGAGCGGCTGGTGGACGGCAACCGCATCTGCAACGAGCTGGGTTTTGAGTATCAGTATCCCGATCCGGCGCGCATGCCGGTCAGTTAAGGCAGCCTACGTCGTTTAAAGCGGGAAAAGGTGGCTCGTCACAAAGTCGACGAACAGCCTGATTTTGACTGACAGGTGGCGGCCCGACGGCCAGAGGACATGAAAAACCATGTTCTCGCGGTCGTATTCATCCAGGACCGTCACCAGGCTGCCCTGTTCCAGCTGTCTGCGCACGGCGATTTCCGGCAAATAAGCGATGCCGAGCCCTTGCTCCGCGAAGCACACCTGCGGATCGAGAGTATTTGTCACCATGCTGGCCGGCCGTTCGGGGATCATCTCCGTCTTGTCTCCCAGCGGCCAGACATCCAGTTTGCCGGTGCTGGGAAAGCGATAATGCAAACGGGCATGGCTTGTCAGATCCTCGGGCTTGCTCGGCATACCCGCTTTGCTGAAATAACCCGGCGCGCCAACGAAAACCTTGCGGCAGGTACCCAGCCGGCGGGCAACCAGCCGTGAGTCGCTCGGGGTTCCGCTGCGGATAACGGCATCGAAACCTTCCTCAATCACGTCAACCAGCCGATCCGAATAATCAATATCCAGCTCGATCTCAGGATAGCGGCGTTTGAAGTCCCCCAGTTTTGGCATGAAAAGCGTGCCCAGCGACGGCAGACTGATGCGCAGCTTGCCCTGGGGCGTTCCCCGCGTTTGCAACAGTTCGGCTTCCGCCTCTTTCACCTCGCTCAAAATGCGTCGGCACCTTTCCAGGAACAAGGCCCCTTCCGGCGTCAGGTTGACCGTGCGGGTGGAGCGGTGAAACAGCCGCACGCTGAGCCGTTCCTCCAGCCGGGCGATGGTTTTGCTGACCGCTGACGCGGAGATCCCCAACTGTTGCCCGGCCGCCGTGAAACTGCGGCTTTCGCTGACCCGCACGAAAACGTCGAGAGAACCCAAGCTTTCCATAGGCTTCCATTCTATTGATGACTTTTTTGTCATGAGTGTTATTCACTTTAGCCTGTTTTTCTTTTATCGGCGAGTGGGCAGCATGATGCAAACGTCATCCGCAATGGGCGGAAACATCTTTGAATGGGGAGTGATTGATGAATCAAACGACGATATCTGCGCCTGCCGGGAGCAGCGAGCGGTTGCCGCTGGGGGGCCTGCTGGCGTTGGCGATGGCCACTTTTATCACGCTGCTGACCGAGATCATGCCGGCGGGCGTGCTTTCTTCGATCGCGGGCGATTTGAACGTATCTGAAAGTCTGGCGGGGCAGTTCATCACCGCCTATGCGGTGGGGGCGTTGGTCGCCGCTATTCCGCTCACCGCATTGACGCAAGGCATGCGGCGCCGCCCCTTGCTCTTGAGTGCGATCGGCGGTTTTGCCATCGTTAACCTCGTCACGGCGCTGTCGCATGATTACCACGTCTCATTGGCGACGCGTTTCTTCGCCGGCGTTTTCGGCGGCATCGTTTGGTCCTTGCTGGCCGGTTACGCCGTGCGCATGTCACCGGCCCATCTTGGCGGCCGTGCTATTGCGATCTCCGGCGCCGGCGCCACCCTGGCGCTGGTGCTCGGCGTACCGCTCGGCACGTTGCTTGGCCGAGCCATCGGCTGGCAGGGCGCCTTTGGCCTGATGACGTTGATGGCGCTGATGCTCGTGGTGTGGATCATCGCCATCGTGCCGGATTTCCCCGGCCAGGCTAAGGCGCATCGCCCGTCTCTGAGCGGCGTATTCTTGCAATGCGGGATCCGCGCCGTGCTGTTCGTGGTGTTCACCTTCATCGTTGCCCACAACATTCTGTATATCTACCTGGAGCCTTTCCTCACGCCGTCGGGGTTATCCGAGCGGGTCGATATCGTGCTGTTTATCTTCGGGCTGGGCGCGATTGCAGGATTGGGCGTCGCCGGGATGCTGGTCGATCGACGAGTCCAATCTCTTACGGTGATGAGCATCGTCATCTTTGCCCTCGCCGCCGTGCTGCTGGGAAGTGGGGGGCGGATAGCCCCGATGGTGTATCTCGCGGTCGCATTGTGGGGCGCGGCTTTCGGCGGTTTTGCCACCCTCACGCAGACGGCATTGTCACGCCTTTCCGGCCGTGCGGGCGACGTGGCACAGTCCATGTATACCACGGGCTGGAATACCGCCGTGGCCGCCGGTGGCGCGATCGGCGGCATGCTGCTCGACAGGGGCGGGGCGGCCTCTTTTGCCTGGGCCATTATCGGGCTTCTCATCCTGTCTTTAACCGGCACGCTGTTTGCCATGAATCGGGCGCTGGCCTCTCAGCGATGAGGCGATTGGCGTGCGGCGCGCGCCAAATCCTCCAGCAGCGCGTTCAACGCCTCGTCGGGCTGGACGGGGCGGCTGACCAGGCTAAGCGTGGCGCGGTAAGAGAGCGCCGTGCCGCCCAGCTGCCGCAGCAGCCCCTGTTCCACCCAGCGCGCCGCGTAGTGGGTGGGCAGATAGCCGAGACAGGTGCCGCTCAGCACCAGATGGGCGACGCTTTCCATATGGTGGGCCACCGCCGCCAGGTGAGGCGGCGCGATCGGGCACAACTGCTGCGCCAGCAGGTAGCCGCGCTTGACCCAGCGCGCGTTTTCAATCTGCTCGCGCTCCGGTTCTTCCACCGTGAACAGCGGGTGATCCGCGCTGCAGTAGATCGCCTGCGTCTCCTCCAGCCACGGCTGATAACGCAACGCCTCCAACTGCTGGCCAAAGTAGCCGATGCCCAGATCGAGCTGCCGGTGCAGCAGCCCTTGCTCAATCTCGTTCGGCGAACAGATGCGGCACTGCAATTGCACGTCCTGGTGGCGGCGCTGGAAATGTTTGATGGCCTGGCTGAACGGATTGCCCGGCAGCGAAACCAGATTATCCACCAGACCGATCTGCAGATCGCCGGTCAGCAGGCCGTTCAGCGACTGGCTGACCCGGGTGAAGTCGCGGGCGGCGTTGAACAGCGAGCGGCAGGCGATCAGCATGCGTTCGCCCTTGGGCGTCAGCCGGAAGCCGGAGCGTCCGCGCTGGCACAGGCGAAAACCCAGCCGGGTTTCCAGCGAGGCCAAGTGAGTGCTGATGGTGGACTGGTTCATCAGCAGCGCTTCCTGCGCGGCGCTGACACCCTGAGCTTCCGCCACCGCGACGAATACCCGCAGCAGTTTCAGATCGATATCGCTTAGGTTGGTGAGCATCGTCCCCTCCGCAGAACGTCGGCCGGTTAACCCATTTTTAACATCGAGAAAATAGGTGCGGCGCTGAAGATATGGCCTCCCTTATGGCATGAAGTTGAAATAAAAATCAATACTTCAATAGGTTAGTTACATCGCGTTTTTCGATGTTTACATGCAAAAGCGGGAATGGTAGCCGGGGTGGCCAGCGGGGTAGTCTGCGAATGTTGCTCAAATGTTTCAATTCATCGCAAATCAAGACAAGGAAACGCCATGCTGAACCAACCCCAAAGCGGTAACGATATGCCGCGCTTTGCCGGTATCCCCACCATGATGCGCCTGCCCGCCGCCGAACAGGCGCGCGGTCTGGACGCCGCCTTTGTCGGCATTCCGCTGGATATCGGCACCTCCAACCGCAGCGGCACCCGCTATGGCCCGCGCCAGATCCGCCAGGAATCGGTGATGATCCGCCCCTACAACATGGGCACCGGCTCCGCCCCGTTCGAACGGCTGCAGGTGGCCGATCTGGGGGATGTCGCCATCAACCCTTACAGCCTGGCGGATAGCGTGCAGCGCATCGAGGCGGCTTACCACGAGATCCTGGCGCACGGCTGCATGCCGTTGACGCTCGGCGGCGACCACACGCTGACGCTGCCGGTGCTGCGCGCCGTCGCCCGTCGACATGGCCCGGTCGGGCTGATCCACGTCGATGCACATTCCGACACCAACGAAGAGATGTTCGGCGAACAGCTGGCGCACGGCACCACCTTCCGCCGCGCGTTCGAGGAAGGGTTGCTGGCGCCGGAAAAAGTGGTGCAGATCGGCCTGCGCGGCAGCGGCTATGCGGCGGACGATTTCGACTGGTCGCGCCGTCAGGGCTTTCGCGTGGTGCCGGCCGAGGCCTGCTGGCACCGATCGCTGACGCCGCTGATGGCGGAGATCCGCGAACAGATGGGCGATGCGCCGGTTTACCTCAGCTTCGATATCGACGGGCTGGATCCGGCCTTCGCGCCGGGCACCGGCACGCCGGAGGTCGGCGGACTGTCGGTCTGGCAGGGGCTGGAGATCGTGCGCGGCTGCCACGGGCTGAACCTGGTGGGCGGCGATGTGGTGGAAGTGTCGCCGCCTTACGATCGCTCCGGCAACACGGCGCTGCTGGCGGCCAACCTGCTGTTTGAAATGTTGTGCGTGCTGCCGGCCCGCTGAGGCGGCGCACTGACCCTACCGGCGGAGCGGTTGCGTCGGGGCCCCTGATAACAATAACAACTGAGTGGAGGTACCCATGAATCTCGATCTGCTGGTCGTGGTGTTTTACTTTCTGGTGATAGGCGCGGTGGGGTGGATGGGCATTCGCCGCGCCAATTCCAAAGAGGCGTATCTGGTCGCCGGGCGCAACCTGGGGCCGGGGCTGTATCTGGGCACGCTGTCGGCGGTGGTGCTCGGCGGCGCGTCGACCATCGGCAGCGTCAAGCTCGGCTACACCTACGGCATCTCCGGCGTCTGGCTGTGTGGCGCGCTGGGGCTGGGCATCGTGGTGTTGAGCCTGGTGCTGGCCAAGCCGCTGCTCAAGCTGAAGCTGTATACCGTCAGCCAGGTGTTGTCGCGGCGCTATCATCCGGCGGCGCGGGTTACCAGCGGCGCGATCATGCTGGCGTATGATCTGATGGTGGCGGTGACTTCGATCATCGCCATCGGCAGCGTGATGCAGGTGATGTTTGGCCTGTCGTTCAGCGCGTCTATCCTGCTCGGCGGCGGGCTGGTGGTGCTGTATTCGACGCTGGGGGGCATGTGGTCGCTGACGCTGACCGACATCATTCAGTTCATCATCATGACCGTCGGCATGATGCTGGTGCTGATGCCGATGAGCATCGTCAAGGCCGGCGGCTGGGAGGCGTTCACCAGCCTGCTGCCCGCCGGTTACTACCAGCTGTCGTCGATCGGGCTTGACACCATTCTGGTATTTTTCCTGATCTATTTCTTCGGCATTCTGATCGGCCAGGACATCTGGCAGCGGGTATTTACCGCCCGCAGCGCCAACGTGGCGCGCTTCGCCGGGCTGGGGGCGGGCGTCTACTGCGTGCTGTACGGCGTGACCGGCGCGCTGATCGGCATGGCCGGCAAGATCGTGCTGCCGTCGCTCAGCAACACCGACGGCGCCTTCGCCGCTATCGCGCAGGCGGTGTTGCCGGTCGGCGTCAGCGGGCTGGTGGCCGCCGCGGCGTTGGCGGCGCTGATGTCCACCGCCAGCGCCTGCCTGCTGGCCTCTTCCACCATCGCGCTGGAGGACGTATTGCCGGCCATCCGGCGCAAACCTTCCGGCGGGTTGGCCGCCGGGCGCTTCACCACGCTCCTCATGGGCGCGGTCATGCTGGGGCTGGCATTCGTGGTGCGCGACGTGCTGGCGGCGCTGACCCTGGCTTACAACCTGCTGGTGGGCGGCATGCTGATCCCGCTGGTGGGGGCGATCTTCTGGCCGCGCGCCACCAGCGCCGGCGCCATCGCCAGCATGCTGACCGGCAGCCTGTGCGTGGTGGGGCTGATGGTCTGGCACGGCATCGACGCCAACAGCCCAATCTACGGCGGCCTGCTGGGCGGCGGCGTCGCCTTCGTGCTGGGCAGCCTGTTGAGCCGCCCGGCAGCGCAGCTGCAGACCCAAACCGAGCGCTGAAACGCACTGAGCTTTTATCGCGGCGCCTTTGCTGCTTTACTGGAGGGCGGGGCGCACGGCTCCCGAATGGGTTTAACGGCGGTCGTAAGGAGATTGGGAGTGAAGGAAAAAATCAAAGTCGCATGCTGCCAGTTAGCGTTGCGGGTCGGGGAAACGGAACATAATCGGGCGCTGTCCGCCCAGGCGATCCGCCGGGCGGCGCAGCGCGGCGCCAACGTTATCGTGCTGCCGGAGTTGGTGAACAGCGGCTACGTGCTGCGCGATAAGGCGGAGGTGCGGGCGTTGGCCGAGGCTGAAGACGGGCCTAGCCTCAGCCTGTGGGGAGCCCTGGCGCGCGAGTTGGATGTGGCGATCGTCGCCGGTTTCTGCGAGCGCCTGCCCGATGGCGAGGTGGCCAACAGCGCGGCATTGATCGATGCGCAGGGGGTGAGGGCGATTTATCGCAAAGCGCACCTGTGGCACGAAGAGAGCACCATCTTTACCGCCGGCGATCGGCCGCCGCCGGTCGTCGAGACCCGCTTTGGCCGGTTGGCGGTGATGATCTGTTACGATCTCGAATTCCCTGAGTGGGTACGGCTGCCGGCGCTGGCCGGCGCTCAGCTGCTGTGCGCGCCGGTCAACTGGCCGCTGGCGCCGCGCCCGCAGGGCGAACGGCCGGCGGAGATGGTGAAGGCGCAGGCCAACGCCGCCGTCAATCGGCTGTTCATCGCGGTGTGCGATCGTTGCGAAACGGAGCGCGGCGTTGCGTGGATCGGCGGCTCGGTGATCGTCGACGCCGACGGCTATCCATTGACGCAGAGCCTGGCAGGCGAAGGCATGGTGCTGGCATCGATGGATATCTGCGCGGCCGATAACAAGCACATCGGCCGCCACAATCACGTGCATCGCGATCGGCGGCCGATGCTGTATTGAAGCGGCGTGGCGGGCCGCTCCGCAGATCGTTTCTCCGGCGGGAAAACCCGCCGTTTTGGCGCTTACAGCCAGCCCGATTTCTTTAGCTTCTGATACAGGAAAATGCAGCCGACGGCGGTCACCCCCAGCGTGGCGTGATAGGCCCACGGGAACTTCAGCTCCGGCATGTCGGCGAAGTTCATGCCGTACAGGCTGAAGATCACCGTCGGGATGGCCAAAATCGCCCCCCAGCCCGCCAGGCGTTTCACCACTTCGTTCTGTTTGACCGTCACCAACGCCAGGTTGACGTGCATGGCGTTGGTCAGCATTTCGCGCATGTCGTCGATATTGCTGACCACCTGATGCGCGTGATCCTGCACATCACGCACATAGGCGCGCAGCTCTTTCGGGATCACCTCTTCGTGCAGGCGGATCAGCTGGTTGCAGATTTCATCCATCGGCAACGCGGCGTTGCGCAGCGCCAACAGGTGGCGGCGCAGGGTATAGACGTTCTCGATCGCCGCCTGATCGAACTCCGACTGAAACATGTTGGCTTCGATATTCTCGATGGTGCTCTCGAAGCGCGTCACCACGCTGCGGTAGTTGTCCACCACGAAGTCCAACACCGAATAGAGGGCGAAGCCTGGCCCGCGGCACATCTGCTTGCGGTTCTCCTCCGCCTTGGCGCGGATCGGCGCGTAGCTGGGCGAGGCGCCGTGGCGCACCGTCACCAGAAAGTTTTTGCCGACGAAGAAATGGGTTTCGCCGTATTCGATTTCGTCGTTCTCGCCCCACTGCGCGGTTTTCACCACGATGAACAGCGAGTCGCCGTAGGTTTCCAGCTTCGGCCGCTGGTGCGCGCACAGCGCGTCTTCGATCGCCAGATCGTGCAGGCCGAACTCTTCCTGCACCTTGCGCATAAACGCCGGCTCCGGCTGCCGCAGCCCCAGCCAGATGAAGGTATCCGGCTGTTTGACCACCTCGCTGATATCGTCGATGGTCACTTCGCCCAGCCGTTGGCCGGCTTTGTACGCCACACAGTTCACCACCATGCTTTTGCTGTCCATCCGTCCATCCGTCCATCCATTAATCAGTCAGAGTTTTGGTGAGAAAATAACACTCATGTTCCACCGGATAATCTTTCAGCGTCATTTGCAGCTGATAGCCGAGCTTTTCGTAGAACGGCCGCGCCTGGAAGCTGAAGGTATCCAGGCGAGCGTAGCGGCAGCCGCGCGCCTGCGCCTCGCGTTCGGCGGCGCGCATCAACCGGCCGCCGAGGCCGCTGCCGCGTTGGGAGTCCGCCACCCACAGCCATTCGACGCTCAGCCAGTTGCCCCAGGTTTCGGCGGTCAGCCCGCCGATCACCGTGCCGGCCTCGTCGCGCGCATAGACGCTGAGCGGCTTGCGGTGACGGGCGTCGATATGCGGCAGGTTGTAAGCGCGCAGGCCTTGCCTGATCGCATCGAGGGTGTGTTCGTCAATCGCGTCGGTAACGGTAATGTCCATGATTCCTCCTGGGTGATGGGTTAACTTAAGCACACTGCGGCTAAAAGGCAACCTGTTGAAATGTAATGCAAACGACCGCGCCCGCTGAGTGGGCTACACTAAACGGGTCATTTCACCCTCAGGAGGACGCCATGCCCCGATTGACTTTGCTGGCCGGTTTGCTGCTGTGCAGCGGCCTGCTGCACGCCGCGCCGACGGTCAGCCAACTGCAGGACGGCCTGGAACACCCGTGGTCGCTGGCCTTTTTGCCGGCGGAACAAGGCCTGCTTATCACCGAGCGGCCCGGCCGGCTGCGGCTGTGGCAGCAGGGCAAAGGCCTGTCGCCGCCGATCGCCGGCGTGCCGCAGGTTTACGCCGAGGGGCAGGGCGGCCTGCTGGAAGTGTTGCCGGCGCCCGACTTCGCCGCCAGCCGCCGGGTGTACCTCAGCTTTGCCGAACCGGGTGACGGCGGCAAAGCCGGCACGGCGGTCGGCTACGGCCGTTTGAGCGACGACGGCGCGCGGCTGGAAAACTTCAAGGTGATCTTCCGCCAGCTGCCCAAGCTGTCGGTCGGCAATCACTTCGGCGGCAAGCTGGCGTTCGACAGGCAGGGCTACCTGTTTATCGCGCTGGGCGAAAACAACCAGCGGCCGACGGCGCAGGAGACCGACAAGCTGCAGGGCAAGCTGGTGCGGCTGACCGCCGAAGGCGCGGTGCCGCCGGACAACCCCTGGGTCGGCCAGGCCGGCAAACGGCCGGAGGTTTGGTCCTACGGCCACCGCAATCCGCAAGGGCTGGCGCTGAACCCGTGGAGCGGCGCGATCTGGGAACACGAGCACGGCCCGCGCGGCGGCGATGAGCTCAACCTCCCGCTGCCGGGTAAAAACTACGGCTGGCCGCTGGCCACCTACGGCATCAACTATTCCGGCCAGCCGATCCCCGAGGCCAAAGGGGAACGGGTGCCCGGCACCGAACAGCCGCTGCACTATTGGCGGGTATCGCCCGGCCTCAGCGGCATGGCGTTTTATGACGGGCAGCGCTTCCCCGCCTGGCGGCACTCGCTGTTCATCGGCGCGCTGGCGCAAAAGGAACTGATTCGCCTGACGCTGGAAGGCGACAAGGTGGTGGCGGAAGAGCGGCTGCTGGGCGATCGCGGCGAGCGCATTCGCGAGGTGCGCAGCGGGCCGGATGGCTATCTGTATCTGCTGACGGACGAGCGGAACGGCAAGCTGCTGAAGGTCGGGGCGTCGTAACGCCCCGCAGCGATCAGGTGAGTTCGCTCATCACGCCGCGCTGATAGGCCGGGCGGGCGCGCAGCTGCTGATACCAGCGCTCTATGTTCGGCCGCGGGCGGCGGGCGATCGGCATTTCGAACCAGGCGTAGGCGAAGCTGCCGAGCGGGATATCGCCGAAGCCGAACGCCTCGCCGGAGAGGTAAGGCTGGCGCGCCAGCGTCTGTTCGATGACGTCGAAGTGCTTTTCCAGCGTGGCGATCGCCGCTTCGATTTTCGCCATGTCGCGCAATTCCGGCGCGGTGCGGATCAGGCCCCAAAAGACGATGGTGAAGGCCGGGACGATGGTTGAGGTGGTCCAGTCCATCCACTTCTCGGCGGCGGCGCGCGCCTGCAGATCTTGCGGATAGAACGTCGCGTCGCCGAATTTCGCCGCCAGATAGCGCACGATGGTGTTGGATTCCCACAGCACGAAGTCATCGTCCTGCAGCAGCGGCACCAGGCCGTTCGGGTTCAGCGCGCGATAACTCTCTTCGTTCACCTTGCCGAACGCGCCGCCGGCGTTGATGTGGGTATAGCTCAGCCCCAGTTCGGCGGCGCACCACAGCACCTTCCTGACGTTGTTCGAATTCTCACGGCCCCAAATGGTCAGCATTGCGCAACTCCGTTAGTGGATTAAGGACCCTCTATACCTACGCCACAAAACGCTATTTGTCACACCGCAGGGCACTTTTTGCCTGCCGCTCAGCGTTCCCAGCGGCACACTTCCCAGCCGTGCTCCGCCGCCAGCGCGCTCAGTTCGCTGTCGGGGTTGATCACCGTGGCGCTGTCGACGAATTGCAGCATCGCCTTATCGTTGAGGGAGTCGCTGTAGCCGTGGCTGTGTTCGAATTGCAGGTGCGGATGCTGCGCCAGCCAGCGTTGCAGGCGGATCACCTTGCCCTGTTGATAGGTCATGGTGCCGTAGGTGTTGCCGGTGAAGCGGCCGTCGCTGATTTCCACGCCGATCGCCAGCGCATCATCGGCGCCGAGCTGTTCGGCGATCGGCGCCACCAGATGCTCGCCGGTGGCGGAGATCACCAGAATGCAGTCGCCGCGCTCGCGGTGCCACTGCAGGCGTTCACGGGCGGCGGGATAGACGCGCGGCAGGATGTCGCGGCGGATGTAACGCTGTACCCAGCCGGCCACGGTTTGCACGCTCAGGCCGGCCAGCGGCGCCAGCGTGGCCTGCATGTAATCCTCCATCGACAGCTTGCCCTGATAATAAAGCTGCATCAGCTGCTGCTCCTGCAGCTCCAGCTCCGCCGGCGCGAAGCCCTGGCCGACCAGCCAGCGGATCCACAGGCTGGCGCTGTCATCGTCAATCAGGGTTTCATCCAGGTCGAATAAGGCTAAATCCATCAGTATTTCTCCGGCAGGCAGGGTATGAGGTCGTTTACAGGATAGCGGATAGCGCCCGTCGCCAGCCAGCGGCGTCGGCGAAATTGCGCAGAGCATAAGAAACATTGATGACGGTTTTGCGACAGTTTGTTGAACGTTTGCATAACTTAGAACGCAACAATATTGGCCGCCCCGGCGAGCGCGGTGATAACTATGGAGCAAATGCAGCTACCCGGTAGGGAGTGACAATGTTGATTATTCGCCTGTATGGCAGCCCGATCGTGATTGGGGAAGAAGAGGAACCGCATGATGACGCATCTGACGACGCTGAAGACGCTGCCGCTGCTGGATCTTTCGCAGCTTGACGGCGATGCGCGTCAGCGGCGCGCCTTTCTCGACGATCTGCGCGCGGCGGCCCGCGACGTCGGTTTTTTCTATCTGCGCGGGCACGGCGTGGACGGCGCGCTGAATGCGCGGCTGCAGCAGGGCGCGCGGCAATTTTTCGCGCTGCCGGAAGCCGACAAGCTGGCGGTGCAGATGGTGCATTCGCCGCACTTTCGCGGTTACAACCGGGCGGCGGCGGAGCTCACGCGCGGCCAGCCGGACTGGCGCGAGCAGTTCGATATCGGCGCCGAACGCCCGGCGCTGACGCTGTCTGACGACACCCCGCGCTGGGCGCGCCTGCAGGGGCCAAACCAGTGGCCGGCGGCGCTGCCGACGCTGAAACCGCTGCTGCTGCAGTGGCAACAGGCGATGACCGCCATGTCGCTGCGGCTGCTGCGCGCTTTCGCTTTGGCGCTGTCGTTGCCGGATCAGGCTTTCGATCGCTTGTATGGCGATAAGCCCAACGAGCACATCAAACTGATTCGCTATCCGGGGCGGGACGCTACCGCCAGCGCACAGGGCGTCGGCGCGCACAAGGACTCCGGGTTTCTCAGCTTCCTGCTGCAGGACGAGCAAAAAGGGTTGCAGGTGGAGGTGAGCGAAGGGCAGTGGCTCGATGCCCAGCCGCGTGAAGACACCTTCGTGGTGAACATCGGCGAGCTGCTGGAACTGGCGACCAACGGCTATCTGCGCGCCACGGTGCACCGGGTGGAAACGCCGCCGGCGGGGCGCGACAGGCTGTCGATCGCTTTTTTCCTCGGCGCGCGCTTGGACGCGGTGCCGTTGTATCAACTGCCGCCGCCGCTGGCGGCGCAGGCGCGCGGCCCGGCCAGCGATCCGCTCAACCCGCTGCTGCGCGACGTGGGGTATAACTACCTGAAAGGCCGCATCCGTTCCCACCCCGATGTGGCGCAGCGCTTTTATCGGGACGTCATCGGCGTCTGAATAGCGGGCACAAAAAAGCCCGGCGCGCCGGCCGGGCTGATGGCGCTTGATGCGGGCGATTATTCCGCCAGCGCCTGCTGCAGATCGGCGATCAGATCTTCCACATCCTCAATCCCCACCGACAGGCGCACCAGCTGCGGCGTGATGCCGGTTGCCAGGCGCTGTTCCAGCGGAATGGAGGCGTGCGTCATGCTGAACGGCTGGCTGATCAGGCTTTCCACGCCGCCCAGGCTTTCCGCCAGGGTGAACAGGCGCGAGCGCTTGATGACCCGGCGCGCATAGGCGTCGTCGCCTTTCAGCCGCACCGAGATCATGCCGCCGAAGCGCGTCATCTGGCGCGCCGCCAGCGCGTGCTGCGGATGGCTAGGCAGGCCGGGATAGTAGACGTTTTCCACCTGCGGCTGGCTCTCCAGCCACTGGGCGATGCGCAGCGCGCTGTCGCTGTGGCGCTGCATGCGCAGTGCCAGGGTGCGAATGCCGCGCAGCGTCAGGAAGCTGCTGAACGGATCGAGAATGCCGCCGACCGCGTTTTGCAGGAAACCGAGCTGTTCCGCCAGCGCCGGGTTATCCCCCACCGCCGCGACGCCGGCCACCACGTCGGAGTGGCCGTTGAGGTATTTGGTGGCGGAGTGCACCACCACGTCAAAGCCCAGATCCAGCGGGCGCTGCAGATACGGCGAGGCGAAGGTATTGTCCGCCACGCTGATGAGCCCATGCTTTTTGGCGATCGCGGCAATGGCGCTCAGATCCGCCAGCTTCAGCAGCGGGTTGGTCGGGGTTTCTACCCAGATCATTTTGGTGTCCGGCTCGATCACCTGCTCCAGCCCGGCGAGATCCGCCGGCGACACGTAGGTGACGCGCAGGCCGGCGGTGCGGCTGCGCACTTTTTCCAGCAGGCGATAGGTGCCGCCGTACAGATCGTCTACTGCGATCAGGTGGCTGTCCTTATCGAGCAGCTCCAGCACCGTGGAGCAGGCCGCCAGGCCGGAGGCGAAGGCGTAGCCGCGGCTGCCGCCCTCCAGTTCGGCGATGGCGCTTTCCAGCGCGGTGCGCGTCGGGTTGGCGCTGCGGGAGTATTCATAGCCGGTATGTTCGCCCGGCGCCGGTTGGGCGTAGGTGGAGGTGGCGTAAATTGCCGGCATCACGGCGCCGGTGGCGTCCGGGGTGTAACCGGCGTGAACGGTCAACGTATCAAACTTGGCCATAATGGATCCTTTTAACGTAATTTTTGGCGCCAGGCGTTAAGCACGTCTGTGCGGGTAATCAGGCCGAGGAAGCGCTCGCCGTCGAGCACCACCGCGACGTGGCCATGGTTGAAGGTGGCCTGCAATTCGTCGTAGCCGGCTTCCTTTTGCAGCGTATGGACTTGCTTGGTCATCGCGCTGCCGGCCGGCAGGCTGAAGTGGGCGGCGTCGGCCTGGACGGCGTTCAGCAGATCCCACTCATCGATCAGGCCGACCACCCGATCGCCTTCCAGCACCGGCAGCTGCGAGATGTCGTACAGCCGCATGCGGGCATGCACAATCGCCAACGTGTCGTCCGGCGCGGCAGAAACGGCCGCGCCTTCGTCGTGGCGGTAGGCGATCAGATCGCGCAGATCGCCGTGCTGCGGCTTGCTCAGCAGGCTCTGTTCCAGCATCCAGTGGTCGTTATACATTTTAGACAGGTATTTGTTGCCGCTGTCGCAGACGAAGGTCACCACCCGCTTGGGTTCGGTCTGTGCGCGGCAGTAATGCAATGCGGCGGCCAGCAGGGTGCCGGTGGACGATCCCGCCAGCACGCCTTCCTTGCGCAGCAGATCGCGCGCGGTGGTGAAGGCTTCGGCGTCGCCGATGCGGTAAGCGTGGCGGACCTGGTCAAAGTCGCTGAGCGGCGGGACGAAGTCTTCGCCGATGCCTTCCACCAGCCAGCTGCCCGCTTCGCCGATGTGACCGTTGTCGAGGTAGTCCGCCAGGATAGAGCCGGCAGGGTCGGCCAGCACAAATTCCGTCTGCGGCGAAACCTCGGCGAAATAGCGGCTCAACCCGCCCAGCGTGCCGCCGGAGCCGACGCCAACCACGATAGCGTCCACGTCATGCTCCATCTGCCGCCACAGTTCGGGCGCGGTGGTGGTGGTATGGGCCGCCGGATTGGCCGGGTTGTTGAACTGATCGATATAAAAGGCGCCGGGGATCTCCCCGGCCAGGCGTTTGGCGTAATCCTGATAGTAAGCCGGATGCCCCTTGCCGACGTCCGAGCGGGTCAGCAGCACTTCCACGCCCAGCGCGCGCAGGTGGAAGATCTTCTCGCGGCTCATCTTGTCCGGCACCACCAGCAGCAGCTTATAGCCTTTCAGCGCCGCCACCAGCGCCAGCCCCAGGCCGGTATTGCCGGCGGTGGCTTCGATGATGGTGCCGCCCGGCTGCAGCTTGCCGTCGCTCTCGGCCTGTTCGATCATCGACAGCGCCACGCGGTCTTTGATCGAACCGCCGGGGTTTTGATTCTCCAGCTTGACGAACAGCCGGCACGGGCCGGTATCGAACCGGGTCAGTTCCAGCATCGGGGTATTGCCAATCATCTCGATGACGGAATGGGGGATTGCCATGACTCATCTCCAGGATTATTCGGTATAAAAGTCGTTATGTGGATGATAGCGCTGAGAATAAGCGCTTTAAAAAGAACAAATAACGGTTATATATGCCATTATGGAATATATTAATCTTTTTTTAGACGTATGGATGCGCAGATGTTTAGCAGTGCAGATGCTTGGCCGTGTAGCCGTAGGTGGGTGCAAAAATGCGCGTCGCGATGCTTTTCTGAACGATAAGCGGGGGGCTGCGTACAGTTATGTAAAAATGCTGAAAATTCACGCTAAACCCTGCAAAAATAAGATAAATCACATAAACTCACAGCAAGGGCATTTTCGGTGCGCTGCGTTACCCGCTACGGGCGCCGCAGGGGGTTGCGGCCGGCACGCGCGCACCGGGCCACTCTCGCTGGTTGGCTTAAAACGTGAACATGTTTGAAAGTTAACGCTATTTCAATGATTTGAATGGACACTCTGGCGACGTCATGATGAAAAAAAACTTATCCACTTCCCTGAAAAAACTGACCTTCAGCGTAGGCATCCTGTTGCTGGCCGCCCCGGCCGTGCATGCGGCCGAGCCGCCGGCGCCGCCGCAGGTAGACGCCAAGGCCTTCATTCTGATGGATTACAACAGCGGCAAGGTGTTGACCGAAGGCAATGCCGACACCCGCCTCGATCCCGCCAGCCTGACCAAGATCATGTCCAGCTACGTGATTGGGCAGGCGATCAAGGCCGGCAAGATCAAGCCGGAAGACATGGTCACCGTCGGCAAAGACGCCTGGGCGCCCGGCAACCCGGCGCTGCGCGGTTCTTCGCTGATGTTCATCAAGCCGGGCGATCAGGTGCCGGTGCTGGAGCTGAATAAAGGCATCGTGATCCAGTCGGGCAACGACGCCAGCATCGCGCTGGCGGACTACGTGGCGGGCAGCCAGGATTCGTTCGTCGGCCTGATGAACAATTACGCCAAATCTCTGGGGCTGCAGAACACCCACTTCCTGACGGTGCACGGCCTGGATGCGGAAGGGCAGTACAGCACCGCGCGCGACATGGCGCTGCTGAGCCAGGCGCTGATCCGCGACGTGCCGGACGAATACGCGCTGCATAAAGAGAAAGAGTTCACCTTTAACAAGATCCGCCAGATTAACCGTAACCGCCTGCTGTGGAGCAGCAACCTGAACGTCGACGGCATCAAGACCGGTTACACCAGCGGCGCCGGCCACAACCTGGTGGCGTCGGCCACCGACGGCCCGATGCGCCTGATCTCGGTGGTGCTGGGCGCGCCGAGCGATCGCGTGCGCTTTAGCGAAAGCGAAAAACTGCTGACCTGGGGCTTCCGCTTCTATGAAACCGCGACGCCGATCAAGGCCGATAAGCCGTTCGTCACCCAGAAAGTGTGGTTCGGCGACGTCAGCGAAGTGCCGCTCGGCGTGGCGAAAGACGCCTCGGTCACCATTCCGAAAGGGCAGATGAAAAACCTGAAGGCCAGCTACAAGCTGACCCAGCCGACGCTGGAAGCGCCGTTGGCGAAAAACCAGGTGGTCGGCACCATCGATTTCCAGCTGGACGGCAAGACCATCGAGCAACACCCGCTGGTGGTGATGCAAGAGGTGAAAGAGGGCAACTTCTTCAGCCGCATCTGGGATATGGTGATGATGAAGCTGAGCCAGTGGTTCGGCGGGATCTTCGGCTGAATACCCTGATGTGAGGAGCGCGCCCCGGGCGCACGATCCTCGACCAGGCCGCAACTGAGAGGTTGCGGCTTTTTTTTCGCGATTTTTTGGGGCGGTGATTAAAAGTAGTCCACCAGCATGGTGGCGCCGCTGGTGAAATCGCCTTCCGCCAGGGTGACGGCGCTGTTTTTCACCGGCACCGCATCAAGCGTCGGCGGATTGGCGTAGTCGATGTTCAGCGGCGTATTGATGGCGAAGGCCTTACCGTTGGCCAACAGTTTGATGCCCAACCCATTGACGCTGCTGGTTAACACGCTGCCGTCGAAGGCCGCCGCGCTGCCCATGATCTTCATTTTCAGCTGGCGGCTGTTATCCAGAAACTCGCATTTGATGCTGTAATCGATGCGTTGCATATAGCGATTGCCGTCGATGCGCTTGATGCCGACCTTGCCGAAGTCGATATCGATGGTGCGCCCGTCGTTGATCACGCAAGGCGGGGGCGCCACCACGGTGGCGGTGATGTTGACCTTGGTACCCTGGTCGGCGGCCTGAGCCGCGGCGCTAATCAGGCTCAACGCCCATAGCAGAGCGCAGCGCGTTTTACTCGTCATGTTCATTCTGGCTCCCGTCTCAAGGTGCGCTGAAGATCAGCGTGGCCGAACCCGACAGCGGGCCGGTGGCGATGCTGGTGTAAGGGACATTGTTCTTTACCGGTACAAAGGTCACGGTATCGTTGCCCTGGCCGTTGACGATGCGCGTTCTGAAGGCATTGTTCGGCTTCACCACCGCGCCGTTGTACATCATCGCCACGCCGACGTTAGGATTGGTGGTCTTGATAAAATCGCTGGAGAAGCCGCTGGCATCGCTGACCATGCGGATCAGAATATCCTGCGTCGCGCTCTGGTCGTCGCATTGGTAGCTGAGCGCTTTGTCCTGTTTTATCTGGGCATCATTGGCGCTCTGGGTCAGAAAGTCCTGACGGATCTGGCCGAAGTCGACGTTAATCTGCTGGCCGTTGTTGATGGTGCAGCTGGTGGTGACGAAGTAAGCGTCGTTGTCGGCGATCAGGCGCCAGCGATAAACGCCGCACTGTGGGCAACCCGGCTGATCGTTGGTCTGAATAAAGTTGATTTGGCCGATGACGTCGCCCTTGTTCACCTTGATGTCCGGCGTTGGGAAACGGTTCAACACGATATAAACCCGGATGGCGACCGACTGGGTTTGCAGGCCGGTAAGGCTGAGTACGCTGATGCCTGATGGCACCGGGGAGTTGTAATCGCTGCCGTTGATGGTGGTGCCGCTGCCGATGGCGCCAAAAATCGCACTGTTCATCGACAGCGCCGGGCTGTCGGTTTTGAGATAGTCATACCAGCTCGCGACGTCGTTTTTACAGGTGACCTGGCTGACGTTGACGATTTCGTTTTTGCCATAAGAAAGCTGTGGCCCGATGCGCACCCGGACGTCAACCGGCGTGGTCGAGCCCCCGGGTGGAATCAGTCCGCCATCGGACGTGCGGCAGGTAAACGCGTTGGCGTTGCCAAACAGCATGAAGAAAGATAATGCCAGGCAGCAACGTAAAAATAGCAGGGCTGTTTTTCTCACGATAATATCCCAATATATATAAATAGTGTGCGGCGTTACTCCGCAATGAAATATTGCCAATCAGGCCGGCTGGCCATATTTATTCCGTTAAAGGGGAGTGAGGGGCATCGCTGTTGGAGATGCCGTCGTTATCACCGTTCAGCAACGCGGTGGGATACCACCTCAATGAGTTGTTGATAGAGCCGTCCGTCACAATCACTTTTTTCCGGGAGACAAGATCCAACAATAGCCGCCGCGCCCGGTAAACACCGACGTTGACGGCATTGGCCAGTTGCCGCGTCGATAGCCATTGCTGCTGTGGCGGCAAGCCGCCGATAGGGCACTTACGGGGCGACTGCGCGAATAATGTTTGCAGCAGATCGTGCTGCAATTGCCGTATTTCCTTTTGTTTCGGAGATAACGCTTCCATAGCACTTCCTCTGTATTCCGATTGCCGTATTCCTAAGAAAAAACAAACTTTCGCTGCCTACCAACAACGAGGTAAAACGCGAACAAAGAAAATTCCTATCTATTTATCAGGATTGAAAAAAAAGGCGTTGCCCGCCCCGTTTTTACCTGTGCTTAGGCAGGGGTGGCGTCACGCTGAAACCTAAAATTTTGGTTTATTATATTCACAAAGCGCCACTTTGCGATCTGATTACTTGGGAATCCAAGAAAAACAGGATATTGCTCTATAAAAGCATCTTTTACGATCTATGAGGCTAAAAATAACAGTAAATTAACTTCAATTAGGAAATAAATTGCGAATGTTCGCCTTGATCAAAAAAAGCCTTTTTTTGCTGAGAGGCATTTGCCAGAATATTCATCGCCGGACAAGAAGGACGGATTAGAAAGTATTGGCCTCTGCTTGTTGTGATTTCGTTTATTTTTATATGACGGATTCATTAATGGGTGGGCCGCTGCAGACTTGCCGTTATCGACGTATTTATTGTCGATGCCTTTGGGTTTTGGCAGTTAACCAACCAGCAAGATGCTAAAGAATCAGGGCTGCGCACATATAAGCGCGAGCAGGTTTCCTGTTGCTCTTTTTCTTGATTGGAATATGCATTTTTTCTTATAAGGAATATAGGTTCTATGAAACTTAACAAAATCATGATGGCTGCAGTGATTGCATTTGGCGCAAGTTCTTTTGCACAGGCAGCCGATCAGGGACACGGTAAGGTCACCTTCACGGGCTCTATTATTGATGCGCCATGCTCTATTGCGCCCGAGTCGATCGATCAGACCGTAGATCTGGGCCAGGTTTCCAACGTGGCGTTGAAAAACGGCGGCAAATCCAACCCGCGTCCGTTTGAAATCAAACTGGAGCAGTGCGACATCACCACGCTGAAAACCGTTAAAACCACCTTCAGCGGCGTCGCATCGTCCACCGACAAGGATCTGTTGGGTATCGCGGGCACCGCCAGCGGCGCCGGCGTAGCCATCTCTTACAATGGCCAGCCGATCAAACTGGGTGAAGCGACTACCGCGCAGACCCTGAATACCGGCAACAACACCCTGCATTTCGCCGCCTACCTGCAGGGCGAAGGCGCTTCCGCCGCCATCGTTCCGGGCGATTTCACTGCCGTAGCCGATTTCACCCTGGCTTATCAGTAAGTGAGCCCGAAGGCTTAATCAACCAGGCATGGGGTTCGCCGCATGCCTGGTGAATCTCCCTGTCAAAGGAATGTCGCGATGTTTTTACCAAGGAATCGAGCGGGTGCCGTTCTTTTGGCGTCGTTGGCGTTTGCGCCCGGCCATGCAACTTCCGCCGCGCAGGGGTGGGGCAAAGTCAACATGCACGGCGCCATTATCGACACCGCCTGCGCCATTGCCGCCGGCAGCCGCGATCAGACGATCGATATGGACACTATTCCTCTCGGGCAGATCATTCGTGACGGCCAGGGGATGACCAAACCTTTCAGTATCGAATTGGTCAATTGCATTTTGGAACGGCCGGAAAACAAGCCTGACTGGAAATTCTTTCAGGTCACGTTTGATGGTTATGCGGAAGGCGCTCTGTTTGGCGTACAGGGCGATGCGCGCGGCGTTGCATTGGAGATAAAAGACAGCAGCGGCACGGCGGTTATTCCAGGGAAACCTTTGCCGATGGAGGGAATAATACCGGGGAACCGAGTGCTGAATTATTCCATGACGTTGATGCCGAATCACCAGCCGTTGAAGGTGGGAGCGTATTTTTCCACAGTGCGTTTTAAGCTGGATTATTTTTGATTTTTTCTCGTACTGACGGTTAATTCGTTATTGAAAGGACTTTATTATGCTTTCACCGGCAGGGAAGTTATTTCGTCTTCAGGCCTTGGGGCTTTGCGTTGCCCTTTCTCTGGGAAATCCAATCGCGTTGGTCTATGCCGCCGACGTGATTCAATTCAATACCGACGTATTGGACATCAACGATCGCAAAAATATCGATCTGAGCCAATTCACGCGCAGCGGCTACATCATGCCGGGCGTTTATACCATGGTGGTGCACGTCAATAAGAACGATCTGCCGGAACAGCCGGTGACGTTTATGGCGCCCGAGAACGATCCTAAAGGCAGCGAAGCCTGTCTTTCGCCGGAGTTGGTCAACCAACTGGGGCTGAAAGAAAAACTGTTAAGCACGCTGAACTGGACGCACGGCGGCCGTTGCCTTGACGCCTCCAGCCTGGCGGGGATGGAAGCCCGCGGCGATCTTGCCAGCTCCTCACTGTATCTCAACATTCCTCAGGCCTATCTGGAATACAGCTCGGAAAACTGGGACCCGCCTTCGCGCTGGGATGACGGTATTCCTGGGCTGCTGTTTGACTATAACGTCAACGCCCAAACGCAAAAACATCAGAAGGGCGGCAGCAGTTACAGCCTGAGCGGCAACGGCACCGGCGGCGCCAACCTGGGCGCCTGGCGTCTGCGCGCCGACTGGCAGGCCAACCTCAACCATCAGACCGGTTCTTCTCAGCCGACCGACAAACAGTTCGACTGGAGCCGCTATTACGCCTACCGGGCGATCCCGGCGCTGCGTTCGCGGCTGACAATGGGTGAGGATTACCTGAACTCCGACATTTTCGACAGCCTGCGCTTTACCGGCGTCAGCCTGCGATCCGACGACAGCATGTTGCCGCCCAACCTGCGCGGCTATGCGCCGGAAGTGACCGGCGTGGCGAAAACCAACGCCAAGGTGGTGGTCAGCCAGCAGGGGCGCGTGCTGTATGAAACGCAGGTGGCGGCGGGGCCGTTCCGCATTCAGGACATCAACGATGCGGTTTCCGGCGAGCTGGACGTGCGCGTCGAAGAGCAGGACGGCAGCGTGCAGGAGTTCAAGATGAACACCGCCAACATCCCTTATCTGACGCGGCCGGGTACGGTGCGTTACAAGCTGGCGACGGGCAAGCCGTCGGAGTGGGGGCACCATCTGCGCGGGCCGATGTTCGGCACCGGCGAGTTCTCCTGGGGGATCAGCAACGGCTGGTCGCTGTACGGCGGGGGCATCGCCGGCGGCGATTACAACGCGCTGTCGCTGGGGATCGGGCGCGATCTGATGGCGCTGGGGGCGCTGTCGTTCGATGCCACGCAGTCGCGTGCGCGTCTGCCGCAGGATGGCACGCTGACCGGCGGTTCGTACCGGCTGAGCTATTCGAAGAACTTCGATGAATACGACAGCCAGGTCACCTTCGCCGGTTACCGCTTCTCTCAGGAAGACTTCATGAGCATGGGGGACTACCTGGATGCGCGTTACGAAGGGGGGCGCAGCGGCAAGAGCAAGGAGATGTACACCATCACCTTCAACAAACAGTTCCGCGATCTGGGGCTGAGCACCTATCTCAACTACAGCCACCAAACCTACTGGGATCGGGCGCCGAACGATCGTTACAACCTGATGGTGTCGCGCTACTTCGACATCGGCGATTTCAAAAACGTCAGCGTGTCGCTGTCGGCCTATCGCAACCGTTACAACGAGCGCAACGACGACGGGATGTATCTGTCGCTGTCGCTGCCCTGGGGCAGCGCGGGCACGCTCAGTTACAACATGACGCTCGATCGCGAAGAGAACGCCCACCGGGTCGGGTACTACAACCGGGTCGATGAACACAACAACTATCAGATCAGCGCAGGCGCCGCACGCAGCGGAGCGACGGCCAGCGGCTATTACAGCCATCAGGGCGACATGGCGCAGATCAACGCCAACGCCAGCTACCAGGCCGGCCGCTACAGCGCCGTCGGTATCGGCGCGCAGGGCGGCCTGACAATGGCGGCGGAAGGGGCGGTGCTGCACCGCGTCAATACGCCGGGTGGCACGCGTTTGCTGCTCGATACCGAAGGCGTCGCCGGTGTGCCGGTGCGTGGCTACGGCAGTACGGTGCTGACCAACCGTTACGGCAAGGCGGTGGTGGCGGATGTAAACAGCTACTACCGCAACAAGGCCAGTATCGATCTCAACAGCCTGAGCGACAACGTCGAGGCGACGCGTTCGGTGGTGCAGGCCACGTTGACCGAGGGGGCCATCGGCTACCGCAAGTTTGAGGTGATTGCCGGCGAGAAGGCGATGGCGATCGTCAAGCTGGCGGACGGCAGCGAGCCGCCGTTCGGCGCCACGGTGCTGAATGCCCGCAAACAGGAGACCGGCATCATCAATGACGGCGGCAGCGTTTACCTGTCCGGCCTCAATCCCGGTGAGCGCATGAGCGTGCACTGGAACGGCGCGGCGCAGTGTGAAATCCAGCTGCCGGCGCCGCTGCCGGCCGAAATGTTGATGAACACGTTGCTGCTGCCTTGCCGTCCTCTTGCCGGCGACAAGCCGGCGGCCGACGCCAACTGACATACACCCGGCGGAGTGCGCTCCGCCGCTAAACCGCCGGGGCGGGCTCGTCCGCTTCCGGCCGACTGGAACCGTGAAGACATGATGAATCTGACTATGACCAGAAAGACCGTTTTCCTTGTGGGCCCGCTCGCCGCCGCGTTGACGATCGGCGCGGTCAGCCTGCCCGCCCATGCGGCCATCGCGCTGGATCGCACGCGCGTGATTTTCGACGGCGACCTGAAAACGGTCAGTCTTAACATCAGTAACCAGAACAAACAGTTGCCGTATCTGGCGCAGGGATGGATCGAAGACGATCGCGGCAACAAGATCCAAAGCCCTTTCACCGTGCTGCCGCCGGTGCAGCGGGTGGAACCGGGCAAACCGAGCCAGGTGAAGATCCAGTCGCTGCCGGCGGCGCGTCAGCTGCCGCAGGACAGGGAGACGCTGTATTACTTCAACCTGCGCGAGATCCCGCCGCGCAGCAATAAGCCGAACACGCTGCAGATAGCGCTGCAGACGCGCATCAAAATGTTTTATCGCCCGGCGGCGCTCGCCCCGAAAAAGAATGCCGCACCGTGGCAGGAGCAGCTGACGCTGACCCGGCAGGGCGACAAGTACGTGGTGAACAACCCGACCCCGTATTACGTGACGATCGTTGAGGTGAGCGCCGGCAAGGGCGGGAAAGGGGCGGCGGGCTTTGAACCGCTGATGGTGGCGCCGAAGGCCAGCGCCCCGCTGAACGTCTCCGCCGCGAGCCTCGGCAACGGGCCGTCGCTGGCGTACATCAACGATTACGGTGGGCGGCCGCAGTTGAACTTCCGCTGCGCCGGCAATGCCTGCCAGGTCGTGCCGGTCGCTAAATGACGAGCCGCACGCCAGCAGGGAAGACAGAGTGAACACAGCGGAGTGAACGAATCATGCAACGAAATATCCCCATGCTGTTGGGAAAAGCCTATGAACGTCATCAGCGACGCACTATCGGCCTGACGGTGTTGGCCGCGCTGATGGTGCCGCTGACGGTGGGCACGATGCTGGTGCTGATGCCGCCGGCTCGGGCGGTGGACAACTGGGAGGTGGAGGGCGCGAACGGCACGCTCCACGTCTACGGCGCGTTGACGGAAAGCGCCTGCAGTCTGGAAATGACCACCGCTCGTCAGGAAGTGTGGCTGGGGGAGACGGGAACGGCGCATTTTCAGCGCCCGGGCGATCGCGGCACGCCGGTGGCGTTCGAGCTGACGCTGAAAGACTGCCTGCGGGCGCCGGCGAGCAACCGCGACGCCTGGACCGGGGTGCTGGCCTGGAGCGGCAGCCAGCCTGCGGTGTCCGTGGCGTTTGCCGCGCCGACGGATGACGACGCGCCGAGCCTGGTCAGGGTCGCCGGCGTTACCGGCTTGGGGCTGCAGTTGGCGGATGCCAGCGGCCTGCCGGTGCGCCTCGGCGCGCGTAACAAACCGATCTTGCTGACGCCGGGGCAAAACACCCTGACGTATACGGTGACGCCGGTGCGCACCCCGGCGACGCTGAGCGCCGGCGCCTACCGTGCGGCGATCGATTTCCGCCTTTATTACGACTAATACGCCGCTTGCGCCGAGCCGGCGCAAGCCTAACCAAAGGGAGTGGCGTCATGCGCGCGACAGAGACAAACCGGCGCCGGAGCGCGCTGTTGGGGGCAGGCATGGTCATGGTGGCCGGCATGATGGCGCCGCCGGCGGACGCGGCGGAAAACATGCGCTTTCACGGGACGCTGGTGGCCGAGCCGTGCGTCATTCAGCCGGGAGATGAGGATATCCAACTGGATTTCGGCACCATCGTCGACAAATACCTGTATCTGAACACCCGCACCCATAGCCAAACCTTCGCGTTGCACCTGACCGAGTGCGATCTCAGCCTGGGCAATACGGTGGCCATTACGTTTACCGGCACCGAGAACGCCAAACTGCCCGGCCTGCTGGCGCTGGATGCCGGCAGCCTGGCCTCGGGGATCGGCATCGGGCTGGAGGACAGCAGCGGCAAGGCGCTGCCGCTCAATCGCGCCAGCGATAAATTCCGCCTGAATGCCGGCAACACCACGCTCACGCTGCAGGCCTATGTGCAGGGGGAACCGGAGGCTATCCAAACGAAGACCATCGGCCGCGGCACCTTCAGCGCGGTGGCCACTTTTACGCTGGAATACGAATAAGCGTCTACAAGGACAAAAAACGCAATGATGATAAAGCCCCTCAATCGCACCCTGCGCATGGGCCTGCTGTGCCTGTTGGCGTTGAGCGCCGCCGCCTGTCAAAACCAAAAATCGGGCAAACCCGCCGTGAACACCCAAAATCAGGCTGTGCAAGCGCCGTCAGAAGAGGCTTTGCGCAAGCAGCGTGAGGCCGAGCAGCTGCAGCAGTGCCAGCAGCAACTGGGCGCATTGCGCACCATCAACGAGAAACAATATCAGCGCTATAAACAGGCCTTCGACAGCCTGATGAGCGGCGCTTCGCAGTACGCCAATCTGCGCGCCCGGGTAAACGGCGACACGCAGGAGACGGTGGATGCGCTGTATCGCTACAAGGTCAACTATCTGTGCGCCGGGGTGAATCAGGCGGTGTTGACCGGGCTGGCGGATCGCGGAGAGCAGGTTAAATGAGGCTGCGTCTGTTCGGCTGTGTCGCTCTGCTGTTCACCGGCGTTGCGCAGGCGGACGACGGCGTGCCGGCGCTGCTGCAGTTTGCCGAACAGTATCAACGGCAGAGCACCGGGCCGAAGAGCGAAAACGCGGCGCCCGCCGACCGCGCGTCGGGGCAAAAAAAGCGTGAGCCGGCGAAGCGCCCGTTGGACACCCACCAGCCGGCTTCACCGGCCAAAGCTTTTACGCTGAGCCAGGCATTATTGGCGCGTGACCAACAGCTGGCGCGCCAGCGAATGGAACTGACGATGTTGCGCCAGGAACTTGCCGCGCTGCGGGCGGAGAAAGCGGCGCCACCCGTCGCGACGTTGCCTGATTCGTCAACGCTGCAGCAGTGGATCGCCGGGCTGGGCGCCGCCTGGCGCGGTTCGCCCGATGCCCAGCGCGCCGAGGCGCTGCTGCGTCAGGCGACGCAGGAAACCGCCAAAACCAAAGCGGCGGCGATGCAGGCCGAACGGCGCGCCAGCGAGCTGGAGTCCGCCGCACAGGCATCGGCACAGACGCTTGCACAACGCCAGCGCGAGCACCAGGAGGCGCTGCACGCTCTGCGCGCCGCGTTGGAAGCGAGTGAGCAGAAGCGAGCCGCTGAGCAGAAGGCGACCCAGCAGGCGCGCGAGGCGCTGTTGGCGCTGCATCAGCGGCTGCAATGGGAGATGACGCCGGAGCAGTTGAAGGATAAACGCAAGCGTTTGTCCTACGCGGCGGGCAGTGCGCTGGGGCGCGACATTCAGGGGGTAGTGGCGGAGCGTCAAAGCTGGGGCGTACCGGTGGATCGCGACAGCCTGTTGGCGGGCGTCATCGATAGCGTGTCGGGGCGTTTGCAGCTGCCGCCGGATGAACTGAATGCGCTGACGGCGCAGGCGGATGCCGCCGCCGTGGCCGCGCGTGAGAAACGCGTTAACGAACAGCGGCGGCGTGACGAAGATTACCTGGCGCAGTTCCGTCAACAAAAGGGCGTTAAGCCGTCGGCGATGGGCTTCTGGTATCGGGTGGATTACGCCGGGGAGGGGGCGTTGGCGCCAACGGCGGTGGTCGATGTGGTGGTGAAGGAGAAACTGACCGACGGCACGGTGATCCAGGATATGGAACTGAGCGGCAAGGTGCTGTCGCAACCGCTGTCCGAATATCCGCCACTGTTCCGGGAGGCGATAAGCCATCTGCATAACCACGGTTCGCTGACGATGGTCGTGCCGCCGGCGCTGGCCTACGGCGAAACCGGCTATCCGCCGAAGGTGCCGCCCAACGCCACCATGATTTATGAATTACGCATCGACAACAGTCAGGCACCGGCAAAGGGTGCCAAGGCGGTTAAACGGGAAGCCGACACGGCGGGAGGGCAGGGATGAACACCATGATAAAAATCGCGCTATTTGATGAAAATCGCTACTTCAGCGCCGGTTGGCAGGAGGCTCTGGCGCTGCACTTCAGCACTTACGGCAAGCGCACGCTGTTACTGGATGCGCAGCAGGTTCACGAAGCCGATCTGGTGTTCTGCTATTTTCCTCCCGGCGTGCAAAGCTGTTTTTGTCACTTCTTTGAGGCGCAGGCTGCGGGGCGCCAAACGCTGTATTTCTCGTTGCGAACGCCGGAGGGGCGGCATAAACGCACCGCCGGCACCCGCTGCGCGCTGGAGGCCGGCGTCATCTACCACGATACGCCGCTGGTATCGGCGCTGTATCAGGTGAACGCCGAGTTGGAGCGGCGCAGCAAATGGCCGGGCAGGCCGAGTTGTGGCATGAAC
This sequence comes from Serratia sp. CY27727, assembly GCF_052169275.1. Classification (NCBI taxonomy): domain Bacteria; kingdom Pseudomonadati; phylum Pseudomonadota; class Gammaproteobacteria; order Enterobacterales; family Yersiniaceae; genus Serratia; species Serratia sp. CY27727. Next base: position 618,610 of record NZ_JBJNLB010000001.1, on the reverse strand, counting down.
TGCGTATGCCAGCACCGAGGACTGACGCTGCGCGAACAGGAGATCATGCGCTGCATGACGCGGGAGATGGGAGTGACGCAAATCGCACGGATGCTGGACATCAGCGTGAAAACCGTCAGCAATCACAAGATGAGCGTTATGCGCAAGATGGGGTTCCGGCGTAATGCCGAACTTTACGGCTGGCTGCGGCACAGCGCCCGTCCCGGCACCGTGGGGGCGCGGGCCGGCATTCAGCCTGGCATTGCGGTAGGGAAGGCGCAGCACTGAGACGGCGCCGGCCCAATCGGAGCGGCCGGCGCCTTAAGTGCCTCGCCGTGGCGGTCAGTTGCAGGCCACGACCTTGATCGCCAGCCCGCCCTGTGAGGTTTCACGGTATTTGGCGTTCATGTCTTTGCCGGTTTCGTACATGGTTTCGATCACCTTATCCAGACAAACTCGCGGTTCGCTGGTGCGGCGCATCGCCATGCGTGCGGCGTTGACCGCCTTGACGGCGGAAATGGCGTTACGCTCGATGCAGGGCACCTGAACCTGGCCGGCGAGCGGATCGCAGGTCAGCCCCAAATGGTGCTCCATGGCGATCTCCGCCGCGATGCACACCTGCGCCGGGCTGCCGCCCAGCAGCTCGGTCAACCCGGCGGCCGCCATCGAACAGGCCACGCCCACTTCCCCCTGGCAGCCCACTTCGGCGCCGGAGATCGAGGCGTTCATCTTGTACAGCGCGCCAATCACGCCGGACGCCAGGAAGTAACGGGTGTAGGAGTTGGCGTTCACCGGGCGGATGAACTTGTCGTAGTAAGCCAGCACCGCAGGAATGATGCCGCAGGCGCCGTTGGTCGGCGCGGTGACCACGCGGCCACCGGCGGCGTTTTCTTCGTTGACCGCCAGCGCGAACATGTTGATCCAATCGACCACGTTCATCGGGTCGATATTGTTCTTGTCTCCGGTCACCAGAATGCGGCGCAGCGCGGCGGCGCGACGCGGCACCTTCATCGGGCCTGGCAGCAAGCCTTCGGTGTTGATGCCGCGCTCTATACCGGCGCTCATCACCTGCCAGACGTCGGCGAAGTGCGCGTCGATATCGGCCTTGCTGCGCAGCGCCAGCTCGTTCTGCATCACCAGGCCGGACAGCGACAGCCCGGTGTCTTTGCAATGCTGCTGCAGATCGTGCGCCGATTTGAACGGGTAGGGCACCGGCGTGGCGCCCTCGGCGGACTGGCCGAAGTGCTCTTCGTCGACGATGAAACCGCCGCCGATCGAGTAATAGGTTTTGCTGTGCAGCAGGCGCTCACCGGCGAAGGCGCGGATGCGCATGCCGTTTTCGTGCAGCGGCAGGTTGTCGCTGTGGAAATTCATGCCGCCGTGCTGCGGGAAATCCACCTCGTGATGGCCGTTGGCCAGCGGCAGGCGGCCGCGCTGTTCGACGTCGCGAATAAAACCGGGAATGCTGTCGATGTCCACGTCGTGCGGCAGGTTGCCGGCCAGGCCCATGATGATGGCGATATCGGTGTGGTGGCCTTTACCGGTCAACGACAGCGAACCGTACACGTCGACCACCACGCGGGTGGTGTCCTGCAACTGCTGGTGGGCGATCAGATCGTCGACGAACTGTTTGCCGGCTTTCATCGGGCCAACGGTGTGGGAACTGGATGGGCCGATGCCAATTTTGAAAATATCGAAAACGCTGACCATGGTCTCGCCTCCTTCTTCAGGTTTCAGGCGGTGAATACGGGAAATGGGGGAGTGCGGGAGGGCCGGCGCGCAGCGGCGCCGGCCGGACGTGATTAGCCGAGCAGGCTGAACACGATAGCAGAGATGGCGATCAGACCCATCACAACCACGAACACGTTGCTGATGTGGCCGCTGTACTTGCGCATGGCAGGCACTTTACGGATGGCATACATTGGCATCAGGAACAGCAGCATGGCGATGATTGGGCCGCCCAGGGTTTCGATCATGCCCAGGATGCTTGGGTTCAGGGTGGCGACGATCCAGGTGGTCACCAGCATGAAGATAGCGGTCATGCGGTTCAGCTTGGCGGTGCTGACGGTTTTGCCGCGGCTCTTCATCGACTTGGCAACCAGGCCGTTGAAGCCTTCACGCGCGCCCAGGTAGTGGCCCAGGAACGATTTGGTGATGGCGACGAAGGCGATAACCGGCGCGATGTACTCGATCATCGGGTTATTAAAGTGGTTAGCCAGGTAAGACAGAATCGAGATGTTCTGCGCCTTGGCTTCCGCCAGGTTTTCCGGCGTCAGGCTCAGCACGCAGCTGAACACGAAGAACATTACGGTCAGCACCATCATGATGTGTGCGTAGGCCAGAATGCGGGAGCATTTCTTCTCGGCGTCTGCGCCGTACTCTTCGCGTTTGGCGACGGCGAAGGCGGAGATGATCGGCGAGTGGTTGAAGGAGAACACCATTACCGGGATCGCCAGCCACAGGGTCATGATCAGGCCGTGGCCCATGCCGGTACCGCTGCCGGACAGCGACACGTTTTCGAAGATGGCGCCGGTCCAGTTAGGGATCAGATACACCGCCAGCAGCATCAGCACCGCGACGAACGGGAAGACCAGGATGCTCATGGTTTTCACGATGGCCTGCTCACCGAAGCGCACGATGGTCATCAGGCCGACGATCAGGATCAGCGACAGGATGGCGCGCGGTGGCGACGTCATACCCAACTGGTGGGTGATGAAGCTGTCGACGGTGTTGGTGATCGCCACGCTGTAAACCAGCAGAATCGGGTAGATGGCGAAGAAGTACAGCAGGGTGATCAGTTTACCGGCGGTGATGCCGAAGTGCTCTTCTACCACGGCGGTGATGTCTTCACCGGGATTCTTGCCGGACAGAACGAAACGGCACAGGCCGCGGTGGGCAAAGAAGGTCATCGGAAAAGCGATGATGGCCATGATGATCAGAGGAATCAAACCGCCGATGCCGGCGTTGATTGGCAAGAACAGGACGCCTGCGCCGATGGCGGTGCCATACAGGCCCAACATCCACATGGTATCCGTTTTACGCCAGGTACTGCTGGAGCCCGAGGCCGCAGAGGCAATTGTGCCGGTCTGTGTAGTGTCCATAAATATCTCCGAAGTGAACACGAATTTAAAATTAAAAGGCAAAACTTAAGGTTAAACCGTCAAACGTCCTATTCAGGCAACGCTTGCGGTAAGAATCAGGTGTTGCTTGCGGGGATGTTTTGGCGTCCCCCTGGTTGTTTATTGTGTTCATTACCAAGGCACAGCGCCGGGTAATTCACTAAAGACTTTTCACCGTCACGGGCGATAAAAGTCGTTACCGCTGCCGACAGGTCTTTGCCTGTCGATTTTTGTTGGCGGCAAGATAACGATTTACAGTAGAAACAACCGTGATCCTGCTCTCAAATGCGCAATATGTGCAGTTATCTGCTTTTTTATCGATTTTTCGCGCATTTGTTGCACATTTGTGTAAGATTTTGTGCTGAGAACGCTCTCATAATAATTTCTGCGATTATGCGGTTTGTACAATAATTAGCCGGATAAAGCGCTGTGCTCAGCAGCAAGCCGAGCAATATATTTTATGCGTGGTTTTGGATCTAGCGAAAAACCCGGATTAAGCAGTTTTAGTGATGTGGATCACATTGTATTTTTAAGTAAAATTTCATTCATCGATTTGTTTTTAAATAGTTTTTAATGAAAATCGCCGTTAATAACGAAGGGAAATTACTTACGTGGTTAGCGGATAGAAATGCGTAACCATTCATCATATAAATAACAGATGCCTAACAGGTATTGGCGATATTTGCTGCAACCGCTTAAACCGCCGTTTATTTAAACATCGCGGCCTTTGGCGCGATTTATCATATAAAAGCCATAAATAGTCGTTAATTTACCCAGCCGGCAGCGGGTTTAGCCTGCGAGAAAATAATCACCCGGGTGACCTGTTGCATTTTATTAACCTGATGTTGCGTGCGGATAAGCGAAAAACGCGAATCGATTGCGCATTATTTGTTCATTTTCGGGCGGGGAAAGAAGGGGATTGCAGCGGTGCGCCGTCGGTTTCGACGGCGCAGAAGGCGAATTAATAGCGGGTAGCGATGGCGTTGTCGTTGAAGAACGCCATGAAGTCGGCGTCCGGTTGGCGGTCGCTGATCACCCGATCGAACTGCGTCAGCGGGCCGATGCAGGCCGGTTTGGTTTTGCCGAACTTGCTGTGATCCGCCACCAGGATCTTTTGCTGCGCCATCGCCATGGCGCGATGCTTCATCTCCAGCTCGTCGAAGTTGAAGCAGGTGGCGCCATGCTGCAGGCTGAGGCCGGCGGCGGAGATAAAGGCGATGTTCGGGCAGATGTGATCGAGCTCGTTGCGGCCGCCGACGCTGGAAAAGATGTAGTTGTTCGGCTTGAACTCACCGCCGCACAGGACCGCTTTGCAGTTCGGTTTGTCCTGCAGCGCCAGGAAGGTGTTCAGCGAATGACACACGGCGGTGAAGATCAGCTCGTCGGCGATGGCGTCGATGATCGCCGGGGTGGTGGTGCCGCAGTCGAAAAACACCGTGTCGTTTTCATTGATCAAGGGGGCCGCCAGCAGGCCGATGCGCCGTTTCTCCGTCACCTGCTTGGCTTTTTGATCGGAAACGAAGTAGTTGGTTACGCCGTTGCTGCGTGGATCGGTCACCACGTAGCCGCCGAGCAGCACCACCGCCGCCGGTTCGGCGCTCAGATCGCGGCGAATGGTCATCTCCGAGACCCCCAGCAGCACGGCGGCTTCTTTCAGGTGGATCTTGTCAGCGCGTTTTAACGCCTGAACTAACCGGTTGATACGTTCTTCGCGCCGCGTTTCCATAGATCCGTCTTCCCACAGGTAGTAGAGGTAAAGGGCGTGCCGGCGTTTCCGGCGTTAAACACAACGATGCGGGGCAATATCGGGCCGCATTGGCCGCCCGTATTGTCCCGCATCGTTGTGTATTGGCTATGCCCGTCAGGGCATGCCGACGATCAGTAGCTGCCCGCCGCCGGCTGGGCGCCGGATACGATGGCGACGCCGGAGCTGGTGCCGATACGCGTGGCGCCGGCGTTGATCATCTTCTCGGCGGTGGCGCGATCGCGCACGGCGCCGGAAGCTTTCACGCCCATTTCGCTGCCCACGGTCTCGCGCATCAGTTTGACGTGCTCTTCCCGCGCGCCGCCGGTGCTGAAGCCGGTAGAGGTTTTCACGAAGGCGACATCGAGTTCGCGACACATTTCACAAACCTGGACGATCTGCGCATCGCTGAGCAGGCAGGTTTCCAATATTACCTTCAACGGGATCGCCGCGCAAACCTCGCGCACGGCGGCGATGTCGGCTTTCACTTCGTCCAGCAGGCCGCTTTTCAGCCAGCCGACGTTGATCACCATATCGATCTCTTGCGCGCCGGCGGCGATTGCCGCTTTGGCTTCAAAGGCTTTGGCGACGGTCAGGCCGGCGCCCAGCGGGAAACCGATCACCGAGCAGACTTTCACAGTGCTTTCCTGCAGCAACTGGGCCGCCAGCGGCACGTAGCCGGAGTTGACGCATACCGCATAGAAGTTGTGCTGCTGCGCTTCTTCGCACAGTTTGGCGATCTGCAGTTCGGTGGCGTCCATCGCCAGCAGGGTGTGGTCAACATAGCTGGCGTAATCGATGTTTTCGGTGGTCATCGCGATTCCTTAGTGAAGTTAAGACAGTAAGCCGGATGGATAATGTGAAAATAATAACATTCAGATACCGATAAACCTAGCGATGTTTAAAAAATGTCGACGAGATCGTCGCGAACAGGCCGTTATACGTATAACTTAAAGGTGGGGTTTTGTTATTTAAATAACATTTAGCGGCTCGCGGCCTGCGCGGGCGCAACGTCGAGGGAAAAAAGATGAAGATCAACATCGAACTGGATCCTGAAGCTTTCGGGGCGCATCGGCAGGAACTGTTCCGCAATGCGGATTTCGCGGTGAGCGCGCATCGCTGCGCAGAACGCGGGCCGATGCTGACGCTGGCGAACTGCCGCGGCGCGCTGACGGTCTTGCCGTATGAGGGTCTGGCGATTTGGGACGCCGAGTTTGACGGTTATTCATTGAAATCGGGCCGCCGCAGCGCCCGCGGTCTCGGGAGAAAGCGCGCTGACGACGCGGCGTTCTGCCCCGCCTGGCCGAGCCACGACGGCGCGCCGCTGCAGATGCAGCGCGTGTGGCTGCAGCTGACGGGCGATGAGCTGACGTTGCATGGCGAAGGCGAGCGGTTGGGCGGGCGTTGGCGCATCGGCCCGGCGCTGCGTTTGGCAGCCCAGAGCGCGCAGTTCGCCATAGAGATGAAGGTCACTAACCTGGCCGAGCGGCCGCAGCCGCTGCGCTATGTGTGTCGCCTCAACTATGATTGCATTCCCGACGCGGTATTCCGCCAGAATCTGCCGACGCCGGCTTTGTTAGGGGATGCGATCGGGCAAGAACTGCTGTGCTCCGACGATCTGACGCGCTATGTGGATCAGGCCGAGTTCTTTATGCTGACGCCGCAAGGCCGGCGCTATGTGACGCGCTTCGCTACCGGGCAGTTCAACTATGGCCTGCGGCGCATCGCCGTTCAGGGCAACCGGCGGCTGCTGGCCTTTGTTCAGCCGGCGAACTGCCGCCCGAATGTGCCAGAGGGTGAGGCGGGGGTGATGCTGGGAGCGGGAAAAACGCGTGCGTTCTGCGTGACCACCGGCGCGGTGTGAAATCACGGGGCGGTAATGCCCCGGTCATGTTGTACGGTTACTCTTTCACCCAGCCGCGGCGAATGGCGAAGGCGAACAGGAAACGATACAGGCGCGACAGCTTGTCGGCGAGGGGATCGCCGAACAGATTCCACACCAGCTGGGCGAACAGGCAGCCGACCAGGCCGAGCAGGAAACCGCCGACCATATCCAGCGGCCAGTGTACGCCGAGGTAAACGCGTGACCAGGCGATGCCGACGGCGACAATCATCAGCAGCGCACCGGACCAGACTCGGTGCCAGAACAGGAACGCCAGCGCAAAGGTAAAGATGGCGGTGCCGTGATCGCTCGGGAACGAGCTGTCCGGCGCGTGCGCCAGGAAGGTATACCCCACGCCGGCGACGAATGGACGCTCATGCGGCAGCAGCGCGCCGATAGTGGAGGCGGCAAGCATGGCGAACAGCAGCGCGATCGTGGTTTTCGCCACCACTTCGCGCTGTGAAACCAGCTGGCTTTGCGGCCCCCACAGCCACAGGCCGACGATCAGCAGCGGCACGATAATGATCAGATCGCGCGCCAAAAAGGTGGCGAAATCAATCATCCACTCGGGAGACGCCGGGGTCGCATTGATCCAGGCGAAAAGAACATGGTTTAACTGCTCCATAACCGTTACCTCATCTTGCGGCACCAATAGCCGCTAACCATCCAATAAATAACCAACTGGCTTAACCAAACCCACCAACCCGCCCACAGGTTATGGGTAAGAAAATGTGCGCCGCGCATGATCTGACCAAAGCCCATCAGCATGCCGAGCGCAATGCCGCCGCACCAGCACCACCAGGCCAGGCGCGGGCGCTGCGGATAAAACAGGAAAAACAACGCCATGACCGCGAAACCGCTCGAGGCGTGCCCGCCGGGGAAACAGCGGCCGGGGCCCGGAAGCGCCGGCACCGCACCGAACAACGGGAAGGACATCGCCTTGCCGCCGTACTCGATCAGATCCCACGGACAGGAGTGCGCGCTGGTGGCCTTGAGAATGCCCACCACCAGCGGGCCGATGCCGAGAAGCAACATGCTGACGATCAGGCGCGCGCTGCGGCGATAGATGCCCCAAAACAGCGTCAGTACCGCCCCGACGATCACTATTTGCTTCAGCAGGCGGTGGTTGATCAGATCCAGCCAATCATTGTTTTGCCACGGGAAATGCCCGCTGGCGGGATCGTACCAAAGGTTGCTGATCGCCCAGTCCAGCTGTTCGCTGCGGGAGAGCCACAGGAACAGCAGGCCGCTGATCAGCAGGCCAAAAACCTGCCAACGGTAAAAGGATGCCGGCAGGGAGTAAAGGGCGGTTGTCTTAATTTGCGGTGCCGTTGAGGATTGATTTAATGACGATTCTGGATTCACGCGCAGGCTCGGTGGCAGGATTGAATAGCGCCACTGTAATCATTCCGTCTTAAGAAAACCTTAGTCCGCCGGTAAGAAAACCCTATCCGAGGCCACCGCCTTCGGCTAAGGTAATCGTTTGCTTTTTTCGGGATGAGAATGTGGTGATGCAGAATAAAGCGCGTGTCTTACTGTTGGCGGCCACCGGTGCGGTCTTTTCTCCGCTGAGCTTTGGCCAGCCTGCGGCCGCCGGGCCGATCGTGGTGCAGGGCGCCATGCCGGTGGAGGCGGAACATTTCGCCCAGCGGTTGGAAGACCCGCGCGAGGAGCAGATTGGCGGCTGGCGCTTTTGGCACGGCACCGTAGACGGCTACCCGGTGGTGGTGTCGGAGACGCTGAAGGGCATGTCCAACGCCGCGGCGGCCACGGCGATCGCCGCCACGCAGTTCCATCCGGTGGCGATCATCAACCAGGGCACCGCCGGCGGCCATGATCCGGCACTGAAAGTATATGACATCGTGTTGGGCAAATACTCGGTCAATCTCGGGGCGTTCAAAACGCCGGCCAAGGCGTTGGGGGCAGGCAGCGACTCGCGGCAGTGGCAGCCGATGGATCTGTTGGCTTCCAAAGGCAGCGCCGGCGAGGACAAAAAGGCGCACAGCCTGCGTCAGTTTCCCGCTGACCCCAACCTGCTGGCGATTGCGCAAAGCGTTAAGGGCGATTACCGACAGGGCAAGGTCGTGGAAGGGGTGATCGGCTCGGCCGACGTGTGGAACAGCGAGCTGGACCGCATTCGCTATTTCCACGACAGCTATCAAACTTCGGTCGAAGAGATGGAGACCGCCTCCGCCGCGCAGATCGCCGCCGAATTCAAGGTGCCGTTCGTCGGCATTCGCGTGTTGTCCAACAACATCACCAATCAGGGCAAATACGATCCGCAAACCGGGCTGGCATGCCAGGATTATGTTTATCAGGTGGTGAAGGCCTATATCGCCAACCTGAAGAAACACTGAGCCATTGCTTCGGTTAATCGACGATATCAGGCGATTGTCACTATTTATCGCCTATTGTAAAGAAGATTAAACCTGTGGCGGGCTTGGCGGTAGTGTATTAGTTTATAGGCGGATTATTTGACAAAAAGTGTAGGGATAAAACATGAACAAGGCATCCGTTGTATTTTCCGGCCTGCTGATGGCCGTTTCCGCCGGCGCTATGGCGGCTACCTCTGGCGATGACGCGGATATCAGCAAACAGCCGCTGGAAAAGGTCGCGCCTTACCCGAAAGCCGAGAAGGGCATGAACCGCCAGGTGATCTACCTGCCGAAGCAAGAGCACGAAGAGAACTACAAGGTGGAGCTGCTGATCGGCAAGACGCTGGAGGTGGACTGCAACCGCCACATGATCGGCGGCACGCTGGAAACCAAAACCCTGTCCGGCTGGGGCTACGATTATCTGGTGCTGGAGAAGCTCTCTGAACCGGCCTCGACCATGATGGGCTGCCCGGACAACACCAAGACCAAGCAATTCATCGCCGCCAACCTGGGCGACGCCGCGATGCAGCGCTACAACAGCCGCCTGCCGATCGTGGTGTATGCGCCGAAAGACGCGGAAGTGAAATACCGCATCTGGAAAGCCGAAGATACCGTAAGCCAGGCCGAGCAGAAGTAATCGCCGCCTGACGCCGCTCCGCTTGCCCTGCGCGGCAGGCGGAGACTTTTCCCCGTTACGCTTTCTTTCCGCCCGCCAATACCGCCCGTTCGGTTTCTTCCCCCATGACGATCAGCCAATCCAACACCGTTGAGAATATCGCATCCTCTTGGCCGTCGGCCTGGGTCATCAGCACGTAATCCGTCCCGTCAGGCGCAAAGCCATATGGCGCCACCAGCGCGCCGTTGACGATGTCATCCGCCACCAGCGCCAAAGGGCCGATGCCGATACCGGCGCCGGCGACCGCTGCCTGCAGGCTGAGATAGAAATGTTCGAAACGCAGCTCGTTGCCCGGCTGGATCTCGAAGCCGCTGTGGGCGCACCAGTCGCGCCAGGCGTGCGGGCGCGTCTCGGTGTGGAGCAGGGTGCCACGCAACTCACGCCCCGCCGCGGCATGCTCTCGGCGGCAAACCGGGCCGACCCGTTCTTTGAGGAACGGGCGGGCGATCACGTCGTCGGCGATCGGGAAATCGTTGCGGCGAATCGCCAGATCGATGCCCTCGCGTGAGAAGGCGACGGCGCCGCCGGCGGAGACCAGCTGCAGATCGCGTTCTTTCCCCACCGCCTGCTGTAAACCGGCCAGTCGCGGGATCAGCCAGCGGATCAGAAAGGTCGGCTCGCAGGAGACCACCAACGGGCGATTCTGATGATGCCGACAGGCGCGGTCGATCGCCGATTGCAGGTTGTCCAGCCCCCGGCCGATCTCGCTCGCCAGCTCTTGCGCCTGCGGCGTCGGATGCACCATGCGGCTGGTGCGCTGAAACAGCGCGAATCCCAGGGTCTGCTCGAATTCGCGCACCGCACGGCTGACGGCGCCGTCGGTGACGTTGAGTGATTTGGCGGCTTTCGACACGCTGCCGTACCGCACCGTAGCTTCGAAAGCCCGTAATACCGCCAGGTTAGGCAACCTTCGTTGACGCACTGCGCCCCCTTTTGATTGAGTTTTTATCAATCATCGATACTACGCAAATCGTTTTTTATTGCCAGCCAAATCCGCCAAAGTGTGCATCACTTTCCACTTACGGGTAACTGCGATGATTGCCATTCTCGCCGATGATCTTACCAGCGCGCTCGACGGCGCGGCCCCGTTCGCCGCACGCGGACTGAGCGCCTGCGTCATGCTGCGCCTGCCCGATGCCGCGTTGCAGGGCGCGGAGATCGTCGCCTTCGATTTAGATTCCCGCTTCGTTTCGCCGGAGCAGGCGGAGCGGCGTTTTCGCCATGCCGCCGCCAGTGTGAAGCCGGCGCGCCTCATATACAAAACGATCGATTCCACGCTGCGCGGCAATCTGGGGCCGGAAACGCGCGGGGCGCTGTCGGGCAGCGGGCGCCGTCTCGCCATCGTCGCGCCGGCCTTCCCGGATGCCGGCCGCACCACGGTGGGCGGCCGGCAATACGTCGACGGCGTCGCGCTGGAGCAGACCGCTTTTGCGCGCGATCCGAAGAACCCGATCGTCACCGGCTACGTCATGGAGCGCATGGCGGGGCTGGAGCCGACGCGTTTTCAGGTATTCGACGCCGCAGACAACGGCGAGTTGGATGAGGTCGTGAGGCGGATCGGCATTGCCGAACCGGTGGTGTGGGTGGGATCGCCGGGCCTGGCGGCGGCGCTGTCGCGTGCGTTGTCCCCTAAGGAGAACGCGGCGCCCGCTCAACCGCCGCTGAGAGCCAGCAAAGTGCTGGTGGCGATTGGCAGCCTGCATCCGGCGAATGACGCCCAGCTGGCAAGCCTGCGGCAGGCGGGTGCGGTGCTGGTTACGCTGCCTGAAGCGGCCGATCCCGAGGCGGTAGCGCAAGAGGTGCGAACGGCGTTTGCGCGCGCCGATGTGGTTTGCCTGATGTCGCCCCGGTCGCGAGCGGGTGCGGCGGACCATGCCGCTGCGCTGGGCGCGGTCGTCAGCCGTTGCACGCCAGCCTTCGATGGGCTGGTGGCGACCGGCGGCGATACCGCGCGGCGTATCGTCGACGCCATGGCGGCCGGCTCATTGACGCTGTTCGGTGAGGTGGAAGCCGGCGTGCCTTTCGGGTTGTTAAATCTGCCGGGCCGCAGGCTGCCGTTCGCCACTAAGGCGGGCGGTTTCGGCCGGGCCGGTACGTTGTTGAACTGCGTAACCCGGTTGCGCGCTGACCGAGAAGGAGAAGAACGATGACCCTTTCCACCTTGCCGCTGGCGATAACGATGGGCGATCCCGCCGGCATCGGGCCGGAGATCATTGCCAAACTGGCGGCCATAGAGCGGTTGAGCACGCCTTATGTGGTGATTGGCGATGCCGGCGCCCTGGCGCGCGCGGCGGCCAGTCTGGGGCTGACGCTGCCTATCCGCGAACTGCCCGCCTTGCTGGCGGGATGGGACGAAGCCTGGCGGCGGGGGGAGACCGCCGTCTATTCCGCCGGCGTTGCGCTGCCGGCGGACTTGCCCCTCGGCAGGCTCGATAAGCGCGCGGGCGCGGCGTCTTATGCCTGGGTGGTTGCCGCCATCGATCTGGCGCTGGCGGGGCGCATCGCCGGCATCGTCACCGCGCCGTTGAACAAGGAAGCGATGCGCCTGGCGGGGATCGATTATCCGGGGCACACCGAGATCCTGGCGGCGCGCTCGGGCACCCAGGACTTCGCCATGATGCTGGCCAATGACGAGCTGCGGGTGATCCTGGTTTCCATTCACGTTTCGCTGCGGGACGCCATCGACGCGGCGACCGTGGAAAACGAGCTGCGCGCGTTTCATCTGGCGCAAGCGGCCTGCCGGGCGTTGGGCATAGCGAAACCGCGCATTGCGGTGGCTGGCCTGAATCCGCACGCCGGTGAAAACGGCCTGTTCGGCCGCGAAGATCTTGACGTCATCGTACCCGCCATCGCCCTGGCGCGGGAACAGGGGTTGGACGTCAGCGGCCCCTGGCCCGGCGATACTGTTTTCATGCGCGCCCGGCGCGGGGAGTTCGACATTGTGGTCGCCCAATATCACGACCAGGGCCTGATCCCGGTGAAATATCTCGGGGTGGATCACGGCGTTAACGTCACCGTCGGCCTGCCGTTTATCCGCACCTCGGTCGACCACGGTACGGCGTTCGATATTGCGGGCAGCGGACGGGCGGAACACGCCAGCCTGCTGTACGCCTTCCGGCAGGCGGAAAAAATGCTGCGCGCCCAATAACTCATATCACCTGAAGACAATAAGGAAACACCATGCACACACCCGAGTTTATTTTCATGCTGACGCGCAACGACAGCACGGTGCCCGATGCGCAAGCGCGGCTGCCAGAAGTGCTGGCTGCCGGCGTGAAGCATATCGGCTTTAAGGATATCGGCCTGCCGCTGGATCAACTCAAACAGTTGGCGCAGGCGATCCACGCCGGCGGCGCCACCGCGTACCTGGAAGTGGTCAGCCTGGATGAGGAAAGCGAGATGAATTCGGCGCGCGCGGCGCTGGAATTGGGCGTTGATGTATTGATGGGGGGAACGCGCCCGGAAAGCGTGCTGCCGATCATTCGTCAGTCTGGCCTTCGCTACTACCCGTTCGCCGGCCGCATCAGCGGCCACCCCAGCGTGCTGGAAGGTGACATTGACGATATTGTCGCCAGCGCCCGCCAGCGCGCCGCTTTACCGGGCGTGACAGGGCTGGATCTGTTGGCCTACCGCTTTGCCGGCGACGTGCCGACGTTGATTCGGCGGGTGTGCGATGCGGTCGACAAACCGGTTTATATCGCCGGGTCTATCGACCGGGAAGAGCGCATCGCCGCCGTGGTGACGGGCAATGCGGTTGGCTTCACCGTCGGTACCGCAGCGCTGGACGGCGTGTTTCCCGCCGACAAGCCGGGGCTGACGGCGCAAGTCAACGCCGTGAAATGCCTGATTGGCAATGTGATCCGCAAACTGTAACGCGTCGCCATCCGGTTCTTTCCACGGCGATGGGGCGGTTATCTCATTCGTTGAATCATTAATTTGTATGGCTTCTCTTTTTTAATGCTCTTGCGAGCAGGCACGCCCTTGGGCGCTCGCCGACGTTTACCCGGCAAAACAGCGTGATTGCCGCCAGATTCAATATATATAGAGGGAGTGAAAAATGAGTAAAGGGTTAGGGAGTACCGTTGTGGCGGTGAGCCTGTTGTTAACCGGCTGCGATACCTTCAGCCTGCTGCGCGATCAAAAGATCGCCGAGGCCTTTCACGTCGGCGCCGACAAGCGCTCGGTCAGTCGGGATTTCGGCGCGCCGATCGCCACCCGGCCGACGCTGAACGGCCTGGGGGTGTGCCACGACTATAACCACCGCTTGCCGAACGGCACCGTGACGCCGTTCTACGTCGGCTTCAGAAACAGCGACGGCAAAGTGGTGGCCTTTGGCCCCACCACCTGCGGGGAAGCGCAGGCCAACGGCAACCTGAACAGTGATGAACCTATTAAACAGCGGTTCTAAACGGGTGCTGCTGCGCCGGCCTGTGGCCGGCGCAGCAAAAGCAGCCCAGCAACGTCGGGTGTGCCATTTTTCTTTTTCTCTGTATCCCTTCTGATTTTCCGCCAGGCTTTTATCTGAGATTTATTTTCCTACGGCGTATGCCAGACGCCGCTGCCGAAAAACACCATTACATGAATTCTCTCCACCGGGTGTTACGGTGTGAACAGCAAGACAACAAAGCAATCTTTGCTGAATTGTGCTAGTTTTTCGAACATTCACGAACATGCAGTGACCTGCAAGATAAGGATATCCAATGCGTTATCGTTCGCTAAATCTCGGCGAGGTGACAAGGAAAGGGGCCGGAACGCCGCCTCAGGGAAGTGACGTTCGGGCTGGTGCCGTATGAAGCTGCTCTCTCTTTTCTGAACACACGGCGCCGGAAAGTTTCTCCCGGATACTCACCCCGACACAAGCGCACCATGAGCTGGAACGGCATTATCTGTTCGGCGGCGCAGCCGGCATATCGATAAGCAGCCGGTACTCCATAACCCGCAATACTCAATCCGGTATTGGCGTCACCGGTTATCGTGAGGACGCGATTGTGAAGCGCAGCGTGTTCGATGATCTCAATCGGGGCGGCTTGCTGGCGATTGATGAGGGAATGGGCGCCTGGACGCCGACGAAATTCGCGTTTTACGTCGACGCGGAAGGCCGATTACAGCGCTATCCCGGCAGCTCTCTTCCTGCCTTTTATCCAACTGGGCGCGTGATCGCCCGCTATGAAGAAATGGTCAGCCGCTATGGCCGGCGGGCAAAACCGACGGTGCTGCCGGCGAGGCAGAATACGACCCGGAATCCCCCTCTGCAGCAAGCTATCGCTACCGCAGTGGCAACCGTTGCCGCCACGGTACAGGCCATCCGTCCGATGACCTAGGCAGAACGCTGGCAAGAACGTCAGTACCTCATAGGGCGAGGCAACCGCAGCATTTACCCGGATGCGCGTATGGCGGCACAGCGATTGGCGGAGAACAACGTCGCGGTCGAAAAGGCGAAGCTGGCTGAGAATGTTTACAAGACCACTAACCCACTCAAGGACACGATAGACATCCCTGAGGGTTGGAAGGACATCAGTAACAATGATGGGGCGCTGGGCCGGCTTGGTTTGAGCAGTAACATGCTTTATGACAAACCAATGAATCCTGACTTTTTAGCCCGAGTTTATCAGCCAGACGAAAGTGTCTTTGGCAAGGCGATGAACCCGACGGTGGTATTCCGCGGATCGCGGGCACCAGAATTCCCGGAGGGAATAAGCCGCGCAACCCAAAAAGCCTTAATAAGGGGTGACTTATCAGGCATTAAAAATCTCAGTGACTGGAAAAACAACGGTGCTCAGGGAATAGGGCTTAATTCTGAATACTACAAAAAAGCGGTTGGTATTGGCGATAAAATTTCAAAGGTATCCAATATCGACGTTGCAGGTCATTCATTAGGCGGTGGCATGGCGTCTGCTGCCTCCATGGCCAGCGGCAAGCCAGCTTGGACGTTTAATGCCGCTGGATTGCATGCGGGAACCGTAGGAAAATACGGCGGTTCGATAATAGGTAGCGCCGATAATATTCAGGCGTATCGCGTAAAAGGGGAGCTATTGACTAAGCTGCAGGAGGTTGATTTGTGGGAGGATGCTAAAGACCTCAATTTTTATCCGCCCGCGGTGATGGCGAAAGAGCGGTTGTCCATGTTGGCTCCTGACGCCGTAGGGGTTAAACACACGCTTCCCGGTGGAACAGGCTCACTGCTGGATAAGCACGGTATAGACCAGGCGATACAATGCATTGAAAATGAAAAAGACGATGACATTGCCACAATCAAGGGAAGAATATGAAAAAAATCATACTCATTATCACGATGGTAGTGTCTACGCTCATCATGCAGGGGTGCAAACAAGGTATGGATTTACAACCGCAGGATTATTTTGACGGTCAGCAATTGGACATTGCCAAAGCCATTTATGATGGTGATAGGCCGCAGTTGGATAAACTGTTGTCATCAGTAAACAAAGAGATCTTAAATCGTCCAGCTAAGGAAGAAATGACCTTATTGTTCTGGGCAATAAACAATGCTATCTATGATAAAACCACACCTGAAAGGCTGGAAATTATCACTGACTTGGTAAAAGCCGGCGCAGATCCTTTACAGCCTCAACCCAACACGCCAGGTAGCCCAGCTGAATTTGTTATGAAAGCGGATAAAGGCATCTGGATACAGGCTATGTTAGAGGGCGGACTTTCTCCAAATGCTAGGGATAAGGTTCATAATCAACCCATTATATTTAATAGCATCTTTGCAAAAAACACAGAAACATTAGAGGTCATGTTGGAGCATGGTGCTGATATAAATATAAGAAATTCACTGGGTGATACGCTGCTCATCGATGCTTTAGACTATCACTCCTATGACCACGTCATTCTTCTTTTAGAAAAAGGTGCCGATAGCGATATAAGAGGCAACTCGGGTTGGACGATGGGCAATCAACTGCAACGGCTGATTAATAGGAGTCAGGACGGCAGTGAGGCGAAAGAGTCTCTTGAGCGCATCAGAGACGAGCTAATTAAGCGTGGCGGGAAATGGCCGCCTCTCCCTGTCAGTAAATAAGCCGTTCTCAGTATCCCAAGGGTGTAGAGGGATACTGATACGGTAATAAAGCAAAGTTGGGCCGTGGTTATGTTAAAAATGGAGATGGCATGAGGCACAGCGCTCTTATCATTATCATGTTGCTGTCGATGCTCATGATGCAGGGATGCGAACAAGGTAGGGATCTACAACCACAGGATTACTTTGAAGGGAAGCAGCTGGACATCGCCAAGATCATCTACGAGGGTGACAGGCAAAAGCTGGATAAGATTTTACCGACGGTAAGCAAAGAAACGTTAAATCGGCCGGCCAAGGCGGAGATGACGTTATTATTCTGGGCGATAAATAACGCTATCTTTGACAAGAACACGCCAGAGCGGCTCAAGATCATTACGGATCTGGTCAAGGCGGGAGCAGACCCACTGCAGCTAAGAGCTGAGGGGGGAAGTAGCCCAGCTGAATTTGTTATGAAGGCGAATAAAGGCGTATGGATACAAGCTATGTTAGAGGGCGGGCTCTCTCCAAATGCCAGAGATAAGGTTCATAATCAACCCATTATATTTGAAAGTTTTGATGCGGCGAACACCGAAACATTAAAGATATTAATTGCATACCAAGTTGATGTTAATATCAAAGGCGCTATGAGCCGAATGCCATTAATTAATGCGCTGTATAACAGTTGCCCTGAGCACATTGAGGTTCTTTTGGCTCATGGCGCTAACCCCTTAGCCAAAGATGATTTTAATGACAGCTTCCTCTCTCTGATTTCTGCGGAAATAGCCAAAGGGGATAAGAGCAATGCGTACATAAAAAAGCTAATTAAAATTAAAGAAAAAATAAAACAGGTGGATTAGTTCGCCTCGAGTCTCATGGCGGACAATGCTGGCACTTCCCCCAGTGCACTTCCATGACGTGATGACATACAGGAAGATGATGGAATGAGCCACCAAAGAGCACCCAGCCGGTGGTGACGAGAGTGGTGCTGTTAAGAGCCGTTTTTGGCGCCACCGAACAGTGGCGAACCCACAAGCAGCGTTTCTATTTTGAAACCTGCACATTGATGGGGATGCTGGCGTAAGCGACACCCAGAGGCAGGATGCTTTATGTCTGACGACGAGGCAGCGACAGCAGGTATTGCGGGCTGTTTCAGGCAACAAAAAACCCGATAATCTTGAACCTAAAAGGCGGGATTATCGGGCTCCACAAAATGGGGACATCAAAGAAAAGCAGTGGCACTAATTCAGACTGCGGCCCCCAACGAAAGTTCTGGCCGGCGACAAAAAAATCAAAATATTTTTATCGCCGAACCATCTCTCCCGCTAATCGATCAGCCGAGTATCCCCGGCCATAGCACCACGATAAGTGAACCCGCCAGCGTTAACAGCACGTTAGCGATGGCGTAGGTGCCGGCATAGCCCAGCGCCGGGATATTGCTGCGCGCGGTGTCGCTGATGATCTCCATCGCCGGCGCGCAGGTGCGGGCGCCCATGATGGCGCCGAACAGCAGGGCGCGGTTCATGCGCAGCACGTAAGCGCCGAACAGGAAGCAGATTACCACCGGCACCAGGCTGACGATCAGCCCGGCGATCAGCATCTGGCCGCCGACCGCGCCCAGGCTGTGGCCGATGCCGGCGCCGGCACTCAGGCCCACGCCCGCCATAAACACCATCAGGCCGAACTCTTTCACCATGTTCAGCGCGCCCTGTGGAATGTAGCCGAAGGTCGGGTGGTTGGCGCGCAGGAAGCCGAGCATGATGCCGGACATCAGCAGGCCGGCGGCGTTGCCGATGCCGAACGAGAAGTTACTGAACTGAATGGTGATCTGGCCGATCAGCAGGCCGATGATGAAGAAGGCGCAGAACGCCAGTAGGTCGGTCACCTGGCTGTGGATCGAGATAAAGCCAATCTTCTCCGCCACGCTCTTCACCCGGCGCGCGTCGCCGCTCACCTGCAGCACGTCGCCCTTGTTGAGCACGATGCTGTCGTCGATCGGCATTTCGATCTGGCTGCGGATCACGCGGTTGAGGAAGCAGCCGTGGTCGGTCAGCTTCAGCTGGCTCAGGCGCTTGTTCACCGCGTTGCTGTTCTTCACCACGATCTCTTCGGTGACGATGCGCATGTCGAGCAGATCGCGATCGAACACTTCCTTGCCGTTGCGGAAGCTCGGATCCAGCCGCGCGTGGGCGTCCGGGTAGCCGACCAGCGAGATCTCGTCGCCCACCTGCAGCACCGCGTCACCGTCCGGGTTGGCCAGAATGCCGTTGCGGCGGATGCGTTCGATGTAACAGCCGGTCTGGCGGTAGATGCCCAGTTCGCGCAGGTTCTTGCCGTCGGCCCAGGCCACCAGTTCGGGGCCGACGCGGTAGGCGCGGATCACCGGCAGGTAGA
The DNA here is from genome assembly GCF_052169275.1 of Serratia sp. CY27727. Lineage (NCBI taxonomy): Bacteria > Pseudomonadati > Pseudomonadota > Gammaproteobacteria > Enterobacterales > Yersiniaceae > Serratia > Serratia sp. CY27727. Next base: position 599,429 of record NZ_JBJNLB010000001.1, on the reverse strand, counting down.
CCTTGCGCTGGCTGTCGGTGTCCAGGCCGCGTTCGCGGGCGATCTGCTGGGCAGAGGTGGACAGGTCCTGGTGCTGCAGCTTCGGCAGGTAGCGCGCGCCGAAGATCAGGCTGACCAGACCGATCAGGTAGGTGAGGGCGTAGCCAAGGCTCAGATGATCCTGCGCCGCCAGCAGCGCCGGGCCGTTGACGATGGTGTTGCGCAGCGTGTCGCCGGCGCCCACCAGCACCGGCGTCGAGGTCATCGAGCCGGCCAGCATGCCGGCGGTCAGGCCGATGTCCCAGTGGAACAGTTTGCCGAGACCGATGGCGATCACCATCGCCGAGCCGACCATCACCAGCGCCAGCATCAGGTAGTTTTTGCCGTCGCGGAAGAAAATCGAGAAAAAGTTGGGCCCGGCTTCCACGCCGACGCAGAAAATAAACAGCATGAAGCCGAGATTCAGCGCCTCGGTGTTAATGGCGAAGTGTTGCTGGCCGAGCAGCAGCGAAACCACCAAAACGCCAATGGAATTACCGAGTTGGACGGAGCCCAGACGGAGTTTACCGAGGCACAGCCCCAGTGCGAGTACCACGAACAGTAACAGAATGTAGTTACCGTTTAACAAACTAGCGACGTTTATGTTCACGGAGGATAACTTATTGTTTACCAGTAAGTGCTTGATATAGATAACTATAAGAGATAGATTCAGCCTTAAAACGACGTTATAAATCACCACCAGCGGAAGGCGAAGCGAACCATCGTTCGGCGGCGTTCATTCTAGACGCTATGACCGATGACAGCCAGCACAGAAAGCTGATTTCCTGCGCCGCCGTGCGCATTTAACTCTCTTTTGACCAAGGAAAAAATTCGGTTCAGCGTCACCGCGCGGATGAGCGGGCCGATTTCTATTGATGCGGTAATTGGGCGGGGGAGAATTCGCATGACGAGTTATAGATATTGGCTGGGCATTCTCAGCTGTTTTCTGTTGTTCAGCCTGGTGTTTCTCGGCCAGCAAACCGGCCTGTTCGGCAGCACGGATCATGAGCACCACGGCGAAACCGGCCTGCTGCTGTTTGTGATCCCCGGTGCGATCGCCAGCTATCTGTCGAGCCGCAAGCGGCTGCTTTGCCCGCTGCTCGGCGCGCTGTATGCGCTGCCGCTGTGCCTGTTGATCCGCCACTTCTGGCTGACGCCGTCTTCTTCGTTCTGGCAGGAGCTGGCGTACGCCACCAGCGCGGTGTTCTGGTGCGTGTTCGGCGCGATGCTGATGCTGTTCGCCCTCGGCCTGTTGCAGACGCTGCAGCAGCTGCACCGGCGGCAGCGGCAATAAAAAAAGGCGCGTTAAGCGCCTTTTTTGTCTTTGTCGTTCAAAAACTTACTGGAACAGGTTCAGGTGTTCTTTGGCGTAAGCTTCGAAATCGGTGCAACCGCCGATGTGCTTCTCATCCAGGAAGATCTGCGGCACGGTTTCGACCGGTTTGCCGACGGTTTTTTCCAGATCGGCCTTGGTGATGCCTTCCGCGTGGATGTCAACGTAACGGAAGTTGAAATCGTCGCGTTCTTCAGTCAGTTTTTCCGCCAGTTCTTTAGCGCGGACACAATAAGGACAGCCAGGACGCCCGAAGATTACTGCAAACATGCAACGCTCCTTAATTGGATTTTCAATAAATTGTTCGCTACCGCAACGACATCCCGTCACCGAAAAAGTCATTACCTGCGTCAGATGGCGCCTACTATGCCCGTTGAGGCGGTGAAAAAAAAGCAGGAATTACCTGTTAGTTTGATTCATGTAACCAATTAGTCGGCCGGGGCTGTCGCCGCCGACGGGAATTCACTACACTGGAGGCAGACCTTCTGGAGAAGAAAAATATGCGTTCATTCGGTGACTTACCGCGCCCGGTGCTGGTGTTGGAAGGGCTGGGCATCGTGATGCTGGTGCTGGCCTACCTCAGCATTCACGGCCACCTGCAGCTGCCGGGCTGGCTGGCTTCGCAGCAGGCGGCGGTCGGCATGATTTTCCTCGGCGTGGCGCTGATGGTGCCGGCGGCGGCGTTTCTGGTGTGGCGCGTGGTGCAGGGCTTCGGGCCGCTGATGCGCGGCGGGTTGCCGCCGGAAAACGATCGCCGCAAACCGCAATCGAAAGATAATCAGGACAGCGATCCGCGCGCCTGAGCGCCGCGGCCGCTAACCCGCCTGCCGGGCAGGCGTTGGCCTTTGGGGTGACGAGTGAAAATTGCCATTCTTTCTCGCGACGGAACGCTCTACTCATGCAAGCGGCTGCGTGAAGCGGCGGAAGATCGCGGGCACAGCATCGATATCATCGATCCGCTCTCCTGCTACATGAACATCAATCCGGCGGCGCCGACCATTCATTATCGCGGCCGCCAACTGGAGCGTTACGATGCGGTGATCCCGCGCATCGGCTCCGCCATCACCTTTTACGGCACGGCGGTGCTGCGCCAGTTCGAGCTGCTCGGCAGCTACCCGCTAAACGAATCCGTGGCCATTACCCGCGCCCGCGACAAGCTGCGTTCGCTGCAGCTGCTGGCGCGGCAGGGCATCGATCTGCCGATTACCGGCTTTGCCCATTCGCCGGACGATACCGGCGATCTGATCGAGCTGGTCGGCGGCGCGCCGTTGGTGGTCAAGCTGGTGGAAGGCACGCAGGGCATCGGCGTGGTGCTGGCGGAAACCCGCCAGGCGGCGGAAAGCGTGATCGACGCCTTTCGCGGGCTGAACGCCCATATCCTGGTGCAGGAGTACGTGCGTGAAGCGCAGGGGCGCGACGTGCGCTGTTTGGTGGTCGGCGGCCGGGTGGTGGCCGCCATCGAACGGCAGGCCAAGCCCGGCGAGTTTCGCTCCAACCTGCACCGCGGCGGCACAGCCCGCAAGGTGACCATCACCGCCAGGGAGCGGGCGATCGCGGTGAAAGCGGCCAGCACGCTGGGGCTGGACGTCGCCGGGGTGGATATCCTGCGCGCCGAGCGCGGCCCGCTGGTGATGGAGGTCAACGCGTCGCCGGGGCTGGAAGGGGTGGAAACCACCACCGGGCTGGACATCGCCGGCATGATGATCGAATACATTGAGCAGCGCGGCCGGCCGGGCTTTCGCCTGAAATCCGGCGGTTGACGGGGCGGGGGCGCGCTTTTCCCGCCGTGCAATATCTGAATTAGTGAATTAAGCCGCATTGATCGTGGCGTATCGGGTGAATATTCCGTAAGCTATGCGCCTTTTCGCGTATTGAATATTGTGAGGCTGGTTATTATGGATTCACTCATTGTCCCCGATTTGGCGCTGTTGCGGCGCTGGCTGGATCAGTCGGGCATCTCTTTCTTTGAGTGCGATTCCTGCCAGGCGCTGCACCTGCCGCACATGCAGAACTTCGACGGCGTGTTCGACGCCAAGATAGATCTGGTGGACAACGTCATTCTGTTTTCCGCGCTGGCCGAGGTGAAGCCGACCGCGCTGATCCCGTTGGTGGCGGACCTGAGCCAGATCAACGCCAGTTCGCTGACCATCAAGGCGTTCGTCGACATTCAGGACGACAACCTGCCGAAGCTGATCGTCTGCCAGTCGTTAAGCGTGGCGGTCGGCATCACCTACGAGCAGTTTACCCACTTCATGCAGCAGGGCGAAGAGCAGGTCTCGATGGTGATCCTCGAGGCGCGGGCGAACGATCTGCTGTTTATGGGTGATGAAGAAGAGATCCCCGCTGGCGCCGTGCGTCAGCCGATGCTGCACTGATCCTCGTCGTACCTTAAGCATGCCGTCGCTCCGGCGGCATGCTGCCGTTATTCCCCTCCGCAATAAAATATTCTGCACTTTGGCCTTTGCCGCCCGATCTTTCTCGCCTTTTGTGCCGTTAATGGCGTATCACATAGAGAAAAACTGCATAAAAAATCGATAAAAGGCGTTTTTTACCCTGGGGGCTGGCGGGTTGCGATGGCAGCGGCTATGCTGCTGATTCTGCAAAGGGCTTGCGATTTCCCTTGTGGCCACGCGAGCAGGGCAGTGAAAAAAGGCGCATGCAATCATATGCATAGCCATTCAGTTCGCGGTTGCAACGATTGCGCTCGATCAGGAAAGGTTTTGTATCGCTGCAGATACAAGTTCAATTCTATGATTCACCCTGTTTTGGAGGAAGTTACGGATGGTCACCCAACGTAAAAAGTGGTTATCGGGTGTGGTTGCCGGCCTGTTGATGGCCGCGTCCGTCACGGCGTCAGCCGAAGAGAAAACGCTGCACGTGTATAACTGGTCCGACTATATCGCGCCGGATACCCTGGCCAAATTCCAGAAAGAAACCGGCATCAAGGTGGTGTACGACGTCTTTGACTCCAACGAAGTGTTGGAAGGCAAATTGATGGCGGGCAGCACCGGTTATGATCTGGTGGTTCCTTCATCCAACTTCCTCGAGCGCCAGTCGCAGGCCGGCATCTTCGAGCCGCTCGACAAGAGCAAAATGCCCAACTACAAGAATCTCGATCCCGAGATGCTGAAGCTGGTGGCGCACAATGACAAGGACAACAAATACGGCATCCCTTACCTGATGGTGACCACCGGCATCGGCTACAATGTCGACAAGGTGAAGGCGGCATTGGGCAAAGACGCGCCGGTCGACAGCTGGGATCTGATCCTCAAGCCGGAAAACCTCGAGAAGCTGAAAAGCTGCGGCGTCTCCTTCCTCGATGCGCCGAGCGAGGTCTACGCCACCGTGCTGCACTATCTGGGCAAAGATCCCAACAGCACCAACGCGGCGGACTATACCGGCGCGGCTAACGATCTGCTGCTGAAGCTGCGGCCGAACATCCGTTACTTCCACTCGTCTCAATACATCAACGATCTGGCGAACGGTGATATCTGCGTGGCGATCGGCTGGTCCGGCGACGTGATGCAGGCGGCCAATCGCGCCAAAGAGGCGAAGAACGGCGTGAACGTGGCCTACGCGATCCCGAAAGAAGGGGCGCTGACCTACTTTGACATGTTCGCCATGCCGGCGGACGCCAAGGACAAAGACGCCGCCTACCAGTTCCTGAACTTCCTGATGAAACCTGACGTGATGGCCGGCATCAGCAACTATGTCTATTACGCCAATGCGGTGAAGGACTCCACGCCGCTGGTGAACGCTGAGGTGCGCAATAACCCGAACGTCTATCCGCCGGCCGATCTGCGCGCCAAGCTGTTCACGCTTAACGTACAGTCGCCGAAGCTGGACCGTGTCATTACCCGCGCATGGACTAAAGTTAAAAGCGGGAAGTGATGATGGGGGGATATCCCCCGATCGTCGGTAAACCGGCAGGCGGGCGCTCCCCGCCTGCATTGCCGTTTTGGGCCACGGCGCTCGCCGTGGTTTTGTGCCGCTTTACGCCGGAGAGCACCCCGATTGAACGACGCCATCCCTCGTCCTCAAGCCAAGTCGCAGAAGGTTTTCACCCCTCTGCTGGAAATCCGTAACCTCACCAAAACCTTCGACGGGCAGAACGCGGTCGAAGACGTCAGCCTTACCATCTACAAGGGCGAGATCTTTGCGCTGCTCGGCCCGTCCGGCTGCGGTAAGTCCACCTTGCTGCGCATGCTGGCCGGTTTCGAGCAGCCCTCGGAAGGGCAGATCGTGCTCGATGGGCAGGATATGTCGCACGTGCCGCCGTACCAGCGGCCGATCAACATGATGTTTCAGTCCTACGCGCTGTTCCCGCACATGACGGTGGAGCAGAACATCGCCTTTGGCCTGAAGCAGGACAAAATGCCACGGGCGGCGATCGCCGAACGGGTGGCGGAAATGCTGGCGCTGGTGCACATGCAAGAGTACGCCAAACGCAAGCCGCACCAGCTTTCCGGCGGCCAGCGGCAGCGGGTGGCGCTGGCGCGCAGCCTGGCCAAGCGGCCCAAGCTGCTGCTGCTGGATGAGCCGATGGGCGCGCTGGACAAGAAACTGCGCGATCGCATGCAGTTGGAAGTGACCGACATTCTCGAGCGCGTCGGCGTCACCTGCGTGATGGTGACGCACGATCAGGAAGAGGCGATGACCATGGCGGGGCGCATCGCCATCATGAACCGCGGCAAGTTCGTGCAGATCGGCGAGCCGGAAGAGATCTACGAGCATCCGAACAGCCGCTTCAGCGCCGAATTTATCGGCTCGGTCAACGTCTTCGACTGCGTATTGCAAGAGCGCCACGACGATGCGCTGATCCTGCAAAGCCCAGGGTTGCGCCATGCGATCAAAGTCGATCCGGACGCCTCGGTGGTGGACGGCGTGCCGATCCAGGTGGCGCTGCGACCGGAAAAGATCCTGCTGTGCGAACAGGTGCCGGAAGACGGCTGCAACTTCGCGGTGGGAGAAGTGGCGCATATTTCCTACCTGGGCGATCTGTCCATTTATCACGTGAAGCTGCACAGCGGGCAGATTATCAGCGCCCAGCTGCAAAACGGCCACCGTTTCCGCAAGGGGATGCCGACCTGGGGCGATGAAGTGCGTCTGTGCTGGGAAACCGACAGCTGCGTAGTGTTGACGGTGTAGTGGAGCCGGTGAGGAGTAACCCGTATGACCCTGCTTTCTGAACGCACGCCGGAACCGCCGGCCAAAACGCCCGGCACCCTCAAGGCGCTGTTCCACCGCCTGCTGATGGCTCACGGCCGCAAGCTGGTGATCGCGCTGCCGTATTTATGGCTGACGCTGCTGTTCATGCTGCCGTTCCTGATCGTGTTCAAGATCAGCCTGGCGGAGCTGGCGCTGGCGGTGCCGCCTTACACCGAGCTGATGAGCTGGGTGGACGGCAAGCTGAACATCGCGCTCAACTTTGCCAACTACCTGCAGCTGACCGACGATCCGCTGTATATCGACGCCTACCTGCAGTCGCTGCGCGTGGCGGCGGTCTCGACGCTGTGCTGCCTGATCATCGGTTATCCGCTGGCCTGGGCGGTGGCTCACAGCAAGGCGTCAACCCGCAACATTCTGCTGCTGCTGGTGATCCTGCCTTCCTGGACCTCGTTCCTGATCCGCGTCTATGCCTGGATGGGCATTCTGAAAAACAACGGCATTCTTAATAACTTCCTGATGTGGCTGGGTGTCATCGATCAGCCGCTGGTGATCCTGCACACCAACCTGGCGGTGTATATCGGCATCGTTTATTCCTATCTGCCGTTTATGGTGCTGCCGATCTACACGGCGCTGATCCGGCTGGATTACTCGCTGGTGGAGGCGTCGCTGGATCTGGGCGCCCGGCCGCTGAAAACCTTTTTCAGCGTGATCGTGCCGCTGACGCGCGGCGGCATCATCGCCGGTTCGATGCTGGTGTTCATTCCGGCGGTGGGGGAGTTCGTGATCCCGGAACTGCTCGGTGGGCCGGACAGCATCATGATCGGCCGCGTGCTGTGGCAGGAGTTCTTCAATAACCGCGACTGGCCGGTGGCCTCGGCGGTCGCTACCATCATGCTGCTGCTGTTGATCGTGCCAATTTTGTGGTTCCACAAACACCAGAACAAGGAAATGGGGGGGCAGGCATGAACAACTTGCCGGTAGTGCGTTCACCGTGGCGCATCGCCATCCTGACGATCGGCTTTACCTTCCTGTATGCGCCGATGCTGATGCTGGTGATCTACTCCTTCAACAGCTCCAAGCTGGTGACGGTGTGGGCCGGCTGGTCCACGCGCTGGTATACCGAACTGTTCCACGACTCGGCGATGATCAGCGCGGTGGGGCTCAGCCTGACCATCGCCGCCGCTTCCGCCACCGCCGCGGTGGTACTGGGGGCCATCGCCGCCGTGGTGATGGTGCGCTTCGGCCGCTTTCGCGGTTCGACCGGCTTCGCGTTTATGCTGACTGCGCCGCTGGTGATGCCGGACGTGATCACCGGCCTGTCGCTGCTGTTGCTGTTCGTGGCGATGGGGCACGCCTTCGGCTGGCCGTCGGAGCGCGGCATGTTCACCATCTGGCTGGCGCATGTCACCTTCTGTACCGCTTACGTGGCGGTGGTGATCAGCTCGCGCTTGCGCGAGGTGGATCGCTCAATTGAAGAGGCGGCGATGGATCTGGGGGCGCCGCCGCTGAAGGTGTTCTTCGTCATCACCTTGCCGATGATCGCGCCGGCGCTGATCTCCGGCTGGATGCTGGCGTTCACCCTGTCGCTGGACGACCTGGTGATCGCCAGCTTCGTCTCCGGCCCGGGCGCCACCACGCTGCCGATGCTGGTGTTCTCCAGCGTGCGCATGGGGGTGAATCCGGAAATTAACGCGTTGGCCAGCCTGATCCTGCTGGTGGTGGGCATTCTCGGCCTGATCGCCTGGTGGTTTATGGCGCGCTCGGAAAAACAACGATCGCGCGAATTGCAGCGGGCGGCCCGTAGCTGAATCGTAACAAACCTGCTATTTTTGCAATCAATAAGTATTGCAACTAACTACCTGACTTTACATGCGCCACCTGTATAGGTGGCGCGTCGTAGCGGAATACGGATATGTCAGACATGCTGAAAAGCGGGCAGGGAATGGGATCGACTTCGGATGCGCCGGTGCCGGTGATGGTGGCGGGTACCGCCATGGTCGCGATCAAGTGTATCAGCGTGGTGCTGCTGCTGGGCGAGCTGGGCGTCGACGGCGCGCAGGAGTTCGTCAACACCAGCGCGCAGGCGTGGGATTCTACCTTTATCTTTCTGGCCGGCCTGCTGCTGCTGTGCCTGCAAATCAGCTGCGGCTTTGCCGTGATGCGCGGCCGCAACTGGGGGCGCTGGGGGTATGTGGCCTGCCAATGCATCGTGGTGCTTTACCTGCTGTTGGCCACCATCGGCAGCGTCTTTCCCGAGGTGTTCACCGTGGAAGGGGAAACCAGCGGCCAAATCCTGCACGTTCTGATCCTGCAAAAGATCCCCGACGCGGTGATCCTGGCGTTGCTGTTCGTTCCTACCGCCAGCCGCCGCTTCTTCGCCGCGCGCAAGTGAGATTTTAGGCGCGCGGAGTGGTAAACTCTGCGCCCTTAATTCGTCATCCTGAACTTCACGGTAATCTTCATGCATTGCGCTTTGTATACGGCGGGCACCTGCCGTTCCTGTCAGTGGCTGGAAAAGCCCTATCCGCAGCAATTGGCCGACAAACAGCATCACCTGCAATCGCTGCTGGCCGGGCGCGACGTCGCGCAGTGGCTGCAGCCGGTGGCGGGGGAACTGAGCGCATTTCGCAATAAAGCCAAGATGGTGGTCAGCGGCAGCGTGGAGCGCCCGCTGCTCGGCATGCTGCACCGCGACGGCACGCCGGCCGATCTGAGCGACTGCCCGCTGTACCCTGCCGGCTTTGCGCCGATGTTCGCGGTGCTGAAAAGCTTTATCGCCCGCGCGGGTCTGACGCCGTATAACGTGGCGCGCAAACGCGGCGAGCTGAAGTACCTGCTGCTGACCGAAAGCACGCTCGACGGCGGCGTGATGCTGCGCTTCGTGCTGCGCTCGGAAACCAAGCTGGCGCAGCTGCGCGCCGCGCTGCCGTGGCTGCAGCAGCAGCTGCCGCAGCTCAAGGTGATCTCCGCCAATATTCAGCCGGTGCACATGGCGATCATGGAAGGGGAGCGCGAGATTGCGCTGACCGAACAGCAGGCGCTGGAGGAACGGTTCAATCAGGTGCCGCTGTTCATCCGCCCGCAAAGCTTCTTCCAGACCAACCCGCAGGTGGCCGCCGATCTGTATGCCACCGCCCGCGACTGGGTGCGCGCGCTGGGTATCGACAGCATGTGGGACCTGTTCTGCGGCGTCGGCGGTTTCGGCCTGCACTGCGCGCAACCGCAAACGCGGCTGACCGGCATCGAAATCAGCGCGGAAGCGATCGCCTGCGCGCGCCAGTCGGCGCAGCGGTTAGGGTTGTTGCACGTAGATTTTCAGGCGCTCGATTCCACCCGTTTCGCCACCGCCGAAGGCCAGGTGCCGCAGCTGGTGCTGGTCAACCCACCGCGGCGCGGCATCGGCCAGGCGCTGTGCGACTATTTGAGCCGGATGGCGCCGGACTATATTCTCTATTCCAGCTGCAACGCCGAGAGCATGGCGAAAGATATCGAGATGTTGCCGGGGTACCGCATCGAACGGGTGCAGCTGTTCGACATGTTCCCGCATACCGCGCACTACGAAGTGCTGACGCTGTTGGTGCGGATTTTATAAAGCATAAGGCCCGGATAACCGGGCCTTATTGCTTACTGCGGGAACCACTTGTCGTTGATGGCCTTGTAGGTGCCGTCGGCCTTGATGGCGTCCAGCGCGGCGTTCAGCTTGGCCAGCAGCGCCTGGTTGTCCGGGCGCACAGCGATGCCGAGACCGGTGCCGAAGTATTGCGCATCGGTGATGTGCTCGCCGACCGGCGCCAGCTGCGGGTTGGTTTTCAGCCACTCGTTCACCACGGCGGTGTCGCCGAACACGCCGTCGATACGGCCGTTTTTCAGCTCCAGAATGGCGTTTTGGTAGCTGTCGTAAGAGACGGTGTTAATCTCCGGGTGCTTGTCCTGCATGTATTTCTGGTGGGTTGTGCCGTTTTCCATACCTAGTTTTTTGCCTTTCAGATCCGCCAGCGAGCTGAACTTGCCTTTTTGCGCGATCACGATCGCCGAGTTGGCGTAGTAAGGCTGGGTGAAGGCGACCTGTTTGCTGCGCTCCGGCGTGATATCCATACCGGAAATCACCGCATCGTATTTCTTGAATTTCAGCGCGGCGATCAGGCTGTCGAACGCCTGGTTGGTGAAGGTGCACTGCGCCTGCATCTGCTTGCACAGCGCGTTGGCCAGATCGATATCGAAGCCGACGATCTGGTTATTGGCGTCGAGCGATTCGAACGGCGGGTAGGTGGCGGAGGCGGCGAAGCGGATGGTCTCGGCCGCGGTGGCGTTAAAGGTGATTCCGGCCAACATCGTCGCGGCAAGCAGCAGTTTTTTCATGCGTAGAGCTCCTGTCTGGATCCTGAAAGTGATTTTTCGCTATCGTTTGTTTTTACTGGTAATCGCCAGAGGTTTTTGCGAGGACACCTGCTGATAACCCTGCCATCGAGTGAATTAAAATGCAATGAAAATGATTAAATATTGCCTCAGGGATAAAAAAAGCCCCGCACGACGGCGGGGCTCATGAGGGGAGGCGGCCTCAGTTGCGGCGCTCAAACGCCAGCGCGCGGCGCTCCACCAGCCGCATCAGCAGCGTCAGCAGGCCGTTGACGCACAGGTACACCAGGCCTGCGGCGCCAAACACCATGACGTCGTAAGTGCGGCCGTACATCAGCTGGCTGTAGCCCATCACTTCCATCAGCGTGATGGTGTAAGCCAGCGAGGTGCTTTTGAACACCAGCACCACTTCGTTGGAGTAAGACGACAGCGCGCGCTTGAAGGCGAACGGCAGCAGGATGCGCAGCGTCTGCCGGCGCGACATGCCCAGCGCTTCGCACGACTGCCATTGCCCGGCGGGAATGGCGCGCACCGCGCCGTAGAACAGTTGCGTGGTGTAGGCCGCGCTGTTCAGCGCCAGCGCTATCATCGCGCACAACCAAGGCTGCGACAGCAGATTCCACAGCCACGGGTAGTCGCGGATCGCCGGGAACTGGCCGGGGCCGTAGTAGATCAGGAAGATCTGCACCAGCAACGGCGTGCCGGTGAACAGCGTCACGTAGATCTTGACCAGCGGCGTCAGGATAGGCGTTTTCAGCGTCAGGATCACCGTCAGCAGCAGCGACAGCACCAGCGCGACGATCAGCGCGGCGACGGTCAGCGTCAGGCTGGTGTGTAACCCTTTGAGGATTTCCGGCAAATACTCAATCATCAGACCGGCCCCCGCTCAAAGCGCGTGGCGCGCAGCTCAATGCGTTTGATGACGTATTGGCTGAACAGCGTCACCAGCAGGTAGATGGCCGCCGCGATCACATACCAGGTAAAAGGCTCCTGGGTGCGGGTGGCGATGCTCTTGGTTTGCAGCATTAGATCGTTCACGCTGATCAGCGACACCAGCGCGGTGTCTTTCAGCAGCACCAGCCACTGGTTGCCGAGGCCGGGCAGGGCGTGGCGCCACATCTGCGGCATGATCAGGCGAAAGAAGATCGCCGCCTTGCCGAGCCCCAGTGCCTGGCCGGATTCCCACTGCCCCTGCGGCACCGCTTTCAGCGCGCCGCGCAGCGTCTGCGAGGCGTAGGCGGAATAGAGCAGGGCCAGAGCGATCACCCCGCACAGGAACGGGCTGACTTCGAAATTGTCGATCGCCAGCTGAATCGGCAGCTGGAACAGACCGAGGTTGAGGATAAAGCCGTCGGAGAGCATCAGCAGCAGCTGCGACGAACCGAAATAGATAAACAGCACCACCAGGATTTCCGGCAGGCCGCGCAGCACGGTCACCCAGGCGGTGCCGAGCCAGCTGACCGCTTTCCAGCGGGACGATTCCCATACGGCGAACAGCATCGCCAGAATCAGCCCGAGGATCAGGGCGCAAACGGCAAGGCCGACGGTCATGCCGGCGGCGCTTGCTAAAGGTTGAAATTCATTCATCGGGGCGTATTACTGCTGGAACCATTTTTTGTAGATGGTTTCATAGGTCCCATCCTGCTTGATCTTGTCCAGAGCGGCGTTGAACTTGCCCTGCAGCTCGGTGTTCTTCTGGCGTACCGCGATGCCGAGGCCGGTGCCGAAGTAGCCTTTATCCGTGACTTTGGTGCCCACTGCCGCCAGCGCGTCATTCTGCTTCAGCCACTCGTTGACCACCGCGGTATCGCCGAACACCGCATCAACGCGGCCGTTCTTCAGATCCAAAATGGCGTTCTGGTAGCTGTCGTAAGGCACGGTGGTGATTTCCGGGTGCTTGTCGGTCAGGTATTTCTGGTGGGTGGTGCCGTTTTGCACGCCCACTTTCTTGCCTTTCAGCGCCGCCACGTCGGCGATTTTGCCTTTCTGCGCGATGAACAGCGCCGAGTTATCGTAGTACGGCTTGGTGAACAGCACCTGCTTTTCACGTTCCGGCGTAATGTCCATGCCGGCCATCACCGCATCGAAACGCTTGAATTTAAGGCTTGGGATCAGGCTGTCGAACGCCTGGTTGGTGAAGGTGCACTCGGCCTGCATCTCTTTGCACAGCGCGTTGGCCAGATCGACATCAAAACCCTGAATCTTGTTGCCGGCGTCAATAAATTCAAATGGAGGATAGGAGGCTTCGGTAGCGAAACGGATGGTTTCGGCTGCGGAGGCGGAAACGCTGATGCCGGCCAGAACGGCGGCGATTATTAGTTTTTTCATCGCAAACTCCCCAAATTACAGCAAGTTAATTGTTAGTGTGATAAGTAGTTGGCAAACTCGGTGGTCCGCGGCTGCGTGAAGTGGCTGCTGTCGCCTTGCTCCACCACGTGGCCGTTTTCCATGTACACCACGCGGCTGGCGGTCTTGCGCGCCACTTCCACTTCGTGGGTGACGATCACCTGCGTGATGCCGGTGCCGGCCAGTTCGCGAATGATGCTGACGATCTGCGCGGTGATTTCCGGATCCAGCGCCGCGGTCGGTTCATCGAACAGCAGCACCTGCGGTTCCATCATCAGGGCGCGGGCGATCGCCACGCGCTGCTGCTGGCCGCCGGAAAGGTGCAGCGGGAAGCGATCGGCGAAGTCGGTCAGGCGCAGGCGCTTGAGCAGCTTGTCGGCGCGCTCCATCGCCTGAGCCTTGGTCAGACCCAGCACGCGGCAAGGCGCTTCGATCAGGTTCTGAACCACGGTGAGGTGAGGCCACAGGTTGTATTGCTGGAACACCATGCCGACATTTTGACGCAGTTCGCGAATGGCTTTCTCGCCAGGCGCCTGCTTGAAGTCGAATTGGTTGCCGGCGATCTGCAGTTGGCCCGAACGCGGCATTTCCAGCAGGTTCAGCACCCGCAGCAATGAACTTTTCCCGGCGCCGCTTGGGCCAAGCAGCACCAGGGTTTCCCCGGCTGGACAATCCAGCGTGATGTCAAACAGCGCCTGGTGAGCGCCGTAATAGCAATTGATACCGTTAAGTTGAATACTCATGCGCCAGAATTGAATAGACATTGATGCCGCAAATGTTAACTTCCACAGAATACTTATGCAATCTTTGTGCGTTAAAATTTATGAGTGTGCGGCGGGACAGTAAAAGATTAGCACAAGATACCGCGACTCAAGCCGAGGGAGGGGATTTGTGGTGCAGGCTGTGAGATCGGTAGCGAAATTTTTTCTATTGGACGAAATCTGAGCGGCAGGCGGGAGGCGGGGATGGCCGACGCGGCAAACCCGCGTCGGCCGGGGGATCGCGGGTTACTGGTTTTCCAACACCTGGCGCACGCTGCCGTTGGTGGCATGCGCTGGAACATTCAGGTAGCGAATATCATCAACCACCCAGCAGGTGCCTTCGCGCACCATCAGCACTTCGTCCTGCCAGTTCACGGTGCTGTTGGCGTCTTTTTGGTAGCTCAAGTCGACGCGCAGCGGGATGTTTTTCGCATCGGTGTTAGGAATGGTCGAGGCGCTGGCGACGGACGCGCTGCCTGGCCCCTGCGCATTGCCGGAGAACAAGTCGCCGGTGATCCGATGCTTGCCCGGGTTCTGGGCGGCGCTGACCAGATCCTGATACAGCACTTTGCTCAGGTAAGGCTGCAGCTGCGCCAGGCGGTTGCTGTCCGGCAGGCCGGCGCCCTGCTGAATGCGCAGGTCATAGAACTTTTGCGCGACCGTATCCGGGCCGCCTTCCACACAGCTGCCGCTGCGGGTGCCGATATCCTTGTATGCTGGTTCCACCGTGGTACAGGCACTCAGCAACAGCGCTAAGGGTAAAACAGCCGCAATCGTTTTTGTTTTCATCTTATTACCTTATGTGAAAGTCTCTACCATGAAGACCGATAGCTTACAGTATAAATGCGTTTTTTGGCCTTGCATTCGTACTGCGTGCCATTGATTAAGCGAACATAACGCTAATCTTCTGGTCATAGATACGTTGAATTAATCAAACAAGGAATTCTGATGCAGCTTTCAACTACCCCGACCCTGGAAGGGTTCACCATCACCGAATACTGCGGCGTGGTCACCGGCGAAGCGATCCTCGGCGCCAACATCTTTCGTGATTTCTTCGCCGGCGTGCGCGATATCGTCGGCGGCCGCTCGGGCGCTTATGAGAAAGAGCTGCGCAAGGCGCGCTTGATCGCGTTCGAAGAGCTGGAAGATCAGGCGAAAGAGCTGGGCGCCAACGCGGTGGTCGGCATCGATATCGATTATGAAACCGTTGGCAAAGACGGCAGCATGCTGATGGTGACCGTCAGCGGCACCGCGGTGAAAGCCAGCCGCTAATCCCACTCCCCAACGCCCTGGCGCGTCCGGGGCGTTTTACTTTGTCCGACGGTGGCTTCCGTGGCGATTATTGATTAACGTTAACGCTATATCAGGTCATCACATCACAGGGAGGATAAGTGAAAATTTGGCCAGGGATCATCGCCGCCGCGCTGCTGGCGGGATGCCAAAACCCGCAGCAGGACACGCTCGTCGATCGCGGCGCTTACCAGCTCGAAACCCTGCATCAGGCGCAGGGCGCGGATCAACGCATCCGCTTTCTGGTGATGCACTACACGGCGGAAGACTTCCACTCATCGCTGAAAACGCTGACCGACGAACACGTCAGCGCGCATTATCTGCTGCCGGCGCATCCGCAGCGCGAACACGGCAAACCGACGGTGTTCCGCCTGGTGCCGGAAGCGATGCGCGCCTGGCATGCCGGCGCCAGCGCCTGGCGCGGCCGCAGCAACCTCAATGACACCTCGATCGGCATCGAAATCGTCAACAAGGGCTTCACCCGCAGCATGCTGTTCACCCACTGGCAGCCCTATACGGCGGAGCAGATCGCCGTGCTGATCCCGCTGAGCCGCGACATCATCCAACGCTATGGCATCCAGCCGCAGGACGTGGTGGGGCACAGCGACATCGCGCCGCAGCGTAAACAGGATCCCGGCCCGCTGTTCCCCTGGCGGCAGCTGGCGCAGGCCGGCATCGGCGCCTGGCCGGACGAACGCGACGTGCAGCGTTTGCTGGCGGGGCGCGATCGCCATGCGCCGGTACCGATGGCGCCGCTGCTCGAAAAGCTGGCGCGTTACGGCTACGCGATCGACCCGTCGTGGAATGCGCGGCAGCAGCGCAATGTGCTGGCGGCGTTTCAGATGCACTTCCGGCCCGACGATGTGCGCGGCGAACCGGATGCGGAGAGTGAAGCGATTGTCGATGCGCTGCTGGTGAAGTACGGCGCGGCGCGTTGATTACAGGCCGTGCAGCTTGCCGTGATCTTTCAGCCAGCGGGCGGTGCGCGCGATGCCTTCTTCCAGCGAGACGATCGGCTGATAGCCCAGCTCTTGCTGCGCGCGGGTGGTATCGAGCGTGAGGTCGAAATTGAGTTTGGCGACGCCGTAGTGGGTCAGCACCGGCTCCTTCTCGCTTTTGCTGCCGAGGCGCTCCATGCCGCGCGCCATCATGTCGAGCATCGGATAGGGGACGGAGCGGATATGGCACTTCATGCCCAAATCGTCGATCAGCTGCTGCACCACGGTGCGAAGCGGGCGCGGCTGCTGGTTGGTGATGTTGTAGGCGCGGCCGGACGGCGTATCTTCTTTTAGCGTCGCCAGCCACATGGCGTGCACCGCATTCTCCAGGTAGGTCATGTCCACCATCGCCGCGCCGCCGCGCGGCAGCAGCAGGTTGCCGTAGCGTTTGATCATCTGCAGCAGCCGCGGCAGCATCACCTTGTCGTGCGGCCCGAACAATCCCTGCGGGCGCAGAATGGTGAAATGGGTCTGCGGATTGGACAGCGCCAGCTGCTGGATCACCTGCTCGCCGGCGGCCTTGCTGCGCGCGAACTCGTTGGCGTAGCGCTGCGGGCGAAAGTCTTCGGTCACGTTGCGGTGATGGTGGTAATCGAAATAGATCGCCGGGGAAGAGATGTGAATGAACTGCGCCACGCCGTAGGCCGCCGCCCATTCGCCGAGGCGGCGGGTGGCGCGGACGTTGGCCAGTTCGAAGGCCTCTTCGGTGCCCCAGGGCGAGGTGAAGCTGGAGCAGTGCCACAGCACGTCGACGTCCGTCAGCATCGCCTTGGCCTGCGAAGAGA
Organism: Serratia sp. CY27727; assembly: GCF_052169275.1. Classification (NCBI taxonomy): domain Bacteria; kingdom Pseudomonadati; phylum Pseudomonadota; class Gammaproteobacteria; order Enterobacterales; family Yersiniaceae; genus Serratia; species Serratia sp. CY27727. The sequence continues at coordinate 582,373 of NZ_JBJNLB010000001.1, read as the reverse complement.
TCAGATTGGTGAGATCGGCATGAATGAACTCCGCGCCCATTTTTTCCAGCAGGCCGCCCATCGCCTGGTTGCGGCCGGTGGCGCGCACTTTGATGCCCTGACGGCGCAGATATTCGACGGCGTTACGGCCTAACCCACTGGTGGCACCGGTGACCAATACCTTCATAACGGACTCTATTCTCACCCAAAATCGGAATACCGGCGGGCGCTTGCGGCGCTCCCAGCAAATAAGATGCCATTCTTCCGTGATTTCGTGCGCTATGCAATCGGAAAGCCCCGAAGCACAGCGGCAAACTGTGCGGTTGATCGACAAATGAACGGCGTTCAGCGCTGTTGGCGGTCCAGACCCTCGGCAAGTTCGGCGATGCGCTTCGCCATGCCGCGGAAAATGAACAGATGCGCGGGCATCATGGCGAACCAATACAGCAGCCCGCTGAAGCCGGCCGGATGCCACCAGGCGCGCACGTCCAGCGTGCGGCGATCGCCGTGATCGGTAATGGTGAAGCTCAGCCGCCCCAGCCCCGGCGCCTTCATGCCGAACAGCAGCGCCAGTTGCCGCAGCGGTTTCAGCGTGATGACTTTCCAGCCGTCGATCTCGTCGCCCAGCGCCAGGCTCGCGCGCGCCGGGCGGCCATAGACCACGCCGTTGCCGATCATGTCGTCCATGCGGGCGCGGATCCGCCACAGAATATTGGCGTAGAAATAGCCTTCTTCGCCCCCCAGCTGCTGCACCGTTTGCCACAGGGACTCGCGGGTGGCGGCGGTGTCCAGCGAACAACCGGCCTGTTTTGGATAGTAACCGTAGCCGGGGCGCCAGCGGGCCCGCGCCGCCGGATCGTAGCCCCAGTCGGCGGAATCGACCACCTCCTGTTCGCGCTGCAGCGTGGTGGCGACCGCCTGATCGAAGGTGTGCAGCCGCTGCGGGATCAGCGCCTGCAGCGGCCGGCCGTCGGCGGGCAGATCGTGCTTCAGCCCCTGGATCAGCGCGCGGGCGATCGGCGTCGGCACCGAGGTGATCAGGCTGATGAACCACACCGAAATCAGCCGCGTCGGCAAGGGGATCGGGATCAGCCAGCGCCGTTTGCCGCTGATGGCGATAAAGCGTTGGAACATATCCTGATAGCTGAGGTACTCCGGCCCGGCAACGTCGAAGATGCGGTGCTCCTGCGCCGGGTGCGCCAGCAGATCGGCCAGATAAACCAGCAGGTTCTCCAGCGCCACCGGCGACGACTTCGAGCGCACCCAGCGCGGCGGCGTCAGCACCGGCAGGTTATAGACCATGTCGCGCATCACTTCGAACGCCGCCGAGCCGGGGCCGACGATGATGCCGGCGCGCAGTTCGGTCACCGGCACGCCGCTCTGGCGCAAAATTTCGCCGGTCAGGCGGCGGGCCGCCAGGTGGGGCGAACTGTCGTCGTTCGGCTGCAGCGCGCCGAGGAAGATCACCTGTTTGACGCCGGCATTGCGCAGCGCGTCGCGCAGGTTTTCCGCTGCCTGGCGCTCCTTCTCGATAAAATCGTCGCCGTCGCCCATCGCGTGCACCAGATAGTAAAGCGTATCTGTCTCCCACAGCGCCGCGCTCAGGGTCTCCGGGCGGTACAGATCGGCATACAGGCAGTTGACCTGCGGCCAGTTCCGCTCCTGCAGCCACTCGATGCGCCGCGCGGCGGCGGTAATCTGGTGCCCCTGTTCGATCAGGTGCGGGATCAGGTTCTGGCCTATATAGCCGCTGGCTCCAAGAACCAGTACGCGTTGGGGTGTCATCGGGCCGCCTTGTGCGGTAGAGGATTGGCAGAACGACAGGATGCCAAATTCGGGGTTTAAATGCACTTTTTGTATGGGTATAAGCCGGTTGCATCCATCGTGGCGCAGGTTCACACTACGCGCCCTTTATCGAACGAAAAACCGGATGCCATGAAGCTCAATGTGATTTGTTACGCCCTGCTGGGCCTGGCGCTGGTCGCCAGCCTGTTCTCGCTGCATCCGGTGTGGATGTGGTTGCTGCTGGCCAACCTGCTGACGTTTCTGATCTACGGCGGCGATAAGCTGGCGGCGCGCAAGGGGTGGCGGCGGGTGCCGGAGGCGACGCTGTTGCTGTTCGGCGCGCTGGGCGGGTGGTTGGGCGCACTGGCGGCACAGCAGCTGTTTCGCCACAAAACCCAGAAGCAGCCGTTTAAAACCTGGTTCATCCTCAGCGTGGCGCTCAACCTGGTGGCGGTGCTGGGGCTGTGGTACTGGGTTTATGGCCGCTGGATCTTCTGATTACAGCAGCAGCGGCAGGGTGGCGCTGGCGGTGGCCTGCATCGCCTGAGCGTAGGCGGGATCGCGCCGAGCCAGTTCGGCGATCATCAACTCCACCAGCAGCATGGCGCCGACCTTGGCCGGCAGGGCGCCGGCGGTCAGCGGCCCTTCCGGTTTGGCCGCCACCAGCAGCGTATCCGCCAGCTTGGCCAGCGGGCTGCGTTGGGTGTTGCTGACGGCGATCACGCGTGCGCCGCGCCCTTTGGCCAATGCCACCGCATGCAGCACGTCCTTGGTGGAGCCGGAGCTGGAGATGACGATCAGCAGATCCCGCTCACTCAGCGAGGCGGCGTTCATCGCCGCCCGGTGCATGTCGCTGAACAGCTGCGCCGGTTTGCCGAGGCGCAGCAGCTTGTAGTGCAGGAAATCGCCGATGATGGCGCTGGCGGCGACGCCGTAAATCTGCACCGAAGCGCAACGCTGCAGGCTGTCCGCCGCCTGTTGCAGCGCCTGCGGATCCAACAGCGCGCCGGTATCCCGCAGCGCCTGAACGCTCTCTTCCACCAAATTTTCCGTCGCGCTTTGCCGCGTCGTCGCCTCCGGCTGGCTTTGTTGCAGGCTGAGGGCCAGCGCCATTTTAAATTCGGTATAACCTTTACAGCCCAGATGGCGGCACAGCCGCGTGACGCTGGCTTCGCTGGTGGCGCTTTCACGCGCCAGTTCGGTGATGGTCAGGTAAACGGCGCGGGAGGGCTGCGCAAGAAGATAGTTGCCGAGCTTTTGCAGCGTGGGGCTGTACCCCGCCAAATCCTGCCGCAGCCGCAATAACAAGTTGCCTGTATTCATCACGTTACCTTTCTGAGTATTCCCGTTTCTATTGTGGCGGAAAGACGCCGCCGCTCGCCAGCGAAATCGACGGATTGTGAAGCCGATCATCGTTATGAATAAAATTTTCATTAAATTAATTTTAATGTGGTAAAAATTTTCATCATAAAAATGATAGCGGGGAAAAATTTATGTCAACACCAGAATTGTCGCGCTCCGGCGGCTGGTTCGAAAAAGCCCAGCTGTTCGGCAAATCGTTCATGCTGCCGATCGCCGTGCTGCCGGCGGCCGGCCTGTTGTTGGGGATCGGCGGTGCGCTGTCCAATCCCAATACCGTCGAGGCGTATCCCTTCCTCGACGTCGGCTGGCTGCAAAGCGTATTTACGGTGATGGCCAGCGCCGGCGCCATCGTGTTCGCCAACCTGGCGGTCCTGTTCGCGGTCGGCGTGGCGGTGGGGTTGGCCAAAAGCGACAAGGGCACGGCGGGGCTGGCCTCGCTGATCGCCTACCTGGTGATGAACGCCACCATCAATGCGCTGTTGAAAATCAACGGCACGCTGGCCGCGCAGAACGCCGGCGCGGTGGGGCAGGGAACGATTCTCGGGATCCAGACGCTGGAGACCGGGGTGTTCGGCGGGGTGGTCATCGGTCTGGTGACCTGGTATCTGCACGGCCGCTACAACAAGATAGCGCTGCCGCCGTTCCTGGGCTTTTTCGGCGGATCGCGCTTTGTGCCGATCGTCAGCTCGCTGGCGGCGATGGCGGTCGGCGCCCTGATGACCGTGGTGTGGCCGCCTTTCCAACGGCTGATCTTCGGCATGGGCGGGCTGGTGGACGCCAGCGGCTATCTCGGCACCTTTATCTACGGCTTCGTATTGCGCATGCTCGGGCCGTTCGGCCTGCATCACATCTTCTACCTGCCGTTTTGGACCACCGCGCTCGGCGGCAGCGAAGTGATCAACGGACAGCTGGTGGAAGGCACGCAGCGCATTTTCTTCGCCCAGTTGGCCGACCCGAATACGCAGCAGTTCTACATCGGCACGGCGCGCTTCATGTCCGGCCGCTTTATCACCATGATGTTCGGCCTGGTCGGCGCCTGCCTGGCGATGTACCAAAGCGCGCGCCCGGAGAACCGCAAACGCGTCGGCGGGCTGCTGCTGTCGGCGGCGCTGACCTCTTTCCTGACCGGCATCACCGAACCTATCGAATTCTCGTTCCTGTTCATCGCGCCGGCGCTGTACGTGGTGCATGCGCTGTTCGACGGCCTGGCGTTCGCGATCGCGCACATTCTGCATATCACCATCGGCCAGACGTTCTCCGGCGGTTTTATCGATTTCATGCTGTTCGGCGTGCTGCAGGGCGAAGCGAAAACCCACTGGATGTATGTGCCGCTGGTCGGGGTGCCCTGGTTCTTCCTGTACTACTTCACGTTCCGTTTCCTGATCCTGCGCTTCAATTTCAAAACGCCGGGGCGCGAGGTGGAAACCGCGCCGGAAGCGGTGACGACCGGCACCGAACGCTCGCAGCAGGTGCTGGCGGCGCTGGGCGGCAAAGAGAATATCGTCGAACTGGATTGTTGCGCCACGCGGCTGCGCGTGACGGTAAAACAGAGTCGGTTGCTGGACGAAAGCGGGCTGAAGGCCAGCGGCGCGCGGGCAGTGATCGTTCGCGGCAACGGCGTTCAGGTGATCTATGGCCCGCACGTGACCATTATTAAAAACGAAGTCGAGGAGTTGTTGGATTTATGACGCTTTCCATTTTGCAGCAGATTAAGGGCCGGCTGGTGGTGTCTTGCCAGGCGTTGGACGACGAGCCGCTGCACAGCGATTTTATCATGGCGCGCATGGCGCTGGCGGCCGAGCAAGGCGGTGCGGCGGCGATCCGCGCCAACGGCGTCGAAGACGTTAAAGCCATCCTGCGCACGGTGGCGCTGCCGGTGATCGGCATTATCAAGCGCGATTATGCCGGTAGCGATGTCTATATCACGCCGACCCTGCGTGAAATCGATGAGCTGATGACTGCGGCGCCGCAGATGATTGCATTGGACGCTACCGGCCACCGGCGGCCAGGGGAGCTGCAGCTGGCGGCGCTGGTTGCCGCGATCCGCGCCAGGTATCCCCGGCTGCTGCTGATGGCGGACATCGCCACCGTGGAAGAAGCGCAAGAGGCTGCCAGGTTGGGGTTCGACTGCGTGGGCACCACGCTGCACGGCTATACCGCCGAAAGCCGGGGCGCCCGACTGGCGGAGGACGATTTCGGCTTTCTGCGTGCGGTGCTGGCGGCGGTGCCGGTGCCGGTCATCGCCGAGGGCAATGTCGAAACGCCGGCGATGGCCGCGCGCTGCCTGGCGCTGGGGGCGCATGCGGTGGTGGTGGGCGGCGCCATTACGCGCCCGCAGCAGATCACCCGCCGCTTTGTCGAGGCCATCGGCGGGCGGTGAAGGGCTCCCCGGCGCGCCGGGGAGGGGAAATCAGGCGTGCTGCTGGAGGAACTCCCGCCACAGCTCGACCACCCGCTGCAGATCCTGACGGCTGACGTCGAGGTGGGTCAGAATGCGCGTCAGCGGGCCGCTGCTGATCAGCACGTCGCGTTCGCGCATCCACGGGCCGAATTTGGCCGCCAGCGCCGGCGGTTGGCGCAGGTACAGCACGTTGGTCTGTGCGCCGGGTTCGACGACCTCCACGCCGATCTGCCGCAGCTGTTGCTCCAGCCAGACCGCGTTGTCATGGTCTTCGCGCAGCCGCGCGACGTTATGCTCCAGCGCGTAGAGGCCGGCCGCCACCAGGATGCCGGCCTGACGCAGCCCGCCGCCGGTCATCTTGCGCCAGCGCAGCGCGCGCTGAATGAAGGCTTCGCTGCCGCACAGCAGCGATCCGACCGGCGCGCCCAGCCCTTTCGACAGGCAAATGGTGAAGGTGTCGCAGTATTGCACGATCTCTTTCAGCGGCAGGTTCAGCGCCACGGCGGCGTTGAAGATGCGCGCGCCGTCGATATGCAGCGCCAGCTGCCGCTCGCGGGTAAACTGCCACGCCTGCTGCAGGTAGGCCTGCGGCAGGACTCGGCCGCCGATGGTGTTTTCCAGGCTCAGCAGCCGGGTGCGGGCGAAGTGGATATCGTCGGGTTTGATGGCGGCGGCGAGCTTGTCCAGCGGCAGCGTGCCGTCCGCGTCGGCCTCGATCGGCTGCGGCTGGATGCTGCCCAGCACCGCTGCGCCGCCGGCCTCGTATTTATAGTTGTGCGCCTGTTGGCCGACCAGATACTCGTCGCCGCGCTGGCAGTGGCTCAGCAGCGCCACCAGGTTGGCCTGGGTGCCGCTGGGCAAAAACAGCGCCGCCTCTTTGCCCGACAGGCGCACCGCCTCGGCCTCCAGTGCGTTGACCGTCGGGTCATCGCCGTAGACGTCGTCGCCGACCTCTGCCTGAGCCATCGCCTGGCGCATGGCGGCGCTGGGGCGGGTGACGGTGTCGCTGCGTAGATCGATAAGCATAGGGTTCCTGGAATGTAAGGGAGAGGAAAAGGGTACATGGCATCATATACCCTTATTTCACCGGGGGCAGCTTGCTTAGCGCAGCCAGTTGGTCTTCGCCAGCTCGACCACTTCGTCGCCGCGGCCGTTGATGATGGCGCGCAGCATGTACAGGCTGAAGCCTTTCGCCTGTTCGAACTTGATCTGCGGCGGCATCGCCAGCTCTTGCTTGGCGGTGACCACGTCCAGCAGCGCCGGGCCGGGGTGCGCCAACATCTCCTGCAGCGCGCCGTCCAGCTCCGAGGCTTTTTCCACGCGGATGCCCTTGATGCCGGCGGCGTTGGCGATCGCCGCGAAGTCCGGGTTATGCAGATCGGTGCCGTCGGTCAGGTAGCCGCCGGCCTTCATCTCCATCGCTACGAACCCCAGCACGCTGTTGTTGAACACCACGATTTTCACCGGCAGCTTGAGCTGCGCCAGCGACAGGAAATCCCCCATCAGCATGGTGAAGCCGCCGTCGCCGCACATGGCGATCACCTGTTTATCCGGCGCGGTGGCCTGGGCGCCGATCGCCTGCGGCATGGCGTTGGCCATCGAACCGTGGTTGAACGAACCGAGCAGGCGGCGCTTGCCGTTCATTTTCACGTAGCGGGCGGCCCACACCGTCGGCGTGCCGACGTCGCAGGTGAAGATGGCGTCGTCGCTGGCGTACCGGCTGAGCTGCTGCGCCAAATACTGCGGGTGGATCGGCTGGTCGTCATTGGCGGTCGCCAGCCCGTCGAGATCCTTGCGCGCGTTGCGGTAATGCTCCAGCGCCTTGTCGAGAAACGTCCGATCGCGCTTCGGCTCCAACTGCGGCAGCAGGGCGGTGAGGGTGGTGTGGATATCGCCCACCAGCGCCATGTTGACCGGGCAGTGTGCGCCGATGCTGCCGGGGTTGATGTCGATCTGAATGATGTTGGCGTTGGTGGGGTAGAACGCGCGGTAGGGGAACTGGGTGCCGAGCAGCACCAGCGTGTCGGCGTTCATCATCGCGTGGTAGCCGGAGGAGAAGCCGATCAGCCCGGTCATGCCGACGCTGTAAGGGTTATCCCATTCGATATGCTCTTTGCCGCGCAGCGCATGCACCACCGGCGCCTGCAGCAGCTCGGCCAGCTTGACCACCTCATCGTGCGCGCCGGCGCAGCCGCTGCCGCACATCAGGGTGATGTTCTTCGCCTTGTTCAGCGTCTCCGCCAGCTTGTTCAGCTCGCTCATCGGCGGCTGCACCAGCGGCAGCGCCGGGGTATGCCAGGTCAGGGACGCGTCTTCCGGTGCCATGCGCAGCGCCACGTCGCCCGGCAAGACCACCACCGAGACGCCGCGGTTGAGGATCGCCTTGCGCATGGCGATCTCCAGCACGCGCGGCAGCTGTTCCGGGTTGGAAACCAGCTCGCAATAGTGGCTGCATTCGCGGAACAGCTCCTGCGGATGCGTTTCCTGGAAGTAGCCGCTGCCGATTTCGCTGGAAGGAATGTGCGCGGCGATCGCCAGCACCGGCACATGGTTGCGGTGGCAGTCGAACAGCCCGTTGATCAGGTGCAGGTTGCCGGGGCCGCAGGAACCGGCGCACACCGCCAGCTGGCCGGTGAGCTGGGCTTCGGCGCCGGCGGCGAAGGCGGCCACCTCTTCATGGCGGGTGCCCAGCCATTCGATGGTGCCCATGCGGTGCAGGCTGTCGCTCAGGCCGTTGAGCGAATCGCCGGTCACGCCCCAAATGCGTTTTACGCCGGCTTGATCCAGCGTTTTGGCGATCAGTGTGGCTACGGTTTGCTTCATGGTTCCCCCAAACATGGTTTAAAAAACGATGTGTACTCGATCCGGTGAGCGGCAGCAGAACAACTGCAAGCATAGCTTACCGGCGGTGGACGAGATGCGGTCAGGAAGGGTAAAGAGCGTAGGACGGGGGAAAGTGTAACCGGGCGGTGAGGGGGGAACTTGCCGATAAATGCCCCATCGCGGCGATGGGGCCAGGGGATCACGCCAGCGTGACGTCGCCCTGCAGCTGGCAACTGCAGGCCAGCACGTAGCCTTGCGCTATTTCTTCCGCGCTCAGCGTCATGGTGCTGGTGGTGATGTAGTCGCCCTCGAGGATGCGGGTTTTGCACGAGCCGCACACCCCGGCGCGGCAGGCGGCGTTGACCGGCAGGGCATTGGTCTCCATCGCCGCCAGCAGCGTGCTGCCGACCGGCACGCGGAATTCGCGCAGCGGGCGGGCGGCGCGCAGCGTCAGCCCTTCAGTGGCATCGGCCTGCGTTGTCGGCGTGTGGAACTGCTCTTTATGGAAACGCTCGGCCGGCACGCCGAGCCGACGGCACAGCTGCTCCACCTGTTCCATGTAGGGCGCAGGGCCGCAGGTCATCACCGTGCGTTCGGCGATATCCGGCGCCGCCTGCCGCAGCGTCTGCTCATCGATGCGGCCGCTGAGGTAGCCGGGTTGCAGATCCCGCTCGGCCATCAGCGTCAGGCGCAGCTGCGGATGGGCAGCGCACAGCGCACGCCACTGATCGGCGAAAATCGTGTCGGCGGGGGTGCGCACGTTAAAGATCACGGCGATATCGCAGGCCGGACGGTTGGCGGTCAGCCAGCGGCACATCGAGACGATCGGCGTCACGCCGCAGCCGGCGGCCAGCATCAGATAGCGATCGGCCGGGTGTCGCTCGCAGCTGAACTCGCCCTGCGCGTCGGACAGCCACAGCGTGTTGCCGGGCTTGACCTCTTGCGTCAGCCAGCGCGATCCGACGCCGTCCGGCAGGCAGCGCACGCTGATGCTGAGAAAGCGGCTCTGGCCGGGTGAGGAGGAGAGCGTATAGGCGCGCAGCGTCTCCTCGCTGTTGCGGATGCTGACCAGCGCAAACTGACCCGCCTGATAAGGGTAGAAAACGTCGCAGCTCAGGTTCAGCGTCCAGACGTCGGCGGTTTCGCGCTGGATGGAATGTACCTGCATGCGGTTCGGGCAAAGCGGAGTGGGTTGAGTCATCGGGGCACCTCAAAAAGCAAAGGGGCCGGCGCAGGCGGCCCCATAACGTAATGGCATCAGGCGAGCAGCGCGTTGATATCCTGCTCGACGGTGGTGATCGGGCGCAGGCCGAATTTCTCGTTGAGGATCGCCATCAGGTTGTCGGTCAGGAAGCCCGGCGCGGTCGGGCCGGTGACGATGTTTTTCACTCCCAGCGACAGCAGCGTCAGCAGAATGACGATAGCCTTCTGTTCAAACCACGACAGCACCAGGCTGAGCGGCAGCTCGTTGACGCTGCAGCCGAGCGTGTCCGCCAGCTTGACCGCCAGCATGATGGCGGAATAGGCGTCGTTGCACTGGCCGACGTCCAGCAGGCGCGGCAGCCCTTCCAGCGTGCCGAAGTCCAGCTTGTTGAAACGGTACTTGCCGCAGGCCAGCGTCATGATCAGGCAGTCTTGCGGCACGCTGCGGGCGAAGTCGGTGAAGTAGCTGCGCTCGTCGCGGCTGCCGTCGCAGCCGCCGACCAGGAAGACGTGGCGCAGTTTTTTCTGCGACACCAGATCGATCACCGTGTCGGCGGCGTTCAGCAGCGTCTGACGGCCGAAGCCGACGGTGATCAGATGCTCGATCTCGGTATAAGGGAAGCCGTTCATGCCCTGCGCCTGGCGGATCACGGCGCCGAAGTCGTCGCCCTCCAGATGGTTGACGCCCGGCCAGCCGACGATGCTGCGGGTCCAGATGCGATCGCCGTAGTTGCCGACGTTCGGATCGATGATGCAGTTGGAGGTCATCACGATCGGGCCGGGGAATTTGGCGAATTCCGTCTGCTGGTTCTGCCAGCCGCTGCCGTAGTTGCCCACCAGGTGCTTGAATTTTTTCAGCTCCGGGTAGCCGTGCGCCGGCAGCATTTCACCGTGGGTGTAGACGTTGACGTTTTGCCCTTCGGTTTGTTCGAGCAGCATGCGCAGATCTTTCAGATCGTGGCCGGAGATCAGAATGGCTTTCCCGGCCACCGGGCGCACGTTGACCGCGCTGGGTTGCGGATCGCCGTAGGCCTGGGTTTCGCCGCGATCGAGGATCGCCATCACGTTGAAGTTCATCTTGCCGATGCCCATGGCGTTGTTCAGCAGGGTGTCGACGTCGCGCGGCCGGGTGCCGAGCCAGGCCATAAAGGCGTGGTAGTCGGCATAGAGCTGCTCGTCGAACTGGCCGAGCACGTGCGCGTGTTCCATATAGGCCGCGGCGCCTTTCAGGCCGTACAGGCACAGCATGCGCAAACCGTGGACGTCGTCGCCGACCTCGGCCTTGTCGCTGTTGAGGGCAAACTGCGTCGCCTGTTGCAGCAGCGCAGGCATATCGTCACCGGCCAGCTGCAGCGCCGCCATCGGGTGATCGACGCGCACGCCGGCATCCAGCAGCCGGCAACGGGCAGCCAGCGAATCGCGCAGCAGCAGGGTTTCGCGCGCGTAGCCGATGATGCGCTGGGAGTCGAAGTTAACGTTAGTCAGGGTGGAGAAGAAGGCGCGCGGGGCGAAGCTGTCGATCTCGTGGTCGACGATGCCCAGCGAACGCGCCTGCAGCGCCCAGGCGGAGAGGCCCTGCAGCGCCGCCACCAGCAGATCCTGCAGATCGGAGGTTTCCGCCGTCTTGCCGCACATGCCCTGAGCATACGCGCAGCCGTTGCCTGCCGGGGTACGGATGGTTTGTTCACATTGCACACAGAACATAGTCGCTTCCTTTTATTTTTAAAGTTGCATTTGTAATGCTTGTTTAAAAGCATAGATCGGCGATCGGGGTTGCAAAAGGCTTTTGTGCGACTACTGCGGGCAAGTTTGATTTAGCGCAATTTTGCCGTGCGGATGGGAATTATTACGCTTTGGGGGCCGGCGGGCCCCCAGGGGAGAGGATCAGGAGAACAGGGCGATCAGCACCGGCGCCAGCAGGCTCAGCAGGAAGCCGTGCACGATGGCGGGGGGCACCATGTCCAGCCCGCCGCTGCGCTGCAGCACCGGCAGGGTGAAGTCCATCGAGGTGGCGCCGCACAGGCCGAGAGCGGTGGAGCGGCTGCGGCGCACCAGCGTCGGGATCAGCATGATCGCCACCAGCTCGCGCGCCAGATCGTTGAAGAACGCGGCGCTGCCCATCACCGGGCCGTAGGCGTCGGTGATCAGAATGCCCGACAGCGAATACCAGCCGAAGCCGGAGGCCATCGCCAGCCCGGCCTTGACCGGCAGCCCCAGCAGCTGCGCCGCCAGCGCACCGCCGGCCAGCGACGCGACGGTCACCACCAACGCCACCAGCGTGCCGCGGCGGTTGAGCACGATCTGGCGCAGCGTCATGCCGCTGTTGCGCAGCTGAATACCGACCAGCAACAGCAGGAAGATCAGCGCATATTCGCTGCCTTTATGGGCGAACTGCAGCCATTGCCACTGCGTCAGGCCGAGCAGGAAGCCGCCGAGCACCACGCCGCACAGCTTGAGCGACTCCAGCGCCATGTGCACGCGCGAAGGCAGCTTTTCCTGTTTATGGCTGCTGCGCCACGGCATGCGCCGCTCCAGCAGCGCCAGCAACAGCAGATTGGCGCAGAGAATGCAGAAGAAGAACACTGCGCTGTATTGGAAGATCAGCACCAGATTGCTGCTGAGATCTTCCATGAACGCCAGGCTGATACCCATGAAAAACAGGATCACGTACACCATCCAGCTCAGCAGCCGGTTGATCAGCACCAGCAGCGGGCGATGGCGTAAGGGAATGAGGTAACCGACAATCAGCGGTAACAGAATAATCAACAGTCCTGAGTACATGGTGTAGCTTGTGTCCTTGAGTTTTGACGCGCGCCGAACGGCGGCGAGGAGCACACGCTAACCAAAAGCCCGGCCGGAGTAAAGCGGCAGATTTGACGTTGGCCGCTTGACCTGCAAGGGGTTTTTTGACCATGCTCTGTGAAGGTTGCCTCATTGACGAGGCGACGGCGCGCACGGGAGGCGGCGGATGTTCTTGGAGCGTATCGAAATTGTAGGTTTTCGCGGCATTAACCGGCTGTCCCTGATGCTGGACGACAACACGCTGTTGCTCGGCGAAAACGCCTGGGGTAAATCCAGCCTGCTGGATGCGCTGACGCTGCTGCTGGCGCCGGAGCAGAAGCTGTATCGGTTTGAGGCGCACGACTTCCATTTCCCGCCCGGAGAAGAGGCGGCCAAAGAGCGCCACCTGCAGGTGGTGTTCACCTTCTGCGAAAAAGACATCGGCCATGCGCACCTGCCGCGCTATCGCCACCTGACGCCGCTGTGGGTCAAGGGCGAAGATGGCCTGAGCCGCATTCATTACCGCTGCGAGGGCGAGCTGGCCGACGACGGCACGGTGTGCACCTGGCGCGGTTTTCTCGACGCCGACGGCAACGCCTTTCAACTGCACCATATCGAACAGCTGGCCCACGCCATCATCCGCATTCATCCGGTATTGCGCCTGCGCGACGCGCGCTTTATTCGTCGCCTGCGCCCCAGCAGCCTCGGCGATGAACGCAAACCCGATACCCAGGCGCTGGCGCAGCAGTTGGATCAGCTGACGCGCGAGCTGGTGCGCAATCCGCAGAAGCTGACCAATGGCGAACTGCGTCAGGGGCTGGCGGCCATGCAGCAACTGCTGGAGCACTACTTCGCTGAGCAAAGTTCGCAAGTGACGCGGCCGCGCCGCCGCGGCGGCGAACCGGAGCAGGATGCCTGGCGTGCGTTGGACGGCATCAACCGCATGGTGGCCGAACCGAACAGCCGCAGCATGCGCCTGATCCTGCTGGGGATGTTTTCCACCCTGCTGCAGGCCAAGGGCGACGTTAAGCTGGATGCGCATGCACGGCCGCTGCTGCTGGTGGAAGACCCGGAAACTCGCCTGCACCCGATTATGCTGTCGGTGGCCTGGGGGCTGCTCAATCAGCTGCCGCTGCAGCGCATCACCACCACTAACTCCAGCGAACTGGTGTCGCTGGTGCCGGTGGAGCACGTCTGCCGGCTGGTGCGCGAGTCGGGGCGGGTCGCGACCTACCGTCTCGGGCCGCGCGGGCTGAGCGCCGAAGACGGGCGGCGCATCGCGTTTCACATCCGTTTCAACCGGCCGTCGTCGCTGTTCGCTCGCTGCTGGCTGCTGGTGGAGGGCGAGACCGAAGTGTGGCTGCTGAACGAGCTGGCGCGGCAGTGCGGCTACCATTTCGAGGCGGAAGGGGTGCGGGTCATCGAGTTCGCCCAGTGCGGCCTGAAGCCGCTGCTGCGCTTCGCCCGCCGCATGGGCATCGAGTGGCATGCGCTGGTGGACGGCGACGAGGCGGGCAAAAAGTACGCCAATACCGTGCGCAGCCTGCTGGACAATCATGAAGACAACGAACGCGATCGGCTGACCGCGCTGCCGGCGCCGGATATGGAACACTTCATGTTCCGCGAAGGGTTCGGCCCGGTCTATCACCGGATGGCGTCGGTGCCGATCAACGCGCAAATGCCGGTGCGCAAGGTGATCCTGAAAGCGGTCCACCACTCGTCGAAGCCGGATCTGGCGATCGAGGTCGCGATGCAGGCCGGCGAATGGGGCACGGACTCGGTGCCGCCGCTGCTGAAGAAAATGTTCTCACGGGTGATCTGGCTGGCGCGCGGCCGGGCGGACTGACGGCCCGCCGGGCGTTATCGGGCGCAGAAATGCGCCGCCAATCCCTGTTCCAGCTCGTCCAGCAGCTGATAGCGGCGGCGATACTCGGCGCGCTTCTTGCTGACAATCTCTTCGATCGGCTTGCGGGCGATGCGCTCGGGCAGCAGGAAATAGCCGCTGTCGAGCGGTTTGGCGCCCATCGACAGCCAGAACTGATCGTAATCGGCGTGCAGTTGGTCCTTCTTCTTGCTCTGGTAACGCCAGTTTTGATAGATATGGGTGGCGTTGCCGACCGCCACGATCTGGCGGATGCCGAGGTGCCGCGCCAGCGTGCAGATGCCTTCCAGCACCAGCCGTTTGGGGAACAGGCCGTGGCATTCTTTGGTGGTGTGCTGGATCTCGGCGTGCGGCACCTCATGGTTTGCGCCCTGCAGGCCGCCGATGAACAGCGTCGGCTGCTGCTGATAATGCATCAGCGCAAAGGTGATCTCCGCCAGCATCACGCCGTTGGCGTTGCGCAGCAGCAGCGTGGCTTCCCCTTCCTTATTCAGCTTGTCGATCGCCGCCAGTTCCAGCGCGATCGGCGCTTCGTTTTTGCCCATCGCGCGGGCCAGCACGAAAGGCTGCGGGCCGAGGTGGCCGAGGCGCATCTTCAGCGGCATGCGCTGCGCGATGAGATCGTAATGATCGCGCAGGGCGAACAGGCATTCGATCTTGCTCATGTTGGCCGCCAGGTACGGGCGATGCAGTTTGCACGGCAGGTTCGGCTGCGCGCTCAGGATCTCCTCCCGCAGCGGGTTGCTGGCCAGGGTGCTGAGCAGGCCGCTGGTAGTGCGCCAGTTGAGCAGCGAACGGCCGAGAAACTTCAGGCGAAACGAGGTTTTTTTCCAGGCGTTGCTCGGTGCCTTTTCGCCATTGATCAGCGCCGTCATCAGTTGCCAGCCGTTAAGGGGCCGGGCGGAGGCGAGTGGGTAGCTGAGCTGTGACATGATGAAATCCTTGGCTGTATTGAATGGCGCTATTTCATCAAGGCTTCACTAAACGGGAGTTCAATGCTGAACTGTAACCAGGCGTGTCTCCACATTGTGTTGAGCTAAGGTTTAGTTATTCCCTACGGTGCGTGCTAATTTAGCTCCGCCGCCGCAATGGGCGGTTGATATTCACAAGCACAGGCAGGTCAATTTTGACAGGGTTTACGGGACATAAACGCCGCTGGATACTCGTTCTGGCGGTTATTGCGGCGCTTGCCGCGGCGGCCGTTTGGCACTTTCGCCATCCGGCGCCAACCGATTTCAAAACGGTGAAAGCCAGCAAACGCGATCTGCAGCAGAACGTGTTGGCGACCGGCCAGCTGGACGCGGTGCGCAAGGTTGACGTCGGCGCGCAGGTCAGCGGGCAGTTGGAAAAGCTGTATGTCGAGATTGGCGACAAGGTGAAGAAAGGCCAGTTGCTGGGCGTTATCGATCCGCAACAGGCGCAGAACAGCATCCGCGAAGGCGAGGCGACGCTGCGTGAACTGCATGCGCAACTGCTGCAGGCGCAGGCCGAACAGCAACTGGCGGCGGTTACGCTGCAGCGCAACCAGGCGCTGGCCAAGCTGCAGGCGGTGTCGCGCCAGGATCTGGATCAGGCGGCGACGCAGCTGGCGGTGAAGAAGGCGCAGGTGGGCACCATCAATGCGCAGATCGCGCGGAACCAGGCCAGCCTGGATACCGCCAAGATCAACCTGGCCTATACCCGCATCGAGGCGCCGATGGATGGCGACGTGGTGCAGATCACCACGCTGCAGGGCCAGACGGTGATCGCGGCGCAGCAGGCGCCGAACATTCTGACGCTGGCGGATCTCGGCACCATGCTGGTGAAGGCGCAGGTGTCGGAGGCCGACGTCATTAACCTCAAGCCGGGTCAGAAGGCCTGGTTCACGGTGTTGGGCGATCCGACCCGGCGCTTCGACGGCGTGCTGAAAGACATTCAGCCGACGCCGGAAAAGGTCAACAACGCTATCTTCTATTATGCGCGTTTCGAAGTGCCCAACCCGGAAAGGCTGCTGCGCTTGCAAATGACGGCACAGGTGCATATTCAGCTGGCAGGCGTCGAGCAGGCGCTGGTGATCCCGCTGGCGGCGCTGGGCGATCAGATCGCCGACAATCGCTACCACGTCTCGGTGCTGAAGCAGGGCAAGGAAGAGAAGCGCGAGGTGGCTATCGGCCTGCGCAACAACATCGACGTACAGATCCTCAGCGGCCTCGAGGCGGGCGATGAGGTGATCGTCAGCCGCGGCGGCGTGGAGGCGGGCTGATGGCGGCGCTGTTGCAGCTGAGCGGCATCCGCCGCAGCTACCGTTCCGGCGAGCAGACGGTGGAGGTGTTGAAGGGGATCAGCCTGAGCATCGACGCCGGTGAAATGGTGGCGATCATGGGAGCCTCCGGCTCCGGTAAATCGACGCTGATGAACATTCTCGGCTGTCTGGACAAGCCGAGCGCCGGCGTGTATCGGGTGGCCGGGCAGGATGTGGCGACGCTGAGCGACGATGCGTTGGCGCAGCTGCGGCGCGAGCATTTCGGCTTTATCTTTCAGCGCTATCATCTGCTGCCGCACCTGAGCGCGGCGCACAACGTCGAAGTGCCGGCGGTGTACGCTGGGCTGGGAAAAGCGACGCGGCGTGAGCGGGCGGAGGCGCTGTTGCGGCGTCTGGGGCTGGGGGAGCGCGTCAACTACCGGCCGAGCCAGCTTTCCGGCGGCCAGCAGCAGCGCGTCAGCATTGCCCGCGCGCTGATGAACGGCGGGCAGGTGATCCTGGCAGATGAACCGACCGGCGCGCTCGACAGCCACTCCGGCGAAGAGGTGATGGCGATCCTCAAACAGCTGTGCGCCCAGGGCCACACGGTGATCCTGGTGACCCACGATCCGGCGGTAGCGCGCCAGGCGGAGCGGATTATCGAGATCCGCGACGGCGAGATTATCGCCGATTCGTGCCCGGCACCGCAGGAGAATGCGCAGGCCAAGCCGCTGGCGCTGGCCGCGGCGGCGGCTTCCTGGCGGCAGGTGGGCGGCCGTTTCCGCGAGGCGCTGGTGATGGCCTGGCGCGCGATGGCGGCCAACAAGATGCGCACCGCGCTGACCATGCTCGGCATCATTATCGGCATCGCCTCGGTGGTGTCGATCCTGGTGATCGGCGACGCCGCCAAGCAGATGGTGTTGGCGGACATCAAATCCATCGGCACCAACACCGTCGACATCTACCCCGGCAAGGACTTCGGCGACGACGATCCGACCTACCGGCAATCGTTGAAATACGGCGATCTCGATGCGCTGCGCGAACAGCCGTACATCAGCGCGCTGTCGCCGAGCATCAGCAGCAGCATGCGGCTGCGCTTGGGCAACGTCGATGCGGCGGCCAACGTCAACGGCGTCAGCGAACAGTTCTTCCGCGTGTACGGCATGAGCTTTACCCAGGGCGTCGGCATCGACTCGATGCAGGTGCAGTCGCAGGCGCAGACGGTGGTGATCGACGCCAATACCCAGCGGCGGCTGTTCCCGCACCAGAAGAACGTGGTCGGCGAGGTGATCCTGGTGGGCAACATGCCGGCGACGGTGGTCGGCGTGGCCAGGGAGAAGCAGTCGATGTTCGGCAGCAGCAAGACGCTGAACGTGTGGGTGCCTTACAGCACCATGGCCAACCGGCTGATGGGCAACAATTATTTCGACTCGATCACCGTGCGCATCCGCGACGGCTACGACAGCAAGGAAGCGGAACAGCAGCTGTCGCGCCTGTTGACGCTGCGCCACGGCAAGAAGGACTTCTTCACCTATAACATGGACAGCCTGGTGCAAACCGCCGAGAAAACCACCCGCACGCTGCAGCTGTTCCTGACGCTGGTGGCGGTGATTTCGCTGGTGGTCGGCGGCATCGGCGTGATGAATATCATGCTGGTGTCGGTGACCGAACGCACGCGCGAGATCGGCATCCGCATGGCGGTGGGCGCCCGTTCCGGCGACGTGTTGCAGCAGTTCCTGATCGAAGCGGTTCTGGTCTGCCTGGTGGGGGGCGCGCTGGGGATTACGCTGTCGTTCGCCATCGGCCTGGCGGTGCAACTGGTATTGCCGGGCTGGCAGATCAGCTTCCCGCCAGCGGCGTTGCTGAGCGCGTTCCTCTGTTCCACCGGCATCGGCGTGGTGTTCGGCTATCTGCCGGCGCGCAATGCCGCGCGGCTGAATCCGATCGATGCGCTGGCGCGCGAGTAGGTAACAGGCATAAAAAATGCCAGTCACACGGCGGCTGGCATTTTTATCGCAGTCACGCTCAGTGCAGCGCGACTTTGCCGGAAGCGTTTAGGACAGCGCCTCGCTTTCCACCGGCACAATAAGACTGGCATGGTTCCCTTTCGGCCCTTGATGCACGTCGAAGCTGACCTGCTGGCCCGCCTTCAACGTTCTGTAACCATCCATCTTGATGGTGGAATAATGCGCGAAAATATCTTCGCCGCCGCCGGCTGGGCAGATGAAGCCAAAACCTTTGGCGTTGTTAAACCATTTAACAGTACCCGTCTCCATGCTTTTACATCCCTCGCAACGCTATTTTAAGTGAGATGAATAACTGATTTCGCACCCGCCGTGGGCGGGTAGCAGGGTGGACAAGGGGTGGTTAAAAGACCACCAGCCACGAATTTACACTCTAGAGCAAATGATCGGGGCGTCAAGGGATCGGCTTTTGTCGGCGGGGAGCAGTTCACCAAAGTTTGAAGCAGGTAACGCTATTGCCACGATTCAGTCACAATTGGCCCGTTTTTTTGCGCACGTTACAGTGCGGCGGGACGATGCCGAAGATGATAAAATAGTAACTATCCCCACTTTGAATAACCGAAACCTGCCCCCATATCTGAGGGCAGAGCAGAGAAGATGAGCAGCGATGGGCAATAACAACGACTGGCTAAACTTTGAACACTTGGCCGAAGAAAAACAAATCGATGCGGTAAAACCGCCGTCTATGTATAAAGTTATACTTAACAACGACGATTACACACCGATGGAATTTGTGATTGACGTTCTGCAAAAGTTCTTTTCTTATGATATTGAACGCGCAACGCAACTGATGCTCACGGTCCACTATCAAGGCAAGGCGATCTGTGGTGTTTTTACCGCCGAGGTGGCGGAAACCAAAGTCGTCCATGTGAACCGGTACGCAAGGGAGAACGAGCATCCGTTGCTTTGTACGCTGGAAAAAGCCTGAATAAGGCAATCTATTGGGGAGGTGCTTATGCTCAATCAAGAACTGGAACTCAGTCTCAACATGGCTTTCGCCAGGGCGCGTGAGCACAGACACGAGTTTATGACCGTGGAGCACCTGTTGCTGGCGTTGCTGAGCAACCCTGCCGCGCGAGAAGCGCTTGAGGCATGTACGGTGGATCTGGCCGCGTTGCGCCAGGAGCTGGAAGCCTTCATCGAACAAACCACACCGACGCTGCCCGCCGGCGAAGAAGAGCGCGACACTCAGCCGACGCTCAGCTTCCAGCGCGTGCTGCAGCGCGCGGTCTTCCATGTGCAATCTTCCGGCCGCAGCGAAGTGTCCGGCGCCAACGTGTTGGTGGCCATCTTCAGCGAGCAGGAGTCGCAGGCGGCCTATCTGCTGCGCAAACACGACGTCAGCCGTCTCGACGTGGTGAACTTCATTTCACATGGCACGCGTAAAGACGAGCCGGGCCAAGCGCCGAATGCGGAAAACCCGGTGAACGAAGAGCAGTCCGGAGGGGAAGACCGTATGGAAAACTTCACCACCAACCTCAATCAGTTGGCCCGTGTGGGCGGCATCGATCCGTTGATCGGCCGCGATCGTGAGCTGGAGCGCGCGATTCAGGTGCTGTGCCGCCGTCGTAAAAACAACCCGCTGCTGGTCGGCGAATCCGGCGTCGGCAAGACCGCCATCGCCGAGGGCCTGGCCTGGCGTATCGTGCAGGGCGACGTGCCGGAAGTGATGGCGGACTGCACGCTGTATTCGCTGGACATCGGTTCACTGCTGGCCGGCACCAAATACCGCGGCGACTTCGAGAAGCGCTTCAAGGCGCTGCTCAAGCAGCTGGAGCAGGATCAGAACAGCATTCTGTTCATCGATGAAATTCACACCATCATCGGCGCCGGCGCGGCTTCCGGTGGGCAGGTGGATGCCGCCAACCTGATCAAACCGCTGCTGTCGAGCGGCAAGATCCGGGTGATCGGCTCGACCACCTACCAGGAGTTCAGCAACATCTTCGAAAAGGATCGTGCCCTGGCGCGCCGTTTCCAGAAGATCGACATCACCGAGCCGACGGCGGAAGAGACCGTTCAGATCATCAACGGCCTGAAGACCAAGTATGAAGCGCACCACGACGTGCGTTATACCGCCAAGGCGATCCGCGCCGCGGTGGAGCTGTCGGTGAAATACATCAACGATCGTCATCTGCCGGACAAGGCGATCGACGTGATCGACGAGGCGGGCGCCCGCAGCCGGTTGATGCCGGCCAGCAAGCGCAAGAAAACCGTCAACGTGGCCGATATCGAATCCGTGGTGGCGCGCATCGCTCGCATCCCGGAGAAAACCGTGTCGGCCAGCGATCGCGACGTGCTGAGAAACCTGGGCGATCGCCTGAAGATGCTGGTGTTCGGCCAGGATCAGGCGATCGAAGCGCTGACCGAAGCGATCAAGATGAGCCGCGCCGGCCTGGGCCACGAGCGCAAGCCGGTCGGTTCCTTCCTGTTCGCCGGGCCGACCGGGGTCGGGAAAACCGAGGTCACCGTACAGTTGGCCAAGGCGATGGATATCGAGCTGCTGCGTTTCGACATGTCCGAGTACATGGAGCGGCATACCGTCAGCCGTCTGATTGGCGCGCCTCCGGGCTATGTCGGTTACGATCAGGGCGGGCTGCTGACCGATGCGGTGATCAAGCATCCGCATGCGGTGGTGCTGCTCGATGAGATCGAGAAGGCGCACCCGGACGTGTTCAACCTGCTGCTGCAGGTGATGGACAACGGCACGCTGACCGACAACAACGGCCGCAAGGCGGACTTCCGCAACGTGATCCTGGTGATGACCACCAACGCCGGGGTGCGGGAAACCGAACGCAAATCGATCGGCCTGGTGCAGCAGGACAACAGCACCGACGCGATGGAAGAGATCAAGAAGGTGTTTACGCCGGAGTTCCGCAACCGTCTGGACAACATCATCTGGTTCAACCATCTGTCTACCGAGGTGATCCAGCAGGTGGTCGACAAGTTTATCGTCGAACTGCAGGCGCAGCTGGATGCGAAGGGCGTCTCGCTGGAAGTGAGCGACGAAGCGCGCGACTGGCTGTCGGTGAAGGGCTACGACCGCGCGATGGGCGCTCGTCCGATGGCGCGCGTCATGCAGGAAAATCTGAAGAAACCGTTGGCCAACGAACTGCTGTTCGGCTCGCTGGTGGACGGCGGCTCCGTGAAGGTCGAGCTGGACAAGGACAAGAAACAGCTGACCTACCACTTCCTCAGCGCCGCCAAGCGCAAGGCGGACGAGGGCGCGGTGCACTAAGGCCGCCTTCAGGCAAAGAAAAAGCGATGCTTCGGCATCGCTTTTTTTATGGGTGAGATTCACCGTACAACAGAAACGAGTGAGCCCTCTCAGTTTACCTGCGCACCTGCAACCCGTTGTGTAACGTCGCTGCGGGGGTAAACGGAAAGGGCTCCCGAGGGATTACATCCTCGATGCCGCCAACGTGTGGCGCGCGGTGAGCCGATTAACGGCTACGGAAGACAATGCGGCCTTTGCTCAGGTCGTACGGGGTCAGCTCTACAGTGACTTTGTCGCCCGTCAGGATGCGGATATAGTTTTTACGCATTTTACCGGAGATGTGTGCGGTTACCACGTGCCCGTTTTCCAATTCAACGCGGAACATGGTGTTCGGCAGCGTATCAAGAACGGTGCCCTGCATTTCAATATTGTCTTCTTTGGCCATCGAATCCTCTAGGTCTAACTACCTTAGTTTTTAACCGGCAAGATAATGCCGAAAAACCCCCATTATGTAAAGATGTGTCGGTGAACATTGCACCGTTTCCACCAATTAGTTTACTGGAGAGGGCGGTTCAGCCGGCTGTGGGGATATGACTTGCGGCTCCCAGCACGCCGGCGCCAAAGGCCGCCGTTGAAGGGTGCTGAGCTGCTGCAAAAATTGACGGCGCGGAATTTCACGCGCGCCAAGGCGGGCAGTGTGAGCGTTCAGCACCTGGCAGTCAATCAATTCCCCGCCATAAGCGGCAAAATGGCGGCAAAAGGCCATCAATGCGCATTTTGAGGCGTTGGTGACGCGGCTGAACATCGATTCGCCGCAGAACAACGCGCCCTGCGCCACGCCATACATGCCGCCGACCAGTTGATTATCCTGCCATACCTCTACCGAGTGCGCGTAGCCGAGGCGGTGCAGATGCTGATAGGCGCGCTGCACCTCCGGGCCGATCCAGGTGCCTTCATCCGGCCGGTGGGCGCAGGCGGCGATCACCGCGGCGAAGTCGTGATTGAGCGTGATGCGAAACGGATCGTGGCGCAAAAAGCGTTTCAGGCTGCGGTTGAGATGAAACTCTGTCGGGAACAGCACCGCACGCGGATCGGGTGACCACCACAGGATGGCTTCCCCCGGCGAATACCAGGGGAAGATGCCGCGCTCGTAGGCCGCCAGCAGCCGCGGCGCCGTCAGGTCGCCGCCGATAGCCAGCAGGCCGTTAGGGTCGCGCAGGGCGCTTTCAGGCGAGGGGAACGCCAGCGACTGTGGGGAAAGCTTCACGATGCGCATACGGGGGCTCTGCGTCCTCTACGGGCCGATTACGGCGCCAGGTTGCTGATACGGTTGCGAAAGCGGGCATAGCGGCCCTGCCGGCGCATCAGGGTGGCGTGATCGCCCTGTTCGACAATCCGGCCGTCGTCCATTACGCAAATGCGGTCGAGATGCTCCAGGCCGTACAGACGGTGCGTCACCAGGATCAGCGTCTTACCCTGACAATGCCGGCGCAGCAGCGCCAGGATCTGCTGCTCGGTTTCGGCGTCCAGCCCTTCGGTCGGTTCGTCGAGCAGCAGCAGCGGGGCCGGGTGCAGCAGCGCGCGGGCGATGCCCAGGCGGCGCTGTTCGCCGCCGGACAGCTGCCGGCCGCCTTCGCCCAGCCAGGCGTTCAGCCCGCCGTCGCTGTCCAGCAATTTATCCAGCCCCACCTGCCGCAGCACCTCGCTCAGGCGAGCGTCGTCGGCATCCGGCGCGGCCAGCCGCAGGTTTTCCCGCAGCGTATCGCTGAAGATATGCACCCGCTGGCTGACGACCGTGGTCATCCGACGCAGCGTGGCTTCATCATAATCCTCCAGCGGTTCGCCGTTGAGCAGAATTTTTCCGCCGTCGGTGCGCCAGGCGCGGGTCAGCAGCTGCAGCAGGGTGGACTTGCCGCAGCCGGTGCGGCCGAGCAAAGCGATGTGTTCGCCGGCCGCGACCTCGAGCGTGACGTCGCGCAGCACCGGCTGCGGTTGGTCGGGGTAGGTGAAGCTCAGCTGCTGCAGGCTAAGCTGAGCCCGATCGGCGGCGGCCGAGCCGGCGGCCGGGAAGGTGACCTCCGGTTGACGATCGATGATCTGCTTGACCCGCGTGGCGGAGGCAATGACCTGGCCGAGGTGCTGGAAGGCGCCGGCGACCGGCATCAGCGCTTCGAACGACGCCAGCGCGGCGAAGACAAACAGCGCGATCAGCGCGCCGGGCTGGGTATCGCCGCCGATGCCGGCGGCGGTTAGCCACAGCAGCAGCGTTACCGTCAGCCCGCTGGCGAGGATCATCAGCGCCTGCGCCATGCCGCTCAGCGAGGCCTGCTGCCACTGGCGGCGTTGCCACCGCTGTTCGGTGGCGTTCAGCGTCTGGCGGAAGTCGTTGACGGCGCCGAACACCACCAATTCCGCCTGCCCCTGCAGCCAGGCGGTCAGGTCGGTGCGGTATTGGCCGCGCAGGGCGGTAAGCTGGCCGCCGATCGGCTTGCCGGCGCGATAAAACACCGGCGGCACCAGCAGCAACAACAGCAACAGGATGCCGCCCAGCGTCAGGGCGAGTGCAGGATCCAGCCAGCTCAGGCCGTAGGTGACCACCAGGATCACCACCGCTGCGCTGATCAGCGGCGAGATCACCCGCAGATAAAGGTGATCCAGCGTGTCCACGTCCGCCACCAGGCGGTTGAGCAGCTCGGCCTGGCGGAAACGGGCGATGCCGCCCGGCGTCAGCGGCAGGATCTTGCTGAAGGTGAACACCCGCAGATGCGACAGCACGCGGAAGGTGGCGTCGTGGCTGACGACTCGCTCAGCGTAGCGCCCGGCGGTGCGGAAGATTGCCGCGCCGCGCACGCCGGCGGCCGGCAGCATGTAGTTAAAGGTCAGCAGGCCCGCCAATCCGGCCAGCGACGAGGCGGCCAGGAACCAGCCGGAGAGCGCCAGCAGGCCGATGCTGGCCAGCAGAGTGACGATCGCCAAGAGGATGCCGAGGCTAATCAGCAGGCTATGGCGGCGGTACAACGCCAAAAACGGCAGCAAAACGCGCATGATTAAAGCTCCCCGCGGCGATGGGCGATCAGAGTGGCGAACAGGCCCGGCTGGGCGCTGAGGGTGGCGTAATCGCCCTGTTGCACGATGCGCCCGTTATCCATCACCCAAATCTGATCGTAGTCTTCGGTGTCTTCCAACTGGTGCGTCACCAGCAGGGTGGTTTGCTGATGCGAAGCGGCGTTCAACGCCTGCATCACCCGCTGCTCGCTGTGGGCATCGAGGCTGGCGGCCGGTTCATCCAGCAGCAGCAGGCGGCGCGGGCCGATCAGCGCCCGGGCGACCGCCACGCGCTGCGCCTGGCCGACCGACAGGCGGGCGGCGTTGTCGCCCACTTCGGTGTCGAGCCCCTGCGGCAGATAAGGGAGCAGTTCGCTGACGTAGGCGTGTTCCACCGCCTGCTGCAGCTGCGCTTCGTCGGCCTGCGGGCAGCCCAGCAGGATATTGGCGCGCAGGGTTTGCGCCGGCAGATGCGGGTTCTGGCCGACCCAGCTCAGCTGCTGGCGCCAGTTTTCTGCGGACAGGTCACGCAGCTCGACGCCGTTGACGGTCAGCGATCCGCGATAGGGCAGGAAGCCGAGCAGCAGATTGAGCAGTGAACTTTTGCCGGCGCCGCTCAGCCCAACCAGCGCCACGCGCTGCTGCGGTTGCAGGGTGAAACTCAGTGGCCCGGCCAACAGCACGCCGTTCGGCGACAGGATTTCCAACGCGTTAGCCTGCAGCGTCAGCGGTTGATCGGCGGCCAGTTGCCGCGTGCCGTTGCCCATCTGCTCGCCTTCGGCGCTGAGGAAGGTTTCCAGCGCTTCCGCCGCGCCGACCGCCTGCGCCTTGGCATGGTAGAAGGTGCCGAGATCGCGCAGCGGTTGGAAAAACTCCGGCGCCAGAATCAGCACCAGAAAACCGGAAAACAGCGTTACGCCGAGGCCGTAGCTGCCGAAGTTGAGTTCGCCGAGGTAGGAAAAGCCGAAGTACACCGCCACCACGGCGATGGAGATCGAAGCGAAAAACTCCAGCACGCCGGAAGAGAGGAAGGCCATGCGCAGCACTTCCATGGTGCGGCTGCGGAAGTCTTCGGAAGATTTGGCGATCTGCGCGGTTTCGGCCTGCGCGCGGTCAAACAGCCGCAGGGTGTCCAGGCCGCGCAGGCGGTCGAGGAAGTTGCCGCTCAATCGCGCCAGCGCCACGAAGTTGCGGCGGTTGGCGTCGGCGGCCCCCATGCCGACCAGCACCATGAACAGCGGGATCAGCGGCGCGGTCGCCAGCAGAATGATGCCTGCGGCCCAATTGATCGGGAAGACGGCGATCAGGATCAGCAGCGGGATGAAGACCGCCAGATACATCTGCGGCAGATAGCGCGAGTAATAGTCCTGCATATCCTCGATCTGCTCGACGATGATGCTGGCCCAGCTGCCCGCCGGTTTGCCCTGGATCCAGGCTGGCCCGAGTTGCTGCAGCTTATCCAGCACCTGTTGGCGCATGCGCTGGCGGATCACCTGGCCACACCGGAAACCGACCCGTTCCCGCAGCCAGCTCAACAGCGCCCGCAGCGCGAACGCGGCGGCCAGCCAGATAAACGAAGGGATCAGCTGTTCGCGAGGGGTATGCTCGATGATCAGGGCGTGCAGCAGGCTGGCCAACAGCCACGCCTGCGCCACGATCAGCAGGCCGCTGAACAGCCCCAACAACATGGAAAGGCGCAACCAACGCTGCGCTAACGAACTCTGGGTTTTAAGCCAACGGGTTAACTGTTGCTGTCTGGTTTTTTTCATCAGATATGCGTCTGCGTCGCCGGCGCCCGTTTGTTACGGGCTGGGTTAACGTACTGTTAAATAATAGTGTTTGGCGCAATCGGCGGCAAACAAGCGAGGCCCCATGTTACCTCGTCACCCGGCAGACTGAAAATAATAAAGCGGCCAAATGTGGCTATAACAGACGCGAGAAGGGGAGTGCGGAGGGGGGAAACAAAAAAAGCGGCTCGAGAGCCGCTTTTTGCTGATGAAGAGAACGTTTTAGCAGACTTCTGCGCCGGCGATGCCGTCCAGGTAACGCTCCGCGTCCAGCGCCGCCATACAGCCGGTGCCGGCGGAGGTGATCGCCTGGCGGTAGATGTGATCCATCACGTCGCCCGCGGCGAACACGCCGGGGATGGTGGTTTGGGTCGCATTGCCGTGAATGCCGGACTGCACTTTGATGTAGCCGTTTTCCAGCTCCAGCTGGCCGCCGAAGATGCCGGTGTTCGGGCTGTGGCCGATGGCGATGAACACGCCGGCCAGTTCCAGTTCACGGGTTTCGTTTTCCGCTTTGGTGCTGCGGATACGCACGCCGGTCACGCCCATTTCATCGCCCAGCACTTCGTCCAGCGTATGGTCGGTGTGCAGCACGATGTTGCCGCTTTTCACTTTTTCCATCAGCCGGTCGATCAGGATCTTCTCCGAGCGGAAGCTGTCGCGGCGGTGGATCAGGTGAACCTCGGCGGCGATGTTGGACAGGTACAGCGCTTCTTCAACGGCGGTGTTGCCGCCGCCGACCACTGCGACTTTCTGGTTGCGGTAGAAGAAGCCGTCGCAGGTCGCACAGGCGGAAACGCCTTTGCCCTTGAAGGCCTCTTCGGAAGGCAGGCCAAGATAGCGGGCGGAGGCGCCGGTCGCGATGATCAGCGCGTCGCAGCTGTATTCGCCGCTGTCGCCGAACAGGCGGAACGGACGCTGCTGCAGATCGACGCTGTTGATGTGATCGAAGACGATTTCGGTCTGGAACTTCTCCGCATGCTCGCGCATGCGCTCCATCAGCGCCGGACCGGTCAGGCCTTCGGCGTCGCCCGGCCAGTTTTCCACTTCAGTGGTGGTGGTCAGCTGGCCGCCTTGTTCCATACCGGTGATCAGCACCGGGCTCAGGTTGGCGCGCGCCGCGTAAACGGCGGCAGTGTAACCGGCCGGGCCGGAGCCCAGAATCAGTAATTTGCTATGTTTAGCCGTGCCCATGAATAACCTCTTTATTCCACAATGGCGGACAATGAAGCCGATTGTAGGGAAAATGACGCAGTAAAAAAAGCGCCGGGCGACGTTGTTAACGATTTGTATGATAGTTGTCGCCTATTAATGCACCCGCTGTCGGCAAATCGTACGCCGAACGCAGAAATTTACCTTATCAAAGCCGCATTAGGCCGCTGAATCGCCAAGCGCGCAAAAACGGCGCATTCTGCGACTTAGGCCGCTCCCTGCCGGGGTTTATCTGCCAGCGATTCATAACTAAAAATGGGATGCAGACTTTTCGTGACGGTACGTTGTTCTGATTTTGCTTCTTTTACTTTGACAATCCGCTGCGCATTTGCGAAAACATCATAGGAAGAAGAAATTATCCCCGTAACACCAGCAAATCGTACGTATTTGCGCCGCGAGGCGGCAATGCGCGGTGGATGTGCGGAGCAGGGCGCGCAAGCGTTTGCTGATTTTTTCTCGACCTTAACGTCGTTACCGGCGCCGCGCGGGGTTGGACAGACAGGCTGCGCGGCGTGGAATGATGGTAGTGAAGAAGCATATGACAGGCATCGGGTCTTCGCTTGGAACGAACCCTTACACATTGACGTTGGCTAGGGTGTGGCAAGTGCACGGAAGAAAATAAGAGAGACAATAATAATGGCAGACAACAAGAAACGCCCGGGTAAAGATCTTGACCGTATCGACCGCAACATCCTGAATGAGCTGCAGAAGGATGGGCGTATTTCGAACGTCGAGCTTTCGAAGCGCGTGGGGTTATCCCCGACACCATGTTTGGAACGCGTGCGCCGTCTCGAGCGCCAGGGTTTCATTCATGGCTATACCGCATTGCTTAACCCGCATTATCTGGATGCGTCCCTGCTGGTTTTCGTGGAGATCACGCTGAACCGCGGCGCGCCGGATGTGTTTGAGCAATTCAACTCGGCAGTGCAGAAGCTTGAAGAGATTCAGGAGTGTCATCTGGTTTCCGGTGATTTCGACTACCTGTTGAAAACCCGCGTACCGGACATGTCGGCTTACCGTAAACTGCTGGGCGAAACCTTGCTGCGTTTGCCGGGGGTCAACGACACCCGTACCTACGTAGTGATGGAAGAAGTGAAACAGAGTAACCGTCTGGTTATCAAAACACGGTAAGGTGCAGGTGCAAAACCTGATTAAATTGGTTACACTCCTGTTTATTCATACAGTTTCGGCGCCGGGGAAGCTTCTCGGCGCTGTTGCTATGTCAGCTAACAGGAACCTGGAGAGCCTTTCTTGAGCCAGGAATATACAGAAGATAAAGAAGTTACCCTGAAAAGACTCAGCAGTGGCCGGCGTTTGCTGGAGGCTGTGCTTATCGTGGTAGCGATTTTTGCCGTTTACCTCATGGCTGCGCTGGTCAGTTTCAACCCGTCTGACCCAAGCTGGTCGCAGACCGCGTGGCATGAGCCGATTCACAACTTGGGCGGCGGTGTTGGGGCCTGGTTGGCCGACACGCTGTTCTTCACCTTCGGGGTGCTCGCCTACGCGATACCGCCGATCATGCTGGTTCTGTGCTGGGCGGCCTATCGCCAACGGGCCAACAGAGACTACGTCGACTATTTCGCGCTCTCCCTGCGCCTGATCGGCACCCTGGCGTTAGTGCTCACCTCCTGTGGGCTGGCGGCGCTGAACGTTGACGATCTCTATTACTTCGCTTCCGGCGGCGTGATCGGCAGCCTGCTGAGCAACGCCATGTTGCCATGGTTCAACGGCATCGGCGCCACGCTGGCGCTGCTGTGCGTGTGGGCGGCGGGGCTGACGCTGTTTACCGGCTGGTCCTGGCTGGTGATCGCCGAGAAGATCGGCGGGGCGGTGCTGGGCGTCGCGACCTTCATGACCAACCGTTCGCGTCGCGAAGCGCGTTATTTCGAGGATGACGAGCGTTACGTTGACGACGAGCCTGAGCAGGCAGGGAAGGGCGCCGCCGCAGCGGTTGCCGCCGCCGGAGCCGCGGCCGCCGATGACGACGTGTTGTTCTCCGCGCCTTCGGTCACCGAAAGCGCCAAAGAGGCGGCGGAAGACGCCGCCGATCCGTTGCTCAGTGGCCTGCGAGCCGACGATGGTGAGGTTGAAGCCGACGCCGCGCCAATCGCGCCGGCGGCTTCGCCTGCACCGGCGGTGAAGGCAGAGATCCACGAGCCCGTTGCAGCGCCGATCGCCGCTCAGGCGCCGTCGGTAACGGTGGCGCCGGCCGCGCCAGCTTCGGTCAATCAGCACCCGGTGAGCGCCCCGGCGCAAGACGCCACGCCGCCGCTATACTCCTTCGAAATTCCGGAAGAAACGCCTGCACCTAAGGCGACGCGTCCTGTCGATCCTTATCAGGATGACGATGAGCCGCGTCTCGGCAATTGGCAAGAGCCGGCTGCGCCCCAGCCGCCGGCGCGCTCTCCCTTTGATTTTACCGCCGCGCAGCGCAACAGCGCCGACGTCAGCGGAGCGGGTGGTTTCAGCGCTACCGGCGCCAAACCACAGCTGGATACGGCAGCCGCTGCCGCTGCGGGCGCCGCAGCGGCGACCTTTATGCCGGCCTTCACGGCCACCAGCGACGGCAATCCGCAGGTTAAGCAGGGCATCGGCCCTGAGCTGCCGCGGCCGAACCCGGTGCGCATCCCGACCCGTCGCGAGCTGGCTTCTTACGGCATCAAGCTGCCTTCGCAGCGTGCGGCCGAGCAGGAACAGCGCCAGGCGGATCCTCAGCAGCCGACGGCGGTGAGCCCGCAGGAAGAAGAGGCGCTGCAGGAAGCCGCGCTGCGTCAGGCGTTTGCCGAGCAGCAAAGCCAACGCTACGGCGAAAGCTACGCGCCGGAGCAACAAGATGACGAGAGCGCCCTGCAGGAAGCCGAGCTGAGCAAGGCGTTTGCCGAGCAGCAGAACCAACGCTACGGCGAAGGCTATCAACAGGACGACGAAGAGGCGCTGCAAGAGGCCGCGCTGCGCCAGGCGTTCGCCGAGCAGCAGCAGGCGCGCTACGGCCAGCAAGCGGCTGCTCCGCAAGCGCCGGCCGCCAGCCCGGTCGATACCCGCAATGCTTTCAGCTTCTCGCCGATGGCGGATCTGGTGGATGATGGCCCGAGCGAGCCGATGTTCACGCTGTCTCCGCAGCTTGAAGAGCGCATTGAACAGCAAAGCGAGCAACAGGACGACGTGCCGTTCGGCCAGTTTGAGCCTGCGGCGCCGGTTGCCCAACCTCAGCAACCGCACTCGCAGCCTCAGCAATACCAGCAGCCGCAGCAACAGCAGTATCAACAGCCGTCGCAGCCATATCAGCAGCCACAGCAACCGGTGCAGCAGCAGCCTCAGCAAACTCAGGCCGAGCAGCATCCGGCGATGGACAGCTTGATTCACCCGTTCCTGATGCGCAACGATCAGCCGCTGCAGAAGCCGACCACGCCGCTGCCGACGCTGGATCTGCTGACCGAGGCCCCGAAAGAGGTAGAACCGGTCGACTCCTTCGCGCTGGAACAGAAGGCGCGTCTGGTGGAGGCCAGTCTGGCCGATTACCGCGTGAAAGCCGACGTGGTGGACATCCTGCCGGGGCCGGTCATCACCCGCTTCGAGCTGGATCTGGCGCCGGGCGTTAAAGCGGCGCGCATTTCCAACCTGTCACGCGATCTGGCGCGCTCGCTGTCGACGTCGGCGGTGCGCGTGGTAGAAGTGATCCCTGGCAAGCCTTACGTCGGTCTGGAGCTGCCGAACGCCAAGCGGCAAACGGTGTATCTGCGCGAAGTGCTGGATTGCCCGGCCTTCCGTGACAACCCGTCGCCGCTGTCCATCGTATTGGGTAAGGACATCTCCGGCGAGCCGGTGGTGGCCGATCTGGGCAAAATGCCGCACTTGCTGGTTGCCGGTACCACCGGTTCCGGTAAGTCGGTCGGGGTCAACGCCATGATCCTGAGCATCCTGTATAAAGCCACGCCGAAAGAAGTGCGCTTTATCATGATCGACCCGAAAATGCTGGAGCTGTCGGTTTACGAAGGCATTCCTCACCTGTTGACCGATGTGGTCACCGACATGAAAGACGCCGCCAACGCGCTGCGTTGGTGCGTGGGGGAAATGGAACGCCGCTACAAGCTGATGTCTGCCCTGGGTGTGCGTAACCTGGCCGGCTACAACGAGCGCGTCGATCAGGCCGAAGCGATGGGGCGTCCGATCCCGGATCCGTTCTGGAAGCCGACCGACAGCATGGACATCACGCCGCCGGTGTTGGAGAAAGAGCCGTACATCGTGGTGATGGTCGACGAATTCGCCGATCTGATCATGACGGTCGGCAAGAAGGTCGAAGAGTTGATCGCTCGCCTGGCGCAGAAAGCGCGTGCGGCGGGTATCCATCTGGTGCTGGCGACCCAGCGTCCGTCGGTGGATGTGATCACGGGTCTTATCAAGGCCAACATCCCGACGCGTATCGCCTTTACCGTGTCGAGCAAGATCGACTCCCGCACCATCCTCGATCAGGGGGGCGCCGAGTCCTTGCTGGGTATGGGCGACATGCTCTATCTGGCGCCGAACTCCTCGATTCCGGTGCGCGTGCATGGCGCATTCGTGCGCGATCAGGAAGTGCACGCGGTGGTCAAGGATTGGAAAGCGCGCGAGCGGCCCCAATATAAAGAGGGCATTCTCAGCGGCGGCGAAGACGGCGAGGGCGGTGCCGGCGGCGGTATGGACGGCGACGAAGAGCTGGATCCGCTGTTTGACCAGGCGGTGGATTTCGTGGTGGATAAACGCCGCGCCTC
This sequence comes from Serratia sp. CY27727, assembly GCF_052169275.1. Taxonomy (NCBI): domain Bacteria; kingdom Pseudomonadati; phylum Pseudomonadota; class Gammaproteobacteria; order Enterobacterales; family Yersiniaceae; genus Serratia; species Serratia sp. CY27727. Next base: position 549,906 of record NZ_JBJNLB010000001.1, on the reverse strand, counting down.
CATCTCCGGCGTGCAGCGCCAGTTCCGTATCGGCTATAACCGCGCGGCGCGCATCATCGAACAGATGGAAGCGCAGGGCATCGTCAGCGAGCAGGGGCACAACGGCAACCGCGAGGTGCTGGCGCCGCCGCGGCACGATTGATGGTCGTTTAGCCATTGCAATTCAATAAGAAAGGGCCGCTTAAGCGGCCCTTGTGCAAAGAAGCGTAAACCCGTTTCTTCTCGGAACATTGGCCTACCGGCCGATCGCCGGCTTCGGGTAAAGTAACGGGGTAAAGGGTTGATTTGACCCGCACGGCGTCGCCCTGCGGTTAACGCATTTCATAAGGTATCTGGAATAATGAAAAAACTGTTAGTTGCCTGCTGTCTGCTTTCGGGATTCGCTTCTACCTCCGTGCTGGCCGACGCCGCACAGGATCTGCAAAGTCGCCTGGCGAAGGTGAACAGTTTCCACGCCAGCTTCTCGCAAACCGTGACCAGCGCCGACGGTGCCGCGGTGCAACAGGGGGAAGGCGAGCTGTGGGTGAAGCGGCCGAACCTGTTCAACTGGCACATGACGTCACCCGATGAGAGCGTGCTGGTCTCCGATGGCCAAACCCTGTGGTTCTATAACCCGTTCGTCGAGCAGGTGACGGCGACCTGGCTGAAGAACGCCACCGGCAATACGCCGTTTATGCTGATCACCCGCAATAATGCCAGCGACTGGAAACAGTACAACGTGAAGCAAAAGGGCGATGATTTCGAGCTGACGCCGAAGTCCGCCAGCGGCAACCTGAAGCAGTTCGCCATCAGCGTGACCAACAGCGGCACCATCCGCAGCTTCGCCGCGGTGGAGCAGGACGGCCAGCGCAGTTCCTACACGCTGAAAAGCCAGCAGAACGTCGCCGCCGATCCGGCCAAATTCAAATTTACCCCGCCGAAGGGGGTGACGCTGGACGACCAGCGCCAGTGAGGTGCAAGTGAGTAATAATCTGTCGCTCGATTTTTCCCAGAACGAGTTCCAGCCGTTGGCCGCGCGTATGCGGCCGACCACGCTGGCGCAGTATATCGGCCAGCAGCACCTGCTGGCCGCCGGCAAGCCGCTGCCGCGCGCCATTGAGGCCGGGCAACTGCACTCGATGATTTTATGGGGGCCGCCGGGCACCGGGAAGACGACGCTGGCAGAACTGATCGGCCGTTACGGCCAGGCGGATGTCGAACGGATCTCCGCCGTGACCTCCGGTATCAAGGAAATCCGCGAGGCAATCGAGCGGGCGCGGCAAAATCGCGACGCCGGCCGCCGCACCATCCTGTTCGTCGACGAAGTGCACCGCTTCAATAAGAGCCAGCAGGACGCTTTCCTGCCGCACATCGAAGACGGCACCATCACCTTTATCGGCGCCACCACCGAAAACCCGTCGTTCGAACTGAACTCGGCGCTGTTGTCCCGCGCCCGCGTTTACCTGCTGAAGGCGCTGACCGCCGAAGATATCGGCCAGGTGCTGGATCAGGCGATGGGCGACAAGGCGCGCGGCTTTGGCGGCCAGAATATCGAGCTGCCGGCGGAAACGCGCCGCCTGCTGTCGGAGCTGGTGGGCGGCGACGCACGCCGGGCGCTGAACAGCCTGGAAATGATGGCGGACATGGCGGAGTTGGACGCCAAAGGCGTGCGGGTGCTGACGCCGGAGCTGCTGAAAGAAGTGTCGGGCGAGCGCAGCGCGCGCTTCGACAATAAGGGCGACCGTTATTACGATCTGATTTCCGCGCTGCATAAATCGGTGCGCGGCTCGGCGCCGGACGCCGCGCTGTATTGGTATGCGCGCATCATTACCGCCGGCGGCGATCCGCTCTACGTGGCGCGCCGTCTGTTGGCGATTGCCTCTGAAGACGTGGGCAACGCCGATCCGCGCGGCATGCAGGTGGCGATCGCCGCCTGGGATTGCTTCACCCGCGTGGGGCCGGCGGAGGGCGAGCGCGCCATCGCGCAGGCGATCGTCTACCTGGCCTGCGCGCCGAAGAGCAATGCGGTCTACACCGCGTTCAAGGCCGCCATGCGCGACGCCAAAGAGCAGGCCGATTATGACGTGCCGGAGCACCTGCGCAACGCGCCGACCAAGCTGATGAAGGAAATGGGGCTGGGGGCGGAGTACCGCTACGCCCACGACGAACCCAACGCCTACGCCGCCGGCGAGAACTATTTCCCGCCCGAAATGGCCCATACGCGCTACTATCAACCGACCTCGCGCGGGCTGGAAGGGAAAATCGGCGAAAAGTTGGCATGGCTGGCTGAGCAGGATCAAAATAGCCCGACAAAACGCTACCGCTAGCGAGGCCGTTGCGGTAAGGTTAGCGGGTATCACTCTTCTTTTATGCGGCTATAAATCAGCCGCATAGAACAACAACACTTCTTTCAATAACAACAAGCACAGGATTAGCATGCTCGATCCCAATCTGCTGCGTAATGAGCTAGACGCAGTCGCCGTCAAACTGGCTCGCCGAGGCTTTAAACTCGATCTGGATCTGCTGCGTTCGCAGGAAGAACGCCGCAAAGTTCTGCAGGTAGAAACTGAAACGCTGCAAGCGGAACGCAACTCCCGATCGAAATCCATCGGCGCGGCCAAAGCGCGTGGGGAAGACATCGAGCCGCTGCGTCGCGAAGTGAACGAGCTGGGTGACAAGCTGGATGCCGCCAAGGCGGCGCTGGATGCGTTGCAGAGCGAGATCCGCGATTACGCCCTGACGCTGCCTAACCTGCCGGACGACGCCGTGCCGGATGGTAAAGACGACAGCGAAAACCTGGAAGTTGCCCGCTGGGGCGAACCGCGCCAGTACGACTTCGCGGTGCGCGATCACGTCGATCTGGGCGAAATGGCCGGCGGGCTGGATTTTGCCGCCGCGGTTAAGCTGACCGGTTCGCGCTTCGTGGTGATGAAAGGGCAAATCGCCCGCATGCACCGCGCGCTGTCCCAGTTCATGCTGGATCTGCACACCGAGCAGCACGGCTACCTGGAGGCCTACGTGCCTTACCTGGTTAACCACGCCACGCTGTACGGTACCGGCCAGCTGCCGAAGTTCGGCGAAGACCTGTTCCATACCCGTCCGCTGGAAGAAGAAGCCGACAGCAGCAACTACGCGCTGATCCCAACGGCGGAAGTGCCGCTGACCAACCTGGTGCGCGACGAGATCGTGGAAGAGGAAACTCTGCCGCTGAAAATGACCGCACACACGCCATGCTTCCGCGCGGAAGCCGGTTCTTACGGCCGCGACACCCGCGGTTTGATCCGCATGCACCAGTTCGACAAGGTCGAGATGGTGCAGATCGTTCGTCCGGAAGATTCGATGGATGCCCTGGAAGAGCTGACCGGCCACGCGGAAAAAGTGCTGCAGCTGCTGAACCTGCCTTACCGCAAGGTGCTGCTGTGCACCGGCGACATGGGCTTCGGCGCGTGCAAAACCTACGATCTGGAAGTGTGGCTGCCGGCGCAGGATACCTACCGCGAGATCTCGTCCTGTTCCAACATGTGGGACTTCCAGGCGCGTCGCATGCAGGCGCGCTGCCGCAGCAAAGCCGACAAGAAACCGCGTCTGGTTCACACCCTGAACGGCTCCGGCCTGGCGGTTGGCCGTACGCTGGTGGCGGTGCTGGAAAACTACCAGCAGGCCGACGGCCGTATTCAGGTGCCTGAAGTGCTGCGTCCTTATATGGGCGGCCTGGAATATATCGGCTAAACGGCAAACCACGAAAAAAGCGCCTGCGGGCGCTTTTTTATGTCGAGAATTCAGTCTGTCGCCAGCGTATAAGCCTGTTGAAGGTAGTCCGCCAGATGCTTGCTCTTCACCTCGGCAGGCGAGTGGAGCTTGATGTGTCGCCGATACTGGCCGCTGCCTTCGAGCTGGTGATAACGATCTTCCAATCGGTAGCCGTGGCCGAACTCCACCGTGACGTGGTGGCGATAGGCGAAAACGCCGCAGAAAAATTGGCTATGCGAGAACATGATGCCGCCGTATTTGACCGATTCGGTGACGCCGTTGCCGCTCGCCGCAGCGATTCGCCGCACCTGCTGCACAATGGCCAGCAGGTCACCTTGCGTGCTGCCGATGTCCGCCAGCAGGGCCTCTACCGCCGCATCATTTGCCTGACTCATCTTGCCTCTCCATCGTCAAATTCGCTCTGCGCTGAGCATAGCGCTTTTTCAGCCGGTTAGCCGGAAACAAATCGTGCGGTGCAATGATAAGAGGCGATTGACTTTTTTATCGCCAGTGGCATGATGCGCGCACTCTCATTGCGCGTTCGGTCACAATTTCACTATGTCCGCATACTCCCGCCCAGTGCTCTTATTGCTCTGCGGCCTTTTGCTGCTCACGGTATCCATTGCCGTTTTGAATACGTTAGTGCCCCTTTGGTTAACCCATGCTCAGCTGTCGACCTGGCAGGTGGGAATGGTCAGCTCTTCTTACTTCAGCGGCAACCTGTTGGGCACGCTGGTGGCGGGCAAACTGATCCAGCGCGTCGGTTTTACCCGCAGCTATCATCTTTCTTGTCTGGTGTTCGCCGCCGCGACTGCCGGCATGGTGCTGTCGATCGATTTTTGGAGTTGGCTGGGCTGGCGCTTCTTCGCCGGCGTCGGTTGCGCCTGGATCTGGGTGATCGTGGAGAGCGCGCTGTTGCGCAGCGGCAACCTGAGCAACCGCGGCCAGCTGCTGGCGGCCTATATGATCGTTTATTACCTTGGTACGGTGACCGGCCAATTGCTGTTGAGCATGACCTCGACCGAGTTGCTGCACGTGGTGCCGTGGGTGACCGCCATTGTGATCAGCGCCATGCTGCCGATGCTGTTCGCGCGGGTCAACCGCCATGAAGACGAGCCGCAGCAGGCGGCGGTATGGACCATGCTGAGACGCCGCAGCGCGCGCCTCGGCATCAACGGTTGCATCATTTCCGGCATTGTGCTCGGTTCGCTATACGGCCTGATGCCGTTGTACCTCTCCCATCAGGGCATGAGCGACGCCAACGTCGGTTACTGGATGGCGCTGCTGGTCAGCTCCGGCATCGTCGGCCAATGGCCGGTCGGGCGCCTGGCCGATCGTTACGGGCGCCTGCTGGTGCTGCGCATTCAGGTGTTCGTGGTGATCCTCGCCAGCGTGGCGATGCTCGGCAACTACGCCATGGCGCCTTCGCTGTTCATCCTCGGCTGCGCCGGCTTTACCCTGTATCCGGTGGCGATGTCCTGGGCCTGCGAGAAGGCGCTGCCGCACGAGTTGGTGGCGATGAACCAGGCGCTGTTGATGAGTTACACCATCGGCAGCCTGCTGGGGCCGTCGATGACGGCGTTGCTGATGCAAAACTATTCCGACCGCGTGCTGTTCGTGATGATCGCCGCCGTGGCGCTGGTTTACCTGCTGATGCTGCTGAGGAAACAGAAGCCGGATCACCATCACACGCCGTTCGCCACCGCCTGAGCATGAAAAAACCGGCCATGAGCCGGTTTTTTCTTTTGGCGTGCGCCAATCAGTAAATCACTTTGTGGCCGTAGCTTTCCAGGATGCCTTTGACGCGATCCATGGTCTCGGCTTTAGGCGGGTGCACGCCGTCCAGCTTGTACTCTTCCCCCATCGCTATCCATTTGTGCTTGCCCAGCTCGTGGTAGGGCAGCAGCTCGATTTTCTCGATGTTGGTCATGTCTTTGGTGAACTCGCCCAGCAGGTGCGCCGACTTATCGTCGTCTGACCAGCCCGGCACCACCACGTAGCGGATCCAGGTGCGCTGGTTGCGTTTCGCCAGGTAGCGGGCGAATTCCAGCGTACGGTGATTGGAGACGCCGACCAGGTTCTGGTGGATCTCGTCGTTCATCTGTTTCAGATCCAGCATCACCAGATCGGTGGTGTCCAGCAGCTCGTCGATCACCGGATCGTAGCGGCGCACGAAGCCATTGGTGTCCAGGCAGGTATTGATGCCTTCGGCGTGGCAGGCGCGGAACCAGTCGCGCACGAATTCAGCCTGCAGGATCGCCTCGCCGCCGGACGCGGTTACGCCGCCGCCGGAGGCGTTCATGAAGTGGCGGTAGGCCACCGCGTCTTTCATCAGCTCTTCGACGGTCACTTCCTTGCCGCCGTGGGTGTCCCAGGTGTCGCGGTTATGGCAATAGAGGCAGCGCATCAGGCAGCCCTGGAAGAAGACGATAAAGCGGATCCCGGGCCCATCGACGGTGCCGCAGGATTCGAAGGAGTGGATGCGACCAATTGCTGACATTGCGGGGTTTTCTCCAATATTGACTGTCAAACGCAGTCTAAAAATAGGCGCGTGGCCGCCGGCCAGGTATCTGCGATGCAGCAGCGGGTGGAACCGCCACCGGGGTAATGATGCCTGTCGGCCGGTCAGTTGCCGGATAACTGTTTTGCCGGCTATCCATTCAGTATAGATGTCCGGCAAAACAGACTCGTACAGAGTCAGGGGAGAGCGGTGGGAGAAAAGGGCCGGCAAAACCGGCCCCTGCGTTGGTGCCGAGCGGTTTCCCGCCCGGCCGGCGTATTACATCGTTTGAGTGAAGGTACGAGTAATCACGTCCTGCTGTTGCTCTTTGGTCAGCGAGTTGAAGCGCACGGCGTAACCGGAAACGCGGATGGTCAGCTGAGGGTATTTCTCAGGGTTTTCCATCGCGTCCAGCAGCATTTCGCGGTTCATCACGTTGACGTTCAGGTGCTGGCCGCCTTCGATGGAGGCTTCATGGTGGAAGTAACCATCCATCAGGCCCGCCAGGTTGGCTTTACGCACGTCGTCGTCTTTACCCAGCGCGTTAGGCACGATGGAGAAGGTGTAGGAGATCCCGTCTTTCGCGTAGGCAAACGGCAGTTTGGCTACCGAGGTCAGGGAGGCTACTGCGCCTTTCTGGTCGCGGCCATGCATCGGGTTGGCGCCAGGGCCGAACGGTGCGCCTGCGCGGCGGCCATCCGGGGTGTTACCGGTTTTCTTACCGTACACCACGTTGGAGGTGATGGTCAGTACGGACTGGGTCGGTACCGCGTTGCGGTAGGTGCGCAGTTTCTGAATTTTCTTCATGAAACGTTCCACCAGGTCGCAGGCGATATCATCGACGCGGGCGTCGTTGTTACCGAACTGCGGATACTCGCCTTCCACTTTGAAGTCGATGGCCAGGCCGTCTTCGTCGCGAATGGTGGTGACTTTCGCGTACTTGATGGCAGACAGGGAGTCGGCCGCCACGGACAGACCGGCGATGCCGCAAGCCATGGTGCGATAAACGTCACGGTCATGCAGCGCCATCAGTGCAGCTTCGTAGCTGTACTTGTCGTGCATGTAGTGAATGATGTTCAGTGCGGTCACGTACTGCTTGGCCAGCCAATCCATAAAGTGGTCCATGCGCGCCATGACTTTGTCATAGTCCAGCACTTCGTCCATCATCGGCGCTTCTTTAGGGCCGACCTGCATTTTCAGTTTTTCGTCAACGCCGCCGTTGATGGCGTACAGCATGGTTTTCGCCAGGTTGGCGCGGGCGCCGAAGAACTGCATTTGTTTGCCGACGATCATCGGGCTGACGCAGCAAGCGATGGCGTAGTCATCGTTGTTGAAGTCAGGGCGCATCAGGTCGTCGTTTTCGTACTGAACGGAAGAGGTGTCGATGGACACTTTCGCTGCGAATTTCTTGAAGTTCAGCGGCAGCTTCTCAGACCACAGGATGGTCATGTTTGGCTCCGGAGACGGCCCCATGGTGTACAGGGTGTTCAGGAAGCGGAAGCTGTTTTTGGTGACCAGGGTGCGGCCGTCAACGCCCATACCGGCCAGGGATTCTGTCGCCCAGATTGGGTCGCCGGAGAACAGCTCATCGTACTCAGGGGTACGCAGGAAGCGCACCATACGCAGTTTCATCACCAGGTGGTCGATCAGTTCCTGCGCTTGTTCTTCGGTCAGTTTGCCCGCCTTGATGTCGCGCTCGATGAACACATCGAGGAAGGTGGACACGCGGCCGAAGGACATGGCGGCGCCGTTCTGGGATTTCACCGCGGCCAGGTAGCCGAAGTAGGTCCACTGCACCGCTTCTTGCGCGCTGGTGGCCGGGCCGGAGATGTCGTAGCCGTATTTGGCGGCCATCTCTTTGATCTGAGCCAGAGCGCGGTGCTGTTCAGCAATCTCTTCGCGCAGCTGGATGGTCATTTCCAGATCTTCGCCGTTTTCCAGTTTTTCCTGCAGCGATTTGAACTGGTTCAGCTTGTCGGCCATCAGGAAGTCGATGCCGTACAGCGCCACGCGGCGGTAGTCGCCGATGATGCGGCCGCGGCCGTAGGCGTCCGGCAGGCCGGTCAGCACGCCGGATTTACGGCAGTTCAGGATGTCTTTGGTGTAAACGTCGAATACGCCCTGGTTGTGGGTTTTACGGTATTCGGTGAACACTTTTTTCAGCTGCGGATCCAGCTCGCGGCCGTACACTTTGCACGAACCTTCGACCATTTTGATGCCGCCGAACGGGATCAGCGCGCGTTTCAGAGGGGCGTCGGTCTGCAGACCTACGATGGTTTCCAGCTCTTTGGCGATGTAACCCGCGTCGTGAGAAACGATGGTTGAAGCAACGTTGGTGTCGAAATCAACCGGCGCGTGAGTGCGGTTTTCCAGTTTGATCCCTTCCATAACCTTGTCCCACAAGGTGGTGGTGGCCTGAGTTGCCCCAGCCAGGAAGGACTCGTCACCTTCATAAGGCGTGTAGTTTTTCTGGATGAAGTCACGAACGTTGACTTCATTCTGCCAGTCACCCTTGCTGAAACCTTCCCAAGCGTTGGCTAATTTCTCGTTAAGTTCGGTCATTGTACACCTACCTTTGATTGTGGATTTCTAACTCTGCGCGCGGTAACTCACAGCTTAGTGCTGTTCGCGACCCCCGCGCAGATAAATTACCCAGTAAGTCAACCCAACCAGCAGACCGCCACCGATGATGTTGCCGATGGTGACCGGAATCAGGTTGTCGATGATGAAGTTGCTTACTGTCAGATGAGCGAATTGCTCAGGTACCGCCCCTACGGCTTGCCAGAATTCCGGCGTGGCGAAGTGTTTGACCACGATGCCCATAGGGATCATAAACATGTTGGCGATGCTGTGCTCGAAGCCGCTGGCGACAAACATCCCGACCGGCAGCACCATGGCGAGCATCTTGTCGGTCAGGGTGCGGCCGGAGTAGCTCATCCAGACCGCCAGGCAGACCATCAGGTTAGCCAGAATGCCGAGGCACACGGCTTCGATAAAGGTGTGATGCAGCTTGTGGTCTGCGGTTTGCAGGACATTCAGCCCCCACTGGCCGTTGGCGACCATATACTCGCCGGAGAACCAGATCAGCGCCACGAAGAACAGCGCGCCGACCAGATTGCCGAGATAAACGTTCAGCCAGTTGGCGCCCAGCTGGCCCCAGCTGATGCGGCCGCTGGCCTTGGCGATGACGATGAGCACGGTAGAGGTGAACAGGTCGGCGCCCGACACCACCACCAGCATTAACCCGAGAGAGAAGCAGATGCCGCCGACCAGTTTCGCCAGCCCGAAAGGCACGCCGGCGGTGCCGGTGGTCGCCGTGATGTAGAAGACGAAGGCGATGGAAATGAAGACACCAGCAGTGATCGCCAAATAAAACGTTTTCAGCGGATGTTTGGTGGCTTTATACACGCCGGCATCTTCAGCGATTTTCGCCGTTGCCGCAGGTAAAATCAGATCGAAGGGGCTGTCAGTTTTCAAACTAACTCTCGCTCTTAAGGGTTAAAACAACGCAATGAGATACTAGCAAAGCAGTATAGGGGAAAATTTGATTTGGATCATAAGGCGGGGAAGTAGAGCGGCAAAATGACGTGTTTTTTGTGTGGTTTTTGTGGTTAATTTATTGATTTTTAAGGTAAAACAATTTTTTAATGTTTGCAAATTTTTTTGAATGTGCAGGGTGGGCCGCAGGCGCTAAAGTTAAATTTTTAGGCGTTTTGTCGCTTCGCAGCGCTGAAAGTTTAATTATCGGTTAATTATTATTTCACCGTCCGGCAACAATTGACGGTTTATTTATTTTTATGGTCGTTTAACCGCCTATTTTCCGGCGAAAAAATAAAACCGCATGCGTTGAAATAAACCGCAAAAATGAAAACGCCGCAACTGAGTGCGGCGTTTGGCAACAGGGGTACTCCCAAAGTGGCAGTACCCCTGATGACGCTTAGGCTTTGGCCCAGTGGCGGCGTTTGGCCGCCTGCAGCTTCTCGTAGGCCGCCAGCAGCGCCTGATGGGCCAGTAGCGCCTTCAGATCGGCATCGACGGCGAACAGCCCGTTGAAGCGTTCTTCACCGCTGATGGCGGCGGAGGCGGCGTCGACCGCTTCCTGACCATACATCTTCACGAACGCGGTATAGTATTGCGCCGCTTCGCGTTCAGGCTCCTGCGCCAGCAGCAGCAGCGTTTGCAGGCAGCGGTAGTAGTTGCTGCGCGCTGGGCTCAGCACCGAGGCGTTGAAGTCCTGCGTCCATTCGGTCCAGATCAGTGCCTGATCCAGATCGCCGCCCGCCAGCGCCAGCATCGCCTTCAGCTCGCCCACGCGCAGGGTATGCCAGGCGTTGTCTTTGCCGCTGGCAATGCCCAGCAGTTCGCGTACGCGGGTGAAATCGTCCAGCCCTTCGTCGTCCAACTGCTCGATCAGCGCCAGGTACTCTTCCGGTTCCCACTCGCTGCCCGGCAGCGCCAGCAGCGTGTCGCGCAGGTGCGCGCCCATGCTGTTGTTGGCCAGCAGCAGGTCTTCCGCCGGATAAATGTCGGACATGCCCGGCACGATGATGCGGCAAGCGTAGACGCCCAGGTGCTCGTAGTCGGCGATGTACACTTCCGCGTCTTCCTTGGCGAAGATGCTCATCAGGGTGGCGAACTCTTCCTGCGTGCTGCCGCTGAAGTTCCAGTCAACGAACGGGTAATCGGCGTCCTGTTTGAACAGATCCCAGGAGATCAGGCCGCTGGAGTCGATGAAGTGCGTTTCCAGGTTGGTGTGTTCCGCCACTTCTTCGTCATCGAAGGTCGGCGCGGTGAACACGTCGAGATCTTTCAGGCTGCGGCCTTGCAGCAGTTCGGTCACCGTGCGCTCCAGCGCCACGCCGAAGTCCGGGTGTGCGCCGAACGAGGCGAAGCAGGTGCCGTTGGTCGGGTTGAACAGCACCACGCAGATCACCGGGTAGTTGCCGCCCAGCGAGGCGTCATAGGAGAGGATCGGGAAACCTTCCTCTTCCAGTTTGGCGATGGCTTCCACCACGCCCGGGTAGCGGTTCAGCACTTCGTCCGGGATCGCCGGCAGGCTGATGGATTCGGCGATGATGCGGTTTTTCACATAGCGCTCGAACACTTCCGACAGGCCCTGCACGCGCGCTTCGTTGGCGGTGTTGCCGGCGGACATGCCGTTGGAAACATACAGGTTGCCGATGATGTTCATCGGGATGTACACGGTTTGCTGGTCGGACTGACGGGTAAACGGCAGCGCGCACACGCCGCGATCGGCGTTGCCGGATTGCAGATCGACCAGATCGCTAGCGCTCAGCTCTTGCTGCGGATCGTAGAAGGCGTGCAGGCGTTCGTCGAGGATGCCGGCCGGCAGCGCGTCGTCTTCAGGGATCGGGAACCATTTCTCATTCGGGTAGTGCACGAAGTCGCCTTCGGCGATCTGCCGGCCCAGATAGAAATCGGCGAAGAAGTAGTTGGTGGACAGGCGCTCGAAATATTCACCCAGCGCGGAGGCCAGCGCGGCTTTTTTGCTGGCGCCTTTGCCGTTGGTGAAGCACAGCGGGCAATCGCGATCGCGAATGTGTACTGACCATACGTGCGGGACCGGGTTCAGCCAGGAGGCTTCTTCGATGTTGAAACCGAGATCGCTCAGTTTCTGCTGGAAACGGGCGATGGAGTCTTCCAGGGCGGCGTCTTTACCGGGGATAAAAGTTTGCGTCATTGTCTTCATTTCATGTTTTCATGTTGACAGGTGTTTTTGTTTTACCTTTAATTTTCAAATTGTTGATTGAAAATTCGGCTGTATATTGTTCCGGTGTTTTTTGACGTTTTCTCATTCTTGCAGCAAAACGCGGGGTACGTGGTGGGGCCGAACTGAACACCAAAACAGCCTGCCATGAAGATGGCGTTACCCTGAGGGTTACCTCAACCTTGAGGGATATCTTCTCACACGTGAGAGAAAAAAGGGTAGGTTCAGTCGGTTCAGTCGGTTCAATATTTATATATAAATGATTTATATGGCTATCCTCTGTTTTTGAACCGACCTCACAGCAACGAGATGCAGAAACATCAAGCGAGAGGCTGCGCATCGTCTTGGTGGCGTGACACCATGAATCCATAGGTTAAAAGCTCTTGACATTCACTGTAAAAATGAGAATGATAATCAAACTCATTTGCCTGGGTTGTAAAACTGCCGCTCCCTCAGAACCATAAATATAGCTTTAGTCATGGGCGAATGGGAAATACAGATTAAATGATTTGCATTTTTAGTTTTCTCATTAATTATCATGGTTAGGGGAGATGACAGTTATAGAGGTATAAAATGAAATTTTCATTAGATAGTGCTTTTTATAAACGATGGTTAAGAAATTCGTTATATATATTTTCAATATTCAGTGTTGTAAATTATATTAGTGAAGGTGTTCATGATGGAAGTTATTTCTTTATCGTGATTTTTGGTATTTGTTTTATTGTGGGCTTTGTTTTTTCATTGTTTAACTTAAATTTACAGGAACGTAAAGATGAAAGAACTTAATTTGAGTGAAATTAATCTAGTTACAGGTGCGGGCGGTGAACAAATAGCTCAACTGGCCGGCACTGATGCCGGTACTTGGCTCGGTGGCGGTAATCCCTATGCTGGGGCCCTCGGCGGGTATGCGGCCGGAGAAATTTACAATGGAATTCAGAACGGCTATCAAACGGCTCCAAATATAGATGTTGGTATCGGATCTTACAATGCTAACTTTAATTCTGACTTAGGCACTAGCGGTAGTTTTTCTGTTGCAGATGTGCAAGCCATGGGGTGGTGTAATTTTAATATGACTTATTTCTCTAGCTCTAGCGGTTGTTAAATGTCAATCGTTATGCAGGCATTTTTCAATGCCTGTAATTCTATTTTTCGATTGATAATATTTTTGTGTGTTCTGGTTGACTAACGTATAGCAATTAAATCAATCCACTCTACAATTTCTTATTCAGCGATTGAGGGTAGAACTCAGTGTATACCTGCCAAAGCAGATTCAAGTTGCGATGGCCGGTGGTCTGGGCGACACCTTCTCAATGCTAAACCCCGCCTCAAATAGCCTGCTGCCCGCATCACGGCACAGATACGGGGGTTTTGCGTCATTCCTAAAGCGCGGCAAAGTCACAGTTTTTTTATGGATAGGCGCCATAATTCAGCGAGTTATCTGTCACGGAGAAATCTAATGAAATCAGTGAAACTCAGCGCGTTAACCCTCTTGTTGACCGGCGTCAGCGCCTCGGCGCTGGCGCTGCCCAACATCACCCTGCTGGCGACCGGCGGCACTATCGCCGGCGGCGGTGAGTCGGCGACGAAATCCAACTATACCGCGGGCAAGCTGGGCGTCGAGGCGCTGGTCGATGCGGTGCCGGAGCTGAAGAACGTCGCCAACGTGCAGGGGGAGCAGGTGGTGAACATCGGCTCGCAGGACATGAACGATCAGGTCTGGCTGACGCTGGCGAAGAAAATTGACGCCGACTGCGGCAAGACCGACGGCTTCGTCATCACCCACGGCACCGATACGCTGGAGGAGACGGCCTATTTCCTCGATTTGACGGTGAAATGCGACAAGCCGGTGGTGCTGGTGGGGGCGATGCGGCCGGCGACGGCGATGAGCGCCGACGGCCCGTTCAATCTATACAACGCGGTGGTGACAGCGGCGGATCCGCAATCGGCCAACCGCGGGGTGCTGGTGGCGATGAACGACACCGTGCTGGATGCGCGCGACGTCACCAAGACCAACACCACCGCCGTGCAGACCTTCCAGTCGCCGAACTTCGGCCCGCTGGGGTATATCCACAACGGCAAGATCGATTACCAGCGCTCGCCGCAGCGTAAGCATACCCGGGATACGCCGTTCGACGTCAGCAAGCTGAACGAATTGCCGAAGGTCGGCATCATCTACAACTACGCCAATGCTTCCGATGCGCCGGCCAAGGCGCTGATCGCCGAAGGGTACCAGGGCATCGTCAGCGCCGGGGTCGGCAACGGCAACCTGTATAAAACCGTGTTCGACACCCTGGCGACGGCGGCGCACAATGGTGTGGCGGTGGTGCGCTCATCGCGCGTGCCGACCGGCGCCACCACCGAAGATGCGGAAGTGGACGACGCCAAGTACGGCTTTGTGGCCGCCGGCACGCTGAATCCGCAAAAAGCGCGCATACTGCTGCAGCTGGCGCTGATGCAAACCAAAGACGCGAAGCAGATCCAGCAGATGTTCAATCAGTACTGATCGTTTTCTCTCCTGCGGGGGCCGGCCGGGCTCTCGCAGCCATCTTGGCTGAATACAGCATAAAACACCGCGTTAACCCGCTGAATTTCCCCATGTCACAGGGTTTTATCGTCCAAACAATCGCGACGGCCGCAGAGCCTGTCATCACCCGGCGCGGCCGTTTGCCGCCGACGGGCGAATAAGCGTTGCAGCCATGGGGCGTGAGTGATAAAACCGATGGGTTGGTTAACGCGAGCGTTAACTTCGGGCGTCTTTTCGACAGGTCGCTTTTCTGCGGCGAACAGTGAATGTGGTGAGGGGAAATGACTCAGGTTTATAATTTTAGCTCTGGCCCGGCGATGCTGCCGGTGGAAGTGTTGCGTCGTGCGGAACAGGAACTGTGCAACTGGCATGGGCTGGGCACGTCAGTGATGGAGATCAGTCACCGCAGCAAAGAATTCATCGCCGTTGCCGAGCAGGCGGAACAGGATCTGCGCGATCTGCTGAAAGTCCCCTCCAACTATAAAGTGCTGTTTTGCCACGGCGGCGCCCGCGCGCAGTTCGCGGCGCTGCCGCTGAACCTGCTGGGCGACAAGGCCACCGCCGACTATATCGACGGCGGCTATTGGGCGCACAGCGCCATCAAGGAAGCGGAAAAGTATTGCGCCCCGAACGTCATCGACGTGAAAACCCGCATCGACGGCCTGAGCGGCATCAAGCCGATGAAAGAGTGGCAGCTCAGCGACGACGCGGCTTACGTGCACTATTGCCCGAATGAGACCATCGACGGCGTGGCCATCGATGAAACGCCGGACTTCGGCGACAAGGTGGTGATCGGCGATTACTCCTCGACCATCCTGTCCCGCCCGCTCGACGTCAGCCGTTTCGGCGTGATTTACGCCGGCGCGCAGAAAAACATCGGCCCGGCCGGCCTGACGCTGGTGATCGTGCGCGACGATCTGCTGGGCAAGGCGCGCAAAGAAGTGCCGTCGATCCTCGATTACACCGTGCTGGCCGAGAACGACTCGATGTTCAACACCCCGCCGACCTTCGCCTGGTACCTGTCCGGGCTGGTGTTCAAATGGCTGAAAGAGCAGGGCGGCCTGGTGGAGATGCAAAAACGCAATCAGGCCAAGGCCGAGCTGCTGTACGCGACCATCGATAAATCCGACTTCTACCGCAGCCAGGTGGCGATCGCCAACCGTTCGTGGATGAACGTGCCGTTCCAACTGGTCGATGCGGCGCTGGACAAGGTGTTCCTCAGCGAAGCCGAGGCCATCGGCCTGCAGGCGCTGAAAGGCCACCGGGTAGTTGGCGGCATGCGCGCTTCTATTTACAATGCCATGCCACTGGCCGGCGTGCAGGCGCTGACCGATTTCATGGCCGACTTCGAACGTCGTCACGGTTGATTCCGTCAGCCCGCCAGGCGCGGGCTGCCTCAGGCTGTTGTCCTTTTGCATTAAAGCGGCTCCGGCATTATTCCGGAGCCGTTTCGTTTATCAGAATTGGAGAGTTTTGTTCACATGGTGGATTCCCTGACGTTACAACCGGTCGCCCTGGTCAATGGCACCGTCAACTTACCCGGCTCGAAGAGCGTTTCTAACCGCGCTCTGCTGCTGGCGGCGCTGGCGAAAGGCACGACCCGGCTGACCAACCTGCTGGACAGCGACGACGTGCGTCATATGCTGAACGCGCTGCAGGCGTTGGGCGTGAACTACCAGCTTTCCGCCGATCGCACCCTGTGCGAAGTGACCGGCGTGGCCGGCCCGTTGGTGGCCGAACGGCCGCTGGAACTGTTCCTCGGCAATGCCGGGACGGCGATGCGCCCATTGGCGGCGGCGCTGTGCCTCGGCGAAGGCGACGTGGTGCTGACCGGCGAACCGCGCATGAAAGAGCGCCCGATCGGCCATCTGGTGGACGCGCTGCGCCAGGGCGGGGCGCAGATTGATTACCTCGAGCAGACCGATTACCCGCCGATCCGCCTGCGTGGCGGCTTCCAGGGCGGCGACGTCACCGTTGACGGCAGCGTCTCCAGCCAGTTCCTGACCGCGTTGCTGATGACTGCGCCGCTGGCGCCGCAGGATACGCAGATCCACATCAAGGGCGAGCTGGTTTCCAAGCCGTACATCGACATCACGCTGCATCTGATGCGCACCTTCGGCGTATCGGTGAGCCACGACAACTATCGGGTGTTCCATATCCAAGGGCGCCAGACGTATATCGCGCCGGGCGATTACCTGGTTGAGGGCGACGCGTCTTCCGCTTCTTACTTCCTGGCGGCGGCGGCTATCAAGGGCGGCACCGTGCGCGTGACCGGCATCGGCCGCAAAAGCGTGCAGGGCGACACCAGGTTTGCCGACGTGCTGGAGAAAATGGGCGCGCGTATTACCTGGGGCGACGATTTCATCGAGTGCAGCCGCGGTGAACTGCGCGGCATCGACATGGACATGAACCACATTCCGGACGCGGCGATGACCATCGCCACCGCGGCGCTGTTCGCCGAGGGGCCGACCACCATCCGCAATATCTACAACTGGCGGGTGAAGGAGACCGACCGTTTGGCGGCGATGGCCACCGAGCTGCGTAAAGTGGGGGCGGAAGTGGACGAAGGGGAAGACTACATTCACGTCGTGCCGCCGGCCAAACTGCAGTTCGCCGAGATCGGCACCTACAACGATCACCGCATGGCGATGTGTTTCTCGCTGGTGGCGCTGTCGGATACACCGGTTACCATTCTCGATCCGAAATGCACCGCGAAAACCTTCCCGGACTATTTCGAACAGTTGGCCCGCATCAGCCAGCCGGCGTAACCCGTCAAATCGTTTATTTTAAGGCCCCTTTGTGGGCCTTTATCGTTTTTAACCTTTGGCGGCCGGCATTTCTTCTATACTTTTTCGCGGTTGTGCGCTTATTTTCAACAACCGGACAGTTCCAGGGTAACAGATCGCCGTAGGGCAGCGTATAATACGCCACCGTATTTGCCCCTGATTGGGCAGGTGACAGAGCGCACGGGCTTCGAGTCGAAGCACGCCGTGTCTCTGTGAAGTTTTCTACCTGAAGGAGAGAGAAATGACGGCTACAGCCCCGGTGATAACCGTTGATGGACCAAGTGGCGCAGGCAAAGGCACGCTGTGTAAAGCGTTGGCCGAGTCTCTGGGTTGGCGTTTGCTGGACTCCGGCGCGATCTATCGCGTGCTGGCGCTGGCAGCGTTGCATCATCAGGTGGATATCACTTCTGAGGAAGCGCTGGTTCCGCTGGCCGCACATCTCGATGTTCGCTTCGTTGCCCAGGACGGCAAGCTGCAGGTGATTTTGGAAGGTGAGGACGTCAGCAATGAGATCCGCACCGAAACCGTCGGCAACACCGCGTCGCAAGCAGCGGCGTTTCCGCGCGTGCGCGAGGCGCTGCTGCGCCGCCAGCGCGCATTCCGCGAGGCGCCCGGCCTGATTGCCGATGGCCGCGACATGGGCACGGTGGTGTTTCCGGACGCGCCGGTCAAGATTTTCCTCGACGCCAGCTCGGAGGAGCGCGCGCACCGCCGCATGCTGCAGTTGCAGGAGAAGGGCTTTAATGTTAACTTTGAACGTCTTTTAGCCGAGATAAAGGAACGGGACGACCGTGACCGTAATCGGCCTATCGCGCCTCTGGTGCCCGCTTCTGACGCCCTCGTGCTGGATTCTACCAGCATGTCGATCGAAGAAGTGATCAGGCAGGCGTTGACGTATGCACAGAAAGTGTTGGCGTTGCCGCAGCAATAAGCGCGGCGGCGCTATTGGCTTTTTGTCATATTTGTCATAGCGGTATCGCAATATATCGGGTAAAATTTTACCCCTGTAACCTTAAACCCTGTCGGCATGGAGCCAATGGCGGGGTATGTGAAACAACCCCATTCGGCGGGACGCTAAATGGACGTTAAACTAAAGAACCCTGAAGATTAACAACATGACTGAATCTTTCGCTCAACTCTTTGAAGAATCCTTAAAAGAAATCGAAACCCGCCCGGGTTCCATCGTTCGTGGCGTCGTTGTTGCTATCGACAAAGATATCGTACTGGTTGACGCCGGTCTGAAATCTGAGTCTGCCATCCCGGCTGAGCAATTCAAAAACGCCCAGGGCGAGCTGGAAATCCAGGTTGGTGACGAAGTTGACGTTGCTCTGGATGCTGTTGAAGACGGCTTCGGTGAAACCCTGCTGTCCCGTGAGAAAGCTAAGCGTCACGAAGCTTGGATCACGCTGGAAAAAGCTTACGAAGAAGCTGAGACTGTAACCGGTGTTATCAACGGCAAAGTGAAGGGTGGCTTCACCGTCGAGCTGAACGGCATCCGCGCGTTCCTGCCAGGTTCCCTGGTTGACGTGCGTCCGGTACGTGACACTCTGCACCTGGAAGGCAAAGAGCTTGAGTTCAAAGTCATCAAGCTGGATCAGAAGCGCAACAACGTTGTCGTTTCTCGCCGTGCGGTTATCGAATCCGAGAACAGCGCTGAGCGCGATCAGCTGCTGGAAAACCTGCAGGAAGGCATGGAAGTTAAAGGTATCGTTAAGAACCTCACTGACTACGGTGCATTCGTTGATCTGGGCGGCGTAGACGGCCTGCTGCACATCACTGACATGGCTTGGAAACGCGTTAAGCACCCAAGCGAAATCGTCAACGTTGGCGATGAAATCACTGTTAAAGTGCTGAAGTTCGACCGCGAGCGTACTCGTGTATCCCTGGGCCTGAAACAGCTGGGCGAAGATCCATGGGTTGCTATCGCGAAACGTTACCCAGAAGGCACCAAGCTGACTGGTCGTGTAACCAACCTGACTGATTACGGCTGCTTCGTAGAAATCGAAGAAGGCGTTGAAGGTCTGGTACACGTTTCTGAAATGGATTGGACCAACAAAAACATCCATCCGTCCAAAGTTGTTAACGTGGGCGACGTAGTGGAAGTGATGGTTCTGGACATCGATGAAGAACGTCGTCGTATCTCCCTGGGCCTGAAGCAGTGCAAATCCAACCCATGGCAGCAGTTCGCAGAAACCCACAACAAGGGCGACCGCGTTGAAGGTAAAATCAAGTCTATCACTGACTTCGGTATCTTCATCGGCCTGGACGGCGGCATCGACGGCCTGGTTCACCTGTCTGACATCTCCTGGAACGTTGCAGGCGAAGAAGCAGTTCGTGAATACAAGAAAGGCGACGAAATCGCAGCGGTTGTTCTGCAAGTTGACGCAGAGCGCGAGCGTATCTCCCTGGGCGTGAAGCAGCTGGCTGAAGACCCGTTCAATAACTACCTGTCTATGAACAAGAAAGGTGCTATTGTTACTGGTAAAGTCACTGCAGTTGACGCCAAAGGTGCTACAGTTGAATTGGCAGGCGGCGTAGAAGGTTACCTGCGTGCATCTGAAGCCTCTCGCGACCGCATTGAAGATGCAACTCTGGTTCTGAACGTAGGTGACGAAGTTGAAGCCAAATTCACCGGCGTTGACCGTAAGAACCGCGTTGTAAGCCTGTCCGTACGTGCTAAGGACGAAGCTGACGAGAAAGACGCCATCGCAACTGTTAACAACAAACAGGAAGAAGGCAACTTCTCTAACGCAATGGCTGAAGCTTTCAAAGCGGCTAAAGGCGAGTAATGACGGGGGGCGGTCTCTGACCGCCCCGATACGGTAGTTTAGCTGCAAAGCTTGGAGGTACTATGACCAAGTCTGAACTTATTGAAAGACTTGCTGGCCAGCAATCTCATATTCCGGCGAAGGCCGTTGAGGATGCAGTGAAAGAGATGCTTGAGCACATGGCCGCAACGCTGGCCGAGGGCGAACGCATTGAGATCCGCGGATTCGGCAGTTTTTCTCTTCACTACCGTGCCCCGCGTGTAGGCCGCAACCCTAAAACCGGCGACAAAGTCGAGCTGGACGGCAAGTACGTTCCTCACTTCAAACCAGGCAAAGAGTTGCGTGACCGCGCCAATATCTATGGCTAGTCGCTGACTGCCCATAGCGTTGTTGCTTGTAAAGAATATAAAACGGTGCCTTTAAGGCGCCGTTTTTTTTTCGCCTGCAATTCCCCGAGCTCTGCTTGTGAATTGCGTACCGTGCCGCATTTGCGGTGTGGCTGCTGCATATGCCTCTCTTATCCTGCCGTGCTCGCCGCATCCTCACTAAAGCCCGCTGGCGGCGACATGTCGCTTGAATAATCCTGCTTGCTCTTCGTGACGCGTTTTTGCTCATGGTGAAGCCGATGGGAGAAGAGCGATCAAAATTTCGCTGGATCTGGCGATATTCGCCGTTATCTGCGGCATCTTGCCGCTGCTGCTTTTACCGCAGTTGCCAGAGCAATGGTTGCTGTGGCCGATGCTGCTGGTCGCCGGTTTACTGCTGCGCACCCGTTGGCCGTTCTGCCGTTATTTGGCCTGTCTGTGTTTGGGATTCATATGGGCGGTTTTCAACGCAGGAAGCCTGCTCGGGCAAATGGAGCGCTTAAGCCGCATACCGGACGTGACGGCGGTGGTACAGGTGAGCAGCGTCGCACTGGAGCCTGCCGCCAGTAAGCAGACCCTGATGCGCATCGAGCGGGTCAACGGCCATTGGTTGGTGCCTGCACTGGCGTTTACCACGACATGGGCTCCGAAAGAGCAACGGCTGTGTGCCGGGCAGCGTTGGCAATTGAAACTGCGCATGCGGCCGGTGCATGGCAAGCTCAATGAAGGAGGCTTCGACAGCCAACGTTGGGCGATCGCACAGCGCCAGCCGTTGACCGCTCAGGTCAGGCAGGCGCGCTTGCTGGAGGGGAATTGCGGCCTGCGCCAGCGCATTATCAGCCATGCTGAAGCCAACATTGGTGAATTGCGTTACAAGGCGGTGTTGCTGGCGTTGGCGTTTGGGGAAAGAACCGCGCTCGAACAGGCTTTGCGCACGCTGATGTTGAAAACCGGTATCGCTCATCTGATGGCCATATCGGGGTTACATGTTGCGATGGTCGCCATTTTGTTCTGGGCAGTGCTGCGCGCGCTGCAGTTTTTCCTCCCCGCCCATCTGATTGGTTATCGCTTTCCGTTGATCGCGGGCTGGGTGGCGACGCTGATCTATGTTTGGTTGGTGGGCGCCCAGCCGCCGGCGGTGCGTACCGCGTTGGCGATGACGCTGTGGATGCTGCTGCGTTTGCGCGGCGTGCATTGCTCTTCATGGCAAGTGTGGCTGTGGTGCATCGGGCTTATTTTGCTGTGCGATCCGTTGGCGGTCTTGTCAGACAGTTTCTGGTTGTCGGTACTGGCGGTGGGGTGCCTGATTTTTTGGTTCGAGTGGGCACCGCTCGGCGAGCGATTTCGTTCGGCGTGGTATTGGGCTCCGGTGCGCTGGCTGCATATTCAGCTAGGCATGACGTTGCTGCTGGTGCCGATGCAGGCCGCGCTGTTTCTGGGCCTGACGTTGACCTCGCTGCCGGCCAATCTCTGGGCGGTGCCCATCGTCTCATTGGTGACGGTGCCGTTGATTTTGCTGGCGTTGATTTGCGGCATCTTCCCCTCGCTAAGTTACGGGCTTTGGTGGTTGGCGGATTTCACGTTGGGATGGGTGTTTGTGCCGTTAAATTATCTGCAGCGCGGTTGGGTGGATTTGGGGGCCGCCTCGTTGCTTGCCAGCGCGTCGGGATGGCTTCTCGTTATCTGTTGGCGCTTTCATTGGTGGTGGCGCTATGCGCCTGGACTGGCAGCGATAGCCATATGCTGCGTGTTATGGCGAGGTAAAGCACCGGATTACCATTGGCGCGTCGACATGCTCGATGTCGGGCACGGCCTGGCAGTGGTGATCGAGCAAAACGGCAAGGGGATACTGTACGACACCGGCGATCGTTGGGCGACAGGCAGTGCCGCAGAACGGCATATATTGCCGATGCTGAACTGGCGGGGCATTGAGCTGGAGCAGATCATTATCAGCCATATTCATCTCGATCATATCGGCGGGCTCCCGACGATGCGGCGAGCGTTCCCGCAAGCTACCGTGCGGAGCCCGATACGCGGGGAAGGGCATTTACCCTGCATCGCCGGCGAGCGTTGGCGCTGGCAGTCGTTGCAATTCGAGGTGCTGTGGCCGCCGAAAATGCTCAAAAGGCCGGTTAATGACGACTCTTGTGTGATCCGTATCGACGACGGGAAATACAGTCTGCTGCTCACCGGCGATGCGGAAAAGAGGGCGGAGGCGCAGCTGCTCCGATTGCGGCGCGACCGCTTAACGGCCACGGTATTGCAGGTGGGGCACCATGGCAGCAAAACTTCCTCAACACCGCCTTTTTTGCGCGCGGTTAATCCCGAAGCTGCGCTGGCGTCCGCATCTCGTTACGGTAAATGGCGTTTGCCGGCGCGTAAAGTGGTCGCCCGATATCGGGCAAATGGCATTACATGGCACGATACGACGCGCTCCGGCCAGTTGTCGGTGCTTTTTTTCGACAACGATTGGCAAATTAAAGGCTTTCGCGAACAATTAATGCCCCGTTGGTACCATCAGCGGTTTGGCGTAGAGGGCGATAATGAGTAAAATAGGCCGCTATTTCTTCCGATGCTGGTATTTGCATGATGAATGATAAAGATCTCTCGACCTGGCAGACGTTCCGTCGACTCTGGCCGATGATCACTCCTTTTAAGACCGGGCTGATTGTGGCCGCCATTGCGTTGATTATGAACGCAGCGGGGGACACGCTGATGCTGTCTCTGCTTAAACCGTTATTGGACGATGGGTTTGGAAAAACCGACAGCAGCGTGCTGGTGTGGATGCCGCTGGCGGTGATTGCGCTGATGCTGATGCGCGGCGTGACCAGCTTTGTTTCAAGCTACTGCATTTCCTGGGTTTCCGGCATGGTGGTGATGCAGATGCGCCGCCGCCTGTTTGGCCACATGATGAGAATGCCGGTGGCCTTCTTCGATCAGCAATCCACCGGGACGTTGCTGTCGCGCATTACCTATGATTCCGAGCAGGTGGCGTCTTCTTCTTCCAGCGCGCTGGTGACCGTGGTGCGCGAAGGGGCCTCGATCATTGGCCTGTTCATCATGATGTTCTACTACAGCTGGCAGCTGTCGGTGATCCTGATCGTGCTAGCGCCGATCGTCTCCATCGCCATTCGCCTGGTGTCCAAGCGTTTTCGCAACATCAGCAAGAACATGCAGAACACCATGGGGCAGGTGACCACCAGCGCCGAACAGATGCTGAAAGGCCATAAAGAAGTGCTGATCTTCGGTGGCCAGCAGGTGGAAACCGAGCGCTTTAACTCGGTGAGCAACCGCATGCGTCAACAGGGCATGAAACTGGTCTCTGCGTCTTCCATTTCCGATCCGATCATTCAGCTGATCGCTTCGCTGGCCCTGGCGTTCGTGCTGTTTGCCGCCAGCTTCCCGAGCGTGATGGAAACACTGACCGCCGGCACCATTACCGTGGTGTTCTCGTCAATGATCGCGCTGATGCGTCCGCTGAAGTCGCTGACCAACGTCAATGCCCAGTTCCAGCGTGGGATGGCGGCCTGCCAGACGCTGTTCTCCATCTTGGATATGGAACAGGAAAAAGACACCGGCACCCGCGAAGTGAAGCGCGCGAAAGGCGACATCGAATTCCGCAACGTCACCTTCTACTATCCGGCTAAAGAAACGCCGGCGCTACGTGATATCAACCTGAAAATCGCCGAAGGCAAGACTGTGGCGTTGGTGGGCCGCTCGGGTTCGGGTAAATCCACCATCGCCAACCTGCTGACGCGCTTCTACGATATTCAGGAAGGCGAAATCCTGATGGATGGCCACGATCTGCGTGAATATACCCTGGCCTCACTGCGTAATCAGGTGGCTCTGGTCTCGCAAAACGTGCACCTATTCAACGATACCATCGCCAACAACATCGCCTATGCGCGCGAGAGCGAATACAGCCGCGAGCAGATTGAGAAAGCGGCCGAAATGGCGTACGCGATGGACTTCATCAACAAGATGGAAAACGGCCTGGATACGGTGATCGGTGAAAACGGCGTGATGCTGTCCGGCGGCCAACGTCAGCGCATCGCCATCGCGCGTGCTTTGCTGCGCGATTGCCCGATCCTGATCCTGGATGAGGCGACTTCTGCGCTGGATACCGAATCCGAGCGTGCCATTCAGGCCGCACTGGACGAGCTGCAGAAAGACCGTACTTCGCTGGTGATCGCACACCGTCTGTCGACGATTGAGAAGGCGGACGAGATCCTGGTGGTGGAGGACGGTCGCATCGTCGAACGCGGCGAGCACGCCGAGTTGCTTGAACGGCAGGGCGCCTATGCACAACTGCACCGCATGCAGTTTGGTCAATAATGATTGAGCGCATTTGGTCCGGCGGTTCGCTGCTTTATCTGGCGCTGTTGCCGCTCTCCTGGCTGTATGGCCTGTTCAGCTGGCTGATCCGCCTCAGCTACCGCTGTGGCCTGCGCAAAAGCTGGCGTTCGCCGGTGCCGGTGGTGGTGGTGGGCAACCTCACCGCCGGCGGCAACGGCAAAACGCCGATGGTGATCTGGCTGGTGGAACACCTGCAGCAGCGGGGCTATCGCGTTGGTGTGGTGTCACGCGGTTACGGCGGTAAGTCGGCGGTCTATCCCCTGGTGCTCAATCAGAATACCTCGACCCGCGAGGCGGGCGATGAGCCGGTGCTGATTTATCAGCGGACCGGTGCGCCTGTGGCGATCGCGCCCAAGCGAGCAGAGGCGGTGCAGGCCTTGCTGCAACAACAGCCGCTGGATGCGATCGTCACCGACGATGGCTTGCAGCACTATGCTTTACAGCGTGACTTCGAGCTGGTGGTCATCGACGGCGTGCGTCGCTTCGGCAACGGCTGGTGGTTGCCGGCCGGGCCGATGCGCGAGCGTGCTGCGCGGCTTGGCAGTGTCAATGCGCGCGTCGCCAATGGCGGCGTGGCGCAGGTCGGGGAAATTGCCATGCGCCTGCAGGCGCGTGATGCGGTGAACCTGCTGAGCGGTGAACGCCGCCCGGCGGCCGAGCTGCCGCGCGTGGTAGCGATGGCGGGCATCGGCCATCCGCCGCGTTTCTTCGCGACGTTGGAAAAACTGAACGTCGAGGTGGTGCAGGAAGTGGCGTTTGCCGATCATCAGGAATATCAGCAGGCGCAGCTGGCGGCGCTGGTTGCTGCCGATCAAACGCTGTTGATGACGGAGAAGGACGCGGTGAAATGTCTCGCCTTTGCCCAGCCCAATTGGTGGTATTTGCCGGTTGATGCGGTGCTACCGTCCGCTCAGGCTGAGCAATTGCTGCAGGATATCGAATCTCTGCTGACCAAGTAACCTCAGGATGTCAGCGTGGCAAGCCCCAGGGCTTGCGCGCAGGCTTCCAGCGAACGCTGCTGGGTTTGCTGATACAGCGCCAGCTCGTCGATCACCTCACTGCCCAACGCTTGTTCAAACGCTGCCCGGCTGGAAGCGGCGTTGTACTGCGCGTGGCGGCTGTCCCCCAGATTCGACTGGAAAATCCCCGCGGCGCTGACCGGCAGAAAATCTTCATACACCAGCGGCTGGAAGCGAACGTGTTCTTTCTCGATCAGTTGCTCCAGAGTGCTGTGCTTATCCAGCGACTCTTTGGCCGCCAGGCCGCATTCGGTCGGGAAATAGCGGAACCAGGCCAGCTGTTGCTCGCGCAGCGTGGCGTAATCATCCGGAAACGCCCGGAAGTTTTCCTCCAGCAGTTGATAGTAGCGCTCGGCATTTTTCTCGCTCGGCGGCCCCTGCAGCGCATCGTTGGTGGCCTGCAGCAGACGGTCGTAGAGTTCTCGTCCTTTCGTCGTCAGCGCAACACCGCGCTGTTCGATCTCGCCGAAGCGCGCGGTATGGTGGCCGGCGACGGCACGGCCGTCATGCTCAACGAAATCGACGCGTTCTTCCAACGCCTTGAAGCTGGTTTGGCGCAGCAGGATCGCGCGACGACGGCGCGGCGGGCCCTCGATGACCGCCTTGGGCGTAATGCCGCGGCCGGGCATCGCCTGCTGAACGCGATCGATATCCAGCGTGCGCGGTGTCAGATGGTTGATATGCGGCCCTTTAAACGCCACCACGTCGGCGATCAGGCGATGCTGATCGTGCAGCTGCCGGTATTCTTCGGCGCTGACCGTCGCCTGGTTGTGCCAGCGGAAGGTTTCCAGCGCTTGTTCGACAAATTCTTGCGCCTGCACTTCATTCAGCCCGCCTTGCGCTTCCTGCAGCGCGATCAGCTCCAGCGCGCGATCGGTAAAGATGCGGCGGCGCGCCAGCAAGCGCTCGGCCAGTGCACGCAGCGCGGGATCTTCTATCAGTTCCAGGCGCAGCAGGGAGGTGAATACGCGGAAAGGGCTGATCTGCAGCGCGTCTTCGTGTACGGCGCGAAAAGCGGTGGAGTGCACCGGAACGCCCGCCACCGACAGGTCATAGTAACCGACCGGCGCCATGCCCATCACCCGGAACAGGCGGCGCAGGGTGGCCAGCTCGTCCGCGGTGCCGACCCGGATGGCGCCGTGGCGCTCCATCGCCAGGCGTTCTATCTCGCCGGTAATTTGCAGTTGATGAGCCAGTGCGGCATCTTCGCGCAGAACCTGTCGGTTGGTTTCCGCCACCAGCTCCAGCAGATCGCCGTACAGCGGCACCTCCTTTTGATACATGTCCGACATCGCGTGAGAGAATCTGGCGCGGATTTCATTAGGTGAAACGAACTGCTGGGCGGTCATGCGCATAGCTCCTTGATTCAGCATAATCTGAAAAATCGTGTTTTTAGCGGCAAAAGTGCTGGCGAAAAAGCCGTCTGCCTTGTTTTCCCCTCAAGTTTAGCTATCTGGTTTGGGATTTGTTATAGACGTGGCAAGCATATTAGAGTTTTATGCGTCAGCTCTCATTTGCAGCGCACAGACGGGCAAAAGATGCCCTGGCGAGCGGAGAGACGCGGTGGTTCGGCCGCGGCGACCATTAAATTAAGTCATGCATATTCAGGGAGATAAAAATAAATTCGGCTTATTTATGAATTTAAGGCAATAAACCTCTTGTGCATTCACCAGTTTTATGAGTAAATGCAAGTCGGCCTGTAATCCAGACCTATTTATGTTCGAGTTTAGAGTTAAGCAGTTCCTCCAAAAACGTTATCATCCGATTCCGCTTCAAAGACGAACCTTCTAAGTACCTCCCATAAGTAATGTTTCTGAAACGGCCCCAATTGCCTCTTATGGCAGGTTTTGTAAATATATTTAAAGGTAAATGTAATGTCTAAGAAGACTGGTCAGGTTAAGTGGTTCAACGAAAGCAAAGGTTTTGGTTTCATTGAGCAGAACGACGGCGGCAAAGATGTATTCGTACACTTCTCCGCAATCATGACCGACGGTTTCAAGACCCTGGCTGAAGGCCAGCGCGTCGAGTACACCATTCAGGACAGCCCGCGCGGGCCGGCTGCCGCCAACGTAGTTGCTCTGTAAGAATACAGGGAACGCGTATAAGAGATCTTAATACACCCATGGTGATGCGTCAGCGCTGAGTCATGCGGAAGATATTAAGTTCAACAAGCCCGCCTTAGTGCGGGTTTTTTATTTTTTGCTCACGAGAGGTTTGTTACGAAAAACTTTAGGATGGGCTGGTAGCGTCCAGACAATATAAAAAATGACGTTGTCAAGGATGCTCAAGTAAAAGGATATAAGTTATGTTTAAAAATACTGTGTTAAAAATGGGCCGCGTGAAATGGTTTAATCAGGCCGAAGGCTATGGTTTTATTTCACCGGTAGATGGCAGCGACGAAATCTATGTCAATCGCAACGCTATCGCCAACACCAAAAATAAGTCGTTGAACGAAGGTCAGAACGTCGAGTTCTCGATCTATCGCAGCTCACATGGGCTGTCCGCGGCAGACGTTATCGCGTTCTGATCGCATCCACCTTCCTCGCCAGTGCCGGTGTCGCCACCCGCATGCACTGGCGAAGATAAATCCCTCGATATCCACTATTATCAGGCCATTGCCTACTTGCCACGGATATCAGGATGACCACCCCGATAATTTCCCTTACCGCCGCTCGCGCGCTGCACCTTGCCGCCCAGGGGCTGCTTTCTCCGCTTAAACGCCAGGCTCGGCCCGACGACGTCGTGAACGCGATCCAGCGCATGGGGCTGTTACAAATCGATACCATTAGCGTCGTCGCCCGCAGCCCGTATCTGGTGCTGTTCAGCCGTTTGGGGGCCTATCAACCGGAATGGCTGGAGCAGGCGCTCGCCGGCCGCAAGCTGTTCGAGTATTGGGCGCACGAAGCCTGTTTCCTGCCGATCGAGGATTTTGGTCTGCTGCGGCATCGCATGCTGGCGCCGCATGATATGGGCTGGAAATATTCCGCCGACTGGGTGCAGCAGCACCAGGCGGCGATGGACAACCTGCTGCGGCACATCGAACAACAGGGGCCGGTGCGCTCCGCCGATTTCAGCGCCGAGAAGAAAGGCAACAGCGGATGGTGGGACTGGAAACCGGAGAAACGGCATCTGGAGATCCTGTTTACCGCCGGCAAGCTGATGGTGGCCGAGCGTCGCAACTTCCACCGGGTTTACGATCTGACCGAAAGGCTGCTGCCGGCCTGGGACGATGCGCGTCATGCGCTGCCTGCGGAGCGGGCGCGCCGGCAAATGTTGCATCGCACCTGCCGCTATCTGGGCATTTTCCGCGCCGAATGGTTGGCGGATTACTATCGGCTGAAACGCGTGGCGCCAAAAACTTTGCTGGCAGAGCTGCAGGATCAGGGGGAGATTTCGCCGGTGCGGGTAGAGGGGCTGGAAGGGCAGTTCTATGTGCATGGCTCACTGACGGAACTGCTGCCGCTGGCGGAACAGGGCAAGCTGAAATCGACGGTCACCAGCCTGCTGTCGCCGTTTGATCCGGTGGTTTGGGATCGCCGCCGGGCGCTCGAGCTGTTCAACTTTGACTATCGGCTGGAGTGCTATACGCCGAAAGAAAAACGCCGCTATGGCTACTTCACCTTGCCGGTGCTGCATCGGGGTGAACTGGTGGGGCGCATTGACGCCAAGGCGCACCGCCGCCAGGGGGTGTTCGAGATCATCAGCTTTCATGCGGAGCCGCGGGTGCGCTTCGGCAAACGGCGGGCCCAGGATATTCGGCAGGCCATCGCGCGTACGGCCAAATGGCACGGTGCGCAACGCGTCGCGCTGGGCGACATTCCGGCGGCGTTGGCCGCTGAATGGGGTACCGGCTGGGAAGTGGGATAACGAGCGACGCCGTCGGTGGGGTAAAACGAAGTTCAGCGCCGCTCGTTATAAAGGGGCTCAGTGGCTGAAGTTAGCGAACAGAGCGATGATTTTATGCAGACGTTTGATCACGTATCACGGCCTTTTTGTGATTTGTATCACAAAATTCTACGCCGGGATGCGCCGCAGTTCAAGCTGTTGCGCCGGCGCGCTGAGGAAATATCGGTGGGTTGGCGCCGCCGGTGATTAACCTGAGGCCGGGCGTTATGCTATCCTCACTGCCTTTCCCAGATGACCAATCCCCTAGCGGAGGATGCATGGACCACCGTTTACTCGAAATCGTTGCCTGCCCGGTATGCAACGGCAAACTCTATTTCAATAAAGAAAACCAGGAACTGGTGTGCAAAGCGGACGGGTTGGCTTACCCGCTGCGCGACGGCATTCCGGTGCTGTTGGAAAATGAAGCGCGTGCGCTGTCGCTGGATGAGAAGCACGCATGAGTTTTATCGCTATTATTCCCGCCCGCTACGCCTCAACCCGTTTGCCGGGCAAACCGCTGGCCGATATTCACGGCAAGCCGATGGTGGTGCACGTGATGGAGCGCGCCCGCGAGTCCGGCGCCAGCCGCGTCATCGTGGCGACCGATCACCCTGAAGTCGCCAAAGCGGTGGAAGCCGCCGGCGGCGAAGTGTGCATGACCAGCCCGGATCACCATTCTGGCACCGAGCGTCTGGCGGAAGTGATCGCGCACTACGGCTTTGCCGACGATCAGATCATCGTTAACGTGCAGGGCGACGAACCGCTGATCCCGCCGGTGATCGTGCGTCAGGTGGCGGAGAACCTGGCGGGCAGCCAGGCCGGCATGGCGACGCTGGCAGTGCCGATCGAGAGCGCCGAAGAGGCTTTCAACCCCAACGCGGTGAAGGTCGTGATGGACGCGCAGGGCTACGCGCTCTATTTCTCTCGCGCCACCATTCCGTGGGATCGCGAGCGTTTCGCCGCGTCGAAAGAGAGCATCGGCGACAGCCTGCTGCGTCATATCGGCATCTACGCCTATCGCGCCGGCTTCGTGCGCCGCTACGTCAGCTGGGCGCCGAGCCAACTGGAGCAGATCGAGCTGTTGGAACAGCTGCGGGTGCTGTGGTACGGTGAAAAAATCCACGTGGCGGTCGCGAAAGCGATCCCGAGCGTGGGGGTCGATACGCCGGAAGATCTCCAGCGCGTGCGCGACAGCATTCAACCCTGAGCCTGAGTTCGTCGGCGCGGCGCGCAACGCGCCGACGATGTAATACCCTCCATTATTGATCCCCGTTTTGTTGATCTGCGTTGAAGAATTTTTCCGCTCACCGTTCGATGATGTTACGCATTCCCCCTATTAGCCTGAGGTGAATGCCTTATGGAGCAGTTACGCGCCGAACTGAGCATTGTGCTGGGTGAGTCCATCAGCCGGCTGGAGCGGGTGAGCGAGCAGCCTTATGCGCATATGTATTCGCTGTACGATCGGCAGGGCAACGCGATCCCGCTGATGGCGAAAAGCTTTATCTGTCAGGGTATCGCCCAGCAGGAGGCGTACAAGCTGTCAATGCTGGCGCGCGACGGGGATATTCGCCTGCCTACGGTGTACGGCGTGGTGTGTACCCACCAGGCGCCGTACAAGGAAATCCTGCTGATCGAGCGCCTGCGCGGCGTGTCGGCTGAAGCGCCGACGCGTTCGCCGGATCGCTGGAATATGCTGATGGAGCAGATCGTTGACGGGATATTGGCCTGGCACCGCATCGACAGCCACGGCAGCGTCGGCAGCGTTGACAGCACGCAGGATAACGACTGGTTTTGCTGGTATCAACAGCGGGTCGAAGTGCTGTGGGCGACGGTGGTCAATCTCACCACCCCGCAGCTGACCATGGCGGATCGCCGTTTGCTGTACCGCACGCGCGAAGCGCTGACCCATTTTTTCGTCGGCTTCGACGATCCTTGCGTTCTGGTGCACGGCAACCTGTCGCTGCGCAGCATGCTGAAAGATCCCAAAAGCGATCAACTGCTGGCGATGCTCAATCCCGGCGTGGTGCTGTGGGCGCCACGCGAATACGATCTTTTCCGCCTGTGCGAGGCGGGTATGCCCAGCCAACTGCTGTTCAGCTATCTGCGGCGGGCGCCGGTCGCCGACGCTTTTCTGGCGCGGCGCTGGCTGTACGTGGTGTGGGAAGCGGTGGGGCGTTTGATCCATACCGGCAAGCTGGAGCGGCGGCCGTTCGACTATGCGTCGCAACAGCTGCTGCCCTGGCTGGCCGGTTGAACGGGCCTTACTCGGCGCCAGCGCGGTCCGCGCCTTTCAGCCATTGCCACAGGCTGCCCAGCGTTTCATACCAGGCGCGCTCGGTATGGCCGAGGAACATTGACGACGGCGTGGCGCGATCCCAGATATTCAGCGGCGAGTCGATCGCCAACTGGTTGGCCGGCGCCGGGATCGGGTGCAGGCCCTTGGCCTTGAAGAAACGCATGGCGCGCGGCAGATGGTTGGCGGAGGTGACCAGAATGAAGGGTTGCTTGCCGACCAACTTGGCGACCTGAGCGGCCTCTTGCTCGGTATCGCGCGGTTCCCCCAGGATCACCATATCACTGCGTGGCACGCCCAGGCTTTCGGCCACCAGCGCCGCCGTGGCGGCGTTGCTTTGCATGCGTCCGGCGGACGCGCCGGTAAACACCATCCTGGCACCGGGATGCGCAAGATAAAGCCGCACGCCTTCCGTCACGCGCGGCAGACTGTTGCCGAGCAGGTTCGAGCTGGGCGCCCAATCGGGATTGTAGGTATAGCCCCCGCCCAATACCACGATATAGCTGACCGGATCGTTGCCGCGATAAGTCTGGTATTCGGCTTCGATCGGCCGCAGCAGCCGGTCGGCCACCGGTTGCAGGCTGAAAAGCAGTAAAAACAGCCAGCTCAGCGTGAAAATCGTCTTACCGCTTTTTTGCCAGCGGGTGAACCACAGCAGCAGCAGCGCCAGCCCCATCAGCAGCATCAACAGCGGCAGCGGCATCAGCAGGGCGCCAAAGAACTTTTTCAGGTTGAACAGCATCGAAAATCAGATCCTTTTGGGTGAAAAAGCGGCATCCAGGCATAAACGGGCCGCAAGAAGATACATTCTAAGCCAGTCTGTGCCAAAATAGCAGGTTTGAATGGGCGTGCGCTTTGCCGCCGACAAGAATGAGATCAGCGGAGCCGTTGTCCATGCAGGATCGCAATTTTGACGATATTGCTGAAAAATTTGCGCGTAATATTTACGGCACCACGAAAGGAAAAATCCGCCAGGCGGTGGTTTGGCAGGATCTGACCGGGCTGCTGGCGCAGTTGCCGCAGCGGCCGCTGCGCATCCTCGACGCCGGGGGCGGTGAAGGCCATATGGCCTGCCAGCTGGCAGAATTAGGACATCAGGTGTTGTTGTGCGATCTTTCTGGTGAGATGATCCAGCGCGCCGCGCAGCTGGCGGAGCAGAAAGGTGTGAGCCAGAACATGCAATTCGTACAAAGTTCTGCGCAGGATATCGCTCAACATTTGGAACAGCCGGTTGATCTGATATTGTTTCATGCAGTGCTTGAATGGATCGCCGAGCCCGAAGCGGCGCTGCAGGCGTTGTATGACTGCCTGACGCCGGGCGGCGCGCTGTCGCTGATGTTCTTCAACGCCAACGGCCTCTTGATGCGCAACGTGGTGTTGGGTAATTTCCAACTGGTGGATCCCGAGGTCAGGCGGCGCCGCAAGCGTTCGCTGTCGCCGCAATATCCGCACGATCCGCTATTGGTCTACGGTTGGCTGGAACAGCTGGGCATGCGCATCAGCGGCAAAACCGGGGTGCGGGTGTTCCACGACTATCTGCAGAGCAGACAGCTGCAAACACAAAAATTTGAAGAGTTACTGGCGCTTGAACAGCACTATTGCCGGCAGGAGCCGTACGTGAGTTTGGGGCGCTATATTCACGTCATGGCGCATAAACCAAACCTGAAGGACGAACTATGAGTGAATTTTCCCAGACAGTACCCGAACTGGTCGCCTGGGCACGGAAAAATGATTTCTCTATTTCGCTCCCTACTGAGCGTCTCGCATTTTTGCTCGCCATCGCCACCCTGAACGGCGAACGGCTGGACGGCGAGATGAGCGAAGGTGAGCTGGTTGATGCATTTCGCCATGTCAGCAAGGGTTTTGAACAGACGCATGAAACGGTGGCGATGCGCGCCAACAATGCGATCAACGACATGGTGCGCCAGCGCCTGTTGAACCGCTTTACCAGCGAACTGGCGGACGGTAACGCGATTTACCGCCTCACGCCGCTGGGCATCGGCATTACCGATTACTATATTCGCCAACGCGAATTCTCCACGCTGCGTCTGTCGATGCAGCTGTCGATCGTGGCGCAGGAGCTCAAGCGTGCCGCCGACGCCGCCGAAGAGGGCGGTGACGATTTCCATTGGCACCGCAACGTGTTCGCGCCGTTGAAATATTCGGTGGCGGAAATCTTCGACAGCATCGACATGACCCAACGCGTGATGGACGAGCAGCAGCAGAGCGTGAAAAACGACATCGCGGCGCTGCTGAGCAAAGACTGGCGGGCGGCGATCTCCAGCTGCGAGATGCTGCTGTCGGAAACCTCGGGCACCCTGCGCGAGCTGCAGGATACGCTGGATGCGGCGGGCGACAAGCTGCAGGCCAACCTGCTGCGCATCCAGGACGCCACCCTCGGCAACGTGGAGCTGGGCTTCGTCGACAAGCTGGTGTTCGATCTGCAAAGCAAGCTGGATCGCATCATCAGCTGGGGCCAGCAGGCGATTGACCTGTGGATCGGCTACGATCGCCACGTGCATAAATTTATCCGTACCGCTATCGATATGGATAAAAACCGCGTGTTCGCCCAACGCCTGCGCCAGTCGGTGCAAACCTATTTCGACCACCCGTGGGCGCTGACCCATGCCAATGCCGATCGTCTGCTGGACATGCGCGACGAAGAACTGGCGCTGCGCAGCGAGGAAGTGACCGGGGAACTGCCGCCGGATCTGGAGTTCGAAGAGTTCAGCGAAATTCGCGAACAGCTGGCGGCGATGATCGAAGAGGCGCTGAAGGTGTATCAGGAACAGCAGATGCCGCTCAACCTTGCAGCGGTGATGCGCGATTATCTGGCGCAATATCCGCGTGCGCGTCATTTCGACGTGGCACGTTTAGTGGTCGACCAGGCAGTGCGCCTCGGTGTGGCTGAAGCAGATTTCTCAGGGTTGCCGGCGGAATGGCAGGCAATCAATGATTACGGAGCCAAGGTCCAGGCCCATGTCATCGACAAATATTGAACAAGTAATGCCAGTCAAGCTGGCCAAGGCACTGTCCAACTCGCTGTTCCCGGCGCTGGACAGCCAACTGCGCGCGGGTCGTCACATCGGTATCGATGAGCTGGACAACCATGCCTTTTTAATGGATTTCCAGGATGAGCTGGAAGAATTTTACACCCGTTACAGCGTCGAGCTGATTCGGGCGCCGGAAGGTTTCTTCTATTTGCGCCCGCGCTCTACCACGCTGATCCCGCGCTCGGTGCTGTCCGAGCTGGATATGATGGTGGGTAAGATCTTGTGCTACCTGTACCTCAGCCCCGAGCGCCTGGCGCACGAAGGCATTTTCAGCCATCAGGAGCTGTACGACGAGCTGCTGAGCCTGGCCGATGAGAACAAGCTGCTGAAGTTCGTCAATCAGCGCTCCACCGGTTCGGATCTCGATCGGCAGAAGCTGCACGAAAAGGTGCGCACCTCGCTGAACCGCCTGCGCCGCCTTGGCATGGTCTACTTCATGGGCAATGACAGCAGCAAGTTCCGCATTACCGAGGCGGTGTTCCGCTTCGGCGCCGACGTGCGCAGCGGCGACGATCCGCGTGAAGCGCAGCTGCGCATGATTCGCGACGGCGAGGCGATGCCGGTTGAAACCAGCCTGTCGCTGAACGATGAGAATGAGGCTGAGGATCAGCAGGTTGATAACGCTCCTGACGGTGCAGAGGATGAACAGGAATGATTGAACGCGGTAAATTTCGCTCGCTGACGCTGGTTAACTGGAACGGCTTCTTCGCCCGCACCTTTGATCTGGATGAGCTGGTGACCACGCTGTCCGGCGGTAACGGGGCAGGGAAATCCACCACCATGGCGGCTTTCGTCACCGCACTGATCCCCGATCTGACGCTGCTGCACTTCCGTAACACCACCGAAGCGGGCGCCACCAGCGGTTCGCGCGATAAAGGCCTGCACGGCAAGCTGCGCGCCGGCGTGTGCTACTCCACCCTCGACGTCGTCAACTCGCGCCACCAGCGCGTGGTGGTCGGCGTGCGTCTGCAGCAGGTGGCGGGGCGCGATCGCAAGGTCGACATCAAACCCTTCACCATCCAGGGCCTGCCGACCGCGGTACAGCCGACCGAGCTGCTGACCCAGACCGTGGGTGAGCGCCAGGCGCGCGTGCTGTCGCTGCAAGAGCTGAAAGATCGCGTGGAAGAGATGGAGGGCGTGCAGTTCAAGCAGTTCAACTCCATCACCGATTACCACTCGCTGATGTTCGATCTGGGCGTGATCCCGAAACGCCTGCGTTCGTCCGCCGATCGCAGCAAGTTCTACCGTCTGATTGAAGCGTCGCTGTACGGCGGTATCTCCAGCGCCATCACCCGCTCGTTGCGCGATTACCTGCTGCCGGAAAACAGCGGCGTGCGCAAGGCGTTCCAGGACATGGAGGCGGCGCTGCGCGAAAACCGCATGACGCTGGAGGCGATCCGCGTCACCCAGTCGGACCGCGACCTGTTCAAGCATTTGATCTCCGAGGCCACTTCCTATGTGGCGGCGGACTATATGCGCCACGCCAACGAACGCCGCATCCACCTGGACGGCGCGCTGGCGCTGCGCAGCGATCTGTTGGGCAGCCGCAAGCAGCTGGCTGCCGAACAGTATCGCCATGTGGAAATGGCGCGCGAGCTGAGCGAACAGAGCGGTGCCGAATCCGATCTGGAAACCGATTACCAGGCCGCCAGCGACCACCTGAATCTGGTGCAGACGGCGATGCGTCAGCAGGAGAAGATCGAACGCTATGAAGCCGATCTGGAAGAGCTGACCTACCGTCTGGAAGAGCAGAACGAAGTGGTGGCCGAGGCCAGCGAGCAACAGGCCGAAAACGAAGCGCGCGCCGAAGCGGCCGAGCTGGAAGTGGATGAGCTGAAGAGCCAACTGGCCGACTACCAGCAGGCGCTCGACGTGCAGCAGACCCGCGCCATTCAGTATCAGCAGGCGCTGCAGGCGCTGGAGCGCGCACGCGCGCTGTGCCAACTGCCGGATCTGACCGCAGACAACGCCGAACAGTGGCTGGATACCTTCCAGGCCCGCGAGCAGGAGGCGACCGAAGCGCTGCTGATGCTGGAACAGAAGCTGAGCGTGGCCGACGCCGCGCACGGCCAGTTCGAACAGGCCTATCAGTTGGTGGGTAAAATCGCCGGCCAGGTCAGCCGCAGCGAAGCCTGGCAGTGCGCGCGCGAATTGCTGCGCGACTGGCCTTCGCAGCAGCACCTCGCCGAGCGCGTTCAGCCGCTGCGCCTGCGCCTGAGCGAACTGGAACAGCGCCTGCGCTCGCAGCAGGACGCCGAGCGCCTGCTGCAAGAGTTTTGCAAACGCCATGGCCAAGAGTACCAGCCGGACGATCTTGACATGCTGCAGCAGGAGCTGGAAGAGCGCCTGGAAGCGCTGTCGCAGAACGTCAGCGAAGCCGGCGAGCGCCGCATGGAGATGCGCCAGGAGCTGGAGCAGATCCAGCAGCGCATCCGTGAGCTGACGGCGCGCGCGCCGGTGTGGCTGGCGGCGCAGGACGCTCTGAGCCAGCTCAGCGATCAGAGCGGAGAGCCGCTGGAAAACAGCCAGCAGGTGACCGAATACATGCAGCAGTTGCTGGAGCGCGAGCGTGAAACCACCGTCGAGCGCGACGAAGTGGCGGCCCGCAAACGTGAAGTGGAAGCGCAGATCGAACGTCTCAGCCAGCCGGGCGGCGCGGAAGATCAACGCCTGGTCACGCTGGCCGAACGTTTCGGCGGCGTGCTGCTGTCGGAAATTTACGATGACGTCACCATCGACGACGCGCCTTACTTCTCGGCGCTGTACGGCCCTTCGCGCCACGCCATCGTGGTGCCGGATCTGTCGCTGGTGCGCGAGATGCTGGAAGGGCTGGAAGATTGCCCGGAAGATCTTTACCTGATCGAAGGGGATCCGCAGTCGTTCGATGACAGCGTATTCGCCGTCGAAGAGCAGGAAAAAGCGGTGGTGGTGAAAATCGCCGATCGCCAGTGGCGTTATTCCCGCTACCCGGAAGTGCCGCTGTTCGGCCGCGCGGCGCGCGAAAACCGCCTGGAAGTGCTGCATGCCGAGCGTGAAACACTGGCGGAGCGCTATGCCACGCTGTCGTTCGACGTGCAGAAAACCCAGCGCTCGCACCAGGCTTTCAGCCGCTTTATCGGCACCCATCTGGCGGTGGCGTTCGACGCCGACCCGGAAGCGGAGATCCGCGGCCTGAACGCCCGCCGTGGCGAAATCGAACGCGCGCTGAACAATCACGAAGCGCAGAACCAGCAGCAGCGTCAGCAGTACGATCAGGCCAAAGAGGGTATTTCCGCGCTCAACCGCCTGATGCCGCTGGTGTCGTTGCTGAACGATGAAACGTTGCAGGACCGCGTCGACGAGATGCGCGAAGAGCTGGAAGAAGCGCAGGACGCCGCGCGTCATATTCAGCAGCACGGCGTGTCGCTGGCCAAGCTGGAGCCGCTGCTGTCGGTGCTGCAGAGCGATCCGCAGCAGCATGAACAGCTGCAGCAGGATTACGCGCAGGCGCAAAGCGTGCAGCGTCAGGCTAAACAGCAGGCGTTCGCGCTCACTGAAGTGGTGCAGCGTCGCGCGCACTTCAGCTATACCGACTCCGCCGGCATGCAGAACGCCAACAACGATCTGAACGACAAGCTGCGCCAGCGTCTGGAGCAGGCGGAAGCCGAACGCGCCCGCGCCCGTGAGCAACTGCGCCAGTATCAAACTCAGTTCACCCAGTACAGTCAGGTGCTGGCTTCGCTGAAAAGTTCGTACGACGCCAAGCGCGACATGCTGAAAGAGCTGAGCCAGGAGCTGGTGGACATCGGCGTGCAGGCCGACGCCAATGCCGAAGCGCGCGCCCGCGCGCGTCGCGACGAACTGCATGCGGCGCTGAGCAACAACCGCGCTCGCCGCAATCAGCTGGAGAAACAGCTGACCTTCTGCGAAGCCGAAATGGACGGCCTGCAGAAGAAACTGCGCAAGCTGGAACGCGATTATCACCAGTTGCGCGAGCAGGTGGTGACCGCCAAGGCGGGCTGGTGCGCGGTGATGCGCCTGGTGAAAGACAACGGCGTGGAACGCCGCCTGCACCGCCGCGAGCTGGCGTATATGGATGGCGACGAGCTGCGCTCGATGTCGGATAAGGCGCTCGGCGCGCTGCGTCTGGCGGTGGCGGATAACGAACACCTGCGCGACGTGCTGCGCCTGTCGGAAGATCCGAAGCGGCCGGAGCGTAAGATTCAGTTCTATATCGCGGTGTACCAGCACCTGCGCGAGCGCATCCGTCAGGACATCATCCGCACCGACGATCCGGTCGAAGCCATCGAACAGATGGAAATCGAGCTGGGCCGTCTGACCGAAGAGCTGACCGCGCGCGAGCAGAAGCTGGCGATCAGTTCGAAAAGCGTGGCCAACATCATTCGCAAAACCATTCAGCGCGAACAGAACCGCATTCGCATGCTGAACCAGGGGCTGCAGGCCGTTTCCTTCGGCCAGGTGAAGAGCGTGCGGCTGAACGTCAATGTGCGCGAAGCGCACGCCACTCTGTTGGACGTGCTCTCCGAGCAGCAGGAACAGCATCAGGATCTGTTCAACAGCAACCGCCTGACCTTCTCCGAAGCGTTGGCCAAACTGTATCAGCGCCTGAATCCGCAGATCGACATGGGGCAGCGCACGCCGCAGACCATCGGCGAGGAGTTGCTGGACTACCGCAACTACCTGGAGATGGAAGTGGAGGTATACCGTGGCTCCGACGGCTGGCTGCGTGCGGAAAGCGGCGCGTTGTCTACCGGTGAAGCCATCGGTACCGGGATGTCAATCCTGGTGATGGTGGTGCAGAGCTGGGAAGAAGAATCCCGTCGCCTGCGCGGCAAAGACATCTCGCCGTGCCGCCTGCTGTTCCTCGATGAAGCGGCGCGTCTGGATGCCAAGTCGATCGCTACGCTGTTCGAACTGTGCGACCGTCTGGAGATGCAGCTGATTATCGCAGCACCGGAAAACATCAGCCCGGAGAAGGGCACCACCTATAAACTGGTGCGTAAGGTGTTCCAGAACCACGAGCATGTGCACGTGGTGGGGCTGCGCGGTTTCGCCGGCGAGCCGCCGGCGCTGGGTGCTGCGCCGGTTGAAACGCCGTAACGCAGAAAAACGCCCTAAAAATCCGAAAATAGCCGCCGCAGGGTGGCTATTTTTTTGTGCGCGTGGATGATAGTCCTGCTTTTTTATCCGTTGAAAAGCGGTTAGTTTAATCACATAAACAGTTATTCGACGCCCGCAGGGCGAAACGGCCTTTCTGTTTGTATACTGAAACTATATGCAGTTTTTGACGTTTTTTTTGTGAGCATACAGGGGGCAAGGGATGTTGCTTA
Organism: Serratia sp. CY27727; assembly: GCF_052169275.1. Taxonomy (NCBI): domain Bacteria; kingdom Pseudomonadati; phylum Pseudomonadota; class Gammaproteobacteria; order Enterobacterales; family Yersiniaceae; genus Serratia; species Serratia sp. CY27727. The sequence continues at coordinate 509,570 of NZ_JBJNLB010000001.1, read as the reverse complement.
AAAAGGGAAACTCTCTACGACGTTTGGCGCTGAGTGGCGCTATCGCCTGTAGTCTTGTGTCGTCGTTTTCCGCATCGGCCACCGTCCCGGCGTTGCCGGTGGCATCAGCAGGCATGTCCGTTGCGCAGAGCCGTTCTGAACTGCTGGCCGCGTTGCCGCGCGGCATGGATTTGCACTACCTGTCCACGCTGGCGCCGCTGTATGCGGCGAATCACATGCAGCCGATGTGGCAGGATCGCGAAGCCGTTCAGCAGTTTCAGCAGCAGCTGGCCGAGCTGGCGATGTCCGGCGTGCAGCCGCAGTTCACCCAATGGGTGAAGATGTTGACCGATCCGGCGCTCAGTGAAGCGGGCCGCGATGCGGTGCTGTCCGATGCGATGCTGGGCTATTTGCAGTTCGTCTCCGCCATCGGTGCCAACGGCAACAACTGGCTGTACAGCAATATTCCCTACAAGCTTGGCTTGCCGCCCACCGCGGTGATCAACCAATGGCAGCTGGCGGTGCGCCAGGCGCGTACTCTGAGCTACGTGAATTCGCTCGCGCCGCAGCATCCGCAATACGCCAAGATGCATCAGGCGCTGCGCGACATGCTGGCGGATAATCGTCCCTGGCCGCAGGTGGGCAGCGGCCCGAGCCTGCGTCCAGGCCAAATGAGCAATGATATTCCGGCGCTGCGTGAGATCCTGACGCGCACCGGTATGCTCGCCGCCTCGGCGCCGGAAGCGGATCCGGAACCGGCGGTGGTCTCGGCGAAGATCAATGAGCCCGACGACGGCGGGCTGACGGTAGACGAAGAGAAAAGCCGCGTGACGGTCAGCCCATCGGCAGCGCCGGTGACGGAGCTGACCGCGGAACAGACGCCGCCGCAGATTGGCAGCGTGGTGAGCGATAACCTCTATACCGACGAACTGGTGGAGGGCGTCAAGCGCTTCCAGAAATGGCAAGGGCTGACGGCGGATGGCGTGATCGGCGTGCGCACCCGCGAGTGGCTCAACGTGTCACCGAAAACCCGCGCCGCGCTGCTGGCGCTGAATATCCAGCGCCTGCGGATCCTGCCGGGGCATGTCGGCACCGGCATCATGGTGAACATTCCCAACTACTCGCTGACCTACTACCAGAACGGCAATGAGGTGCTGTCTTCCCGCGTTATCGTCGGGCGGCCGAGCCGCAAGACGCCGCTGATGAGCAGCGCGTTGAACAACGTGGTGGTCAACCCGCCGTGGAACGTGCCGACTACCCTGGTGCGTGAGGACATCGTGCCGAAGGCGATGCGTGACGGTAACTACTTCCAGAAACACGGCTATACCGTGCTGTCGGGCTGGAGCAACGATGCGGAAGTGATCAACCCGGCGATGATCGACTGGAGCATGATCTCTGCGCGCAACTTCCCGTATCGCGTGCGTCAGGCGCCGGGCGCGACCAACTCGCTGGGGCGCTTCAAGTTCAATATGCCGAGCTCGGACGCCATCTACCTGCACGATACCCCGAACCACAGCCTGTTCCAGAAAGACATCCGCGCGCTCAGCTCCGGCTGCGTGCGGGTGAACAAGGCTTCCGATTTGGCGAATATGCTGCTGCAGGACGCCGGCTGGAACAACAGCCGCGTGTCTTCCACGCTGAAAGAAGGGAATACCACTTATGTGAATATTCGCCAGCGTATTCCCGTAAAACTGTATTATCTGACCGCCTGGGTTTCGGATGACGGCCAACCGCAATTCCGTACAGATATTTACAATTATGATAATACGGTGCGATCGGGCGCACAAATTTTGGCTCAGGCCAAAAAATTAATGCAGTAAATGCAGTAATTATAAATAAATAACGGTCAGAATGTTTGGCTATACCGCAGGCCCTCGTAGCCGGGGGCCTGTAAACCTAGGCGTATCGCGGGTTGACTCAGCATACGCAGGCGGTTATGGTTCGGACAGTGCGCTGCTTTGTGCATTTATTTTGACATTCTTGCCGGGTTTAACAGAGTCATGGACAAAATTGATCATCACCGCCGTAAATGGCTGGCGCTAGGTGGCGCCGCTATGGGCATAGCGCTGCTTCCTGGGCAGGCGTTTGCCAGTATTTCCACCGCTCGACCGCGTATTTTAGTGTTGAATAACCTGAATACCGGTGAATCTATTAAAGCCGAGTTCTTTGACGGCAAAGGTTACAATAAAGAAGAGTTGGTGCGGCTAAATCATCTGTTCCGCGATTATCGCGCCAACAAGGTTAAATCGATCGATCCCCGCTTGTTTGATCACCTTTATCGTCTGCAGGGGCTGCTGGGCACCAGCAAGCCGGTGCAGCTGATCTCTGGATACCGTTCCGTAGACACCAACAACGAACTGCGTGCGCATAGCCGCGGCGTGGCCAAGCACAGCTACCACACCAAAGGCCAGGCGATGGATTTCCACATTGAAGGTATCCAATTGAGCAATATCCGCAAAGCGGCGTTAAAAATGCGCGCCGGTGGTGTAGGATATTACCCACGTAGCAACTTCGTACACATCGATACCGGCCCGGTTCGGACCTGGTAATCGCTGTGCCGTCAGTGAATAACGCCGCCCCTTGCGGAAGCGGCGTTATTGTCGTTGGAGCCTTATGAAATACCATCTTATTCCCGTTACCGCCTTTAGCCAGAACTGCAGTCTGATTTGGTGTGAAAACACGCAGCAGGCGGCGTTGGTCGATCCCGGCGGTGAAGCGGAAAAAATCAAAGCGGAAGTCGCGCGGCAGGGGGTGACGATCACCCAGATTTTGCTGACGCACGGCCATTTGGATCACGTCGGCGCGGCGGCGGAGCTGGCGGGCCATTATCAGGTGCCAATCTATGGCCCGGATAAAGAAGACGCGTTTTGGCTGGACGGTTTGCCGGCGCAGAGCCGGATGTTTGGGCTGGAAGAGTGCGCGCCGCTGACGCCGACCCGCTGGCTGTCGGAAGGCGATGAGATGCAGGTGGGCGAGATGACGCTCAAGGTGTTGCATTGCCCTGGGCACACGCCGGGCCACATCGTCTTTATCAATGAGCAGGCGCGTTTGGCGCTGGTGGGCGACGTGCTGTTTAACGGCGGCGTGGGGCGCAGCGACTTCCCGCGCGGTGACCATCAGGCGCTGATCGCCTCTATTCGCACCAAACTGCTGCCGTTGGGCGACGACATGCGCTTTATTCCCGGCCACGGCCCGATGTCGACCTTCGGCCACGAGCGCCAGACCAACCCGTTCCTGCGCGAAGAGCCGGCGGTGTGGTAACGATTATTTCCCGGCAGAAATAATCAAGGGCGCATAGAGCGCCCTTTTTTACGATTTATGACCTGCGTCGATGCCTTTAGAGCACGGCGACGATGGCTTCACACAGCGGCGCCATGTTGTCCGGCGTCATGCCGGCCACGTTCACCCGGCCCGAGTTCACAGCGTAGACGCCGAACTCTTCGCGCAGACGCAGCACCTGTTCTTTGGTCAGGCCGCTGAACGAGAACATGCCGTTCTGCTGGATGATGAAGCTGAAGTCCTGCTGCGCGCCTTTCTCCTGCAGGGTGTTCACGAACAGCTGACGCATGCGGTGAATACGCTGGCGCATGTCGGTCAGCTCCTGCTCCCACATCGCGCGCAGCGCATCGTTGCCCAGAATGGTGGCGACAACCGCCGCGCCGTGTGACGGCGGGTTGGAGTAGTTGGCGCGAATGGCCGCTTTCACCTGGCTGAAGGCGCGATCGGCGGTTTCGGCATCGGCAGCCACAATGGTGCAAGCGCCGACGCGCTCATTGTACAGGCCGAAGTTTTTCGAGTAGGAGCTGGCAACGATCAGCTCTTGGTGTTTGGCGGCGAAAATACGCAGGCCCTGCGCATCTTCTTCCAGACCGTTGGCGAAGCCCTGGTAGGCGAAATCGAACAGCGGCAGCCAGCCATTGGCGACGGAAAGCTCAGCCAGCTGTGCCCACTGTTCCGCCGTTGGATCGATACCGGTCGGGTTATGGCAGCAGCCGTGGAACAGCACCACATCACCGGCCTGCGCCTGTTTCAGGCTGTTCAGCAGGCCGTCAAAGTCCAACGCGTGGTTGGCGGCGTCGTAGTAGGCGTACTCCAGCACTTCCAGGCCCACGGCGCTAAAGACGTTCTTGTGGTTTGGCCAGCTTGGGTTGCTGATCCAGATGCGCTTGGCGCTGGTCTGGTTGGCGATAAAGTCTGCCGCCACGCGCAGGCCGCCGGTGCCGCCGGGCGTCTGTGCGGTACGCGCGCGCCGCGCGGTAACGATCGGGCTCTCTTTGCCGAACAGCAGCTCTTGCGTGCAGCTGGCGAACGCCGGGATGCCTTCAATGCCGAGATAGTTTTTGGTGGTCTCGTTTTCCAGCAGATACTGTTCAGCTTTTTTTACGCTGGTCAGCACCGGCGTTTTGCCGGTTTCGTCTTTATAAACGCCAATCCCTAAATTGATTTTATTCGGGCGGGCGTCGGCGCGGAAAATGTCGGTCAGGCCCAGGATCGGGTCGGCGGGTGCGGCGGTGATTTTTTCAAACATGTCAGGTGCTTCCAAATCTCGGAGTTAAGCAGACAGAAGCATCAGGGTAGCGCCAGTTATCGGCTTTGCCAACCGTTTGCGATAAAAACACCGCGATCTTGTGAACGGGAAGGATTCGACAGAAAAAATGATGGGGAAGGGGAAATCTGCAGGATAAAACGTTACCGGGAGACACAAATAAAAACAGGGCCGAAGCCCTGTTTTTTAACTTAGCCGACGGTAAACCGCCGTTAAGCGAGACAACTTAGAACTGGTACACCAGACCAACGGCTACGATATCGTCGGTAGCGGTGCCGGTTGCTTTGGTGAACTCGTTGTCATCCAGCAGGTTGATTTTGTAATCAACGTAGGTGGACATGTTTTTGTTGAAGTAGTAAGTGGTACCAACAGAAACATATTTAACCAGATCGGCATCGCCGCCGGCGAAGCTTGAACCGTGAGCGGTACGGCCAGCCAGGTTTTTGCCTTTAGACTGCAGGTAAGACACTTCTGGACGCAGACCGAAGTCGAATTGGTACTGTGCGGTCACTTCAAAGTTCTGAGTTTTGTTCGCAATGCCGCTATCGAAATCGCCATACGGAGTCATGTTGCGGGTTTCTGCGTACATCGCTGCCAGGTAGACGTTGTTGGCGTCGTATTTCGCGCCTACGGTCCAAGCGTCAGCCTTGTCGCCGCCAGCGGTTGACTGACGGGTCTGGGCATCTGTGCGGTCAGAGGACGCGTATGCAGCACCGAAGCTTACGCCTTCGCCGATGTCATACGTTGAAGACAGGCCCCAACCGTCGCCGTTTTGTTTCTTCAGCGCGCGGCCATCGTTTTCGTTCTTGCCCTGGTACTGAACGGCGAAGTTCAGACCGTCAACCAGACCGAAGAAGTTGTTGTTACGATAGGTCGCAACGCCGTTGGTACGGCCGGTCATGAAGTTGTCGGAGTAGGTGTAGGTATCGCCACCGAACTCTGGCAGCATATCGGTCCAGCCTTCCACGTCGTACAGTACGCCGTAGTTACGGCCGTAGTCGAAGGAGCCGTAGTCAGCGAATTTCAGACCGGCGAAGCCCAGACGGGTTTTGGTGCCTTCGGTGCCCTGAGATTCGGCGTGGTTGGACTGAACGTTGTATTCCCACTGGCCGTAACCGGTCAGTTGGTCAGTAATCTGGGTTTCACCTTTGAAGCCGAAACGAACATAGGTCTGATCGCCGTCATTGCCTTCGTCGTCGGAGAAGTAGTGCAGACCGTCAACTTTGCCGTACAGATCCAGCTTGTTGCCGTCTTTGTTGTAGATTTCAGCTGCGTTTGCTGCACCAGCAGCCAACAGAGCCGGGATAACCACTGCAAGAATGTTGCGCTTCATCATTATTACCCTCATTGGTGTTATTCGGACACCTTTGCCACTGCCGCCAATAATTCTTTGGGAACTATTGTTGATAGATTGGTGTCGTCCTGTGTCTGAACGCAGTGTTCCATTCACAGGCGGGTTAATCTAGGACGAAAATGATACCAATGTCCCAATCAGGTTGCAAAAGGAAAGTATGTGTAACTAAATGTAATTTTTCGGGAACTTTGTGATGTGCGTCAATATTAAAAAATGCGAAAGGCCAGCGAGGCTGGCCTTTGTTTTGTAACGAAATCGTTTGAAAAACGTTTGATCGTATGAATTAGAAGCTTGCGTTACGTGGTGTGCGTGGGAACGGGATCACATCGCGCACGTTTTGCACGCCGGTGACATAGGCGATTAAACGTTCAAAACCCAGGCCGAAACCGGAATGCGGCACGGTGCCGTAGCGGCGCAGATCGCGATACCACCAGTAGTCTTCTTTATTCAGGCCCATCTCTTCCAGACGTTGATCGAGCATGTCGAGGCGTTCTTCACGCTGCGAACCGCCGATGATTTCACCGATGCCCGGCGCCAGCACGTCCATGGCCGCGACGGTTTTACCGTCTTCGTTCATGCGCATATAGAACGCTTTGATGTCTTTCGGGTAGTTCTTCACCACCACCGGCGCCTGGAAGTGTTTCTCCGCCAGATAACGCTCATGTTCGGAAGAGAGATCGATGCCCCAGGAAACCGGGTTTTCGAAGGTTTGGCCAGAGGCCAGCAGGATCTCAATGGCGTCGGTGTAGTCCACCTGGGCGAAATCGGAAGAGACGAAGCGCTCCAGACGAGAGATTGCGTCTTTATCCACGCGCTCGGCGAAGAATTTCAGATCGTCTGCTCGTTCATCCAGCACCGCCTGGAATACATACTTCAGCATGCTTTCGGCCAGGCCGGCGACATCGTCCAGCGTCGCGAAGGCCACTTCCGGTTCGATCATCCAGAACTCCGCCAGGTGGCGGCTGGTGTTGGAGTTTTCGGCGCGGAAGGTTGGGCCGAAGGTGTATACCTTGGACAGCGCACAGGCGTAGGTTTCGCCGTTCAGCTGGCCGGAAACGGTGAGGAAGGCTTCCTTACCGAAGAAGTCCTGGCTGAAATCGACGGCGCCCTTGTCGGTGCGCGGCAGGTTTTCCAGATCCAGCGTGGACACGCGGAACATTTCGCCGGCGCCTTCGGTGTCGGAGGCGGTGATCAGCGGGGTGGACACCCAGAAATAACCATTTTCATGGAAGAAGCGGTGGATCGCCTGCGCCAGGGTATGACGCACGCGCGCCACGGCGCCGATCAGATTGGTGCGCGGGCGCAGGTGGGCCACTTCGCGCAGGTATTCGATGCTGTGGCGTTTGGCCGCCATTGGGTAAGTATCCGGATCGTCGACCCAGCCGACCACGTTGATCGCGGTAGCCTGCAGCTCGAAGCTCTGGCCTTCGCCCGGTGAGGCGACGACCTTGCCGGTAACTTCAACTGAGCAACCGGTGGTCAGGTGCAGCACTTCATCCTGATAATTCGGCAGAGAATTATTAACGACGGCCTGTAACGGATCAAAGCAGGAACCGTCATAGACGGCCAGGAAGGAGATACCAGCTTTTGAATCTCTCCGGGTACGTACCCAGCCGCGTACGGTGACTTCACTGTCAACCGCAGCACGACCTTGCAGTACGTCGACTACAGGCACTACGCTCATAGATTTCTCTCTTTAATAATTTGGTTTAGAAATAGCTTACAACCCAAGAATATGGGGGTAATGGCTATGTTACTTGCCGCGGTGCAGAGCACAAGCAGAAATCATCGGATTGGCGCAACATTTATCGTGGCTGGCTGAAAAGAGGGCGGTCGAGATAAAAACAAAAAAGCCGGCGCCTGAACCGGGCCGGCTTTCTCTCTATATATAGAAGGCTCAGCTGGCTTTCTTCACCAGCGGCAGATCGAAGGCCTTGCGCAGGGCCCTGACGAACGCCTGATCCTGGCAAATGGTTTTGCCGGGGCTGTCGGAGAGCTTGGCCACCGGCTTGCCTTTGCACTCGACCAGCTTGATCACGATATTCAGCGGTTTGACGCCGGGAATATCGCAGGTCAGGCGCGTGCCGATGCCGAAGCCGAGATTGATGCGCTGGTAGAAATGGCGATAGAGCGCCAGCGCTTTTTCCAGATCCAGGTTGTCCGAGAACACCAGCGTTTTGCTCATCGGATCGATGCCCAGCTTTTGATAATGGGCAATGGCCTTTTCACCCCACTCGACGGGATCGCCCGAATCGTGGCGCAGCCCCTGATAACGTTCGGCGAACTGCGGGCCGAAGTCGCGCAGGAAGGCATCCATGGTGATACAGTCGGTGAGCGCGATGCCAAGCTGATCCGGGTATTCATCCAACCAGGCTTGCAAGGCGGCGCGCTGGCTGTTGGCCAGCACCGGGCTTATTTGCTGATGCGCCTGGAACCACTCATGCGCCTGAGTGCCGACCGGCGCCAGGCCGAGCTGATGCGCCAGATCGTAATTGCTGGTGCCCGACAGGTACGGGAATTCGGTCTGCAAGGTGCTGACGATGGCCTGTTGCACGCCCTGAGAGAAACGGCGACGGGTGCCGAAGTCCATCAGCTTGAAGCGCGAAAGATCCAGATCGCCCGCCAGCGTCTTGAACTGAGCCAGCTTGGTTTGCAGATGCGCCACCGCCTGTTCCGGCGTCGCCAGCGGAGAGCGCCGACGGTGCACCACTTCGCTGATCACCGCCAGCAACGGCACTTCCCACATGATCACTTCACGCCAAGGGCCGGCGATGCGGATTTGCAGCTTGCCGTCGCGGTTGTCTATGGTGACCTGCTGCGGATCGTAGCGGAACGTTCGCAGCCAGCTCAGGTAATCCTGACGGAAGAAGGGCAGGCCCGAAAGATAAGCGAATTCGGCGTCGGTCAGCGCCAGCCGGCTCATCAACGCCACCTGCGCGCGGATCTCGTCGGCATATTCGCCCAGCAGTTCGTCGCCGCGGCAGCGGAATTCCGCCGCCACGCTGATCGCGGGATAGCGATGGAACACTGCTTGCTGCATATGAAGCTTATAAGCATCGGTATCAAGCAGTGATGTCAAAATCGGGGAAGCGTATTGAGTCATAGCGCGTTACAGCATCCTCGTCAGGCGCGTGTCCAAATCCGGATAATCATAAAAGTGGGGGTGGAGTATACCCGGATTATCCTGTTATTGAAGCTGCATCACACCATAAATCACCAAAGCGGGTCGAGGATTAAACGTGCCTTTATGGCGGCCTGATAGCGGCGGGGAGGAAAAAAAGCCAGATATGCCTGTAAGGTGAATGACTTAGCCTAATTAGTCATAAAAATTATAATGTTAATTATTTTAAACAGCGAATCAGATATAGCCGGCCTGGGTATGCACGCTGACCCGATCCTTGCCGTTCTTTTTGCAAAAATAGAGCGCTTCGTCCGCCTGTTTGATCGCCGCCTGTAGCGCGGTGAATGCGTTGACCGGCGCAATGCCGCAGCTGGTGGTGAAACGCACTTGCCGTCCATCGGCCAGATTTAGCGTCAGGCGATGAGTGCGGGCGCGCAATTGCTCCATGATGTCCCGCGCGTTGTCCAACGAACAGTTGCCCAGCAGCACCGCGAACTCTTCGCCGCCGTAGCGGCAGAAGATGTCGCTGGCGCGGAACGCGCGTTGCAGCAGGTGGCCGAATGCCACCAGCGCCCGGTCGCCCACGTCGTGGCCATAGCTGTCGTTGAGCTGTTTGAAGTTGTCGATGTCGATCAGGCAAAAGGCCTGCGGGTAGCTGCCGTCGCCCAGCAGCTGACATTCAAGGAAGAATTTACGGCGGTTGTAAATATTGGTAAGCGGATCGAGGAAAGAAGAGGCCTCGAGCTCTTTAATCAGCAGTTGTTTCTCACTTTCCAGCGAGACCTTGTCCAACTGGTATTGCCTGAGCTGCTGAATGGCGTCGCTGATGGCGATCAATTCCTGGCTGTAGAAGGCGTCGTTGCGATCGATATTTATCTCGCCGCGCGACAGCCGCACGATATTGTTGTGGGTCTTGGTCAGCCAGCGGTTGATGCTGGTGCAGAACACCAGCGCCGGCAAAATGAACAGCAACACCACCAGGCCGGCGAGTGCGATCATGCCGTAAATGGTCGTCTGGCTGTCGTAAATCTTGTGGCGCGACGCGAGGGTTTCCAGTTCGAAGCTGCGTTGATACAGCGCCTGCGACAGCCCGCTCACATCGTCGACATAGCGCGAAATAAGCGCGGTGGGGTAGGGCTGATGGGTATCGATAGCGGTGTACAGCCCATGGGTAATCTGCTGGAGGCGCTCAGCGGACACCTGGGAGAGCAATGCATTGACGATGTTGGTGATTTGCCCATCGTCGTAGTTGATCTTCATGAAGATCAATCGGGTGCTCAGCGCGTTCAGCACGCCGGTCAGCTGAATGGACTTCAGGTAGGCGTCTTTGCGAACGAGCGGTCTGACGTTGACGTCGATAATCTGATCGCTCAATTCCGTCAGTGACATATTCAGCCGGTTATTAAGGCGGATGGCCTCGAGAAACATAAAAGAGTCGGTATCCACCATCCGGGTATCGTAGGTGTAGCGGTAATAGCTCTTGCTGGTTTGCGAGATGTAATAGGCGCTGTTGATGTTGAACAGATTGGCGTTGGTGTTATTGACCTGCGAAAGCTGCAGGTTGTCATTATCCAGCAGCTGTTCCATCAGGCTGATCATCGACAGCGCGGCGATTTTTTGCCGAACCCCGAGCTGTCTGGCAACCTCATCGTCCAGATGTTCGCGGATGCGGGTAATTCTTTCGCGCGCCGCCCGATCGGCGGCCAAACATTGCGCTCGGGTGATTTGCGGATCGATCAGGCTCAAGCGTTTGAGGCGGTGCGCCTGCAAGGCAGCCTGAAAGGCTTCGGAGATTTCTTTGGCGCGATCAATTTTGTACAGATTGAGTTGGTTATCGCGGTAGTCGGTATGGGCTTCGAGCAGCTCATCGACGATGAACAGAGAGAAGGAAGTCATCAGGCACAGGGTAAAAAAATAGATTGCGTATTTAATTTTCATAGTGCGAGTCATCCCTGGGCCTGATGCCGCAATTATACCACCATGGCGCCTGCGTCGCCTCAACTATGCCGGCGCCCTCCGGTGGCGGTTTTTTAGCATTAAATGCTGATTTTTATTTAGCCATTGGTCACCTGCGCTATCGCCTGGCGGGCGATTTATGATTTGCCTCTGATTTCTCTCTCGTGGTCGCCCGGCGGCTCTGGGCTTTTCGGCCAGCTGTGATACAGTTTATTCACAATTCAGGCCCACCGCGCGCCGCAGGGGAACACTCCGGCTGCGGTACGAAGCAGAAGAGCGGCCTGGCACCTATAACTCACCGAGACGTTTAAGGGTTTTTATGACACAACAGCCACAGGCAAAATACCGCCACGATTATCGCGCGCCCGATTACACCACGACCGATATCGATTTGGACTTCAGTCTGGACGCGGAAACCACGCGCGTGACCGCCGTCAGTAAAATCAAACGTCAGGGCGCGGCCGACGCACCGCTGGTGCTGGATGGCGAAGATCTGACGCTGGTGAGCATTCAGGTGGACGGCCAACCGTGGAGTGCCTACCGCCAGCAGGATAACCAGCTGATCATCGAAGCGTTGCCGGCACAATTCACTCTTACCATCGTCAACGACATTCACCCGGCGAAAAACACCGCGCTGGAAGGGCTGTACCTGTCCGGCGATGCGCTGTGCACGCAATGCGAAGCCGAAGGTTTCCACCACATTACCTATTATCAGGATCGCCCGGACGTGCTGGCGCGCTTTACCACCCGCATTGAGGCCGACAAGGCGCGCTATCCGTTCCTGCTGTCGAACGGCAACCGCATCGGCCAGGGCGAATTGGCCGATGGCCGCCACTGGGTGCAATGGCAGGATCCGTTCCCGAAACCTTGCTACCTGTTCGCGCTGGTGGCGGGAGACTTCGACGTGCTGCGCGACAGCTTCACCACCCGTTCCGGCCGTAAGGTCGCGCTGGAGCTGTTCGTCGATCGCGGCAACCTGGATCGCGCCGACTGGGCGATGACGTCGTTGAAGAACTCGATGAAGTGGGACGAGACCCGCTTCGGCCTGGAATACGATCTCGACATTTATATGATTGTGGCGGTCGATTTCTTCAATATGGGCGCGATGGAGAACAAAGGGTTAAACATCTTTAACTCCAAATACGTGCTGGCGAAGGCGGAAACCGCCACCGACAAGGATTACCTGAACATTGAAGCGGTGATCGGCCACGAATACTTCCACAACTGGACCGGTAACCGCGTAACCTGCCGCGACTGGTTCCAGCTCAGCCTGAAAGAGGGGCTGACGGTGTTCCGCGACCAGGAGTTCAGTTCCGATCTGGGATCGCGTTCGGTCAACCGCATCGACAACGTGCGCGTGATGCGCGGCGCGCAGTTCGCCGAAGACGCCAGCCCGATGGCACACGCCATCCGCCCGGACAAAGTGATCGAGATGAACAACTTCTACACCCTGACGGTGTATGAAAAGGGTTCCGAAGTGATCCGCATGATGCACACCTTGCTGGGGGAGGAGAACTTCCAGAAAGGGATGCAGCTCTATTTCGAACGCCACGACGGCAGCGCCGCCACCTGCGACGATTTCGTGCAGGCGATGGAGGACGCGTCCAACGTCGATCTGTCGCGCTTCCGCCGTTGGTATAGCCAGTCCGGCACGCCGCTGCTGACGGTTCGCGACGAGTACGACGCGGAAACCCAGCAGTATCGTCTGCATGTCAGCCAGCAAACCGCGCCGACCGCCGATCAGCCGGAGAAATTGCCGCTGCATATCCCGCTGGATATCGAACTGTACGACAGCGAAGGCAACGTCATTCCATTGCAAAAGGGCGGCCTGCCGGTCAATAACGTGCTGAACGTCACCGAAGCGGAGCAAACCTTCGTGTTCGACGGCGTGGCGCATAAGCCGGTGCCGTCGCTGCTGCGCGAATTCTCCGCGCCGGTGAAGCTGGACTATCCGTACAGCGATCAGCAGCTGACCTTCCTGATGCAGCACGCGCGCAATGAATTTGCGCGTTGGGATGCGGCACAGAGCCTGCTGGCGACCTATATCAAGCTGAACGTGGCGCGGCACCAGCAGAAGCAGCCGCTGTCGCTGCCGCTGCACGTGGCCGATGCGTTCCGCGCAGTGCTGCTGGACGAAAAACTGGATCCGGCGCTGGCGGCGCAGATCCTGACGTTGCCGTCGGAGAACGAAATCGCCGAGCTGTTCGCCACCATCGATCCGGAAGCGATCGCCGCGGTGCATGAAGCGATCGTTCGCTGCCTGGCGCGGGAGCTGGCCGATGAGTGGCTGGCGGTATATCACGCCAACAAGACCGACGGCTACCGCGTGGAGCACGCCGAGATCGCCAAGCGCGCCTTGCGTAATGTGTGCCTGGGCTATCTGGCGTTCGGCGAAGATGTGGCGCTGGCGGACCAACTGGTAAGCGAACAGTATCGCCAGGCAGACAACATGACCGACTCGCTGGCGGCGCTGTCTGCTGCGGTCGCGGCCCAGTTGCCGTGCCGCGATGCGCTGCTGGCGGCATTCGACGAGCGCTGGCATCAGGATGGCCTGGTGATGGATAAATGGTTCGTGCTGCAGGGCAGCAGCCCGGCGGCAGACGTGCTGAGCAAGGTGCGCGCGCTGCTGCAACACCGTTCGTTCAGCCTGAGCAACCCGAACCGCACCCGTTCGCTGATCGGCGGCTTCGCTTCCGGCAACCCGGCGGCGTTCCATGCCGCAGACGGCAGCGGCTATCAGTTCCTGGCGGATATCCTCAGCGATCTCAACCAGCGCAACCCGCAGATCGCCGCGCGCCTGATTGAACCGCTGATTCGCCTGAAGCGTTACGACGCGGGCCGCCAGGCGCTAATGCGCAAGGCGCTGGAACAGCTGAAAGGATTGGAAAACCTGTCCGGCGATCTGTACGAGAAGATCAGCAAGGCGCTCGACGCCTGATCTTTTCGCGCTGAATAGATCAAGGGACGGCCTGCGCCGTCCCTTTTTTCATCCTTTCAATTCGCCGCCCGACGGCCGCTGGCCGCTGTGGCCGGCGGTGATAACACCCGCTCCAGCACTTCGGCCTCCAGTTCCGCCAGCCGGGCGGAACCCTTGCGGCGCGGCCGCGGCAGATCGAGAGTCAGATCCAGCCCGATGCGCCCCTCTTCGATCAGGATCACCCGATCCGCCAGCGCGATGGCTTCGCTGACGTCGTGCGTGACCAGCAGTACGGTAAAACCGTGCTGTTGCCACAGCGTTTCTATCAGCCCCTGCATCTCGATGCGCGTCAGGGCATCCAACGCCCCGAGCGGTTCGTCCAGCAGCAGCAGGCGAGGGCGGTGGATCAGCGCGCGCGCCAGGGCGACCCGCTGCTTTTGCCCGCCGGACAGCGCCGCCGGCCAGTCGCGGGCGCGATCCGCCAAGCCGACCGCGTCCAGCGCCTGCAGCGCCGCATCGCGCCACTGGCCGCGCAGCCCCAGGCCCACGTTGTCGATCACCGTTTTCCACGGCAGCAGGCGCGCATCCTGAAACATCAGCCGGGTATCCTCTTTAGCGGCGGCAAGCGGCGCGTTGCCGCTGAGCAGCGCGCCGCTGCTGGGTTGTTCCAGGCCGGCCAACAGGCGAAGCAGGGTGCTCTTGCCGCAGCCGCTGCGGCCGACCACCGCCACGAACTGCCCGGCGGAAATGCGCAGCTGAATATTGTCCAGCACGGTGCGGTTGCCGTAACCTTTGCCGATGGACTCCAGCGTCACCGGCGTGCCTTGCGCAAGGCGAGCGGGAAGGGTCATAGCGCTTCTCCCTGTTTCAGTTGATAGGCCGGATGCCAGCGCAACCAGACGCGCTCCAGCAGTTGTGCGCCCACGTCCGCCAGCTTGCCGAGCAGGGCGTACAGCACGATAGCCACCACCACCACGTCGGTTTGCAGGAATTCACGCGCGTTCATCGCCAGGTAGCCGATGCCCGAATTGGCCGAAATGGTTTCGGCGACGATCAGCGTCAGCCACATGAAGCCGAGAGCGAAACGCACGCCGACCATAATCGACGGCAGCGCGCCCGGCAGCACCACCTGCGTAAACAGGCGGAAACCGCTTAGGCCGTAGCTGCGGGCCATCTCCAACAGGCCGCGATCGATGTTCTTGATACCGTGATAGGTATTGAGATAAATCGGGAATAGCGTACCGAGCGCCACCAGAAAGATCTTGGCGGATTCATCGATGCCGAACCACAGGATCACCAACGGGATCAGCGCCAGGTGCGGCACGTTGCGGATCATTTGCACCGAGCTGTCCAGCAGGCGTTCGCCCCAGCGCGACAGCCCGGTAATAAAGCCGAGGATCAGCCCGATGCTGCCGCCGATGGCAAAGCCGATCAACGCGCGCTGGCTGCTGATGCTCAGGTGCTGCCACAGTTCGCCGCTTTGGCTCAGGCTCCAGAAGGCGGCCAGCACTGCGCTCGGCGCCGGTAAAATGCGGTTGGACAGCCAGCCGGTTTCGACGGCGATCTGCCAGAGGATCACCAGCGCCAGCGGCAGTGCCCAGGGGGCTAGCCGATACAGGATGCGTTGCGCGTTCTTAGCCATCGGGGCCTCCTCAGCTCTGCGACACTTTTTGCGGAACATAGATGTTGGCCACCACTTCGCCCTGCGGACGCACCGGCTGAAGGCGCGCGGGCGTTTCTTCCTGTGCCAGATCGAGGTGAGGGAACAGCAGTTCACCGACGCGGTAGGCCTCTTCCAGATGCGGATAGCCGGAGAGAATAAAGGTGTCGATGCCCAGATCGGCATATTCCTGCATGCGTGCCGCGACCGTCGGGCCGTCGCCCACCAGCGCGGTGCCGGCGCCGCCGCGCACCAGGCCGATGCCGGCCCACAGGTTCGGGCTGATCTCCAGGTTGTCCTTCTTGCCGCCGTGCAGCGCCGCCATGCGCCGTTGGCCGACGGAGTCGAAGCGCGCAAAGGCCTGCTGCGCGTCGGCGATGGTTTCCTCATCGAGATGCGCGATCAGCCGATCGGCGGCGCGCCAGGCCTCTTCGGTGGTTTCCCGCACGATGACATGCAGGCGGATACCGAAGCGTACCTGGCGGCCTTTCGCCGCCGCTTTGGCGCGCACCTCTTCGATTTTCTCTTTAACCTGCGCCGGCGGCTCTCCCCAGGTGAGATACATTTCTACCTGTTCGGCGGCCAGATCCTGCGCGGCGGCGGAGGATCCGCCGAAATAGAGCGGCGGGCGCGGCTGCTGCACCGGCGGGAACAGCAGTTTGGCGCCTTTCACCTGAATGTGCTTGCCGTCGAAATCGACGGTTTCGCCTTCCAGCACCCGGCGCCAGATGTGGGTGAACTCAGTTGAGGCTTCGTAGCGCTCTTCATGGCTCAGGTGCAGCCCCTCGGCCGCCAGCTCTTCCGGATCGCCGCCGGTGACCAGATTGAACAGCGCACGCCCGTTGGACAGGCGATCCAGCGTCGCCGCCTGGCGCGCCGCCAGCGTAGGGGAGATGATGCCCGGCCGCAGCGCGACCAAAAACTTCAGCCGCTGGGTAACCGGGATCAGCGAGGCGGCCACCAGCCAGGAGTCTTCGCACGAGCGGCCGGTAGGGATCAATACGCCGCCGAATCCCAGCCGATCCGCCGCCTGGGCGATCTGCTGCAAATAACCGTGATCGACGCTGCGCGCCCCCTGTGCGCTGCCAAGATAGTGGCCGTCGCCGTGGGTGGGTAAAAACCAGAAAACGTTCAGGCTCATCGTCAATGTTCTCCCATGAGTTATTGCGCGCTTGGGCGCCAGATGCGTTGCGAGATGTCAACCTTCACCGGCACCAGCCGGTTGGCGTAAAACAGGTCGGCGGTTTGCTGCTGCGCGGCGATCGTATGCGCATCGAGCGGTGTGATGGCGGTCGGCGGGCGGTGATCCAGATAGCTGGCGATCACCGGTTCCGGCAGACCCATGGCATTGGCCAGCAGGGTCACGCTTTGCGCCCGGTCGCTGCGGGTGAGCGCATCGGCCTGGGTCAGCACCGTCAAGACCTGGCTGATAAAGGCGCCGTTGGCTTCGGCATAGGGGCGCGCCGCCAGATAGAAGGAACCGGTCTGGTTCAGATCGGTGCCGTCGCCGAGCACCCGTACGCCGCCCTGCAGCAGCGCGGCGGAATAATAAGGATCCCAGATGGCCCAGGCATCGACGTTGCCCTGCTGGAAGGCGGCGCGCGCATCGGCGGGGGTCAGATAGGCAGGCTGGATATCCGTAAATTTCAGGCCGGCCTTTTGCAGCGATCGCAGCAGCAGGTTGTGCGAGCTGGATCCTTTCTGGAAAGCGACCTTATGGCCTTTCAGATCGGCGACGGTTTTGATCGGGCTGTTTTCCGGCACCAGGATCACTTCCGCCTTTGGTTTGGGCGGCTCAACGCCGACATACAGCAGGTCCGCGCCAGCGGCCTGCGCGAAGATCGGCGGAATATCGCCGGTGCTGCCCAGATCGATGCTGCCGACGTTCAAGGCCTCGAGCATTTGCGGGCCGGCGGGAAACTCGATCCAGCTGATGCGGGTAGCGGGGAAACGTTCCTCCAGCAGCCGGTGGCTCTTCGCCAGCACCAGGCTGACCGATCCTTTTTGGTAGCCGATGCGGAACTGCGCCGGATCCTGCGCAGCGGCGGCAGTGGCCCAAACCAACGACAGCAGGCCGGTGAGGGTAGCGGCGCTCAGCCAGCGCCGTAAAACGATGCGTTTTTTCATTCAGGCTCTCCTTTTCCAGGCCTTTCAGGCAGTCTGTCGCGCCGCCAGCAGCGAGGCGACGCGCAGCGCGGGCGGTTTGCGGCGGCCAAGCGCCAGATAGAAACTGGTCAGCGCCTCTTCCAGCCGGGCGGCGACGGCGTCGGTGAGCGTGGCGCCTTCGCCGGCCAGTTGGATCTGGCTGTCGTCGGCGAACACGCCGTGCAGCACCTCTTGCGCTTTCAGCGCCGCCAGCACCGGTTTCAGCGCGTAGTCCACCGCCAGCATGTGGCCGATCGAACCGCCGGTCGCCAGCGGCAGCACCACCTTATGATCCAGCGCGCGTTCCGGCAGCAGATCCAGCAGGGTTTTCAGCGCGCCGGAGAACGACGCTTTATAAACCGGCGTGGAAATCAGCAGGCCGTCGGCCTGCGCCAGCTGCTCGGCAAACGCCTTGATCGCCGGGCTGTTGAAGTTGGCGTACAGCAGGTCTTCGGCATCGAAGTCGTGCAAGGTATAAGCCGTCACTTCCACCCCTTGCTGCCGCAGCCAGTTCTGACTCAGCGCGAGCAGCGCGGCGGAACGTGATGGGATGCGTGGGCTGCCGGCCAGTGATATAACGCGCATTGTCACTCCTTATAACTAAAAGTTAGGTTTAATTAGAAAATCAAAAGGAAGTGTTTTAAACCTACCAGCAACCGGGCGCGTTTTTTAAATCTCATTTTTTGATTTCGATATGCGCAAAAGCGGATTGGCGCCGATTTGGCGGTGAAGAGAGGAAACGATTGCGTAAAAACGGCTTTTTTTGCCTTTAATCAATTCCAATTGGGCGGGGGATACCGGATAATACGCCCCCGGTTTGCAACCGGGAAATCAGGAGAGTCCATGTACTACCCCCTCATCAGGAAAGCGTTGTTCCAGCTCGATCCCGAGCGCGCGCACGAAGTGACCTTTCGTCAGCTCAGCCGTATTGCCGGCACCCCATTAGCGTTTCTTGTCCGTCAGTCCGTGCCGACCAAACCGGTCAGCTGCATGGGGCTGTCGTTCAAAAACCCGCTGGGATTGGCCGCCGGTCTGGATAAAAACGGCGAATGCATCGATGCGTTCGGCGCGATGGGCTTCGGCCATGTGGAAGTCGGCACCGTGACGCCACGCCCGCAACCGGGCAACGACAAGCCGCGCTTGTTCCGCGTGGTTGAGGCGGAAGGCCTGATCAACCGCATGGGGTTCAATAACCATGGCGTGGACAATCTGGTTGAAAACGTTAAGAAATCCCATTTCGGCGGCATTCTTGGGATCAATATCGGCAAGAATAAAGACACCCCGGTCGAACAGGGTAAAGACGATTATTTGATCTGCATGGATAAAGTTTATCCGTATGCCGGTTATATCGCGATTAACATCTCTTCACCGAATACCCCGGGGTTACGATCCTTACAGTATGGCGAAGCGCTGGACGATCTTTTAGCTGCGATTAAAAATAAGCAGCAGGAATTACATGCGCGCCATCACAAATATGTGCCTGTGGCGGTAAAGATCGCGCCGGATCTTTCAGAAGAAGAATTGATCCAAATTGCCGATAGCCTGGTGCGGCATAATATCGATGGCGTGATCGCCACCAATACCACCTTGGATCGAAAATTGATCCAGGGGTTAAATTACTGCGAACAAGCGGGCGGGTTAAGTGGGCGTCCGTTGCAATCACGCAGCACGGAAGTTATCCGTCGTCTTTCCACCGAACTTCAAGGGCGCCTGCCGATTATCGGCGTGGGCGGCATCGATTCGCTGACGGCGGCGCGCGAAAAAATGGAGGCCGGCGCGAGCCTGCTGCAAATTTATTCCGGATTTATCTATCACGGCCCGCGTTTGATTAAAGATATCGTTACCCATATCTAATATTTTTCCTCTCATTTTATTCCGGGGGTTTATTTCTGCCCCCGGCTCGTCTATATTTTGTTCGTTAGCATAAATATCGTTCGCGGAATTATCCGATGTTTAAGCTATTTTATCGGTGATAAAATCGCCTTTTAGGGTGAGTGCGGCGTTGGCATAGGCAGCGAGAAGGATACGAAATGAAGATAAAACCTGACGATAATTGGCGTTGGTATTTTGATGCCGAACACGATCGGCTAATGCTGGATTTAGCTAATGGTATGATCTTCCGTTCACGTTTCCCGGCCAAAATGTTAACGCCGGACGCCTTCGCTGAATGCGCTTTTTGCGTGGATGACGCCGCCCTTTATTTCACCTATGAAGAACAGTGCAAGCAGATCAAACTCAGCCATGAGCAGCGCGCCGAGCTGGTGTTGAATGCGCTGGTCGCCTACCGCTTCCTGAAACCGCTGATGCCGAAGAGCTGGCATTTCTCGCAGCAGCATTACCCGCTGCAGCCGAAAAACGGCGAGCTGGCGGCGGTGAAGGTAATGGAAAGCGGCGTGGAAGCGCGCTTGCTGGTGGTAGAGGCCGGGGATAACGCCAGCCTGTGCCTGCTGGCGCAAAATCAACTGACGGTCGCCGGCCGCACCATGGTATTGGGCGACGCCATCAAGGTGATGCACGATCGGCTGAAACCCTGCGCGCAGGATGAAAGCGCCGCCCCGGCTTACGACAGGGCGGTATAAGGCGGATTACGCCAACGTCAAATCACTTTTTGGGATACAGCTGCAGCACAGGATGGTGCCGTTGTCGCCCAGCGCGCTTTTCTTCAGCGGCGCGACCTCACCGCTCAACAACGTAATGCGGCAGCTGCCGCAAATCCCGGCGCGGCAGGAGTAAGGCACGCGAATGCCTTGCTGTTCCAGCTGTTCGAGCAAGATCTGCTGGTTGTTGCCGGTAAACACCTTTCCTTCATATTCGATAGTGACGCTGTGCTCGCTGTCTTGCGGCGCCTGCACGCTCTCCACCACTTTGCCGGCGCCATAAGGGCGCGGCGGCTTGGTCGACAGCACTTCCACCGTATCGCCCACGCGGATGATGCCGCTGCTGCGCGCGATCATGTTCTGGCCGAAATCGATATCGCCGTTGTCGGCGGAGCGGAATTTTTGCAGCGTACTCAGCGGTTCGCCGCTCGGGTGCTTGCGGCCGCGCTCGGTGCTGACGGTGGTGAGCACGCAGCGGCTGCAGGGTTTCACCAGATCGAACATCACATCGCCAACGCGGATCACCTGCCAACCGTCTTCAGCCCAGGCGGCTGCGCCGCTCACCACCAGATTGGGGCGGAACTGTTCCAGCTTGATGCTGCCGGGGCAACGCCGCTGCAGATCGTTGAACGAAGCCTGGTTAATCAGCAGATAAGGATAGCCATCGGCAAACGTCAGCGGGATCTCGGGGTGTTTCTTCACCCGGCGGGTCAACTCAGGCCCCAGCCAGCGCAGCTGCACGTCACGCTGGAAATAGCCGCTCAGCCAGCGGTTGATCTCATCCGGCGCGATCAGTGCGGTGAAATGATTGCCCCACACCTCGGTCGGCTGCGGCGCGGCGGCGAAGTCGCTGAAGCGAATGGCGGCGCTTTCGCCGTCCGGCGCGCTCAGGAACAGCCCGTCCGGCAGCAGCGCCGGCGTGAACAGCACCATCTGTGGGTATTGGCGCGCGGTAATAAAGGTGCCATCCGGCTCGGTGATCATAAAGTTGCGGTCGAAGGCCAGACCGCTGCTGCCGACCTGGGCGTAAGAAAGCTGCAGACCGCGCAGTGATTTAACCGGATGGACGTAGAGTCTGGAAAGCGTGATCACCCTTATCTCCGTGCGATTATTAAATAGAAGGGAGCAACTTTATGACAAGCGGTGCGGATTAGCTATAATGCGCAACAATTTTCTTTTTGGTGATAAGCACGATATGAACTCTCTGTTTGCCAGCACGGCGCGTGGATTGGAAGAACTGTTAAAAAGCGAGCTGGAAGCGCTTGGCGCTCACGACTGCAAAGTGGTGCAGGGTGGGGTACATTTTCAGGGTGACGATCGTCTTCTGTACCAAAGCCTGCTGTGGAGCCGCCTGGCTTCGCGCATTCTGTTGCCGCTGAACGAATTCCGCGTGCACAGCGATCTGGATCTGTACCTCGGGGTGCAGGCGATCGACTGGCCGAGCATTTTTGGCGTGGATAAAACCTTTGCCGTGCATTTCAGCGGCGTGAACGAAGAGATCCGCAACAGCCAGTATGGCGCGCTGAAGGTGAAAGACGCCATCGTCGACAGCTTCACCCGCAAACTCGACCAACGCCCGACGGTCGCCAAGCAGCAGCCGGATATTCGCGTTAACGTCTTCCTGCAACGCGATATGGCCAGCGTGGCCCTCGATCTGAGCGGTGAAGGCCTGCATCAGCGCGGTTACCGCGATCTCACCGGCCAGGCGCCGCTGAAGGAAAACCTGGCGGCCGCCATCGTGCTGCGTTCCGGCTGGCAGCCGGGCACGCCGATGCTCGATCCGATGTGCGGCTCCGGCACGCTGTTGATCGAAGCGGCGATGATCGCCGCCGATCGCGCGCCTGGCCTGCACCGCCAGCACTGGGGCTTCAGCGCCTGGAATGGCCACAACGCCGAACTGTGGCGTGAAGTCACCGCCGAAGCGCAGGTGCGCGCGCGCCGGGGCCTGCAGGAAACCGCCTCTCGCTTTTTCGGTTCCGATATCGATCGCCGGGTGATTGAGATGGCGCGCGGCAACGCCCGCCGCGCCGGCGTCGCCGAGCTGATCACTTTCAACGTCGGCGACGTGGCGCGGTTGACCAACCCGCTGCCGGAAGGCCCGCACGGCACCGTGATCAGCAATCCGCCGTACGGTGAGCGTCTGGAAAGCGAACCGGCGCTGATCGCGCTGCACAACATGCTGGGCCGCGTGATGAAAAGCGCCTTCGGCGGTTGGCAACTGTCGCTGTTCAGCGCCTCGCCGGAGCTGTTGAGCTGCCTGCAGCTGCGCGCCGAGCGCCAGTTCAAGGCGAAGAACGGCCCGCTGGAGTGCGTGCAGAAAAACTATCAGCTGGCGGCGAACCCGGCCGGCGCCACTGCCGGCGGCGTGCAGGTGGCGGAGGATTTCGCCAACCGTCTGCGCAAAAACTTGAAGAAGCTCGACAAGTGGGCGAAACAGCAGGGCATTGAATGCTACCGCCTGTACGATGCCGATCTGCCAGAATACAACGTCGCGGTGGATCGTTACGGCAGCAAGGTGGTGGTGCAGGAGTATGCGCCGCCGAAAACCGTCGATGCGCAGAAAGCGCGTCAGCGCCTGTTCGATGTGATCAACGCGACGCTGGCGGTGCTGGAATTGCCATCGAATCAGCTGATCCTGAAAACTCGCGAGCGGCAGAAGGGCAAGAATCAGTACGAGAAGCTGGCGCAGAAGGGCGAGTTCCTGCTGGTGGAAGAGTATAACGCCAAGCTGTGGGTTAACCTGACCGACTATCTCGATACCGGCCTGTTCCTCGATCACCGCATCGCGCGCCGCATGCTGGGCGAGATGAGCGGCGGCAAGGACTTCCTCAACCTGTTTGCCTATACCGGCACCGCCAGCGTGCACGCCGGGCTGGGCGGCGCGCGCAGCACCACCACGGTGGACATGTCGCGCACCTACCTGGAATGGGCGGAGAAGAACCTGCGCGCCAACGGCCTGACCGGCCGTCAGCATCGGCTGATCCAGGCCGACTGCCTGTCGTGGCTGAGCAACGCCAACGAACAGTTCGACGTGATCTTCATCGATCCGCCGACGTTCTCCAACTCCAAGCGGATGGAGAACACTTTTGACGTGCAGCGCGATCATCTGGCGCTGATGAAAGATTTGAAACGGTTGCTGCGCCGCAACGGGACCATCATGTTCTCGAACAACAAGCGCGGTTTCCAAATGGATATGGCAGGGCTGAGCGCGCTGGGCCTGGAGGCGAAAGAGATCACCGCCAAGACGCTGTCGCAGGACTTTGCCCGTAACCGTCAGATCCACAACTGCTGGCTGGTGACTCACGCCGGCGAAGGAAAATAATTACTATGTCGTTAATCAGCATGTCCGGCGCCTGGCTCTCTTTCAGCGATGCGCCGCTTTTAGACAACACCGAAATTCATATCGAAGACAACGAGCGCGTGTGTCTGGTCGGGCGCAACGGCGCCGGCAAATCCACGCTGCTGAAGATCCTCGGCAAAGAGATCCCGCTGGACGACGGCCGGGTGATCTACGAGCAGGATCTGATCGTGGCGCGCCTGCAACAGGACCCGCCGCGCAATATCGGCGGCAGCGTGTTCGACTTCGTGGCCGAAGGCGTCGCGGAGCAGGCGGAACACCTGAAGGCGTACCATGCGATTTCCCATCTGGTGGAGAGCGACCCGAGCGAGAAAAATCTGGCGCGCATGGCGCAAATCATGGAGATCCTCGATCACCAGGGGTTGTGGCAACTCGACAGCCGCATCAGCGAAGTGCTGCTGCAGCTGGGGCTGAACGGCGACGCCGAGCTTTCCTCGCTGTCGGGCGGCTGGCTGCGTAAAGCGGCGCTGGGCCGCGCGCTGGTGAGCTCGCCGCGCGTGCTGTTGCTCGACGAACCGACCAACCACCTGGATATCGAAACCATCGACTGGCTGGAAGGCTTCCTGAAAGAGTTCGACGGCAGCATCGTCTTCATCTCGCACGACCGTTCGTTTATCCGCAACATGGCGACGCGCATCGTCGATCTGGATCGCGGCAAGCTGGTTTCCTGGCCGGGCAACTACGATCTGTATCTGCAGAGCAAAGAAGAAGCGCTGCGGGTGGAAGAGCTGCAAAACGCCGAGTTCGATCGCAAGCTGGCGCAGGAAGAGGTCTGGATCCGTCAGGGCATCAAGGCGCGCCGTACCCGTAACGAGGGCCGCGTGCGTGCGCTGAAGGCGCTGCGCGTCGAGCGTTCAGAGCGCCGCGAAGTGATGGGCACCGCCAAGATGCAGGTGGAAGAGGCGACCCGCTCCGGCAAAATCGTGTTCGAGCTGGAAGACGTCAATTATCAGGTGGGCGAAAAAGTGCTGGTGCGCGGTTTCTCCGCTCAGGTACAGCGCGGCGATAAGATTGCGTTGGTGGGGCCGAACGGCTGTGGCAAAACCACGCTGCTGAAACTGATGCTCGGTCAGCTGAAAGCCGACAGCGGCCGCGTGCACTGCGGCACCAAGCTGGAAGTGGCCTATTTCGATCAGCACCGCGCGGATCTCGATCCGGAGCGCACGGTGATGGACAACCTGGCGGAAGGCAAACAGGAAGTGGTGGTCAACGGCCGTCCTCGTCACGTATTGGGCTACCTGCAGGACTTCCTGTTCCACCCGAAACGCGCGATGACGCCGGTGAAGGCGCTGTCGGGCGGTGAGCGTAACCGCCTGCTGTTGGCTAAGCTGTTTCTGAAACCGAGCAATCTGCTAATCCTCGATGAACCAACCAACGATCTCGACGTCGAAACGCTGGAGCTGCTGGAAGAGCTGATCGACGGCTATCAGGGCACCGTGCTGCTGGTCAGCCACGATCGTCAGTTCGTCGACAACTCGGTGACCGAGTGTTGGATCTTTGAAGGCAACGGCGTGATCAACGCCTTCGTCGGCGGTTACTACGATGCGCATCATCAGCGCGCCACGGCGAAACCGATTCGTCAGGCGGCACCGAGCGCGAGCAAACCGGCGGCGGAGAAAAAGGCCGAACAGCCGAAGAAAGCGGCGGCCAAGCTGAGTTACAACCTGCTGCGCGAACTGGAACAGTTGCCGCAGCGGCTCGAACAGCTGGAGGCGGAGATCGAAGCGCTGCAGGCGCAGATGAGCGACGCCGACTTCTTCACGCGGCCGCACAGCGAAACGCAACAAGTGCTGACGGCGCTGGCTAACGCCGAGCAGGCGCTCGAGCAGGCCTTCGCCCGCTGGGAAGAGCTGGAAGCGATGAAAAACGGCTGACCGTTGCGATACCGCCCGCGCGCTGCTGCGGGCGGTATCGACGTGCCGGTGAGCAACGTTATTTAGGAGGAATATGGTGTGTTCCCACAACAATCATCAGCAGCATAGTCATTCCGCACCTTCGGCGGAGCACCAGGATAACCTGATGCTGTGCCCGCAGTGCGACATGCTGGTGGCGCTGCCGCCGCTGGCCTATGGCAGCAAAGCGGTATGCCCGCGCTGCAAAACCACGCTCAGCGCCCGCTGGGACGAGCCGCGCAAGCGGCCGATCGGTTACGCCCTCAGCGCCCTGTTCATGCTGGTGCTGGCCAACATTTTCCCGTTTATCAATATGCGCGTCGCTGGCATCGGCAATGAAATCCGGCTGATTCAAATTCCGGAAGTCATGGTGGCGGAAGACTACGCCAGCATGGCCACGCTGTTTATGGTGTTCGTGCAGCTGATCCCGGCGTTTTGCATGGTGGCGATCATTCTGCTGTGTGCCAAAGTGCGTTTGCCGCTGGGGCTGAAAGAGTGGATGGCCCGGGTGCTGTTCCAGTTCAAGACCTGGTGCATGGTGGAAATTTTCCTCGCCGGGGTGCTGGTCAGCTTCGTCAAGCTGATGGCCTACGGCGATATCGGCATCGGCAGCAGCTTCGTGCCTTATTGCCTGTTCTGCCTGCTGCAGGTGCGCGCCTTCCAGTGCGTGGATCGGCGCTGGCTGTGGCAGGACATCGAACCGGCGCCGCGTCTCGATCGCCCGCTGACGGTGGGGCGCACCGGTATGCGGCAGGGCGTGCGCTCTTGCGCCTGCTGCACGGCGATCCTGCCGGCCAATCAGGTGCGCTGCCCGCGCTGCCACACCAACGGCTACGTGCGTCGCCGCCACAGCCTGCAGTGGACGCTGGCGCTGCTGGTGACCTCCGTCATGCTGTACATTCCGGCCAACCTGATGCCGATCATGGTGACCGAGGCGCTGGGCAACAAAATGAACTCCACCATCATGGCGGGGGTGATCCTGCTGTGGGGCGACGGCTCTTATCCGGTGGCGCTGGTGATTTTCATCGCCAGTATCATGGTGCCGTCGCTGAAAATGCTGGCGATCGGCTGGCTGTGCTGGGATGCGAACGGCAGGAAGAAACCGCGCGCCGACAGCGAGCGCATGCATCTGATTTATGAAGTGGTCGAATTCGTTGGCCGCTGGTCAATGATCGACGTGTTTGTGATCGCCGTATTGTCGGCGCTGGTGCGAATGGGGCAGTTGATGAGCATTTACCCCGCGACGGGCGCCGTGCTGTTCGCGCTGGTGGTGATCCTCACCATGTTCGCCGCCATGACATTTGATCCCCGGCTGACCTGGGATCGCGCAAGTGAAACAATCAACAAGGAGCCGCAAGGTGACGGAAAATAATCATAGCGTCGCGGACGTCGAGAAGATCAAGCGCTGGTCGCCGGTGTGGATCATTCCCATCGTGACCGCGCTGATCGGCGCCTGGATCCTGTTTTACCACTTCAGCCATCAGGGGCCGGTAGTGACGCTGGTTACCACGACGGCGGAAGGGCTGGAAGCGGGTAAAACCAAAATCAAAAGCCGCAGCGTGGACGTCGGCGTGGTGGAAACCGTCACGCTGAGCGAGGATCTGAGCAAGGTGATGGTGCAGGCGCGCCTTAATTCCGGCATGGAGAAATTACTGCGCCAGGACTCCGCCTTCTGGGTGGTGAAACCGCAGATCGGCCGTGAAGGCGTCTCCGGGCTGGGCACGCTGCTCTCCGGCGCCTATATCGAACTGCAGCCGGGCAACAAGGGCAAAGACGGCAAAGACAACTATCAGCTGCTCGACGCGCCGCCGCTGGCCTCTCCGGATGCCAAAGGGCTGCGCATCGTGCTGGACAGCGAAAAATCGGGCCAGCTCAACGCCGGTGATCCGGTGCTGTTCCGCGGCTACCGCGTCGGCTCGGTGGAAACCAGCTATTTCGATCCTAAAACGCGCGCCATGCGCTATCAGCTGTTCATTACCGCGCCTTACGATCAGTTGGTCACCACCAACGTGCGCTTCTGGAAAGACAGCGGCGTGGCGTTCGACATGTCGGCGCAGGGCATGCGGGTGGAGATGGGGTCGCTGACCACCCTGTTCAGCGGCGGCGTCAGTTTTGACGTGCCGGAGGGCTGGGATCGCGGCGAACAGGCGAAAGAGAAGGCGGAGTACCAGCTGTTCGACAACCAGCGCAGCACGCAGGATTCGCTGTATACCGTGCATAAGGACTACCTGCTGTTCTTTTCCGATTCGGTGCGCGGCCTGCAGCCGGGCGCCCCGGTCGAGTTCCGCGGCATTCGTTTGGGCACGGTGGCGCAGGTGCCGTTCTACAAAGAGGGCATGGCGCAGCGCCTGGACAACGATTACCGCATTCCGGTGTTGATCCGCATCGAGCCGGATCGCTTCCAGAAAGAGCTGGGCGGCAATTTCGATATCGAAGGGCATTTGAAAGACGCCGAGTCCCGCGGCATGCGCGCCTCGATGAAGTCCGCCAACCTGCTGACCGGTTCGCTGTACATCGATCTCGACTTCTATCCGCAGGAGAAACCGTGGAAAGGGCCGCGCGAGCTGTTCGGTTATCGGCTGATGCCGACCACCAGCGGCGGGCTGGCGCAGATCCAGCAGAAACTGATGCAGACGTTGGATAAGATTAATTCGATGCCGATCAATCCGATGATCAACGAAGCGACCAAGACGCTGGCGGAAAGTCAGAAAACCATGAAATCGACGCAGCAGACCATGAAGTCGCTGAACGACATCATCGCCAGCAAAGAGATGCAGGCGCTGCCGCAGGACATGCAGAAAACGCTGCTGGAGCTGAACCGCAGCATGAAAGGGTTCCAGCCTGGTTCGCCGGCTTACAACAAGATGGTGGGCGATATGCAGCGCCTCGACCAGGTGTTGCGTGAGCTGCAACCGGTGCTGCGCACCCTGAATGAGAAGAGCAACGCGCTGGTGTTTGAAGCCGCCGGCAGCACTGACCCTCAGCCGAAGAAGGCCACGAAATGATGAAATGGATCCCGGTAGCCCTGGCGCTGTTGCTCAGCGCCTGCAGCAGTTCGCCACAGAAGACCTACTATCAGTTGCCGGCGCTGGGTGCGCCGGCCGCGGCCGGCAGCAGCGGCGCCTCCACGCGCCAGCTGTGGCTGGAGCACGTGAGCGTGGCGGATTATCTGGCGCAGAGCGGCGTGGTGTATCAGACCAACGACGTGCAGTATGTGATAGCGCAGAACAATCTGTGGGCCAGCCCGCTCGACCAGCAGCTGCAGCAAACGCTGGTCACCAACCTGAGCAGTGCGCTGCCGGGCTGGGTGGTCTCTTCGCAGCCGATGAGCAGCGATCAGGATGTGCTCAACGTCACCGTCAGCGGCTTCCACGGCCGTTTTGACGGCAAGGCGATCGTTCGCGGCGAGTGGGTGCTGAACCGCCAGGGGCGTTTGATCAAACGGCCTTTCAGCCTGGAATTGAAACAGGGCGAGGACGGCTATGATGCCCTGGTGCGCACCCTGGCGCAGGGCTGGCAGCAGGAAGCTCAGGCTATCGCAGCACAGATGGGCGGCATTTAGTCATAATTTGGTCTAAAATCGTCTAATCCCTGTCAGCGTGAAAATTCGTTTTTTTTCGCTGGCAGGGATTTCTATTTAATTTCAAAAAGTTAAACCCTTCCCCGGCAGATCAGCCACTTAGCACTTTCCTCGGGCGTAGCTCACAAATATGACATTGGCGTGAATTTTGCGCATTGATCTTCTCTTCTTTTAGCGCTATTGATTACTCGTGGCTGCGCAAAAAGCAGCCATTGTTTTCTTTCCACCAGACCAAAATGAGGGAAACGAGGCATGAAGAGACAGAAACGCGATCGTCTGGAAAGGGCGCATTCGAGAGGGTATCAGGCAGGTATTTTAGGGCGTTCCAGGGAACATTGTCCCTACCAATCATCGGTGGACGCCCGGTCTCAATGGCTGGGAGGTTGGCGAGAAGCCATGGAAGACAGGGCTGTGACCGCTTAAGCGGCTCCCTGTCAAATAAAAGGAATAACCTCCGCCCTTGGCGGAGGTTTTTGTTTGTGCCGTTTATTCGTCCTGCCAACGTTTCAGTAAAATACTCGCATTCACGCCGCCAAAGCCAAAGCCGTTTGATAAGGCGTAGGTCATGTCCATCGATTCAGCCCGTTTCGCGACCAGATGCAAGCCTGCCGCCGCCGGATCGGGATTGTCCAGATTCAGCGTTGCAGGAGCTATCTGATCGCGCAGAGCCAGGGCGGTAAAGATGGTTTCCAGCCCGCCGGCGGCGCCGAGCAGGTGCCCGGTCGCTGATTTCGTCGAGGTCACGGCGACAGTCCCGGCGGTGCCAAACAGGTGCTTGATGGCATTGATTTCGCCTAAATCGCCTACGGGTGTCGAAGTCGCGTGTGCGTTTAAATGCTGAACCTCTTCTGGGGCGACATTCGCCTGCTTCAACGCGATTTTCATCGCCCGATAGGCGCCGTTGCCATCTTCAGCGCCGGAGGTCATGTGGTAGGCGTCGGCGCTGGTGCCATAGCCGACGATTTCCGCGAGCGGCGTAGCGCCGCGCGCCCACGCATGCTCCAGCGTTTCAATCACCAGCATGCCGGCGCCTTCCCCCATGACAAAACCGTCCCGGGCGCTGTCGAAAGGCCGGGAGGCCTGTCGCGCCAACTCGGCCGGTGCGGTGGACATGGCGCGCGCGGCGGCGAATCCGCCCAGGCTTACGGTGTCGATAGCCGCTTCGGTACCGCCGCACAGGGCGATATCGGCCTCATCATTGCGGATCATACGCACCGCGTCGCCAATGGCCTGCACGCCGGCCGCACAGGCGGTGACCGGCGCCCCAATCGGGCCTTTGAAGTGATGCTTGATGGAAACGTGACCGGCCGCCAGATTGACCAGGAAAGAGGGGATGGTGAATGGCGACAGGCGCTTGGCGCCGCGGCTGTCCGTAGTGCGCACCGCCTGGGCAATGGCCGGGAAGCCGCCAATGCCCGAGGCGATGACGGTGGCGGTTCGCTCTTGTTTTTCCTCCGTATCGGCTATCCAGCCGGCCTGACGAACGGCTTCATCCGCCGCCGCCATGGCAAACAGAATAAAGCGATCCATTTTCTTTTGGTCCTTGGGGGCGACAGACGCGTCGGGGTTGAATCCCGCCTCGGCATCTTGCGCCAGTTCGGGGACTTGCCCCCCGACCTTGACCGGCAAATCTGCAACGATCTCGTCAGGCAAAGCCCGAATGCCGGACTCTCCTTTTAATAAACGTTGCCAGATGGTCTCCACGCCGCACCCTAACGGTGAAACGGCGCCCATGCCGGTAATAACGATACGACGATTGCTCATGACTGCTCCTTGGTGAGTTCGGATAAATCGGCGAGGCGCCGCTGCCGCATCAGTTCGGCGCGTTGACGTATGCCGTCATTTGCCGCAGGCCCCGGTGCCAACGTAATAAACTGCGGCGGCACCTGCTGTTGGGTCTCGACGTTGATCAACTGGACCTGGATCGGCCGATCGGTGCGGCCGTCGACTAACAAGGCGCTAATGTCACCGTCGATCAAATGGCGATTGCCCCATTGTGAGAGAGCGGCCAGTACGGGAAGAAAATCGTTGCCGCGTTCGGTGAGCAGATATTGATAGCGAACCGGCCGCGTTTGATAACGTTGCTTATGCAGAATGCCGTGGGCCACCAAATCCTTCAGGCGTCGGGCCAGGAGAGTGGGTGAGATCCCCAGACTTTGTTGGAATTCGTCGAACTTGGACAACCCCTGAAAGGCATCACGCAGGATCAGGATGCTCCACCATTCTCCGACGCGATCTAACGAACGTGCGACGGGGCAAGGTGTATCGCTAAAGCGGGTTTTTTGCATATCGCCTCTTTGTGGATACATTTATTGTAGTTACATGATGGCTATACTAGGCGATTTTGAGGGGCAAGAAAATGACCGGATGCAAAAAACCGCTATCGCGTCGGTGCGGGCTGCAGGGAGGGGCCTCGCTCAACTGGCCTGCGTTCGGGTAGGAATAGGGTGGAGACAGGGGGGGAGAAAAACGTTTCGGCAGCGGGCAATTAAAGGAGGTGAGTAGTCTTTAAACGAGAAGAGAAAGAAATGCCATCACGCTGGGCGTGATGGCATGCGAAGAGGATTAGAAAACAAGACGATGACCGCCTTCTCCTCAGCGTGATCAGAACGCCGTGGTGTCCTTGAACAGGCCCACTTTCAGATCGGTGGCGGTATAGATCACTTCGCCGTCAACCAGCACTTCGCCATCGGCGACGCCCATGATCAGCTTGCGGGTGATGACGCGTTTGAAGTTAATGCGGTAGGTCACTTTCTTCGCGGTTGGCAGCACTTGGCCGGTAAACTTGACTTCACCGACGCCCAGCGCGCGGCCTTTGCCTTCGCCACCCAGCCAACCGAGGTAGAAACCGACCAGCTGCCACATCGCATCCAGGCCCAGGCAGCCTGGCATGACCGGATCGCCGATAAAGTGGCAACCGAAGAACCATAGGTCCGGATTAATATCCAGCTCCGCTTCCACATAACCTTTGTTGTGAGTTCCGCCGTCTTCGGTCATCTTGACCACGCGGTCCATCATCAACATGTTACCTGCCGGCAACGGTGGGCCACCGGCGCCGAACAGCTCGCCACGGCCGGATGCTTCGAGGTCTTCTTTCGTATAGGAATCGCGTTTATCTACCATGTTCTCAGTAAGCCTTATTTTAATGAAGGACGCAGGTTAGCTAACACGTGTACGCTGAACAAGTCCGATCAGCCGTGGTTGAACCAGTTGAGCCAGCGCAGCGGCCACGGACGACGGCGTTCCTGCAGGCTCACCTGCGCAATCCGTTCCTGAATGGCCGCCAACAAGTTCGGCTGTTGTTCGTCAGAGTAGAGGCAACCTGTGAGCAAAGGCAAGGCTTCCGCCGCGCTCTCTACCGCCCACAGATGGAATTGCCCTTCGCGTACCGCGTCGACGACATCCTGGCGCAGGCACAGGTGGCGCACGTTGGTCGCGGGCAATACGACGCCCTGTTTACCCGTCAGGCCGCGGCGCAAACAAACCTCGAAGAAACCTTCGATCTTTTCGTTAACGCCACCTATCGGCTGTACGTTGCCGAATTGGTCGACGGAGCCGGTGACGGCGATCTGCTGGGTGATCGGTTGCTGTGACAGGGCGCTGATCAACGCGCACAGTTCAGCCAGCGAGGCGCTGTCGCCGTCTACTTCACCGTAAGATTGCTCAAAGACGATGGAAGCGGAGAAGGGTAACTGCTGATCCAGATCCAGCTCGGCGATCAAAAACGCCTGCATGATCATCATGCCTTTAGCGTGCAGGTTGCCGCCCAGTTCGGCTTTGCGCTCGACGTCGGTGAACTCGCCATCGCCGAGGTGCACAACGCAACTGATGCGCGATGGTTCGCCAAAACTGCGTGGATGGCCCGGATAATCTAGGACTGACAGGCCGTTGATTTGCCCTATCACTTCACCCTCGGTCTCAATCAGAATCTGGCCCAGCTCGATTTCATCCTGCATACGTTCGGCCAGATAGCTTTCACGCCATTCGCGGGCATTTAACGCCGCTTCGAACGCTTTGGCCGTAATGCGATCTTCTTCGGCATACAGTGCGGCTTCGGACAGCTGCTGGCCAAGCCAAACCGGCGAGAGTGGCAGGATGCCCTGGTCGCCACTGTAACGCACGGCCTGAACGATCAGCGGCGCCCAGGCGTCGCTCGCCAGCATCGGCAACTGCTGGTCGGCAATCACGCCGTTGACGTAGCCGCACCACTGCGCCATATCATCAACTTCAGTCAGCTGCAGATCGTCTTCGAATTCACCGTAGACCGCTTGTTCACTCAGTTCTGGCTCGATATCGTGAAAATCGGCCAGGCCGTGGCGATCGCCGACCACAATCAGCCGCAGCTCCAGCGGCATTGGCGGAATGGCTACCGGCAGCGGGCGGGTTTCGTCTGGCGAAACCCAATGGAACTGACGTTGGCCGATCATTTGCTTCAGCCGCAGCCATAGCAACGGCTGAGCCAACAGGGCGCGGGCCGACAGAATCAAAATGCCGCCGTTGGCCTGGTGCACCAGACCCGGCTGCAGGGTGATGTCGCCATTGTGGATCCGTACGCAGCCAAACAGTTGCTCCGGCTCAACCCACTCCTGGAACAGGCAAGCGCCGCCGGCGGCAAAAGGTTCATCGCCACGGCTGGCCGGCTCTACGCTGACTTTGCCATCCTGAATGACATAGTGGCTGCCGCGGCATGCCGTGTTTTTCGGCAGCAGTGGCGTGACGGCGTGAGCGATCAGTTCCAGATACTCTCGTGTTTCTTGCGCCTTCAACAGCATGAAACGCGGTGGCGATTGGGGGTGGCAAAATAGCGTCAGGGCATTTTCCAGCCGAGGCTGAATGGCGGAAAAGGGCACGGGTGCCAACTGAGCGGCGGTATCAAATATCGCCTGATAAGGCGTTACGTCCGGCAATAAAGATTGCCATTCAAGTCGGTTATTGGTCAAAGTGTTAGATGCAATCGTTAAAAAGGGAAAGGGCGATTATACAAGAATAACGGCGGCTTGATACATGCGGAGTGCCAGTTGGCATCAGGGAGTTTGACATCGCGCGGTGACTGTGCAAAAAACAGTCTAAAAGACGGCTTAATTGCCGGGGAAATTTGGCGCAAAGCTGTTATGCTTATTTGAAGTTACGCGGTCACTGAAGAGCTCAAGATGAAATATCAGCAACTGGAAAATCTGGAGAGCGGTTGGAAATGGAAGTACCTGGTGAAGAAACATCGGGAAGGGGAACTCATTACCCGCTACATTGAAAACAGCGCTGCTCAGGAGGCGGTTAACGAGCTGCTGAAGCTGGAAAATGAGCCGGTAAAGGTACTTGCATGGATTGCCGCTCACATGAATCCGGAACTGGATAACCGGATGAAACAAACGATCCGCGCCCGCCGTAAACGTCATTTTAACGCAGAACATCAGCATACGCGTAAAAAATCTATCGATCTGGAGTTTTTGGTTTGGCAACGATTGGCTGCCCTGGCGCGCCGACGTGGCGTTACGCTGTCGGAAACCGTCGTGCAGCTTATCGAAGACGCTGAACGCAAAGAAAAGTATGCGAACCAGATGTCGTCGTTGAAAGAAGACTTGAAGGCGATTCTTGGCAAAGATCCCAAGTAAGTGCGTGAGCGCGCCTTTGTTGCGCTTGGTTTCAACAATAGGACGAAAAAAAACCCCGCTATGCGGGGTTTTTATTAGGCGAGTAAACTTAGCCCTGAGGCTGAGTTACAACGTCTTTGATACCTTTAACTTCGATCTCTACGCGACGATCTGGTGCCAGGCAAGCGATCTGAGCTTTGGTAGCGCGGCCAGATTTGTAGCCACAGGTGTTGCCAGTAACTGCATCTGCTTCACCCATACCACGTGCAGAGATTTTGTCTGACGGGATGCCTTTGGAGACCAGGTAGTCAACAACGCTCTGTGCACGTTGTTCGGACAGTTTCTGGTTGTACTGGTCAGAACCAACGGCGTCGGTGTAACCCAGAACAACTACGGAACCGTCTTTAGGATCCATGGAGCTCAGCTGGCTGTACAGCTGATCCAGAGCCTGTTGGCCTTCTGCTTTCAGAGTAGACTTGTTGAAGTTGAACAGCACGTCAGACTTCAGAGTGAAACGCTTGGTTTCAACAACTGGAGCTGGAGCCGGAGCTGGTGCTGGAGCAACTACGTCATCCTGACCGAAGCGGTAAGAAACGCCCAGGCTCAGCATGGTGTTGTCTGGACGCGCGCCAACGGTACCTGCGTCACCGATGTTGCTTACGAACTGGTAATCCAGGCGAGTAGCCCAGTTTTTGGTCAGTGCGTATTCAACACCAACAGCAGCCAGCGGAGAAACGCCGGTGTCGTGGTCGCTCAGACGCTGACCAGTACGGCCGTAGTTAGCTTTGGAATCTGCACGCCATACCATACCACCCAGACGAGTGTAGATGTCCAGATCGTCAGCAATTGGGTAGCTCAGTTTAGCGGCCAGTTGAACGCCCTGCGCTTTGAAAGCACCGTTGTTCACGCTGCCTTTGTAAGGCATGCGGCCGAGCCAGTCATAGCCCAGTTCGAAGCCCAGGTATTGGTTTGCCTGGTAACCCAGGAACGCGCCGGCACCCAGCTGATCTTTGTGGGTAGGGCCGTTGCCGATACCGTTCTGGTAACCGTTGCCGTAGAAACCAGTGTCATGGTACTGGGACCAGCCCAGTTTAGCACCGGTGTACCAAGTGTTATCTTTTGGAGCGGCTTGCGCTACGGTAGCGAAACCTGCCAGTGCCACTGCTAATGCGATAGCTGTCTTTTTCATTTTGCGCCTCGTTATCATCCAAATAGGCAATGAGCTTTAAAGCTGTTTTAAGCCCTTGGTTAAATTCCTTCGCCAAGGTTTAAGCCCTCGTTTGTTACTCGCCAGTTTTTCTGACGTTATAGAGCAACCTTGGCGATGTAAAGTCTACAACGTGGCGCGAAAGTTACAAGTGTGATGTGATAAGGCTCTAAAAAAAAACGCGGAATCGTACATATTTGCTAACATTCTTAGCCTAAAAAAACGGCGATTCCTTGGGCGTTTTTACTTGCCAAACCGCAGCCGGACTAGCTTTGTGCCTTCCACCGCAAAGGTTCCGCTTATGGGGTGCGAAAATGATGGGAAAAATCCTAAATTTACTTAATGATACAAAGAAGAGTGAATTTTTAGGGTGGAACAGTGTCCGTGAGTCGGGTTAATGTCACGTTGAGGGCGCATGATAAACCCATAGGCATTACCCAATTCTGCCGCACGTCTTAATCTTAGACGATCCTCCTCCGTTAGCTCGGGCAACCAGCCAAGAACCACGCTGTAATTTCCCGTTTGCAGCGCTTTTTCCATCGCCTCGACCGTATTCACCGGGCTGATTTGGCTCAATTGCACCATCTTATCTACAGGCAGGCCGGATTGCTGCAGCCATTGCTTGCTTAATTTTTGCTGCGGTGTCAGCCACAGAAGCCAGCGAGACTGCTTGCCCAGTTGCAGCAGCAGGGGCAACAGCAATTGAGCCACTGCGGGCTGGCGCTCGTTGTAAACAAGTTCACTGATCAAGCCATTCTCTTTGCCGACATCCGTGTTCTTCTCAACATTGCGCGCTGTAAAAGAGCCTTGGCTGAAATGAGGTTGGTAGAGTGATTGAGTACGCATAAAGTTCCCGCCCGTCGTGTTGCTGTATGTTTATACAGTATCCCTGATTTGGGATAAGATCAACCCAAATTTTCGTAGCGGCTCGCATAATTGCGATCATTTTTTGTACCGGTGTTTTTTGTGATTGGCATGCGGGTGGATAGTGCGTATTTTCCTAATTAGTTGTTCACGTTACTCTTTTCATTGATAAGAGAAATAATACGACCGGAACCTAAAAAGGAGAAACGCTATGAAAAGGATGTCGATACGAAGGATCGCACAGGCTAAAAATTGCTTCGCGGCGCTGGGCGCCATCACCACGCGGTCACAGTTTGGCGGCTACGGCCTGCTGGCCGAGGGGGTAATGTTTGCAGTGATAGCGGAAGGAGAGTTGTACCTGCGGGCTACGGCGAGCATGGAACCGGCTTTTCGCGCCAGAGGGATGGTCAATATGGTCTATTCCAAGCGCGGAGTGCCCATCACTTTGCGTTATTACTGGGTTGACGAGTCGCTGTGGCGGGAACGCAACGAGCTGGTGGGGCTGGCCTGGCAGGCCGTCAGGGAAGCGCGTCGAGAGCAGCGGCTTAAGGCCGGCGATCACGGTCGATTGAAGGCGTTGCCGAATATCGATGTCAACATGGAGCGCTTGCTATGGCGAGCGGGTATCCGCAACGCCTATGACCTGCGGCTGCAAGGCGCTAAACGCAGCTATCTCCGCCTGCTGCAACAGCAGACCAATCTGGGGCTGCGCGTGCTGCTGTCGCTGGGCGGCGCGATAGCCGGTTATCATCAGGCGGCGTTGCCGGCCGAATTGCGCAACGAACTGGTGCGCTGGTTCGATCATACGATGGCGATGCGCCGCCATGGGCATGAGCCAGTGGTTCAGGGCCCATCGAGCGAGCCCTGAATAATTAGATTGCCTTATTGATTTGGGCGTGGAGTGCGGTGAGCTCCGGCAGCAGTTCGAGCATCAACCCCACCTGTTGCAACACCAACTGCTCTTTGCTTTCAGGTTCCGGAACGGCTCTGCGAATGCGCTCCGCCAGCTGTTCCAGCGCTTGCGCAATGCGCTGGCTGTTCCGTTCTTCCTGATGCAAGGCGCCGTCCACGTAACACACGGCATCATTGAGCAGATCGAGGGTGACAGGGGTATTCAGCCGCTCGCGGTGCGCCCCCAACGCCGAGATATAACTCAGGAGAGTGTGGTTGAGGCAAAGCAGGCGGAAGGCGGCTTCCTGCAATTCCTTGTCGGCCTTGGGATCGGCGGACATGTTGGAGATGACCGAAGCCAGCTCGGCATCGCTGTTGTGGGCATCTCGCCGCGCAATGCGGTAGGCGAGGCCGTTATCCTTACCCTGGTGGTATTGCACCAGAATGGCGTCCAGATAACGGCAGTTGGCATTCAGGGTTTTATCCACCACCGCCGGCAGTTGGCGGAATTTCCAGTCCGGCCAGATAAAGCTGACTGCCGCCCAGGCGATGGCGCAGCCCAACAAGGTGTCGTAAACGCGCGGGGCGGCTACTTCGAATCCTTCACCCAACAGGTTAAAGCATAACAAGACCAGTAGCGTGATGAACATGGTGGCGTGGGCATACTGGACGGTGCGGAAAGCGAAAAATAGAACGCCGGTGATGACGATCAACACCAGCTGTCCTTCCAGTGAAGGCACGAAATAGAGGATCGGCAGGCCGATCAGGATACCGGCCAGGGTGCCGATGATGCGCAGCGCCAGGCGTCGGCGGGTAGCGTTGTAGTTCGGTTGACAGACGAACAGGCTGGTCAACAGGATCCAGTAACCGTGCTGCATGCCGGTGAACTGGATGAAAGCGTAACCCACGCACAGCACCACCGACATGCGGATCGCGTGGCGGAACAGGGCCGATTGCGGCGTCAAATGGCGGCTGATGCGCAGGCGGATGTCGCTCCAGCCGGTTAAGCGATCGTCGGCCAGGCTGTTCTCTTCCGCTTGCCCGCTTGCCAGCGTCTGCTCTGACTCAATATTGGCCAGCTGCGCATCGATCGCATGCAGGTTTTTCAGCAGGTGCGCCAGCGCCTTGGTTTGTTCTGAATTGCCCTGGGTTTCGGCGATGCGCGCCAAGGCCTCCTGAATGCGGCTGAAGGCCGGCTCAAAACGCGGGTTGTGCTGGTATTTTTGCCGCAGCAGGATCGATTGTGCCAGTTGGCGGCAGGCGCGCGCCTGCATGCTCAGCAAACGCTGGAAGCGGAATAAAATATCGCTGTGGCGAAATTGCCGGCTGAGCGCGTGATACTGAACGTGGGAAGAGCTGGCGCGTTCGTGGATATCCTGCGCGACAAAATAGTAGTGCAAGGTACGGCGGGTGCCGCGCTGGCCGCGATCGCCTTTCAGGCGCGTCAGCAGCGAGGCTTTGGTCTGGTTAAGCAACGCGACCAACGCGCTGTTGGCCATCGCAACATCCATCCATGGCAGGTCAGCGTCGCGTTCGGCGTCGGGATCGAACAGGTTGGCTTTGGCATCCAGATAGTTGGCCAGTTGATCGTAGCAGCGCGCCAGGTTCTCTTGCAGTGGCCGGATAGGGAACAGCAGGTGGCCCGCCAGCGTCAGCAGGTTGTACCACAGCGCACCGATCACCAGCAGCAGCGGTTGCTGATACCAGGCATCGTACATGGCGGTGCCGAGCATGGTGTAAACCGCGATCAGCAGTGCGCCGAAGGCGATGGTGGCGTAACGTTGCCCCAAGGCGCCCAGAAGGATAAAACCGCAGGTCGACGTGGTTAAGCCAAGGGCGAACAACCAGGGATAGGGGAACAGCAGCTCGATTGAAGCTGAGGCGACAAAGAAGCACACCAGCGTGATCAGCAGGTTGCGTAACCTGCCGGCCAGGCGGTCATCCAAGTCGGTCAGGGCCGCTGCCACCACGCCCAGCGTCAGCGGGATGGTCAGCTTGGGAATGCCCAGCCACCAGGGAACGGCGGTGGTGCCGATCAGCGCAATAAGGATGCGCAGGTGATACAGCAGATTGCTGTTATAGGTGTAACGACGTACTGCGGGTGCAAAAGAGCGCACGAAAAACTCCTCAAACGGAGAAAAAATTAACGCTGATGATAGTGGCGGCGAGCATTCTCAATACGCGCTTGCTGAGCCATTTCTACCGAGACGACGCGGCGCCCCACCGGCCACAGCGCGATGGCGGCAATTTTGAAATTGGCGATGCCGACCGGAATGCCGATGATCGAAACGCACTGCACGATACCGGCGGCGATGTGTGACAGGCACAGCCACCAGCCGAACAGCACCAGCCAGATAACGTTGAGCAGTGAGCCGCCGGCGGAGAGCAGCGCATTGCTTTTTTCCGGGTAGAGCTTATCGACGTGGATTGCCTCATTGCCGAACGGCACCAGCGACAGCTTGGTGATTTCCCAGCAGGAGCGGGTGAGCGGCAGCGTGATGACCAGCAGCACGCTGAACACCGTGGCGATGAGCCAACCCAGCGTGGTGAAGAAACCGCCCAACACAAAATTAAGAATATTCAGTACAGTACGCATAGACGTCATTCTGCTCTAATGTTGGCCAAACCGCGATGCGGGCGTATTCACGATAAAAACGCAAAATCTATTCTACCCTTTTTTTAGCGCTAGAGTGCCACTGCTTATCGCAGGTAAACTGGCAGATATCCGTTATTTAATCTCAACATAGTCATGGCGCGACGATATGGAACTTAAAGCGACATCGCTGGGGAAACACCTGGCTCAGCACCCTTATAACCGCGTGCGGTTGCTGCACGCCGGCGTTGAGGTGAGCGGGGAAAAACATGAATACCTGATCCCCTTCAATCAACTGATTCAGGTCAGGTGCAAGCGCGGCATCGTCTGGGGCGAGCTGGAATTTGAATTGCCGGACGAAAAAGTGGTGCGACTGCACGGCACCGAGTGGCAGGAAACGCAGCGTTTTTATCACTATCTGCAGCAGGCGTGGCAGCAGTGGAGCGCCGAAATGAGTGAGGTCAGTGCCGGCGTGTTGCAACAGCAGGTGGCACAGATTCAGCGCATTGAGCAGCAAGATAAATGGTTCAAAAAGTCTGAGCTGGGCAAGCTGCAGCAGCAAATCCGTGAAGCCTTCTCCGCGCTGCCAATGCCGGTGGCGCGCCTGGAGGAATTCGATAACTGCCGGGCCGATTACCATCTGTGTCTGCAATGGCTGCAGCAGGGGCAACGCAGTGTCGACCAACGCAACCGGCAGTGGACCGATCGCATGCTGGAGCAACATCACGACTTCTTCCAGACCGTCGAGAGTTCACCGCTCAATGACTCTCAGAGCCGTGCGGTGGTTAACGGCGAGGATTCCGTCCTGGTATTGGCGGGGGCCGGCAGCGGCAAGACGTCGGTGCTGGTGGCGCGCGCCGGCTGGCTGCTGCGCCGTCAGGAGGCGGAGCCGGGCCAAATCTTGCTGTTGGCGTTCGGCCGTCAGGCTGCGAGTGAGATGAATGATCGCATCAAAGAACGTTTGGGCGATGTCGGTATTCAGGCCAAAACATTCCATGCATTGGCGCTGCAGATCATTCAACAAGGCAGCCGCAAAGCCCCGGCCATCAGCCGGTTGGAAACCGATGCCAGCGCGCGCAAAGCGTTGCTGATTGCCCATTGGCGCGAGCAATGTGCAGAGAAAAAAGCCCAGGCGAAGGGGTGGCGTCAATGGTTGACCGAGGAGCTGGAATGGGACGTGCCGGAAGGCGACTTCTGGCAGGATAAACGCCTGGCGGACCGGCTGGCGGGCCGGTTGGAACGCTGGCTGGGGCTGATGCGCATGCACGGCGGCAGCCAGGCGGAAATGATTGAGCAGGCGGATGAAGAAATCCGCGATCTGTTTTCGAAACGCATTCGGCTGATGGCGCCACTGTTGAAAGCCTGGAAAAGCGCCTTGAAAGAGGAAGGAGCGGTGGACTTCTCCGGCCTTATTCATCAGGCGGTTAACATTCTCGACAAGGGGCGCTTCGTCAGCCCGTGGAAACATATTCTGGTCGATGAGTTTCAGGATATCTCGCCGCAGCGTGCGCTGTTGCTGGCGGCGCTGCGGCGGCAGAACAAGCAGACCTGCCTGTTTGCGGTGGGGGATGACTGGCAGGCGATTTATCGCTTCAGCGGCGCAGAGTTGACGTTAACCACGGCTTTTGCCACCCACTTCGGCGAAGGGGCGCAGTGCGCGCTGGACACCACTTATCGCTTCAACGAACGTATCGGTGAGGTGGCCAACCGGTTCGTGCAGCAGAACCCGCACCAGCTGAAAAAACCGCTCAACAGCCTGAGCAAGGGCAATAAAAAGTCGGTGGCGATCCTGCCGCACGAGCAGCTGGAGCCCTTGCTGGATAAACTGAGCGGCTACGCCAAGCCGGATGAGCGCATCCTGGTGCTGGCGCGCTACCATCATCTGAAACCGGAAGCGCTGGCGAAGGCGGCCACCCGCTGGCCCAAGCTGGATCTGGAATTTATGACCATCCACGCCAGCAAGGGGCAGCAGGCGGAATACGTCATCATCGTCGGTTTGCATGATGGGCGTGACGGCTTCCCCGCCGTGGCGCGCGAGTCGGTGTTGGAAGAGGTGCTGCTGCCGCAGCCGGAGGATTTCCCGGATGCCGAAGAGCGCCGTCTGCTGTATGTCGCGTTGACGCGCGCTAAACATCAGGTATGGCTGTTGCAGGATCGTGAACGTCATTCGGTGTTCGTTGAACACCTGCAAGATCTTGGCGTACCGGTGCAGAAAAAACCGTAAGCCTGGGCCTGGCGGCTGCCAGGCCGCGAGGACTATTTCAGGCGGTCTTGCAGGTAGCGCTGATAGTCGGGGATGGCGATCTCCACCTCGCTTTTGAACAGCGGAGAGTCGATCAGAAAGTCGGCGGTCGAGCGGTTGGTGGCCACCGGAATATTCCATACGGTCGCCAGCCGCAGCAGCGCCTTCACGTCCGGATCGTGCGGCACCGCGTTCAGCGGATCCCAGAAGAAGATCAGCATGTCTATCTTGCCTTCCGCAATCAGTGCGCCAACCTGCTGATCGCCGCCCATCGGGCCACTCAGCATGCTGGTGACGGGAATGCCGCTGGCGCGCTGGATCAGATTACCGGTAGTGCCGGTGGCGTACAGCTGGTGCTGCGCCAGAATGGTCTTGTGGCTTTCTACCCACTCCAGCAGGGCCTGTTTGCGGTGATCGT
Source organism: Serratia sp. CY27727 (assembly GCF_052169275.1). NCBI lineage: Bacteria > Pseudomonadati > Pseudomonadota > Gammaproteobacteria > Enterobacterales > Yersiniaceae > Serratia > Serratia sp. CY27727. The sequence continues at coordinate 466,662 of NZ_JBJNLB010000001.1, read as the reverse complement.
GCGCCACCAGCGCAATGTGTTTGCGCGCGGCGATAGTGCGGGTGGTCAATTCCATCTCGGTGTCCTTCGCTAATCGGGGAATGTGCGACAGATTACTGAAACTGTTTTTCACTGCCTAGCGTTTGCGCTTGAAAATGCGAAGAAAAGACGCCTTTACGGGGAAAGGCGCCGGGAGGGATCAGCGAATCGGTTGTTTATTGGCCCAGCGCAGAAAACGCTTCTGTGTTTCCTTGTCGGCCTGTTGAAACCAGTATTGCAGCATTTGTTCCGACACGTTTTCACCTTTCAACGTCACCGTCGGGGCGTTTATCGGCGCGCCGGCCAACGCGAGGGCTGAGGCATTGCCCGTGTTCGCCTGAACAAAGCTCGGAACGGAGGCCGGGCGGTTCTGGCGGTTGTAATCGGTCATCACCTTTTCCAAATCGGTATTGAAGGTGACGCTGTCGGGATGCAGCACATCATGCCGGAACGGTAGGGTGTTGCCGTCTTTATCGACCACCAGATAATTCAACGTTCTGTCAAAGCGTTGCGCATCACGATCGTTCTCGATGCGTGGCAGTTCGATCGCCACCTGGCTGATCTTTTGCGTATTGAAGGTGGCAACCAGCGGCAAGGAAGCATAGGCCTGCGTATGCTGGCCGGAACGTACGGTTTTGGTCACTTTAAACAGCAACTGGTGCTGCCCGCCATCCAGTTCAAGGCTGTCGGCGCCTTTTAACAACGAACCTGTCATTTTCTTGCCGTCGACCACTAGCAGGTCGATGTCCGGGGAGAGTTTCAGGGTCGTAGCCGCGGCAGGCATGCTGATGCTGAGCAACGCCGCAACCACCAGACCAAATTTCATCATTATCTCCTTATAAAGTGGCGTAACGCTAAGTGTTGAACACGGCATAGGTTGTGTCAAAATTTTTCAATCGGGTATTTTGTTTACATTTTTACATATTTTATCGCGATTAGACATGACCATGCGCAGCTGAACCGCGACAGCCTCTGACCATAAGATTGCGGTGAAGTTTCCCTTGCGTTGCGTTTAACCGAACGAATGCCGATCGGTTACACTCGAAATGGAAAGTGACGCAGTGATAAACGGGAGTTGAAGATGCAAGATCAAGAGATTGTTGAGCTGTTGCAACAGGTGAAAACTATCGCGCTGGTCGGTGCCAGCGATAACCCATCGCGGCCCAGCTATGGGGTGATGGCGTATCTGTTGGCGCAAGGGTATCAGGTGATCCCGGTCAGCCCAAAACTGGCGGGGCAGACGCTGCTGGGGCAGCAGGTTTACCCTACGCTGGCCGCTATCCCGCAGCCGGTGGATATGGTTGACGTGTTTCGCAATTCAGAAGCGGCTTACGGCGTGGCGCAAGAGGCGATAGCGATCGGCACCGGGGCGCTCTGGCTGCAGATAGGGGTGATTAACGAGCAGGCGGCAGCGCTGGCGCAACAGGCCGGGTTGCGTGTGGTGATGGATCGCTGTCCGAAAATCGAAATCCCGCGCTTAGGGTTGGAGCGCTAAATAAAAAGGGCCAGGCGCGATGCCGGGCCCTCTCGGGTTTCTCAGGTCTTGGCGCGGTCAATTGCGCAAGCGTGGCGCCTGTAGCTGGTGACGGATGGATTCCGCCAGTTCATCCAGCGATGGTTGCTCGGGGTGTGCCTCCTGGGCTTCGCTATCCAGCTGCGCTTCCGCCAGATAGGTGTGTACCGGTTGGCCTTCCTCGTCTTCCATCACCACGTGGTACCAAGGGGCTGAACGCAGTTCATCGTTCGCCGCTATTTCGTCAGCTTTGGGTTGTTCCAAAGAATATTCCGGGTCGATATCGATCACGACGCCTAAATACCCCAGCAGTTTATGCCTAACCTGTTGTCCGATACCGAATTTGCTGGCAATCATGATGACCTCCTGAGAAACAATGCCTTGCTCATATATGGGGGCAGGGCAGCGCATTTCAAGTTACATCACCCGACAAGCGAATCCTTTCAGATACAGCCCCTCAGGGTATGTGGCGATCACCGGGTGATCGGCAGCCTGTCGGAACTGCTCTATAAATTGTACATCACGTCCGGCATCTACAGCGGCGTCGGCCAAAATTTTCTGGAACAGGTCGGTCGGCATCAGGCCGGAGCAGGAGAAGCTGAGCAGAATGCCGCCCGGATTCAGCAGCTGCAGCGCCAGCATGTTGATGTCTTTGTAGCCGCGGCAGGCGCTGGCCAACTGATTCTTGTTCTCGACGAATTTCGGCGGATCCATGATGATCAGATCGAATTTTTCGCCTTGAGTGCGGTAGTTGCGCAGCAGCTGGAACACGTCATCGCGAACGAACTCCGCTTTGTTCAGATCCAGCTTATTGAGCTCGACGTTCTGTTTGGCGATATCCAGCGCCGCCTGCGAGGTATCCACGCTGATCACCTGCGCGCAACCGCCCATCAAAGCGGAAACGGCGAAGGCGCCGGTGTAGGAGAAGCAGTTCAGCACCCGACGGCCGGCGGAGTAATTGCGCGCCGCCAGGCGGCTGTCGCGCTGGTCGAGGTAGAAACCAGTTTTGTGCCCCTGCTGAATGTCCACCAGCAGCTTCATGCCGTGTTCGGTGATCGGCAGCAGTTCCGGCGGCAGATCGCCAAATACCGGGCCCTGTGCCAGCGGCAGGCCTTCTTTTTTACGTACCGCAACGTCGGAGCGATCGTAGATCGAGCATTCCGGGTAGCAATGCTGCAGGGCGGAAAGCAGGGCCGGGCGCTGGTATTCGGCACCGGCGGACAGCAGCTGCAGCACCAGGAAATTCTGGAAGCGATCGATAGTGATGCCCGGCAGGCCGTCGGACTCGCCGGCGATCAGGCGGTATCCGTCCAGACCGTCGCGCTGTGCGACCCAATCGCGCCAGCTTTGCGCTTGCTGCAGGCGGCGAATGAAGAAATCGATGTTAATCTCTTCATCTTGCTGGAAGGTCCAGACGCGTGCGCGGATCTGCGACTCGGGCGAATAGGCGCCGCGTGCCAGCCACTTACCCTGGCTGTCGAGGATATCGATGGTTTCACCGGAGTGGGCTTTGCCCTCAACGCGTTGAACGGCGCCGGAGAACACCCAAGGGTGGCGACGGAGTAAGGACTTTTCACGTCCTTTGGCGAGAAATAAGCGCATTTTAAAACTACTTTATTATCAATAGGTTGAACGACTGAGGTCATTATTAGTCGAAATAAGTTCATAATCATATCTGAATATCATCCCATTCACTACCGCGCGAGTCCTGGTAACGGGCTGTCATTTCCGCCGATTTGTGGCCGAGAAGATGCTGCGCAAACTCGCCGCCGCGCACGTCAGTATGCAGGCGTGCCGACAAACTCCGGATCTCATGGAATGATGGCGGCTCTTTGTCGGCGTCCCACGATAGCGGCGTGAGCCGGCGAGATTTCGTGAAGTAGTCCGTCATTGTCCGCTGCGCGATTTTCTCCCCTTTACGGCTCACCAAAATATACTCGCAGCCAGCGGACAGCTGCCAACATTCTTCGAGCAGGTTTTCCAGCGACAGATCGATGATCGATAGTTCAACCGGGATCGTTATTCTTGCGCCGGTTTTTTCCTGCACAACGCGTAGACGGAAATCAACAATGTCGGCCCAGCGCATGTTACATATATCGCTAATACGCTGACCGGTCACCAAGGCTATGTCCATCGCGATGCGGAACCAGTGCGGAAAGTTCACCGCCTGCGCCCGGATCGTTAAAAATTCATCCAGCAGCAGCCGCGCGCGCTTCACTTCCACTTTCGGGTTGCGCGAAGCCTCGACAGGGTTGTGCTGAATGATGCCGTCGGCAACCGCCTCGCGGAATACATCCAGTAGCGCGCCGCGCATCAGCTTGGCGCTGGCCGCTTTGCCGGCCTCAACGTAGCCATTCAGGAAGTCGGCAATATCCCGCGTTGTAAAATCGCACATTGCTTTATCCGGCAGGGTGCTGCGAAAGGCTTTCATTCTGCTGCGGTGGTTGGCCATTGTCTTTTCCTTCAGCTCGCGGCGCAGCACTATCTCTTCGTATCGATCGAGCCAGGCGTGCAGCGTGACATTGTTTTCATCCTGCAGGCGTTGCGCCAGCGGCTTAATTTCTTCACTACCAAAAAACGCCATGTTGGCGGCTATCGCCTCGGTCACCGCCAGACGCTTATCGCGTCCGAGCCCGTATTCTTTACCGGTGCGCGGGTCTCGGTAGCAGTAATAGCCGCCATTACGGACGTAGAGGTTTGGCGGGAGATCGCGCCTTGCGTGGTTTCTGGTTCTTGCCATTGGTGATTCTCTGCAGTAGCTCGCTTGTTGGGCTGCACGGCGTATCGATCCGCACGGCCTGCTCATCAAAAAGATATTCCCGGCCATCCAGCACCGGCGCAGGGTAGATTTTCCCGGCGCGGATCCAGCGGCGTACGGTTTCATGGCTGCGCGGGCGCGGGAGCCGTTTATTCCACTCCCCCAGGGTCAGTTTGTTGGACATGGTCTTTCCTCGGTTTCAGCAATTGGGCGATTGCGTCGTCGGTCACACGACACGCCCGGGTGATATCGTCATCGCTCAGCGTCGCTTTTCTGACGCTGGCAGACAGCCGGCCGATCTTGATGTCGAAATCAGAGAGTAGGCGGGCGCCTGGTTGCCATGGTTGCATTGCTGTTCCCCGTTGTGTGGTTTCCAACAATGCAAACATGGCGGTAGTGGTTATTTCTGATTTGGCGTAATCGGTTTTTTAAACGCCTGTTTCTCGCGCTTAAACCGCTCGGTGTTGGGGAAGTCAAACACCAGCTCACTACGACTTTCGGCCCAGATGGTGCCGATAGTGCCGTCGGAGAACTGCACGCGCACGGCGTCGCCTTTTGCCAGGTACATTCTCAGCATGTGAGATCCTCAGTATTGGCCCCGTTGCCGGGGCCGGGTGATTACCGCACCTGCAGCGATGGTTCGCCGATTTCGATATGCGCGCCTTTGACTTCCACGCCGTTCTCGATTGCCTCCTTGATGGCTTTCTTGTCCGGCGCTACCACCGTTTGCACAGTCACCAGTTCATCCGGTAGCAGGTCGGCATTGTCGACTACCACGCTGGCAGATCCTTTGCGCGCTGTGAACGTATTTGCGGTGGTTTTAATGGAGCCCTGGCCGCTGGCCAGCAGGCACGCCAGCACGTACTTGCGGATCGACTTGGCGCAGTTCTCGAATGAATTTTTGCGGTCGGTCAGACGTTTGATTTCCGCCGCCAGCGTGTCGGATTGCCCCTCAAGATTGCGAACGTGAATAAATGCTGAATCAAGTTTGTCGCCGAGTTGTAGCTCTAAACCTTCCATTGTGTCGGCGATCATTTCTGGCGTTAGTTCCGAGCCATCATATTCAGAATCTTCAAGCAGAGACTGAAGCTTCGACATATCGGCAGAAATAGCTATGGCCGTGTTGCTGTGTATTCTGCTCATGATGCTTTCTCCTCGGTCAGTGCGGCAATACGTTCATCTTTCAAGGCGGTCAGTCGGCGCAGGCGGCCGGCCAGGTATTGGGCAAACTCTTTATCGCCTTTTCCGTCGGCGGCCTTGCGATGGGCTTCAATCTCACGGGCGACAGAACCGTGAACCTTGGTTGCTTCATTCGCCGTGACCGCGCCTTTTAGGGTCTCAGCCACTTTCGCCAGATGCTCGTCCAACTCTTCGCGCATGCGGGTTACACCCTCGGCTTTCTCGCTGGCGTTCTTGAGGGCGAACTCTGCATCGTTCTCTTGGCGGTAGGTCAGATCGTCGTACAGGCCGAGGAACACGTCGGCGGAGAAGCCGAGTTGTGACAGGGCTTTCTTGGTGGCGTCAGTGAGGGACTTTTTCGGCGCTTCACCGTCGCTAAAAAGCTTGCCACTGTTCATAGCGTAGATGTATGGGGTGCAGCCGTAAGAGGTCACTTCGCCAGTTTTACCGCCGTGCTTGTACCACAGACGGATTTTCACGGTGTGGTTTACCTCACACAGATAACCGCCTGCGCCGTTCGGGATGATCTCTTGAAAAAAACTTCCGTCCTGCTGCTTCACCGGTCGCATGATTGGAGCGCCATTGTCGAAACGCTCCTCTATGATTTCTACGCCCCAGTTAATGCCCTGCGGCCCGAATACTTTGGTGGCCTGCATCACCATGTAGGTGCCGTTAATCGATGTGCCGCCGCCGTTATTGCTGAATGCCTTGGTAAATTTAGCGTCGGTCTTATAAACGCGGTTCCAAATGCCGAGGTTGTCGCCATCCTCTGCCGATTGCTCAGCGATAACTTGCTCAACCTGCGCGGCGCGCTGCTGGAAATCGTCGGCTTTCAGCTGCTGCGCCAGTGCTTCTGCGCGGTCGGCGTTTTCTTCTGCCTGCTGCAGCTGCGGGGATTTCTCCGCTGGCGCGTTGGCGTAAACGCTATAGCCCATCTGATCCAGTTGCTGCTTGGCCTGCGCCGCCGCGGCATCGGTAACTTGCTGCTGCGCCACTTCCGTTTTTTCACCCTGATTTGAGGCGGCAGATTGCGCCGTGTCTGGATCCGCATGCTGCTGCTCACCGCTGCCGATCAGACCTTCGATAGAGAAGCGGCCGCCGCCAAGGTTGGCCACCTCGACCGGCCTCTCGTCGCCCTTGCCATAGTTCGCCAGTTCGGCACATGCAGGGTGACCAGCAAGACGGGATTTCACAAAGTGCAGGCGTTCTGTGTCGTCGCTGATCAGCTTGAGGTTTTTCAGGCCGTCGGAAATGATGCCGTGGCGCACGTCCGTTTCGACGTTGAGAATGCCGACGATCACACGCAGCGTTTTGTCCCACGCGCGCCAATCGTTATCGCGGTTTGCGATAATCTCTTTGGCGTTCTTCACGTCAGCCGCTTTCGCATCCGCAGGATTAACGCCCATGATCGACAGTGCGGTGTGCATGCTCAGGGTATTGTAGTCGGCCGCGCCGCCGGTATTGTCGGTGCTGGTGCTGGTGCTGGTGCTGGTGCTGGTGCTGGCTGGCGTCAGGTTTTCACGGTCGCGCGGATTATCCACCCAAGCCTGAGCAAACTCGACAACATCATCATGCGACGGCATATCATCCCCAAAGCTCTGAATGACAGCCTGCGCCAGCCGCAAAATCGCCTCGGGTGACATAGCTCCGACCGCTTTTACCGACTGCAGACCAGTGATCAGGTCGCGCATGCCGGTATCGTCCGGGGTTTCTTCATCGTTGATGAAATCCGCAGCCATCGACAACTGATGGTGATCGATCTCGGTATTGCAGTACATGACGACGGCGGCGATCCGAATATCTGCAGGCTGCGCCATCAAATCGACCGGGCCGGCCGGCACTTCCGGCTCTGGCTCTTTTGGCGTCCATGCGTTGCCGTCGAATACGTTCTCAGCGGCAAATTTTTCATCGAACTGACCGATGGCCGGACGAGGGTGCCCGGTCTGATCTTCCACGGTTTTCGCCCCGAAAAAGTTATCAACGCTTTCAGGGTATTTTTCGTACAGCTTGCCGATCGCGATACCCTCGGCCGCTTTCTTGTTCGGCGCGTCGAGCGCGATCACCAGCGCCACTGCGCCGTTAACCAGAGCCTTTTTCTTTGGCTCAAAAAGTGAAATGTAAATTGGCATGGTCTTTCCTCTGTTAAAAAACGGCGCTGGTCAGGCGCCGGGGTGGGTTAAAACTTCTCGCGCGCTACGGCTTTCACGTTGTCGCAATACCAGCTGTAAAGCTCACGCTGGCGCTGCTGCAGGGTGTCAGGCGTCGCCATCATTACGGCCATCAGTAGGCGGTCGCGGGTGTCGGCGGCGTTGCCGTCGATGTAGGTGAAAACCTCGATCGCCTCGTCGGAATAGCCGTGCGTCGCCGCGGCTTCGAACTGATCGCGCTGGCTTGCTGGATCGACTCCATACCACAGCACCAGCTCTGATTTCAGGTTATCCATTTCGATATCCATGGCCGCGCCCTCAGAATGGGATTTCGTCAGCGTCGATGTGGGTGTGATCGATGCAAAGCAGCTGCTGGATCTGGTCTTCAATGATGCGCTGTTGCTTCATCGACTCAGCGGCGATCTGCTCTTTCTTGGCGCGTAGGGCGTCAACCTGCTTGCCGATAATCTCGATCGGTTCCGGCACTGAAAACTCAAATGATGCATCGCGAGTTTCGAGTAGAACGTAATAGGTGGCGTGAAGGGATAAATCCGCAGTGCTTACGATGTATTTTTCACCGTAAGAGTTTGTGTTTAACAAGAAATACAGCTTTGCGGGTATCTGTAGTGCTTTCATAGCGACTCCTGATATAATCGGAGCTGATCAGTAGCTCCATGGGTTATTGGTCTTTCCTCGATACAGGGTTGGTCCCCTGTGTCATTCCCGGTTGCTTTGGTCGGCGCCGGGGTAAAAGAACCCGCTTCGGCGGGTTTTTTTACGTCTGGTGGTTGCCGGTCTTTCCCGGCTGTCAGGCTGGTCAGGCCGCTGGTCTTTCCTCAATTTGCTGGGTGAAAAAATTGCCCCGGCGCGCGGGGCGAAAGACTACACACAGCAATGTCTTTCGGGTTGTGGTGGCCGAGAACAACGCCCCGAAGTTACGACCACCACGTTTAAATCCTTTGCCGCGTATCGCCCGGCTGGCGGAACATTTCTGAACAACCGCTGCAGGGTTAGTGCGCTGTTGATGGAAAGTAATTTAGATAATTCTAACTTTGCGGTCAACATAAAATTAGATAAAACGAACAAAATGAGCAATAAAAAACCCAACGTCATGAAAACATTGGGTTAATTTTTATAGGGATTTTCTGGCTTGAAGCAGCTCTTCAAACAGCCGGTTCAGACCATCGACTTTTTCCCGAAGAGAGGCTAGGTGGGCTTCTTTCTCAGACTCTGGTAATGCCTTAAACAGATCCAGCAGTTCAGTCTCACGTTCATCGAGTTGACGCGGCAACTCAACCGGATCGCCTGGCTGCTGATTCTCATCTCCGTAAAGAATCCACGTAGGTGAGCATTGTAAAGCCTTGCTGAGGGCAAATAGATTTTTCCCTCCTGGCTCACTGTCACCCGTCTCCCATTGCGAGATTGTGACGTGGGCAACCTGCACGTTCTTTGCAAGAGCGCGCTGGGTGAGTTTCAGTTCTTTTCTTCGCGCACGAATGCGCTCGCCGGGTAATGTCATAGTTAGATTATTCTAAATTTTCTTGACTTCGTTATCCTGAACATCTAGTTTGTTAGACAAATCTAACAAGAGGTGTCCGTATGTATACCGCAGATGCAATCGCATTCTTCAAAACTAAAGCAGGGCTGGCTGCTGCGGCCGGCGTAAAAAAGCCAACTGTTTACGCATGGGGCGAGCTTGTTCCCGAAGGGCGTGCCGCTCGTCTTGAACGTATTACTAACGGTGCCCTGAAATACGATCCCGCGCTTTATCAAAACCGCGACGGTGTCAACAAGGGTGCAGCTTAACAACCAACCCCACCGAAATCCGATTAAGCAAAATTGGTTTTCGAGCGACAGGAGACGCGAAGTGGAAAACATCGAAAAACTGAAAAACGAGATCGTGAGCTGGGCGGCGGAGCAGGGGCAGGAACACGTTGCCATCGAGATCACGCGCGCATGGTTCCTGCTCGGCGCCGACGGTGGCCGGGTTCGGCTGTATCCGATCGAGGATGAAACCGGCGCCGCCGACTGGCGAGCGATCAACACCAACCGGCAGGCGATTTTCCGCCACATGCGCAGCGAGTCGAAAGCCGCGCGTGAGAAGGTGCAGGAGCTGGCCGACGCCATGCTCGCTGCGCTGCCGGCGGAACGGCGCGCCAGGCTGGCCGGCCCGACTCAACAGTATTTGCTTTCGGTGGCCATACGTGAATTTGCCGCCGCGATTATCGCAATCCTGCTTGGCGCCTGTGACACGCCGCAGCGCATTGCCGGCGCACTTGTCGCCCTGCAGGAAACCCAGCGCCTGACCAGCGCCGCGTAAAAACTTTGTACCGAGGAAAGACCAATGCAAGCCAACCACATCACATACCGGAACGGCTGGCGCCTGAATGGCATGCCCGCCGACGCCGCAGAAATCAGACCGATATTTGAAGATCGCCAGGCTGCCGCGCATGCCGTCTGGGAACAATACGAGCAGGGCAAGGCCGCGCTGCGTGAAGAAAACTTATCGCCGGAGCAGTACCAGGACGCGTGCCGCCAGCTTGCAGACTCTCTGGGGATCTGATCATGAGCATGGAACTGATGGTGCGGGCCATGAAAATCAAAGTTGGCAACCCGCTGCGCAAATTAGTGCTGCTGAAACTGGCCGACAATGCCAGCGATCAGGGTGAATGCTGGCCGTCGGTGCCTTACATCGCTGAGCAGTGCGAAATCTCCGAGCGCTCGGTGCAAAATCACATTCAGCAGCTGGTCAAAGATGGGCTGGTGCGCATCGAAAAACGCCTGGCTGAGAACGGACTTAATCGCTCAAATGTTTACCACATCACCTTATCTGGCAGTGGTGCAAATCCTGCACCCTATGGTGCAGCTCCTGCACCAGGGGGTGGTGCAGCTCCTGCACCCAGAATCAGTCAGTCTTTTGAACCAGTCAATGAATCACCCCCTAACCCCCTAGAGGGGGACGACGCTGGCGCGCCGGATAAGTCAAAAATTAAATATCAGGACGTGGCTGACGCCTACAACGAAATCCTTGGTGATCGGCTGCCGAAGGTGCAGGAACTGAACGACAAGCGAAAACGCCAAATCAAGCGCCTGCTGGGTGAGCTGCATGAACCGACCCTTGACGCGGTGAAAGCCTACCTTGAAACGTTCGCCGACACTGCCGGACCGTTTTACTTCGGCGACAACAACCGCGGCTGGCGCGCTGGGTTCGATTACCTGCTCCGCTCCGAAGTGCTGGTTAAAACCCGCGAGGGTTCGCTATGACGCCGCAGGAGATGGAAGCGACCGTGCTGAGCGGCCTGCTGGTTGGCGGTGCCACACCTGACGCGCTGGACGTAATTGCGACCATGCCCGAGGACGCTTTCAGCATCCGGTTTTACCGCGAGGCCTACCGGGAAATTAAAAAACAGGCGCTGACGCACGGTGTGATCGACGTGGTGCTGATCAGCGAGGCGCTCGGCGGCGATAGCCTGGCTTCGCTGGTGGAAGTCAGCCGCATGCCAGGCACGCTGGCCAACCTGAAAGGCTTCGCGACGCTGGCAACCAAGGGCTGGCGCAGCCGCCAAATGGCCACGCTGCTGCAAGATGGCGCCGATAGCATCCGCAACGCCAGAAACCAAGAGCAGCGCGACGCGGCGATCCAGTCGGCAGTAAGCAAGCTGATTGAAATGTCTGCCGATACCGGCGGCGTGGTGCCGGTGCACCTGGGCGAGCTGCTGGGCGGTTACATGGACTTGATGGATCGCCGCATGAATGGCGACGCTGAAATGCGCAACCTGCACAGCGGCATTGCTGAGCTGGACGCGATTACCGGCAGCTGGAACCCGCAAGATCTGATCGTTGTCGCCGGCCGCCCGGGTATGGGTAAAACCGAATTTGCGTTGAAGGTGATCGAGGGCGCTACGCGCGACGGCGGCGGGGCACTGATTTTCAGCATGGAAATGGCGGCGCTGCAGATGGTAGAGCGTTCAGTTGCCGGGGCCGGAAACCTGTCCGTGTCGAAGCTGCGCAAGCCGGAATCGCTCTGTGACGAGGACTGGGGGCGGATACACACGGCGCTCGAGGTGCTGAACAACCGCGACATCTGGATTGTTGACGCCACCGATCTCAACGTTGACCAGATCCGCGCTATAACCGAAACGCACAAACGCCGCTACCCGCACTTGGCGGTCGCCATGGTCGATTATCTGGGCCTGATCGCCAAGCCCAAAGCAGAGCGCAATGATCTGGCCATGGGCCATATTTCCCGCAGCCTGAAAACCATGGCCATGCGGAGCAAAACGCCGGTGCTGGCGCTGAGCCAGTTATCGCGGAAAGTCGATGATCGTCCGGTCACCGCCCGGCGGCCGACAATGTCCGACCTCAGCGAGTCCGGCAGGATTGAGCAGGACGCCGACAGCATCGTGTTGCTGTACCGTGACGGGGTTTATAACCCGGACGGACCGGCGGCGCGCTACGCAGAAATCATCGTTGGTAAAAACCGATTCGGCCCCTGTGGCACAGTTTACCAGGAGTTTAAAAACGGCCACTTCGTCGCCTGCGATCAGGTAGTGGCAGAGGAGGCAACCCGCATTCAGAAGGAGGCACAGCAACCCAAACCGAAAGAACGACGTTACGCGACAAAGCCATTTTAACCGGCGCCTGACCAGCGCTTGAACGACCAAAACGAGGAAAGACCATGAGCACTATCAACGAAATGATCCGCGATAAGCGGTTTGTGATGGATGACGGATGCGACCACGCGCCGGCGATTCTCGACCGCATCAACCAGGCAGCCCGCGCCCGTTCCCGCGCGCCGTACTGCCCACCACCAAAACCTCAGCGCGTCGCCCGGCCGGCAGCCGAATCCGGCCCGATCGTCAAAATCGGTGACCGTATCAGCTACGGCCGCCGGGTGATGACCGGTATCTACGAGCTGCAGCGCCTGGGGCGTTCCCCCGAGTGCATCGCGCTGATGCTCCGCATGCCCCTCGATCGTGTGCTGCACATCCTGAAGCCTCTAACGGCCGTACGCCGCGAGATACAGAAAAGCGTGGCAAGTGGGTTACCCCCACGTGAAAAAGACGTCATGCGCCGTCTGGCGGCCGAATCGAGGGCATAAACCATGGCCGGGCAATCGGACTATCTACCGCCCGGTCTGCCATTCAATCGAGGCGCCTGGACGCAGGAACAACGCGATTTAGAGCAGTTCGACCTGCGCGCCTGCGGCCTGGTACGCGATTTATTCGCGAGGAAGATCACCCGCAACACTGTGCTGGTGGCGATTGAAGAGGCGCCGGAGCAATACCGGGAACATTTCAGAGCACGCCTGAATTACTGGCGTGACCGCAGAGAGGGTAAGGGGCAATGACATATTTTAAGGGCTGGGTGATCAACAACCCATGGGCGACGATGTTCTGGGCATGCTCGATTTTCTGGGCAGTTATTGTGACGGCGGTGATCACCTGGGAGGTGCTGAAATGATACCAGCAAATGAACTGAGCCTCGACGGCAAAAGCATTCTGGATATGTGCTGTGGCTCCCGCATGTTCTGGTTCGACAAAGAAGACGAGCGCGCTGTGTTCAGCGACAAGCGGAGCGAGAGCCACACCCTGTGCGACGGCAGAAAGCTGGTTATCTCTCCTGACCTGATCGCCGACTTCACTGCGCTGCCGTTCGCAGACGGCAGTTTTCCTGTCGTCGTGTTCGATCCGCCGCACCTGGAGCGCGTCGGCCCCAACGGCTGGCAGGGCAAAAAGTACGGGAAGCTCGACCGCGAAACCTGGCGCGATGAACTGCGTACCGGGTTCGCTGAGGCCTTCCGCGTTCTGCGGCCACACGGCGTGCTGATCTTCAAATGGAACGAAACCCAGATACCCGTTAGCCAGATCATCGCCCTCACTGATGAAAATCCGGCTATCTGGCAGCGCACCGGCAAAAACGATAAGACGCATTGGATCATCTTCGTGAAGGGGGCCGAGGCCCAGGAGAAAGCATTATGAGCATGGCAAACGACACATACGAATGCTGCAGAAGGAAGTGCAAGCTGGTTCACCTGCACTCCGAGCGCGTCATGGTTGAAGGTAAGCCGATTGGTGGCGTGCCTGTTAAGGATTCAACCTGTCCACGCTGTGGCTGCAAAGAGTTCTATATCGTTAAGCGCGATGATGAGGATAGCGAGTGATGGACAATAAGCTGAACGAACTGAGCAAGCCGGTGGCGTGGACTTGGCATGCATACGGTCTGCAACATGCCACAACGGAAGAAGACGAACGTGATGAGCTTATCGCTGATGGAGTCGAAAATTCCCCACTCTACTCGCAAGAGTACGTCTCCGCCCTGCTGGCAGAGCTGGAAGCGAAGGATAAGCGCATCGCCGAGCTGGAAGCCAAGCTGGCTACGCCGGTGCGGTTGCCTGACATACGCCAATCATCTTCCGGCGACAGATATCAATGGTCTGATGGTGCACATAACTACCGCCTGGATGTTATCTCAATGCTTCTTGGTGCTGGTCTCACTGTAGCCGTAGATGGGGATGATGCATGACACTAACGACCGAGCAGTTGAGCGCTGTTGAAACAACCAAAGAGTTTCGAGCGCTACTGAAATACATGCGGGCAATAGCCAAGGCAGAACCAGAAAGCGCAAAGGAGAAATGCGAATTAGAGTCAGGCCTATGGCAGTACGCCAGCCAAAAGACTATCAAGGCCATCGTGGAGCATATCGACGCACTGGAATTTGCGGTGGCGGCTAACCGGGAGGCGCAGCCGGTGGCATGGGAAATGCGCTACTGGAACAGCGGCCACAACATGTGGGGAGACTGGGAGCGCATCACAGCAGAGCTACACGCAGAGATGAGCGTGCAACACGCGACGGACAACGATTACGAGTTTCGTGTGCTGTGCACCGCCCAGCCAGTGCGAACAGTGCCGGATGGTGGGGAGTAAAATTAAAGGTCGCGAAGGCGGCCTTTTTTAGTGCCTCGGCCTTTTGTTTGACGTACAGCACAAAAATAACTACTGTTTATATGTACAGTATTTTGGTGCAATATCATTGCGGTACACAATAAAGAGATAGTTAATTGATTGATATTGAAGAGTTGATTAAGTCATTGCCCAATACCGGGAGAGTAGTAATAACATGTGAAAAAGGCTCAATCACAGGCACTCGCATCGTTAAGGAAAACGAGCATATAGTATCATTTAACGCGTTGATTGATTTGGCAAAATCCGCAGGTTATTCAGTTGTGAGACCTGATGGAAACGCGCTATAATTAACGGGCTGGACTGAACACCCAGCCCGTTCGAATTCTGAGCAACTGCTGCGCCACCGGAGAAAGCCCATGGCGCAGTATTCGTTTGTAAAATCCGCAGGAAATTTGTTAGTGCCGGCCACCCCGGACGCGATCGAATTCCTGAAAACCAAAGTGAAGATCGGCGCCGTTCTGTATGCCGATTTTAGCCAGGCTCGCAACCCGGCATTTCACCGCAAGTATTTCTCCCTGCTGAATCTCGGCTTCCAGTATTGGGAACCGACCGGCGGTGCCATATCGCCGACCGACAAAGAGCTGATCACCGGTTACGTGAAATTCCTCGCGTATTACGCCGGGAACGAAAGCACGCTGCAGGCAGCCGCCGACGAATATCTGCAGGATGTGGCAGAAAAGCGCGCCGGGAATATCAGCGCCGCAAAATCGTTCGAGGCATTCCGCGCCTGGGTAACGATCCAATCCGGCCATTACACCGCATACCAGATGCCGGATGGCAGCGAGCGCAAAGAACCCCGCAGCGTATCGTTCGCAAAGATGGACGACATCGAGTTTGCCCAGCTCTACAAAGCCACCATCGATGTGCTCTGGAATTTCATTCTGTTCCGGGCGTTCCCAGATCAGCAGGCTGCAGAAAACGCCGCCTCCCAACTGCTCAGCTACACGGCATAGGGGGAACCATGGCGACCAAAGACGAAAAACAATGGTTATCCGACGTGGCAGAGCTTGGCTGCGTCGTCTGCCGCAACCTGGGTTACGGCCCATCCCCTGCAGAAATACACCATATCCGCACAGGACAGGGCACAGCACAGCGCGCCACCCATAAGCAAACTCTCCCATTATGCCCACCGCATCACCGCACTGGCGGCCACGGTGTAGCTGTACACGCAGGAAGGAAAACATGGGAGAAGAATTACGGCTCTGAGCTGGAATTGCTGGAACAAGTCACAAGGGAAGTGGAGGAATTGCGCGAATGCAGAATTTAATCCTATCCCTAAGAGCAGCAGGAAATAGCGAAAAGTCAGAGGGCGCCCAGCGGTGGAAAAGAACAAAATCCTGTTTGGCCCATCTTCTTGCAATGGCCGGCGGCGCGTTCACCCCTCTCTATGCTCGCGCACGCGCGCGTTTAGGGGGCTGATTATGCCTCTCGTCGCAACATTCCGCACCGACTGGTTTCGCGTGATTACCGATATCAACCGCACCCGCATGGCAACGCAGAGCATCGCGGAGGAATTGGGCGTATCGAAATCTGCCGTTCTCGGCTGGAAATCGGGATCTGAGCCGCGCCATGGAGACGGTGAGGCGCTGATCGCTCTCTGGTGCCAAGCGACAGGCTCAGACCGTGGCAGCCTGCCGACGGTGCTTTACCGGCAATGGTGGACATTCAAGCGCCCGGTAATTGGTCGGGAATCCGACCGCAAGCAGGGCAGACAATGACCGCTCATCAATCCACGGAGTAAACGCAATGGGACGACCACGTAAAGAAATCCAAACCCCTGGACAGGAAAATCAGCGGCCGGAAGAAAACGCCACTGACGCACTGCTGTTGAATTCTGTCGTGCAGCAGCCCGCAAATACGCCGGAACAGCTGAACTCCGCCACCGCTGGCGCCACGCTGATTACCGCAGGCGAGCCGGAACCTGCCGGCGATGACAAAACAGCGATTCTGCAGCAGCGTGTTGCGAAGCTGCTCGACGGCGCAACACTGGAGGAGCGTAACGTGATCCTTTCCGGCCTGAATGAACAGGGCGCAGCAATTATCGCTCGATTCGAAAGGCTGGAGTTCCTCGACGCTGACGATCACCGCCTGACCGATAACCTCGAATTCCTCACCCTGGTGAAGAAAGCCACCGATGTGGCAACCGGCGGCGCCGGACCGATGGTGACGAACGAAGAGGGCAAGAAGCAGCCAGCACCGGGCAAACCTGTTTTAACCGAACACGGCTGGCACGTACCAGGCTAAGGAAACCGTTATGTGTGGATCTACACCGAAAGTTGTGCAGACCGACCCGCAGGCAGAAGCCGACGCAGCAGCAGACGCCGCGGCTAAATCTGCAAACGCCGACGCCGCAAGCCGTAAAAAGCGCAAGAAAGGCTCCTCACTGCTGGCCAGCGGCGCAGAGGGGGCCGCAGATGCCGGTGATTCACTGCTCGCAAGTGGTGCTCAGGCGGCAGGCAACAAATCAACGCTGGGGGCGTGATTGATGGACGACACCGCCGCAAGGCTGATTAAACGCGTGAACACGCTCAAGGCTTCTCGCCAGATGCACGAAAGCGTCTGGCGGGAGTGCTACGACTACACGTACCCGCTGCGCGGCGCTGGTTTCTCGTCTGAGGTGCTGGACGCCCAGAGCGCAAAGCACAAGGTTGCCAAGCTACTGGACGGCACGGCGACCGATAGCTCGCGCATGCTCGCGTCTGCTCTCATGTCCGGCATGACGCCGGCTAACGCGCAGTGGCTGAATCTCGACAGCGAATCCCTGCCGGACGACGCCAAGGCGTGGCTTTCTACCTGCGCAACGCTGGTTTGGGAAAACATCCACGCGGCCAACTTCGACGCCGAGGGCTACGAGGCAAATCTCGATGTGGTATGTGCCGGCTGGTTTGTGCTGTACGTCGATGAAGACCGGGACGAGGGCGGCTATTCATTCCAGCAGTGGCCGCTGGCGCAGTGCTACGTTGCATCGACCCGCAAGGACGGCATTGTCGATACGATTTTCCGCTGCTACCAGCTGACCGCCGAGCAGGCGATCGCCGAGTTTGGCCAAGATGCGGTAAGCGAGAAGATCCGCGACGCTGCCAAGAAAAAGCCAGACGACAAGTTTGATTTTCTGCATGCGATCTTCCCGCGTACGAATTACATGGTTAACGCGCGCCTGGCTAAAAACCTTCGCTTCGCGTCGTACAACATCGACGTGACCGCCAAGAAGGTGGTGCGTGAATCCGGATATCACGAATTCCCATGCTGCGTGCCGCGCTGGATGAAAATCCCCGGCGGTTCGTACGGCATCGGCCCGGTTTATGACGCGCTGCCCGATTGCAAGGAGCTGAACGAAACCAAACGCATGGAGAAAGCTGCGCAGGATTTGGCGATTTCAGGCATGTGGATCGCCGAGGATGACGGCGTGCTTAATCCTCGCACCGTCAAGGTGGGGCCGCGCCGCATCATTGTGGCCAACAGCGTCGACAGCATGAAACCACTGCTGACCGGCTCCGATTTCAACGTCGCATTCACCGCTGAGGAACGTCTGCAGGCGTCAATCCGCAAGATCATGATGGCCGACCAGCTGCAGCCGCAAGACGGCCCGGCCATGACGGCCACCGAAGTGCATGTGCGCGTCGCACTGATCCGCCAGTTGCTGGGGCCGGTATACGGACGATTCCAGGCGGAATACCTGCAGCCGCTTGTCGAGCGCTGTTTCGGTATCGCGTTCCGCGCTGGCGTGTTCCCTGAGCCGCCGGAGAGCATGAACGCCGCAAACTTCAACGTGCGTTATATCTCGCCGCTGGCGCGCGCACAGAAGCTGGAGGACGTCACAGCGATTGAGCGTTACGCCCAGAACGTTATGCAGCTGGTGCAGGTTTACCCGGACATTATCGACAACATGGACAGCGACGAAGCAAGCCGCGTTGTCGGCGAGGCGCTGGGTGTACCGGCCAAGGTTATGCGCTCGTCGGCGGACGTGTCCACGCTGCGCGACCAGCGCGCTAAGGCGCAGCAGCAACAACAGCAACAGGCATTGCTGATGCAGGCCGGCCAGCAGGCGGCAGGCGCGGCAGGACAGAGCGCTGGTGAAGCAATTGGCCAACAACTGGCGGGGGGTTGATGGGCATCAAGAAAGTTTCACCACTGGATTACAAGCGGCTGTTTGAAGAGACGGCCGGCGGCGCCGAGGTGCTGGACGAATTAACCCGGCGTTTCGGTGGATCAATTTTTGTGAAGGGCGGCCCTGAGGGTGACCGCCAAACCTGTTTTAAGGCCGGGCAACGTGACGTGCTCGATTTCATTTTGCGCCAGCTTAATCTGGCAGACGGAGTAAACGACGATGTGGAAGCTTAAACACCTTTTCATGAACGCAGATGCAGGCGCTGACGCTGGGGGTAATGGCGATGCGGATAAACCAGATACTGGTGATGCTGGCGGCAATTCTCTGCTCAGCACCGGTGCCACTGACCAGGCGGCCGAGGGTGATTTTATTCCTGAGAAGTACCGCACCAGCGGCGCTGATGGAAAATTTAACCTGCAAGACTCGGCGCGCAAGCTGGCGGATGCTTATTCGCACCTCTCCAAGCGCTTCGGCAGCGGCGATGTTCCGCCGAAAACTGTCGAAGAATATTCCCCGAAGGTAGAGGCCGAGGGATTCAAATGGGACGAGTTCAAGGCCGACCCTGAGATGCAGGGATTCCTCAAGGCGGCGCACGCCAAGGGCATCACCAACGATCAGATGGGCTTCATCCTTGGCGAGTACATGAGCCGCGCACCGGTACTGGTGGGCGGTGCTGCCGAGTTGGATCAAGAGGCGGCGGCTACTGAGCTGCGCGGCACGTGGAAAACAGATGCGGAATTCCAGAAAAATATCGGGCTGGCACACCGCGCGTTTATGTCGCTGGCTGACCCTGCAGACCAAGGCAAGATGGACGAGATCGGCAACAACCCGATGGTTATCCGCATGCTGGCGAAAATCGGTGCGGAGATGGGCGAGGATACCACCGTTGGTAATGGCCAAATCAATCTCGAAGAGCAACAGAGCATCCGAGACCTGATGAAGTCCGAGGCTTACAGCAACCCGAAACACGCAGATCACGAACGTGTATCTGCCCAGGTGCGCGCGTTCTACCAGAAAACCTATGGCGACCAAACCGTCGCATAATCCGAGGAAAGACCAATGTCCGACAAAGAAATCGAGCAGGAAATCCAAGCCAAAGGCAAAACCGCGCCGCGCGTAACGCCTGACCATATCGAGAACGTTATCACCAGCGAACATTACTTCACTGGGTACGACGGCCGCATTGGCGCGTTGGCCAATAGGGAGGATATTCCCGCTGTAGAGCTTGATGACGCGAATCAGCTTCGCCTGCTAACGTTTTGCGTTCTGGTTTTAGAGAATGGCTTTACCGTCACCGGCGAAAGCGCCTGCGCCAGCCCTGAGAACTTCGACGCCGAGATCGGCCGCAAGATCGCCCGCGACAACGCTGTGCAAAAAATCTGGATGCTTGAGGGCTACCTGTTGAAACAGCGCATGCATGACGACGCACACCTGCGAGAACTGCTGCGCCAGAAAGAAGAGTAACAGCCTCCACACAACATCGAGCGCCAGCCTAACCGCTGGCGTTTTCATTTGGTCGGGATTCCGACCGCGCACACGCAACAAAATCACTCCAACAGCCCGGCGTGGTAGCCGGATACCTGATTCCCCGCTGACCGTATGCGCCAACCGGCCAGCGTTGAACCGAGCCGGGAAACCGATACCTCGCAGGCGATAATCTTTGGAGTGATAAAAATGGCTTTTGATCCGAACAAGAACATGATCACCGCCGCCTTTGTGCAGCAGTTCCATGATTCTTTCGAAATCGCATCGCAGCAGAAGGACTCGCGCCTGCAAGCTGCCGTACACGATCGCGGGATGATTACCGGCGCATCGTTCACCATCAACGATATGGGCACCATTGAGATGAACCCAATCACCGAGCGCTTCGGCGATACGGTTTGGGATCTGCCTGAAGCGGGTACCCGTAACGCGCTGATGGCGGACTACGGCGTGTTCGTGCCGGTGGAAAAACGCGATCTGCGCAAACTGATCGCCGACCCGCAGGGGCCATATCTGCAACTGACCCTGGCGGCCGCGAACCGCAAAAAGGACGACGTGATTTACCGCGCGTTGCTGGATACCGTTCTGCGCAAAACCTCGGACACTGGCGCCTATGCTCCTGTGGCGCTGCCGGCGTCTCAGAAGATTGTGGCCGGCGGTACCGGCATGACCAAGGCCAAGCTGATCGCCGCTAAGGCCATGTTCCGCCGCAACGAGTGTGACGAACAGAACGGCGAAGAGCTGTTCATCACGTACAACGCCGACATGCTGACGCAGATCCTGAGCGATACCACCCTGACCAGCGCCGATTACATGGCGGTGAAAATGCTGCAGGAAGGTGCGGTGTCCGGCAACTGGTTGGGCTTCAAGTGGTTGGCATACGAAAAACTGGACTCGGCCAGCTCCGGCGATCCGGCTGTCACCACCAAGACCGCCGCCGCCTGGTGCAAGTCCGCGGTGCATTTCGGTACCGGTGCAGAGTACAACACCGATATCGGCCCGCGCCGTGACAAGAACAACACCATTCAGATTTCTGTCGATGCGTCATATGGCGCCGGCCGCGCAGCCGAAAACAAGGTTGTCGCGATCGACTTCACCGCTTAATGCCAGCGCTCCTTTGCCGGGGATAACACCCCGGCCTTTTTCATGAGGTAACGCCATGGCTTCCAGTATTTCTATCTGCTCTAACGCACTGCTCGCGCTCGGCGCGCACCCGATCAACAGCTTTGACGAAAACACCGAACACGCCCGCCTGTGCTCAAATATCTACCCGACTGTGCGCAATGACCTGCTGCGCAAGCACCCATGGAATTGCGCGGTTAAACGCGTGGTGCTTTCACCCAGCAGCACGGCGCCGGCGTTTGGATTCGGTTTCCAGTTTCCGTTACCTGGTGACCTGATCCGCATCCTTTCCATCGGCGAAGATTGGGACGAAATCCCGTATCGCATCGAGGGCAAGAAGCTGCTGGCAAATCAGAACGTGATCCGCCTGCGCTACATCTTCCGCAACGAAGACGAATCGACCTGGGACTCGGCGCTGGTCAATCTGGCCGAAGCCACCATGGCGGCCAAGCTGGCCTATGCGGTAACGGCATCCGCCAGCCTGCGCGACAGCCTGACCCAGGAGGCTGCCTACCTGCTGCGCCAAGCCAAGGCTATTGACGGGCAGGAAGATCCGCCGGAAGAACTTGGCGGCTATCCAACTTACGATTCGAGGTTCTGACCGTGCGCGCCAACCTGATAAAAACCAACTTCACCGCCGGCGAGATTTCCCCGCGTCTCATGGGCCGCGTTGATATCGCGCGTTACGCCAACGGCGCCAAGCAGATCGAGAACGCTGTTTGTGTGGTACAGGGCGGGGTTATGCGTCGCCCCGGCACCCGTTACGCGGCTGCGGCCAAATATGGCGATCGCGGCGCCCGGCTGATCCCCTACGTTTTTAACCGCTCTCAGGCGTACGTTTTGGAGTTTGGCGACGGCTACATGCGGATTTTCCAGAACGGCGCGCAGCTGGTGAACGACGACAACACCCCGTATGAAATCGCTAGCCCTTACAGCTCCGCCATGCTGCCGGCCGTAAATTACGTTCAGGGCGCCGATACCATGTTTCTGGTACACCAGGGCGTTAAACCGCATCGACTGCAGCGACGCGGGCAACTTGATTGGGTGCTCGAGCCATGCCCGTTTATCGTTGAGCCGTTCGACGAAATTCGCGACACGCCGGAAAAATGGTGCAAGCCGTCAGTTAAGGAGTTTATAGGCTCAGAAATCACGCTGACGCTGAGCGACGACGAGCCACCGAAAGACAGCGAGGATCCGGCGCCATTCACCGGCCCCGGTTGGGTTGCCGAGGATGTTGGCTCATACGTCCGTATTAACAGCGGCCTGGTGCTGATCAAGAGCATCACCAGCGAGCAGATTGCCGTCGGCGTTATCCGCACTGACCTAACCGCCACACAGGCAGCGTCGCCGGGTGCGTGGACGCGCGAAGACACGGTATGGACTGACGAATACGGCTACCCTGGCGCCGTGACACTGCATCAACAGCGCCTCGTTCTGGCCGGCTCTGTCAGGTATCCGCAAACTATTTGGTTTAGTGAAACCGGCGTTTACCTGTCGTTTGAACTGGGTACCGACGACGATAAGGCGATCAGCTTTACGCTGTCTTCCGACCAGCTCAACCCGATTGTGCACCTGGCGCAAATGAACACGCTGATTGCGCTGACGTACGGCGGAGAGTTCACGATCACCGCCGGCAACGATGCGGCGATCACCCCGACAAATATCTCGGTGAAAAACCCCAGCCCCTACGGCTGCAACGGGATCCGCCCGGTGCGCGTCGGTACCGAAATCATGTTCGTGCAGCGTGCCGGCCGAAAGCTCTACGCCGTGGCCTATGATCCGGACAGTTTTGTTTCATATTCGGCCAACGATATGACGGTGCTGGCGGAACACATCACCGCCGGCGGCGTGATCGATATGGCGTACCAGCAACAGCCTGACGCCTTTATTTGGCTTGTACGCACCGACGGCGTAATGGTGACGATGGCAATCGACCGGGCTCAGGAGGTGATCGCCTGGTCTCGCCAGATCACCGCCGGCGGCTTTGAGTCCGTGGCGTCTATTCCGTCAGACAGCAACGACGTGGTTTACGCGCTGGTGCGCCGGGATTTCGGCGGTGAGCTAGTGCGCTATATCGAAGTGTTCGATTCGACGCTGTACACCGACGCCGCCGTAACCGGCAGCAGCGAGGCCGGGGCGACGACGTGGGCAGGGTTAAATCACCTCGAGGGGCAGACTGTCGATGTAGTGGCTGACGGTTCTGTGATGCCTGCGCAGGTGGTTTCCGGCGGGCAGATCACACTGACACGAAAAGCCAACCGCGTGGAAATCGGCCTGCATTTTGAATCCACCATCCAAACGCTAACGCCAGAAGTAGGCACCACCGAGGGGACAACGCAGAGCGCCAAGAAACGCACCAGCGAAGTGACGATGCGATTCCTCGAAACCACTGGCGCCGAGTGCAACGGCCAGGTGATCCCGTTCCGTACATTCGGCCCGAAAATCCTCAATCAGCCGGCGCCGCTGTTCACCGGCGATCACTTCTTCGGAAAGCTGGGCTGGGAAAAGGGCGAGGACACGCTGCTTATCCAGCAGCGCCAACCGCTGCCGTTCCACCTTCTGGCCATTATCACCACTTTCACCAGCAACGGGGGCTGACAATGATCCGCAACGCAACCGCCGGGGATATCCCGGCACTGATTGAGCTTGGCGCCCGCATGTACCTGGAATCGCGCTACGCGGAAACCTCGCCATTCGACGAGCAGAAATGCGCCGAGCTGGCGCAACACCTGATTGCCGCTCCGGGTGGGTGCGTGCTGGTGGCCGAGCGCGACAGTCAGGTGATCGGCTGGCTGGCCGGTGGCATCGCCGAGCAGTGGTTTTCGCGCAAGCTGATGGCGTTCGAGTACGGGCTGTTTATCGCGCCTGAACACCGCGGCGGATCTGCCGGCCCGCGCCTGGCTAAAACCTTTATCGCGTGGGCCGCTGACAATGGCGCCGCCGTTATCAATATGGGCATCACCACGGGCGTACACGAAGAACGCACCGGCGCGATGTATGAACGTCTTGGCCTGTCGCGTACTGGCCTGTTGTATTCGAAGGAGATTTGATTATGTGCACAGGTGTGGAAATAGCGCTGGTTGCATCATCGGTGCTGGCTGCCGGCGGCGCTGCTGCAAGCGGTATCCAGCAGCAGAAAATGGCGAACTACCAGGCGGATCAGGCGAACGCAGACGCCGAGGCCGCACGCGCATCAGCGCGCGTACAGGCCGACAGAATACGCAAGGCAGGGCGTGAGCAGGCCGCACAGGCAAACGCGGCGCTGGCGGCGTCGGGCGTAGAAACTGGCGAGGGTACGGCGCTGCGCATCACGTCCGGCATCACCGGCGACGCCGAGCAGGACGCATACACGACGATCCTGAACGGCATGAACACCGGCGCGCGGTACAACGCGCAGGCGCAGGCCGACCGACTCAGCGGCCGCAATGCGGCGACGTCCGGCTATATCAACGCGGGCAGCTCGCTGCTGTCCGCTGCCGGCACCGGTTACTCCGGCTGGAAAAAAGCCAATCCAACAACGACGACAAACACCGGCACCGCGGCGTCGAATAACATGTTCTCAAATATGGGGGTGCGCTGATGCGGATACCAACCGGAAATTTTGGCAATGTGACGCCGGAGGTTAATCCTACTCGAGTCGATGTTAGGGGGGCGGGTGCAATTGGTGGTGCAGTATCTGGCCTCGGCGTCGCTGTAGGACAGGCCGCTGGCGATATTCAGCGCGTCCAAGATAAAGCAGATTTGGCAGCGACTCAGGCGATCCTTACCGACCTTGAAGCGAAGTCTAACGATCGGTGGGAAAACCCCGAAACAGGCGCGCTTGTTACACGGCAGGGGTTCAATTCCGCTGGCGTCGGCGTTGACATGGATAAGCAAGACGCAACCGATTATGACGAGGCCAGAAAAAGAGTACCTCCAAGCCAGCAAATTTACTTTGATGCGCAGTGGAAAGCCGCGCAAATCCGCCGTGCCAGCACATATAAAAATTTCGAAATCAGCCAAACCGCATCTGCTCAGCGCCAACAGCTTAACGCCACGGTGCAAAATTCGGTAGAGCAAGAGGCTTCGGCCTTTGACGATCCTCAAGCGGCGGGGCTGATTCGTGGAGCGCGGCGCCATTCGATCGAGCTATATGGCCAGGCGCAAGGCTGGTCTGCAGATCAAATTACTGCGGCAGTGTCTGAGGCAAATCAAAAGGCCATGGAATGGCGAGCGCAAAACTATGCCATAAGCAACCCCACCGGATGGCTGAACGGGGATTTCATGTCCAACAGCGGCGCCGGATTGGATATGCGGGCAATTTCGATAGTTGAGTCCGGCGGGAAGCATTTTAATGCCGACGGAAGCATAGTCACTTCATCAGAGGGTGCGCAGGGGAAATATCAGCTGATGCCGGCCACGGGCAAAGAGTTGGCAGCCAAGCGCGGACTGCAATACGACCCGAAAGACGAACAGCAAAACGCGCTGCTGGCCAGCGATTACGCCAACGAGCTTTATGGTAAATATGGCTCGGAGACTTTGGCAGGTGCGGCATATAACTGGGGGCAAGGCCGCGTTGATAAGTTGATCGATAAGATTGGCGATCCGCGAAAAGGTGAGGTTTCCGAAGCTGAATTTATTCGCAATCTCCCGGCGGAGACTCGCGGCTGGCTGGCGCGGTACCGAAAAAACAAAACCGGACTCGATCCGGTATCGGTGAATAAAATCGACAGCATGGCTGAGGCGCAGATAAAAGAACAGCGCACAGCGGTTCGCAATCAAATTGACCCGATACTAAACAACACCATGTCGCAGCTATACAACGGTGAAGTGCCAGATGCCATGCCAGACAGGGCCACAATTCAATTTGCGTATGGGCCGCAGGGTTCAAGCATGGTGAAGCAGCTCGGCATCGCCATCGACAGCGCGCGAACGTTCCAGGCCATTCAGTACATATCGCCGGCGCAACAGCAGCAGGAGCTTTCGAAGGTAAAGCCGCAGGTTAACGATCCGGACTACGCGATAAAGATGGACGCCTACGGCAAACTCGCCGCCCTGGTGCAGAAAAGCAACACGGCAATTCAGGCTCAGCGCGACGCCAGCCGCTTCAACGATGCGCTATTGATGGGCGAGAAGCTCGACCCCACAGACAAATCAATGCAGAAAGCGGCCGACTCAACGCCAACGGCGCAGAACTTCCGCATTAACGACGCCAGCACGCATGACGCTGTTGTGCAGCAGGTTGCGCAAACCGGGATTATCCCCGAGAAGGTCACCACGCAGCTAACGGCTATTTCTCGGGCAAAAAGTCCGGAGGTCGTGAAGCAAGGCGCTGAACTGTTCAGCCGGCTGTACGACACGGATCCTGCCTCTGTCGGTGATATGCCGAAAGAGATGCAGGGTTTTTACATGACAGTTAAGCAAATGACTGACGCGGGTATGAGCTCAGCCGATGCTGTGCAGCATGCCCAGGATGTCACTTATAACCAAAATGATGCCCTTAGAAAGCAGTTGTCAGCAGATCAAAGCACGAGTCCCTATAAAAAAGAACGTGATGAGGCCATGAAATCCGCGAGGGATACCATGACCCAGTTGTTTCGGTGGGACCCGTCAGCCGACGATAAAACGCCGGATGCCGCGGCATTCCGCGCGGATTACCAGTCTCTTTACGACATTAACTACCGGACTACCGGCGGGAATGCTAAAGCAGCACAAAAGTTGACCAATCAACAGGTATCTAAAAACTGGATGATCAGTACGGTAAATGGTACCGCACAATTTATGAAATATGCCCCAGAGGCTCTATATAACCACGGCCCGGCGGGGTGGCAAGCTTCTCAATGGGAAGAGGAAAAACAACGGCTTATGTACGGAGAACGTAACGACACAATAGTAACCAGTGGCGCAAAGCTTGGCATCACTTCTGGGCGTACTGCATTTGTCGAAACAAAAACGCCTGAGCCTAAGATTGGGGGTGAGCTGGAAATTGTGCCGGATGTATCCACCCCCAGAAGTGGAGACTACGCCATTTGGGTTAAAACTGAAGATGGGGCCCCGCGTCCGTACTACAACAAATACGGCCAAGCTATGCGCTGGAGACCCTCCTTGCAGGATTGGGAACCTTACCAAAAAATGCAAAAAGAACGAGAGGAAAAGGGTCTGTCAGAACGGGAAAAAGGTCAAGAGATCCGAGACTTTAAAGAAAAGCATCGGGCACTTGATGAAATGTATAAGCGCCTACATGACGAGCGAGTCAACCGTCAAAAGCAATATTTTTCATGGAGTTATGAATAATGCCAATCTACGCCTCGCCAGATGAGTTTAAAAACGGCTATGCGCCCGCTGGAAGCGTGGTTCCTCAGCCTGAAACATTGCCGGAGGGAGTCAACCCCAAGCCGCCAGAAGAACAGCCTTCTGTATGGGGCGCTGCGTTTCGTAAAAATAATATGCTGGCTGGACTTTATCTCAAGCCACCGCAATTCGAACCCGTTGAGGGGTATAACCCCTATGCTGACAAAAGTGAACTTGAGGGCTACGATTTGCGCGCCACTGCGTTTGCTGAGTCGCGCTCTCCGCAGGAAACGGCATGGATAAAACAGCAAATCGATGAAGAGGATCAAGACAGTCGAGTTGTTGCGGAGGCCGGGTTAATGGGCGGTCTGGCAAGCGTTGCGGCGACAGCGCTTGATCCGACGATGGTAGCCTCAATGTTTATTCCTGGTGCGCAAGGTAGCGCGCTGGCGCGCATTGGCTCGCAGGTGGCCATTGGTGCAGCAAGCACCGCGGTCAGCGAGATCGCGTTGAACAACCAGCAGATTACCAGGACTCTGGGTGAAAGCGCGGGCCATATTGCTGCGGGTACGCTATTGAGCGGTGTTTTCGCTAGCGCTGGCGCAGCTATATCCCCGGCCGTGAGAAAGGCCGCTACCAGAGAGGTCGGCGACGCTCTGGATAACTTGAGCGTCACCAGCGCGGTGGACAACGCCGCCGCCTCTCTGCCGGAAGGAGGGAGCGTTGGCGCCGCCCGCATAAGCGAGGCGACGCTGGAAGATTTGACGCCGGTATCAGGTGGGGCGATTGGCACGTTCGCCCGTAAAGCCGGCAGCTACCTGACGCCGGTCACGCGCTTGATTGAGTCACCATCCAAGACCGCCCGCCGCACTGCGCTGGAGCTGGCAGAAAACAACTTCACGCTTGAGGGGAACCTGCGTGGCATTGAGACGCCGATCGCGGCCGAAACCCGCGTTCGTGGTTGGCGTCGTGAAGAGGCCGCGGTCGTAGTAACCAACAAGCAGGCCTATGCGAAATATAAGGCCGATGGCGGCGATCTCGGTTTCGCCTCATTTCGGGAAGAAGTGGGTAACGCCATGCGCAACGGCGACATTCACGGCAATTCAGCGGTGCAGGATGCGGCGCGTGCGATGCGCCAGGTGGTGGATAGGGTGAAGGTGGCGCAGCAGAAACTTGGCCTTTTACCCGCAGACGAAGAGCTTAAAGCTATTGGGCAAACCAGCTACTTCCCACGCGTTTACAAAGTCGGGAAGATCATCAGTGAGCGCGATAAGTTTCGCAACATGCTGGTAGATTGGTGGTCTCGCGGTGAAAAAACCATGTCGCGTGAAGAGGCTGAAATTACTGCTGACGCGACCATTAACAAAATCGTGGGCGCCAAAATTCCGCAGGATTTCGCCAACGTGTTCACGGTCAAAGCGGCCGGCAGCACCAGGTCGAGAACGCTTAGCGTTCCTGACCGACTGATGAAAGACTATCTGGAAAGCGACGCTAATTACGTCCTGCAGCGCCATATCCGCGAGGCGTCGGCGGAAGTCGAGTTAACCCGCACTTTCGGGAATAAGAGTCTCGATAAGCAGTTGAAGGACATTCAGGACGAATACGACGCGCTGATGCGAAGCAAGCCAGCCGAGCAGGCAAAATTGGCGAAAGCCAGGGACAATGATATTCGCGATATAACCGCGCTCCGCGACCGGCTGGTTGGCACCTATGGCATGCCTGACGATCCATCGTCGTTCTTTGTGCGCGCTGGCGCTTTCCTGCGTAGCGCCAACTTTGTCACGAAGCTGGGCGGCATGACCGTTTCGGCCATCCCAGACTTGGCTCGCGGCGTGATGGTGAACGGCTTTAGCAACTCAATGCGCGGTTACTCTGCGCTGATCAGCCGTTCGCCGGCATTCAAAGCCAGCCGGGCCGAGATGCAGAAAATGGCGGTTGGTCTGGAAACCATCTTGCATACGCGGGCGCGCACGATGGGAGACCTGGTGGACAGCTCGTCGCGTACTACGGCCGTAGAGGCCGGCATGGAGCGTGTTACCGATGTGTTCGGCAAGCTGACGCTGATGGGGCATTTCGACGACGTGAACAAGTCGGTAAACGGCATGATAACGTCGGACAGTATTCTATCTGGAGCGGCCGCCGCGAAGAAACTGGCGAAGCTCGGGATCAACCCCAACATGGCCGGCCGAATCCGCAGCGAGTTCCAGAAACACGGTGAGGTGATCGACGGTTGGCATATTGGTAATTTTGAAAAATGGGACGATCAGCACGTTGCCGGCGTATTCCAGTCGGCGGTATTAAAGGACGTCAACAACACGGTTATTACGCCTGGCATCGGTGACACGCCATTATGGGCCAGCACCCCGTTGGGTAAGACGGTATTCCAGTTTAAATCCTTCGCCACGGCGTCGTATAACCGCGCCACGCTCGGCGGCCTGCAGGAGGGAACGGCGCAATTCTACTATGGCACCGCTTTCCAGGTTGGCCTTGGCGCGCTGACGTATGCGTTGAAACAGGCCGCTAACGGGAAGGATATCGATACATCCCCGCAAAAGCTGGTGCTCGAAGGTCTGGATCGGTCGGGTATTCTCGGGCCCCTGATGGAATACAACAACATGGCGGAAAAGGCATCGGGCGGCATGGTTGGCCTGGGGGCAATTTTCGGGACTGGAACACAGTCACGATACGCCAGTAGGGGGTTCATAGGGTCGGCACTGGGGCCAACCTTCGGCTTGCTAGATACGCTGACTGACGTTACATCCGGCGTGCTGAACGGCGACGCCGGTGATCGAGTTATACACAATGCCCGCACGCTTTTACCGGGCAATAACCTGTTCTGGATAGCACCGCTGATTAACCAGATAGACCCTGGGATGCGTTAATTCCCGTGACACCTATAGTAACTTAGGGCACTTATAATAACGCAGTATACCGATAACGTAGACTCTTGATATACCCATGGATTCTACGTTATTTAGGTTTACATCTTTATCAGACAGTAGACTGTCCACGACATGCTCAGCAAAGTTTGGAGTAAGCCTTGTCCCTTTTGGTAGGCAGTATGGGATTTCCGTGTCATTTTTTGCTTTTTGGAATTGGCTAATTTCATTAACCCCAGAAGCAACGCCCATTAGATATGTGCTAATCATATCCTTTGCTCTTTTAGCGCCCTCTGCATCAGATGATGTGGTTAAGTGTTTCAGCTCCTTATACATAGCCACAGTAAACTCAGCATGTGATATTGATGGTAGTAATGTGAATATGATGGTTGCAATCGATAGTGAAATTTTTTTCATTTCTGCTACTCAGAATGTAATAATATTGCGCATGTTACTATTTATAAAATCAGTTTCCTATCAACAAATCCAAGCCGTGACGCGACACGCTTCGCTTGCCTCAATCCTTTCACTATCGTATAGTCACAAGGCAGCGGCAAAATCCGCTGCCGGGATTGGTCTCCCGGAACTGAAACCGCGACAATAGACACGCCGCGAGCGTGTTTTTTATTGTTGCTCGCATAGTTACATCTCTATGGTGGGCTGTGTGGGGGCGCTTCGGCGCGCCGGGTGGTTTCTCCGGTAGACCAACCCTGCACAGTTCACCACCAGTTGATTGGTCTCGACGGTGGTGAAAAAACTCAAGAAACCACAAGAGGGTGTCGCTATGGCAACTCAACTTTCTTTTCACGATCATCAATTTTCCGCAATCACGCGCAATAATCAAATCTGGCTATCCAGCAAAGATATCGCCAAGGCTCTCGGTTATGCGAAAACTAATGCTATCACCCACATCTACAATACGAATACCGATGAATTTACATCAGGCATGACCGAGATAGTCGAATCGAATACCTCGGGGAATCTCAAGTGCCGTAGCCGTATTTTTTCTCTGCGTGGCGCTCACCTGATAGGCATGTTCGCCCGTACCAAATTAGCTAAAGAATTCCGCAAATGGGTGTTGGATATTCTCGATCAGGAGATTGGTGCTGTAACAAATGAAATGCCACCTGAACAGACCACCACCTACAGCCGCACACCACTGCGCGACGCAGTTAATATGCTGGTGGGCAAAAAGGGGATGATGTACCCCGACGCGTACAGCCTGATTCACCAGCGCTTTGGCGTGCAGCATATCGATCAACTGAGCCAATCGCAGATGCTGGAGGCGATAGAGTATATCCACTGCCTGCTGATTGACGATCACCACCCTAACGCCGTACCGATGAATGGCAGAATACTTACCACATTCCGCAATGGTGAGATGGTGGGGCAGCGTTTTGTTCGCGATGATGAACACGTCGCAACCCTGCCTGCATTTATGGACATAGCTCGTCGAGCGCATTATGTCGTTATTCATGAAGACGACGCGGCGCCTTTGGTTAGAATCCTAACGAATAACCCACCAGTTGAAAGACGGGGAAAATTAATCACTCAATTTTAATGCAAATAAAACAGTGAGATATACGTCATGATTAAATCAATCGATCTTTCAGACAGGTCTGTAACACTGGTGGGATTGAAAGAGGTTATCGAAGACTGCCAGCATATTCTTGACTCAGTAAACACAAGCGACAAAAACAGCCAGAATCTTGTTGATTTGGTAAAAGATAAACTTTCAATGGTAGAGATTGAGCTTTCGGAGCTACAGAAAAGGGAATAGTCAGGAAACCGACCAACCACCCGCCACATCATAGCCCCATGACAACCATGGGGCTTTTTTATGCACAACGATTACAAAACCCGCCTTACCGCGCTGAGTGACAAGTTAACCGACGTCGTGCTCGAGGAAGCCGATCCGGATACCTGGCCGGGCGCCGACAAACCACTCGACAAACACACGAAGCAGGAGCGCGGCGATCGCTACTGGTGCAAGAAGAACGCGGCGGCGTCGCTCACGCTGCTGGTGAAGGTACATTCGCTGATCGGCATGCACACGCGAGGCGGCACGCCGAAAGACGGCGACGAGCCGGACGATGAAGCATTTCGCCTTGGGCAGCAGGTATCCGCCGCTGAGCGCGCGGCGCAGGAAGTTCTCGATCGTATCCAGCAGCGGAAAAAATGATTTCGTTCGTCGCCTTTTTCATCATGTGGGCGGAGCGGATGGGGTGGGATGTTCCCGACTGCCATTACCGTGCCGCGCACTGGTTAGAACACCGTGGAAACCTCGCGGTGCTTCGTTGTTTCCGTGGCTTCGGTAAATCAACCATATTGGGGGTTTACAACGCCTGGCGCTATTACTGCGATCGGCAATACCGAATCCTGCACCAATCCGAGTCCGACACGACGGCCAGAAAGACCAGTCGAGATACGCAGAACGTTTTGCGTAATCATCCCCTGACAAAAGGGATGCTGCCCGATGGCATCGGCACAATCGAACAATGGTGGGTTAACGGCTCGCTGGATATGCGTAACGCCAGCATGTTTGCTAAAGGCATTTTGTCCAACGTGACAGGCGCCCGCGCCAACGAATGCCAGAATGATGACGTCGAGGTTCCTGGGAATATTCAGACACCTGAAGCACGGGAGAAGCTACGCTATCGACTCAGCGAGCAAACCCACATCCTGATCCCTGGCGGTAGAAAGCTGTTTATCGGTACCCCGCACACGCACGATAGCCTGTATGACGAAAAAGAGGCAGAAGGGGCTGATTGCCTGACGATAAAGCTTTTTGAGAAAGAGTACCGCGTCGAGGCGAAATCCGCGAATAAGAAAACCTACCGCCTGCCTTTTGCCCCAGAATATGTTTTTGTCGGCATCCACAAGGCTGCAAGGTTACTGATCGAAGGGCGAGACTACCGTCTGACTGATGGCGGCATAGAGTTTGCTGCGCCACCTGAAACTGTCGTGGATTTTTACGCCGGGTGCGCGTGGCCTGGTCGTTTCGATCATGATGAATTGCTGCTGCGCCGGAAAGAGTGCCGCACAGTCAACGAATGGGATAGCCAGTACCAGCTGCACAGTAAACCTGTCGCGGAGGTTAGGCTGGATCCAGACCGCATCCGCGAGTACAACGTGCAGCCCGAAATCCGGTACGCGAACCGTACCGCCTCTATGTGGTTGGGCAGCCAGCAGATTGTTGGTGCCGTCGCCTGGTGGGACGTGGCCACCGGCAAAGCGAAAGCGGATGCCAGCGCCTTTTCTCTGGTGCTGACCGACGCACGCGGGCACCTGTACTGGCATGTGTGTCAGGAGATGATCGGAGATCTTGCCGAGTTCGACGAGCGCGACAAAATCACCGGCGGCCAGGTGGTGCAGATCCGCGAGCTGGTAATTCGGTACCAGATACCGCAGGTTGTGGTTGAAGTAAACGGACCCGGTAGCTTCGCCGGCAAGCTGCTCCGCCAGGCGCTGAAAGGTACGGGGTGCGGGGTGCGGGAAGAGTTCACCATAACCAACAAGCAAAAACGCATCCTCGACGCATTCGAGGCGCCGCTATCGTCCCGTTTCCTGTGGGCACATAGCGACGTTCTCGACGGGCCGGCCTACGACCAAATGCGAGATTTCAACCCGGCGGTAACCAACCAGCCGGACGACTTTATCGACTCAGGAGCGGGGGCTATCAGCGAAACGCCGGTGCGAATCGGTAAATTGGTCGGGAAACCGACCGCTCAGGGGCGGGAAGATTGGCAGCCAACAGATGGCGATCATGAGGTCGCAGTGGACTATTAAAACCGAGGCTGCCTTATGTCGGTACCTAACCAGACCCCATACAACATTTATACGGCCAACGGCCTGACAACTGTTTTCCCATACGAATTTTACCTGCTGAATGCCGGTGATTTGGCTGTATCCCTCAATGGCTCAGTGATCACTTCCGGCTATACGATTTCCGGCGTTGGCAACGTGGATGGCGGCGATGTTTCATTTCTGACCCCGCCGGCGAATGGCGTTACCGTTATGATTGAGCGCGTGATCCCTACCTATCGCCTGACCGATTACCAGAACAACGGCGATCTACTGGCAGATACCGTAAACAAGGATTTTGATCGGCTGTGGATGGCCATTCAGCAGGCGTTTATTTATCTTGGCCTTGCGCTGACGCGCCCGTTGCTTGGCGGCCCATTCAATGCAAAAGGGTTCCGAATCGAAAACCTCGGCAATCCGGTTAATGGTTCAGATGCGGCAACCAAAAATTACGTTGATGAAACAGGGAAAACCAATCTTCAGCGGGTATTGCGATTCCCTGAAAACGTAGCTGCGATGCCTGATGCTGAAACGCGTGGTCATTCACTCCAGGGCTATACCGAAGAGGGTAGACCAACCCCCGTATTTTCGATGACTGATACTGCCGATCTTGCGTTAAAACTTGCCAGCACCGGCGGGGCGGGGCTGGTTGGTTTTGACATTGAAAAGACTTACCCAATTGCAACCATTGGCCACCAGTTCACTAATATTTTTAGCAATGCACAGCACCTTGAATTTTATTACGACAAGCTTGGCGATTGGGATGAGGCATATTTTCAAGCCCAGATGAACGTATTCCGCCTTGGATTTTCACCTGAGGTGCTGCTTCCTGGCGGAGTTGTCGATATTTACAGGCCGTTTTTCGGCGGTCCTGCAATTGGTGACCTGATTCACGCCCGCCATCCAGAGCTTGGCCTGTATAACGGGGATGGAACTTATAAGGGGACGTGGCCACTTATTCTTAAGGGTGTCTACAAGAAGAATGAGGACGGGTTAACTAACCCGTATACAGGGACACAAATTGTTTTCCACGGATGCGCAGACCAAAACGATAACACATGGCGTGATTTCGGCGTAATACATTCTGCGCCTACAAATCTATCTGAGAGACGCGTTCCTGTACCAGTGAAACAGTGGTTTGGGACGGTTAAGGTTGATGACTTAAATATCCGTGTCCTTAACCGAGATAATAGTCGCCATGGTAAATGCCACGGCATCTATAGCTTCTACGGTCCAAAGAGCGAAGTTAATAAAGTCGTCGTCTACCAGCCCTATGGTGGCGGGATTATATGCGATCTGATGTGGGATTCTGCACTTCGCGATTGCGTTTTGCTACAGTGTGGCCGTATGAGCCCTAACATTGGTGATTATCAATCCGCGAAGAATGTTGACATAAAATATCAAACCTATGCCCCGCTGCACATTCTATATTCTGCAACAGGCTCCGATAACAGCAACTTCATCAGAATCGAAAACTTCCACTTCGAAGACAATTATCATTCTGTAGCTGACGTTATCGTCAGTGGTGACTCATCGCCGATCCACATCATCAATAGCCACCACGAAACTGATCGCGCGGCGGGCGTCCCGGCTGTGGTTAATGGTGGCTTCAAGAAGCGGCTTGCCGCTGGCACCGTTGGCGTTAGGTACATGGGGCAGGACTCCGAGCCAGGGTTTGACTATACCGCCGGACCATTTACTGCGCGCGGCGGATACCTGCATGCAGACGGCGCCAATGGTTATCAACTGGGTTATGACGATGTGTATTACGGCGGCCGTTACACAGGCGCGATACTTGAAAATATTAAATTCCCGAACTCTGGCGGCATTAAGGTAGCGGCAGGGAATACTGCATGCACCGTGGTGGCGTCTAACAGCACTTTCACAGATATCAGTTTTAGTGGCGGTAACGAAAGTTTTTGCCCGCTAAAAATGTCTAACTGCAATATCAAATCGTTGACAATGAGTTATGCATACGGATTTAAATTGTCAAACGTTGAAGTCGAGTCGTCTATAACGCTATCAAATATGTATGTAAACCCTAATGGCGTTTGTGGTTTTAGTAATGTTTCATCCGCAAGTTTCACCGGAATTATTAGCTATGGTACGGGTGACTTAACATTAACATCACCATCGGTTAAGTCAGAAATTGTCTGTTACTTCGGGAGTGTAAATATTCCGCGTTATTCGTACTACAACAATGTGATTTTAGGAGGGGCGCCGTAATGGGTGTTCGACTCGGTGCTGTTACACAGTTGCCATCATGCAATCTAAACTCGGTAATTATTCCGGGTGATTATATATTGCCTGCTGAAAATACGTATACAAACCTTCCCCCAGATTTGGTGGGTAAGTTTGTTTCAATGCGTGTTGAGTATGAAAACTTCAACACCACGCTGTTATCGCAACAGTTGGCTCCAACAGTTGAGGCGAAATCTTTTTACAAGCGGACAGGTTCGCAGACCAGCGGGTCATTACTGCATGGTGTGTTTGGATTTGGCGCCTATTACGTATTCAACGGGACAATAGTTTAAGGGGGAATAATGTCATTCGTTATCAGGAAAAAGCTTCAGGTAAATAAGTCATACCCAGATTTGTTGCTGGAAATCCCTGGCGGAACCGAGGAAACGGACGTTACGTATGAGGTGATCGCACTCGAGCGCATGGCTGGGACAAGTGCAACTGTCTGGTACACGTTTTCCGTCGGTGGCGTTACGTCTGGATGGAAACGGACCTTTGACTTCATCTATAGCGGTGTTGGCAATCCTCTTGATGAGGGCGAGCGCGCGCTGAAATCTTCTTTAGGCGCGCCATAATTCCCCGCGGGGTGGGGTATGAAAATGGAAAAAATCACTACTGGTTTATCTTATGGCGCCTCTGGCGGTGGCGCTGCCTTCTGGTTTACCCAGCTACTTGATGGTTATTCACCAGAGCAGTGGGCAGCCATAGGCGTTCTTGGCGGCCTGTTTTTCGCGTTTCTCACCTGGCTGATGAACCTTTATTTCAAGATTCGCGAGGATCGCCGCCGTGAACGCATGGGGAGGGTTGCCGATGAGCAAGCTGAATAAAACCGGTGCCGCCGGCGCCGTCTGTTCTGTAGCGGTAATCATCGGCCTGGTGTTGTCGAGCGGAGAAGTAAAAACCAGCCGAGCCGGCCTAGAACTGATCGGCAATGCCGAGGGATGCCGCCGAGACCCGTACAAATGCCCCGCTGATGTGTGGACGGATGGCGTTGGCAATACGCACGGCGTTAAACCTGGAGCGCGCAAAACCGATCAGCAGATCGCCGCAGACTGGAAAAAGAACATCATCGCGGCTGAGCAATGCGTTATTCGAAACGCAGCAGGCGACAAGCTGCGACAAGGTGCTTTCGATGCGGCGGTTAGCCTGACATTCCGTGTCGGCTGTGGCACAGCTCAAAAATCTACGTTGTTCCAGTTATCGCGTCAGGGAAAAGTAGACGAGTCGTGTGAGCAGTATCCTCGCTGGGTGTACGCGGCTGGCAAAGTTTTGCCCGGCTTGGTGACGAGAGCAGGTAAGGAGCGCGCGCTATGCCTGGCAAAATAATGTCTGCGGTGGTGATCCTGCTGGCGCTGGCTGCCGTTGTCGGCGCTGGCGCCTGGTTGGCTGGGCGTCACTACCAGCCAACGATTGAACGGCTCAACGACGCGCTGACGCAATGCAAAGCCAGCAACAAGCAACAGGCAGCGACGATCGCCAGCCAGAACGCAGGCATAACGTCGCTACAGCGTAAACAGGAAGAGATGGAAGCCAAGGCCAGGGCAGCACAGGAAAAAGCTCGCAGGGAGGCGCAGAGCAACTATGAGAGGGCAAACGAGGTTATGGCAGAGCGAACCACAGGCGAAGCGTGCGCCGCCGCATCGGCCGCTTTCGACGCTGAGCTGCGCCGGGAGCGTGCGCAATGAAGAATCTGTTCATTGTTTCCGCCCTGGCATTGGCCGGCTGCTCGAGCGCGCCGCCAGCTCCGTCCTACGTTGAAGTGAAAGTACCGATGGCCGTACCATGCAAAACGGCCGACGTTGCGCGCCCGGCGTTCGCTGTTGACCAGTTGCCGATTGGTGCACCCATCGACATGCAGATGCGGGCATTGCGTGCTGAACGTCATCAGCGCATCGGCTATGAGCTTGAGCTGCTGGCGGCGAACGAAGCCTGCAAATAATTTTCTTTCCTGAGTCATCATAGCCATAGCGCCAGTATACGACTCGGCGCTTTTCTATCTCTCCCATGAATGATTATACTGTATGGGTATACAGTATTTTGTTGTGAGGTAAACACCATGGGAATGATGCCAAAATTTGCCAGCCCGGCAGCAGACTACGTTGAACGCCGCTTGAGCCTTGACGAGATCTGCATTTCAAAACCGAGTGCCACTTATCTGCTACGCGCCGCTGGCCAGGCGCTGGCAGTCGGTATCCATGCCGACGCTTTGCTCGTTGTTGATTCGTCAGCGACGCCGGTGCACGGCAGCATTATCGTAGCCGCCGAGGAGGGCGCGCATGTGCTGCGCCGGCTTCGTCTTTACCCGTATCGCGCGCTTGAGTTTCTCGACGGCTCCGGCCGGGAAACTGAGCTCGGTAACGAAGACTCGGAAGAAGGGATCGAGGTGTTCGGCGTGGTGATGTATTGCGTGAACGATATGCGAACGTGCGAGTGGGATGATTTACCGGTAATCTGAAGTCATTATCGCGCGTAAGTTATTGTTTAATAGTGACTGAAATTGTCGTTTTTTGTGGTGTAATGTAGTGTGTTATTTAATCGGATTGAATCGTTACATCATGATTTTACAGTGTTTTATGATATATTTTGCTTCTTTTGGCGAGAAACAGGCGTACGGTCATAATTAAGAATGCTGCCAGCTAGGATAGAAAGAGTGACACGGCGGTGCAAAGGCACGGCAATGCCATAACGAAAACTGAATAAGGGGGCGATTATGACACAAGTTTGCATTGCTGCGTATGTGTATGGCGTAGTGCAGGGGGTTGGGTTTCGCTATTCCACCCAGCGGCAGGCCGAGGCGTTGGGGGTGACAGGCTATGCGCGCAATCTCGATGACGGCAGTGTTCAGGTGGTGGCCTGCGGTACACAGGCGCAGGTGGACAAGCTGCTGGAGTGGTTGAAACAGGGCGGCCCGCGCAGCGCGCGTGTCGAACGTGTGCTGGTGGAGCCGCAGGGCCTGGCTGATTACAGCGGGTTTGGCATTCGTTATTAAACGCTCGCCTGCAGCGGCGCTGCGGGCAGAGCGGTCAAATGCATTTTACCGGTTTCGGCAATCCGGCGATTTTGGTGGCTTGTTTGGCCGGCCCTTTCGGGAACAGGCGATACAGATAGCGGCTGTTGCCTTTTTCTTCGCCGTATTTCTGCGCCATCGCTTTGACCAGCATGCGGATAGCCGGTGAGGTATTAAATTCCTGATAGAAGTCGCGCACGAAGCGCACCACTTCCCAGTGTGCTTCGGTGAGCACGATCTCTTCCTGCGCGGCCAGCAGCGGCGCCAGCCCTTCATGCCAGTCGGCGCTGTTTTTCAGATAACCCTGCGCGTCAGTGTCGATAACCTGACCTTCAAACTCCAACATACTGCCTCGATAACGGATAATTCGGAACGGCCGCCAGTTTAGCAAATTTTTTCAGCCGCAAAAAACAAAGCCCCGCCGGAGCGGGGCCTGGAAAGCTGGTGTAACGTGCGATCAGTTGCTGCGGGCGAAGCCCAGAATGCTCAACAGGCTGATGAACATGTTGTAGAGCGACACGTACAGGCTAACGGTGGCGCGAATGTAGTTGGTCTCGCCGCCGTGAATGATGTTGCTGGTTTCCCACAGGATCGCGCCGGCGGAGAACAGGATGAACAGCGCGCTGATGGCCAGGTGCAGGGCAGGGATCTGCAGGAACAGGTTGGCGATCACCGCCACCAGCAGTACCACAAAACCTGCCATCATCATGCCGGACAGGAATGACATGTCTTTACGGGTGGTCAGCACATACGCCGAGCAGCAGAAGAACACCGCTGCGGTGCCGCCCAGCGCCAGCATGATCAGATCGCCCGCGCCGGCGTTCAGGAACGAGCTGAGAATGGGGCCGAGGGCATACCCCATGAAACCGGTCAGCGCAAACGCCGCCAGAATGCCTGCCGGGCTGTTGGCCAGTTTATGGGTCAGGAACATCAGGCCGTAGAAACCAACCAGCATCAGCAGCAAGCCCGGCGCCGGCAGCCCCAGCATCGTGCTGGCGGTCGCGGTCAGCGCCGAGAAAGCCAGCGTCAGGGATAACAGGAAATAGGTGTTGCGCAGGACTTTATGCGTGCTGAGCAGCGAGTCGCGCGAAGAAGATGAGACGACAATGCGGTCCATAATGCTCTCTCTTATCAAGCCATCACAAAATAATCCCGATGATAGGCAGCGCAAGCGCTTGATTAAAGTTTGTTTACCAATCTTTACCCTTAGTTATCATTGTTGCAACAGCAGGGAGGAGCGGACGCGCGTTTGTTCGCCGTTTGCTGCGTCTTCGCCGATTTTTCGCGCGGTTGAACGCGCCCGGGCTTTACAAGCGAATGAGGTCTGTTTATAGTGCGCGTCGTTGCGGAGGGGTGGCCGAGTGGCTGAAGGCAACGGTCTTGAAAACCGTCGACGGGAAACCGTTCCAGAGTTCGAATCTCTGCTCCTCCGCCATACATTCTGACCCCGTGCTCTCTGAGCACGGGGTTTTTGCTTTTGCGTGCGCAGAAACCGAGGCGCTTTTGCAGGAAACGCGATCGGCTATTGATAAGGGCCACGCATCGGTGAGATTATGCGGTCATCAAGGTTGGCTGCTCGGATGCCTGCTGCTGTCAGGCACCGCCGGGGTGATAAACAACGCCGCCTTATCGATTTCGCTTAATGCTCTTATGGAGACAGAGATGAACTGGTATCAAGTCGCCCTATGGACCATGATCTTTCTGAAGTCCGGCGCTTTCCTGGTATTCGTGTGGTGGTGGATGTTCAAACGCGCAACCAAACCTTATGTGCGCCCGCAAGACGTCGTGGTGGACGATACGCCGTATGATGAGAACCTCACCATGGATGAGGTGATGAAAAACCATGGCATCGTCCGTACGGATATGTCGGTAAAATAGCCCTTCCTCCCCAATCGGTATCTGGGGCGTGTTTGCCATAAGCGCGCCCCATTGCGATCCTTCGCTGTCTCTCTATGGCATTCTGTTCTCAGGTTAACGGCATAGCGTTACCGGGAAAAGCACGCCATGAACGATGTACGCATCTTGCCGAGCTTTACGCATCGAAAAAACGCCGTTCTTAATGCCGAGAGAGATCATGGGGATTTCCTGGGTCAGCTCATCCGGCGCGTTGTCGTCGGGCGTTTTGCTGATTTCTCGGTGGGTGGTCATGTAAAACCCGTCATCTAACCTCTTTATATCAAAGTTTATTTTCCTATCCAGGCTGTAGGTTTTGCCTCTCACGGTGATGTCCCCACGCTGCACGATCATGGCATGATGTTCGTCATAGATGAATAAACTGCCCGTCACTTTTAATTCCAGGTCATCGCCTGAAGCTAATCGTTTTTTAGTGATCGTATCGGCCTGGCAATTCATATGCACAGGCGCGGCGGGGGTTAAAACGCGAAACAGGACAATGAAGAGAATCACTGCCAAAAATCCGATAGTCAGCATTTTGGGGTTGAGCAATGCGGCCATTTATTTTCCGTTGAGAATTTTGTAGGTAACACACTGGGTATATCGATCTTGTGAGCCGAGATAACAAACACCGAGG
Organism: Serratia sp. CY27727; assembly: GCF_052169275.1. Classification (NCBI taxonomy): domain Bacteria; kingdom Pseudomonadati; phylum Pseudomonadota; class Gammaproteobacteria; order Enterobacterales; family Yersiniaceae; genus Serratia; species Serratia sp. CY27727. The sequence goes on along the minus strand of NZ_JBJNLB010000001.1, from coordinate 424,639 downwards.
AAGGTGTTATAAGTCAACGTGTGTTTTACGGAGGAAAAATAGATGTCCGCTTTACTGGCTATACAATCCACACCGCTCTCCTCTAGCGCCTGGTTGACCATGCGCTTTTCCAGTTCGTCATCAATATGCTTGTCCGCATCCAGAGAATACAAGGTGCAGCGGTCTTTTTTCCCTAACGAGATTAAATTTTCTCTGGGTTGATCAGGCGGTTCAACAGGATAGAACGCCGTGACGAACAACAGCGGAATAAATGCGCCGCAGATAGCGGCAATAGCGCGAATATTTACCTGTTTCTGCGGCGGCGTGTTATGTGATTCGGCAACCGACGGGAAAGACGAAAGCGGCACTGAGGCGGAAGAAGGGGGCGTTTCGTTAACGGTTGCCTGCGGTGATGGGTAAATATCAATCATGGCGGTAAAGCAAAAACCGACTTTCGCCAAGGTCTTTATCGGCGAGGTTTCTCTCCCCAGCAGTTTGAACGCTTTCCTTATTTCACTGACGGCCACATTGAGGCTGATCGATGAGCCTGAAAAACCATACTCTTCCCATACCTTTTTTATCAATACCTCACGTTTCAATGGGATATTCGGATGAGTCAGCATTTCAATTAACAGGCGCGAGGCCGGATTGGATATCCGTATCGATGACTCATCGTTATCAATGAGTTGGAGACGACACGCATTTGCGTCATAGATTACGCAGAGGTCGATAATATATTTCATGTATTCAGGTTTTTATAATGGTATAGGCTTCCAGGTCGCGGCTAGTATTTAGTGAAACGTCGGTCAGGTCAAGGTTCTGGGAGGGAAACATAAATAATTCAGGGTGTTTTTTATTTCTTCGACGAACAGAATGCATGGTGCATTGCTCTTTTTATTATGCTTAACAGAGTTAAATTCTGAAAATATCTAATTTATTAGATTATAATAATTAAAATTTGTGTTAATAAAAATAATGTTCCTGTTGTTAATGATTTGATGCAGAATTATCTTAGTGTTTTACGGCGCCTGCTTATGTGCCGGGCGCTTATTGATGGCTCCCAAACGGCAATGCGATTTTTCCAAGAAAACGGCAGGTATTTAGTGCAAGGCATCGCCGTTGTCTTTAGCCATGGATGGAGGAAGTATGCTCAGTATCGGTATCGTATCTGAAAACATCTTTTTCAGAGAGGCGATGAAAAGGATATTGGCGCCAAGGATTTTTCATAAGGATCACGTTATTGCTTACTACGACGATCTGCCTTTGGCCATGGGGCGAAATTGCCACGATATTCTGATCGTCGATGATGCGATAAAAAGCCTGTTGCGTTTCAGCATGGCGGCAGCGTTATTGTCTGCTATTCATGGCGTGAAAATTTTTTTGACGACAGAAGAGAAGCGTCGTCTGTTATTTCGTTCTGTCACGCGTGATGTGGTGGTGCTCGATAAAAGAGTGCGAGTTCCCGACATGAATAAGGAATTGTCTTTGCTGCTGGCTAATATTGCGCAGCATTCTGCATTAAATGGAAACGTTGAGGGTGGGGCGGCCCGCAATACGAAAAGTTGCCTGACTGAAAGTGAAGTGGAAACGCTTCATTTGCTTTCTTTCGGCTATACGGTGACCCAGGTATCCCGAATGCTTGATAAAAGCGTAAAAACGGTCAGCACGCAGAAATGCAGTGCATTACGCAAAATGGGATTGAAGAATCGGGTGCACAATTTATTGGACATTTCATCCGGTTTCTCGGCGGTTATCTAGGAGTTCGTTATTTTGTCGCTTTTATTATCGGCTGATGAATAACGCGATGGCTTGATTTTATAAAAACAGGAATGTGTTCACCCTTTTGCCTCTGTATTACGGGGAGGGATTGTTTCATCCCGCCAGCAGCGGCTGCTTTTTATTTATTCTCTCAAACCAAACTGTTATGGAGTTTTATCTCATGATGAAGAAGATGCTTTCTGTTGCAATCATGGCGGCCGCGGTCGCTGCGCCGGTGGCTTTTGCTGAAGACAATTCCGCCGGTGGCGTGATTAACTTTACCGGCGCCATTACCGACACCACCTGTACGATTAACGGCGGCAAGAGCGCGGATTTCACCGTAGCACTGAGCCCGATCTCGGTGACCGACGCGGGTAACACCGTCGGGCCAATCACCAAGAACAAGAAGTCCTTCTCGTTGACCTTCTCCGGCTGTTCGCCGGCGGCCGGTACCGCGGGCACCCCGCTGAAAATCTACTTCTCCTCCGCGGATAACATCTCCACCGACGGCAAATATTTGCTGAACAACTCGGTCAACGAGAACGACGCTTCCGTCGCGAAAAACGTAGGCTTCTCTCTGGCGGAAACCGGTTCTTCCACCCCGATCCAACTGAACGTGCCTTATGTCACCGACATCATGGGCGACAAAGAGGCGCCGGATTCAGAAACCCTGACGCTGGACGCGTACTACTACAAAACCAACGCCGAAGCGGCAAAAGTGGGCGCTCTGAGCTCCAACGTGACTTACACCATTTCTTACCTGTAATCGCGCTGACAGCCAGGCCCTTGATAGGGCCTGGCCACCCGGGGGAACGATGAAAAAATACATGATGATAGCGGCGCTGTTGCTGGGTTCCGTTGGCGCGCAGGCCAATGTGGTGGTTAACGGCACGCGGGTGATCTACCCGGCAAACAACAAGGACGTGATTGTCCAATTGCTGAATAACGGTACCGACCCCTCACTGGTTCAGGCCTGGATCGACGACGGCGATATCAATTCCACCCCGGAAACCGCCAATGTGCCGTTTTTGCTGTCGCCGCCGGTGGTGAAAGTGAACGGCAACAGCGGGCAGCAGCTGCGTATTCAGAAAGTCGGCGCCGCGTTGGCGGCGGATCGTGAATCGGTGTTCTACCTCAACGTGCTGGATATCCCGCCGACGCCGGAAAACCTGCAGGGCACCAATACGCTGCAGCTGGCGATCAAGTCGCGCATCAAACTGTTCTACCGCCCGCAGGCGTTAACCCGCGGCGTGGAAAATGCGTTGGAAGAACTGACGCTGCAAGCCAATGGCAAAGGCTTCAACGTCATCAATAAAAGCCCGTATTTCATTACGGTAGCGAATATAGGCCAGGGTGCGGACAAGCATCTGCTGGTTGATTCGCTGATGGTCGCTCCGTTTTCCACCCAGTTTGCCGCCAGCAAACGAGCGGTCAGCAAAAACGCCCGTTATGACCTGATGTATATCGACGATCTGGGGGCTTACAAGTCTAAAGCCATCACCGCACACTAACCTGAAAGAACAACAATGAAGCTGAATAAAAAAGTCCTCTCGCTGCTGACCGCCTCTTCATTCTTGTTGCCGGATACGGCCTGGGCGGTGACGTTCGATACGTCGCTGTTGGCCGGCGAATCGCGCGATTCCGATCTCTCGCGTTTTTACCTCAATAATGACATGCCTGCCGGCCGGCAGGAGATCGATGTGTATGTCAACCATGACTGGAAAGGGCGCTATGCGCTGCTGTTTGGCACCCAACGCGACGCTATCCAAATCGACTACCAGGATGCGCAGCGGCTGGGCATCGATCTGAGTCAATTGCCGACGCCTCAGGCGCCCCAGACGACGCTGTCGATCGCCACGCTGGTGCAGGGCGGCCGGTTCGATATGGACGTCGGCGCGCTGAGCCTGCGGCTGACGGTGCCGCAGGCGCGGGTCAACCGGTCGGAGGCGGGATACGTGGATCCGGCCTTCTGGAATCGTGGCATCTCCGCATTGACGCTGGCCTACAACGCGACGTACTACCACGCCGAGTCGCTCGGCGACGGCAATCGCAGCAACAACGACGATTTTTATACCGGGTTGGAATCCGGGATCAATCTGGCCGGCTGGCAATTTCGCGACAGCAGCAGCTTTCGCCACGGCAGCGGGCGGGGGAGCCACTGGCAGAACAACACGCGCTACCTGCAGCGCGGCTTCGCCGACATCAAATCCAACCTGACCGCCGGCGATTTTTATTCGCCGGGGGATCTGTTCGACTCGGTGCGCATCCGCGGGGTGGCGCTGGCGTCGGACATCAGCATGCGCCCCAACTCGCAGCAGGGCTTTTCACCGATCGTGCGGGGCGTGGCGCAAACCAACGCCCTGGTGAAAGTGGTGCAGAACGGCAACGTGATCTACCAGGAAAACGTGCCGCCGGGCGCCTTTACCCTCGACAGTATTCAGCCGACCGGCTCGGCGGGCGATCTGTGGGTGACGGTCAAAGAGGCGGATGGGCGTGAACAGTCGTTCAGCGTGCCGTTTTCCGCCGTACCCAACATGTTGAAACAGGGCGTCAGCCAATACAGCGTGCTGGCCGGCAAGGTGAACGAAAGCAATACCGATTACGATCCCGGCTTTGTGCAGGGCACCCTGCAGTACGGTTTCAACAACCTGGTAACCGGCTATGCCGGCAGCATTTTGAGCGACGACTATCAGGCCTGGCTGCTCGGCAGCGGCTGGAACCTGCCGTTAGGGGCGGTGTCCATCGACCTGACGCATGCCGATACCCGCCTGAAAAACCGCCGTGAAAGTGGGCAGAGCTTCCGTATCGCCTACAGTAAATTTCTCGATGCCACCGCGACCAACTTCACGCTGGCGGCCTACCGTTACTCCACCCGCGGTTACTACAGCTTTACCGACGCCATTTACTCTAATGACGGTTACCGCCAGCTGGAACGGCAGTTTGACCGCTGGCGCGACGAGGAGGGTTTGTCCGAACTGGATATGAACACCTGGGATGCGCTACGGTCCGCCCGGCCGAAAAATACCTTTACGCTTAACCTGAACCAGCGTCTTAACGAAGGGTGGGGCACGCTGTTCTTCTCCGGCTCCCAGCGCGATTACTGGACGACCAACGCGAAAAGCCGCGAATACCAGCTGGGGTACTCCAACAATCTGGGGCGCGTCAGCTACTCCGTTTCCGCCAGCCGGGTACGCAACAGCCAGCGTGAGGAAGAGACGCGTTATTACCTGTCGTTCAGCCTGCCGCTGTCGGTGTTCGACAACAACGCCTACCTCAGCACCGGCCTGTCGGCGACGGACTCTCACTATCAGCAAAGCACGGTCAGCCTGAGCGGCAATGCGCTGGAATCCAACCGTCTGAGCTACTCGCTGAACGGCAGCAATCGCAGCGGCGGCGACAACATGGCCGGCGTCAATGCGGCCTACCGCACTCGTGTCTCGACGCTTGGCGTCTCCTACAGCGAAGGCAACGATTATCGCCAGAGCGGCCTCAGCGCTCGCGGCAGTCTGGTGGCGATCCCCTGGCATGTGCTGACGTCGAACGAAATCGGCAATACCATGACGGTGGTCGAGGCGCCGCAGGCCGAAGGGCTGATGGTCAACGGCGACGAAAGCATCGTGACCAACGCCCAGGGCCTGGCGCTGGTGCCCTATGCCACGCCATACCGGCAAAACTCGGTCACGCTGTCGGATACCGGCCACAGCAGCGGGGCGGAAATCAGCGGCAACGTCGCCAACCACGTGCCTTACTACGGCGCGGTCAGCTACCTGAAATTCGAAACCGATCAACGTCAGCCATTCCAGCTGCGGGCGCAGCGCGCCGATGGCGCACCGCTGCCGTTCGGCGCCGAAGTGCTGGATGAAAACGGCCGGTCGATAGGCTTTGTCGGCCAGGCCAGCGTGCTGTACCTGCGCGCCGAACAGCCACCAACGGCGTTGACGGTGCAACTGCGCGACGGCCGTTGCCGCATCGCCAAACCGACTCTGGCGCTCGAGGCGTCGCCCGGCGTTTGCCGCTAATACAGGATAACCGAACCTATGATCAGGCTGATTTTTTTGCTGCTGCTGTCCGGGCTGTTCAGCGGCTATAGCTATGCTTCCTGCTATGGTCGGGGCATTGAGTACGCCCCTGCGCTATTTGTCGATCTTTCTGACAAACTGAGTGCCGCTAACCCGGTCTGGGAATATCAGGCGTCTACCCAATACAGCGGGACTTTCCGCTGTTCAGGCAGCAAATTCGAATTTTCCTATACGCCGGTGTTGTCACCGAAAGATAAATATGCCACCTATATCGGTTTCAATGACGGAAAGCAGTGGATACGCGCGGAAATCACCAATGACATCAAGAATATTACGTTAAGAGGGGCGGGAAGCCATTTGGCCAGCGAACTGAATACGATGATGACGGTGCGGTTTTCGCTGGTGCAAAAACCCAAAGACGGGCTGTGGGTTAATGGCGATAGCTATCCGTTTGAAGACGTGCTGTTCGTCAGTGATATGAGCGGTATGTCATTGGGAGAGATCCTGGGCTGGCCGTTCAAAATGTTGGGTAAACTTCTGTCGTGGATCGCGAGTGGTTTTCGAAAATGGCCTTATGACGATCGTGATATGTACGGTCAACCGATGACGGTGAGGTACGCGCCGAAAACCACCACCTGCCGTTTCGACAACGCTGGCCTGACGGTCAGATTGCCCAAAATGGGCGTGGCGCAGGTGCTGAATAACAACCAACCCGGCTACACGCCGTTCTCGCTGAACATCAGCTGTCAGAACATGCAGCAGGAAGGCATTGCCGATCGCGCCGTCGAGATGTTCCTGTCCAGTAATAACCTGCTGGCCTCCGACGCCAGCGTGCTGACCAATGCCAACGCGGGCGGCGCGCAAGGGGTGGGGCTGCGCCTGGTCAAACGCGATATGCCGAGCTCGCCGGTGGTGGTGTCGCCCTCCAATGTCGATCGCGGCAGCGCCACCTCACTGTTTCACGTCGCCGGCGGCGGCAGCCTGAACAGTCACTTCATCATCGGCATGGGCGCTTATTATTATCCTTATCAGCGCGATGGCGTGACGCAGGGTGAAATCAACACCTCGGCCACGCTGAACATTATTTATCCCTGATGAATAGGTTGATGCAAAAAAACCGGCAGCTGCCGCTGCCGGGGTTGGTTATTGATAAGTCATTGCGCTGGCGTGCAACTTGTTATTGCCTACGATCGCGATGATTTTGTAGTAACGGGCACCAGTCTTGGCGGTTTTGTCTGCCAACATCTTTTCCGCATCGCTCAGATTCGCGGCACCGCTAACGGTAATCACCTGGCGCGGCGTCAGGGCGTCCGCCTGTTGATTATTGATTTGCGTTGCCGCGACTGTTGCGCCTGAAAAGACAAAAGCGCCTAGCAGCATCGTTTTCAACATGACGTTCTTCATGATGTTCTCCCCAAGCGTAATACGCTTGTTATTTGCTATGGTTGAATGTTTTTGTTTCGTTATGCTAAAGGATAAGCAGCGGGGTGCCGGCGCGGTAGTGCCTGAAAGCGTAATGCATCGTTTCCAAACTGGAAACGATAAGGAGGGGGGCATGCAGGATTTGAACGATCTTCAACTGTTTGCTTTGGTGGTGCGACATGGTGGTTTCGCCGCAGCCGAGCGGGCGAGCGGCGAAGCCAAATCCAAACTCAGCAAACGCGTGGCTCGTCTGGAGGCGAGTTACGGTGCGCGGTTAATCGAACGTTCGACGCGCAGTTTCCGCGTCACGGATATTGGCCGCGATGTGTATCGGCAGTGTGAGGCGATTATCGAGCGGTTGGAGGCGACCGATGCCATTGTCGCCCGTGCGCGCGACGAAGTGAGCGGCTGCCTGCGCATCAGTTCGCCACCCGGTTTGATGCAGTATTATAATTCCCATCTGCTGTTGGGGTTTATGGCGCGTTACCCGGACGTGCGCGTACAACTGTTGATCCATGAGCGCCATGTGGATCTGATCAACGAAAAGATCGATGTGGCGTTTCGCATTACGAGTCATTTCGACCAGGATCAATCATTGATTAAACGCGATCTTGGCGTACGGCAACGCATTTTGGTCGCCGGCGCGCAGCTGGTGGAGAAAGCCGGCAGCTTGCCGCAGTCGTTCGAACAGCTGGCCAGCTTGCCGACGTTGTCGATGGGGGAGTGGCTGGATCGCGATCGATGGGAGTTTGAGGATAATGCAGGCAATCAACGTACTTTCGTACACGTCCCCCGGCTGTGTTGCGGGGATTACAGCACGTTGCATAGTGCGGCGATTGCCGGGATGGGCGTCGCGTTTTTGCCGATCCATTTGTGTGCCAACGAATTGCGAACGGGTCAACTGCTGCGTCTGCTGCCGCAGTGGCGTGCGCCGAGCAGCATTGTTCATCTGGTGTTCACCAGCGGCAAAGGCCTGTTGCCGCCGGTGCGGGCGTTTATCGATCACAGCGTCGCGGTATTCGCCGAAGCCAATCGCCGCCTCTCGATGATGCCGGTTGCCTAGCCGCCTGTCACTGCCCATCCGGGTGTTCGAAAATATGCGCGCCGGCCCCTTGCCGGCCCAATATATCGTTCGGGTTGCGCAGCGGGCAGTCGGCGAGAGACAGGCAGCCGCAGCCGATGCAGCTATCGAGATGGTCGCGCAGCACCGTCAGCCGTTGAATACGCTCATCCAGCGTTTTGCGCCAGGCGGAGGACAGCACTCCCCATTGTTCTGAGGTCAGCTTGCTGCCGATGGGGAAACGGCTCAGCGCGGCGCGGATCTCTTCCAGCGGAATGCCCGCGCGCTGTGCGATCTTGATCACCGCGATATAGCGCAATACCACCGACGGATAACGCCGCTGATTGCCGGCGTTGCGCGTCGCCTGAATCAGCCCTTTACTCTCGTAGAAGTGCAGCGCGGATATCGCCACGCCGCTGCGTTTCGCCACTTCCCCGACGGTCAATAGCCGATTGGCGTCAATCGGTTCATTTCTTGCCATTTTATCTTCCTCAACTTGACCTCAAGTTAACCTGAGGTTTTATAGTTCAGCCTGCCGGGCTTGGCAACCGGCATCTCTCGAGACCTGCCCCCGTCTTATTGGGGAGAAGGATGGCTTTGGCTGTAAAATCAGGAAGAAACCGTTATGCAACGCTTTATCAACACCGCTCTGGACAGTTATTGGCTTTGGCTGCTCGCACGTCTGTGCTTGATGGTGATTTTCATCTCGTCGGGGCTCGCCAAGCTGTTCGACATCGAAGGGAGCCTGGCGGAGATGCGCGCCGCCGGTTTGCATCCGGCCTGGCTGTTCAACCTGGCGTCGGCGGCGGTGCTGCTGACAGGTTCGGTATTGATCCTGCTGAACCGGTGGGTGTGGCTGGGCGCCGGCATGCTGTCGGTGTTTCTGATCCTGACTATCGCGATCGTCCACACCTTCTGGAATATGTCCGCTCCCAATATGCAGATTTCTCTCTACTTCGCGCTGGAACACATCACGGTGATCGGCGGGCTGTGGGTGACGGCCATCGCCAGCCGTTTGCGTCAACGTCTGGCCAACACGCGTGAGGTTGCATGATGAAACGATATCTCATTATCGCGGCGCTGCTGGCGGTACTCGTCGTCGCTGCGGTAGCGATGCGTTCCACCGCGCGGCAAAGCGAAGGCGCGCCGGCCTATCCGCCGGTGAAAGTGGCGCTGGCGCCCGCACTGCGTGAACAGACGGCGCGCAGCTACGCCGGCGTGGGCGAGCTGGAGGCGGCCAGCCAGGTGGAGGTGGCGGCGGAAACCAGCGGCCGCATCACGCGCATCCTGTTTGAATCCGGCCAAACGGTGCGGCAGGGGCAGTTGCTGGTGCAGCTCAACGATGCGGTCGAACAGGCTGAGCTGGTGCGTCTGCAGGCGCAATTGCGCAACGCCGATCTGCTGCTGGGGCGCATGCGAAAACTGATGAACCTCAACGCCACTGCGCGGCAACAGTTGGACGATGCGCTGGCCGAGCGGGATATGGCGCTTGGCGCGGTGCGGGAAACGCAGGCCAAAATTGCGCAGAAGGCGATCCGCGCGCCGTTTTCCGGCGTCATCGGCATTCGCCGCGTGCATGAAGGGCAATATCTTAACGCCGCCGAGGCGGTGGCGAACCTGGTGGACGCCGATACGCTGCGCGTCAACTTTTCGCTGGACGAACAAAGCAGCGCCGGGTTGGCGCCAGGCCAGGCGGTGTCGGTGCAGGTTGGGGCGTATCCCGATCGCGCTTTCCCCGCCGTCATTACCGCTATCGACCCGATGATCGGCAAATCCCGCACCGTGCAGGTGCAGGCGACGTTGACCAACCGTGAGGGATTGCTGAAGGCCGGCATGTACGCCGGCATTCGCGTCACGCAGCAGCAGCGCGTGGCGGTGCTGACGGTGCCGGAAACGGCGCTGACCTACACGGCCTACGGCGATACCGTGTTTCTGGCCCAGCAGGGTGAAAAGGGCATGACGGTCAAGCGCGTTTCGGTCACCGTGGGTGAGCGCAACGACGGGCGCGTCGAGATCGTCAATGGCCTGCAGGAAGGCGATCGGGTGGTGACTTCGGGCCAGCTCAAGCTGAGCGACGGCATGGCGGCCGAGCCGGTGGCGCAGGATACCCTGAACGCCGCCCAGGCCGGTTCCTGAGGAGAGACCGATGACATTTACCGATCTGTTCGTGCGCCGGCCGGTGCTGGCGCTGGTGGTCAGCACCCTGATCCTGCTGTTCGGCGCGCTGGCGCTCAGCAAGTTGCCGATCCGCCAATACCCGCTGCTGGAAAACTCGACCATCACCATCAGCACCGACTATCCCGGCGCGTCGTCCGAGCTGATGCAGGGCTTTGTCACGCAGCCGATCGCCCAGGCGGTGTCCTCCGTCGAGGGCGTTGACTACCTTTCTTCCTCTTCGGTGCAGGGGCGCAGCGTGGTGACGGTGCGCATGGCGCTGAACCGCGACTCCACCCAGGCGCTGACCGAAGTGATGGCCAAGGTCAATCAGGTGCGCTACAAGCTGCCGGAGCAGGCTTACGATCCGGTGATTGAGCGCTCTGCCGGTGAGGCCACCGCCGTGGCCTATGTCGGCTTTTCCAGTAAAACGCTGTCCACGCCGGCGCTGAGCGAATACCTGACGCGGGTGGTGGAGCCGATGTTCACCACCATCGACGGCGTCGCCAAGGTGGAAGTGTTCGGCGGGCAAAAAATGGCGATGCGCCTGTGGCTGGACAGCGATCGGCTGGCCGGCCGCGGCCTGACTGCCGCCGACGTGGCCGACGCGGTGCGGCGCAACAACTACCAGGCGGCGCCGGGCAAGGTGAAAGGGCAGTATGTGGTTGCCAACGTGCGGGTGAATACCGATCTCACCAGCGTTGAGGAATTTCGCAATCTGGTGGTGCGCAACGACGGCAATGGCCTGGTGCGTTTAAAAGACGTCGGCACCGTGGAGCTGGGCGCCGCGGCCACGGAAACCAGCGCCCTGATGGATGGCGAACCGGCGGTGTTCCTCGGCGTCTTCCCTACGCCGACCGGCAACCCGCTGGTGATCGTCGACGGCATTCGTCACCTGATGCCGGCGATCGACAAGATGCAGCCGCCGGGCGTGAAGATGGCGCTGGCGTTCGAAACCGCGCGCTTTATTCAGGCCTCGATCGATGAAGTGGTGCATACCCTGCTTGAAGCGCTGGTGATCGTGGTGGCGGTGATCTACCTGTGTCTGGGGTCGCTGCGCACCGTGTTGATCCCGGTGGTGACCATTCCGCTGTCGATCCTTGGCGCTGCCGGGCTGATGTTGGCCTTCGGCTTCAGCGTCAATTTGCTGACGCTGTTGGCGATGGTCCTGGCGATCGGCCTGGTGGTGGACGACGCCATCGTGGTGGTGGAGAACGTGCATCGTCATATCGAAGAGGGGAAAACGCCGCTGGCGGCGGCGATGATCGGCGCGCGCGAGGTGGCGGGGCCGGTGATCGCCATGACCCTGACGCTGGCGGCGGTCTATGCGCCGATCGGCCTGATGGGCGGGCTGACCGGCGCGCTGTTTCGCGAGTTTGCGTTGACGCTGGCCGGGGCGGTAGTGGTGTCCGGCGTGGTGGCGCTGACGCTGTCGCCGGTGATGAGCTCGCTCCTGCTGCCGGCCAAACAGAGCGAAGGGCGCGTGGCGCACGCCGCCGAGTGGTTCTTCGGCGGTCTGACGCGGCGCTATGCGCGCGCGCTGGATTTTTCGCTGCACCACCGTTGGTTGACCGGCGCGCTGGCGTTGCTGGTGATGATCAGCCTGCCGCTATTGTACCTGATGCCGCAGCGCGAGCTGGCGCCGACCGAGGATCAGGCCATCGTACTGACCGCCATCAAGGCACCGCAGCACGCCAATCTGAACTATGTCGAACGCTTTGCCTACAAGCTGGACGAGGTTTACAACCGCATGCCGGAAACCGAAAGCCGCTGGATCATCAACGGCAGCGACGGCACGGCGTCCGGCATCGGCGGCATCAACCTGACGCTGTGGCAGGCGCGCCAGCGCTCGGCGTCGGCGGTGCAGGCCGATCTGCAGCGGGCGGTGAACGACGTCGAAGGCACCAGCATTTTCGCCTTCCAACTGCCCGCTTTACCGGGCTCCACTGGCGGGCTGCCGGTGCAGATGGTGCTGCGCACGCCGCAGGACTACCCGCAGCTGTATCGCACCCTGGAAGAGGTGAAGCAGAACGCCAGAAACAGCGGCCTGTTTATGGTGGTGGACAGCGATCTGGACTACAACAACCCGCTGGCGGAGGTGCATATCGATCGCGCCAAGGCCAACAGTCTGGGGATCCGCATGAGCGACATCGGCGAATCGCTGGCGGTGCTGGTGGGGGAAAACTACCTCAACCGCTTCGGCATGGACGGCCGCGCCTATGACGTGATCCCGCAGAGCCTGCGCGAACAGCGGCTGACGCCGCAGGCGCTGGCGCGACAGTACGTCCGCACGCAGGACAATACGCTGGTGCCGCTCTCCACCGTGGTGTCGGTGGCCGTTAAGGTCGAGCCAAACAAGCTGACCCAGTTCAACCAGCAGAACGCCGCCACCCTGCAGGCCATTCCCGCGCCCGGCGTTTCGATGGGCGAAGCGGTGGCCTTCCTCGAACGGCAGGCCAATGCGCTGCCGGCCGAGTTTAGCCACGACTGGCAGGGGGATTCGCGCCAATATACCCAGGAAGGCAGCGCGCTGGCATTCGCGTTCCTGGCGGCGTTGGTGATCATCTATCTGGTGCTGGCGGCGCAGTACGAGAGCCTGAAAGATCCGCTGATCATCCTCATCACCGTGCCGCTGTCGATCTGCGGCGCCTTGCTGCCGCTGGCGCTGGGCTACGCCACGATGAACATCTATACCCAGGTCGGGCTGGTGACCCTGATCGGGCTGATCAGCAAGCACGGCATTTTGATGGTGGAGTTCGCCAACGAGTTGCAGATGCATCAGGGGCTGACGCGGCGCGCCGCGATTTTGCAGGCGGCGCAAATTCGCCTGCGGCCGGTGTTGATGACCACCGGGGCGATGGTGTTCGGCTTGATTCCGCTGCTGTTCGCCAGCGGCGCCGGCGCCGCCAGCCGCTTCGGCCTGGGGCTGGTGATCGTATCCGGCATGCTGGTGGGCACGCTGTTCACCCTGTTTGTGTTGCCGACGGTGTATACGCTGCTGGCGCGCGATCACGCGGTGGCGTCGCCCCGGCAGCGTGAACTGGCCGCGGCGCAAAAGGCGCTGACGGAATAAACCGCCGGCGCCCGTATGAAAAATAAACCCGCCGCGGCGGGTTTTTTCGTCAGTTTTTGCAGCCCATCAATTCCGGCAGGATGCCGGGCTTGCTCTTCAGCGAAGCCTGTACGTCGTCCGGCAGACCGGCCCAGATGATCAGACCGGTGCGTTTCTCGATCTCGTCCACCGTCACGCGGAATTGGCAAAAATCGGCACCCTTCGGCGTGTTCTGATCGAACAGGAAAGCGGCATAGTGGTTCACCGCCGGGCTGTTGTTGATGAAAATCACTTTCCAGTAGGCGCTGGGGATGGTGTGCGCTTTCTGGGTGCCCGGCAGTTTGCCCATATCGCGCTCATACAGCGGCCCGGTCACGGTATAGACCGAGGAGATATCGGCGCGATCGATCAGCTTGCGTTCCTGATCTTCCAGCCGCGCCCAGGCGCCCTGGTTCAGATCGGACTTTTGCGGCGTGATGTTGGACAGGTAGTTCAGCGACTCCCAGTCGGAAACGCCCGCCAGCGAGGCCAGCGGCGCCTGATGACCGCGATCGACCTTCAACGCCGCATTGGCGCCGGTGTAATCGGCGGGCGCCAAAGTGTCCGCCGGGTTGAGCGCCGGATCGGTTTTCCAGTTGCGCGTCTTGCCGCTGGCCGGCGTGTCTTTGGTGATGTGATAGGCCACCCAGTTGGCGAACTTGGTGGTGCTGTTGTTGTTCAACGTATAAGCGTGACGCACGATCGATACGTTGCTGCTGCCGCCGGTCGGGCAGCCGACCGCGCAGTTGTCGATGGATTCGAGCGTGTCGGCCGACGCCTGCGCGGCGAACAGCAGGGCGGCCAGGGCCAACATCTTGTTGTTAAAACGCATATTCATATCCTCAATAAGTTAAAAAATACTGTATATATTTACAGTGAATTAAACTTATCGCAGTGAAACGAATACAACAATGCAACACATTCATGTTGTGAATGTGTCGGCGTTGACAGAGCGGAACGGCGCCCTGTACGCCGCTCGGACTATCAAAAACGCCAAAACGCGCGTGAACAGAGGATCAACATCGGATAGATCTCGAGGCGGCCGAGCAGCATGGCGGCGCACATCAGCCATTTCGCCGCGTCGTTCAGCGTGCCGAAACCGGCGGCGGTTTCTCCGTACCCCAGCCCCATATTATTGATGCAGGCGGCGACGGTGGCGAAAGCGGTGACCAGATCATAGCCCATCAAGTTCAGCAGCCAGATAAACAGACAGGTGAACAGCACGTAAAGGAAGAAGAAGCTCCAGACGGAGCGCAGCGTCCGATCCTGGATCGGCGCATTGCCGACCTTGATGGTGTACATGGCGTTGGGATGCACCAGCTGGTTGATCTCGAGCCGGCTTTGTTTGTACATGATCAGAAAGCGCAGCGCTTTAATGCCGCCGCAGGTGGAGCCGACGCAGCCGCCGAAGAAACTCGCCGTCAGCAGCAGCATGATGGTGTGGGACGGGATCCGGGTGTAATCGGCGATGGCCAGACCGTTGTCGGTCATCATCGAACTGGTGAGGAAAAAGCCGTGCACGAAGGCGTCTTTGACGCCGTACATGCCCGAGCGGTACAGCTCGATACACACGATCGCCACGACGATGGCCAGAATCAACAGGAAAAAGCGCAGCTCGGGGCTGCGGTACAGCGGTTTCAGGCTGCGACGGCCGACGGCAATGAAATAGAGCGTGAAGTTCACCGCCGCCAGAATAGAGAAAATGCCGCCGACCATTTCCACCGCCGAACTGTCGTAGTACCCCAGGCTTTCGTTACGGGTGGAAAATCCGCCGAGCGACACGGTGGAAATGCCGTGGCACAGCGCATCGAACCACGGCATGCCCGCCAGACGAAAGGCGACGGTACAGGCCAACCCCAGCCCAAGGTAGATCAACCACAGGTTTTTCGAGGTATCGGCCAGGCGTGGCGTCAGGCGTTCCTCCTTGAACGGGCCGGGCATTTCCGACTGGTAAAGTTTGGCGCCGCCGATGCCCAGCAGCGGCAGCACGGCCACGGCCAACACGATAACCCCGAGGCCGCCGATAAAATTGAGCTGGGAACGGTAATAGAGGAACGATTTGGGCACGTTCGAGACGTCATTCAGCACCGAGGCGCCGGTGGTGGTGATGCCGGAGACCCCCTCAAACATCGCGTCGACCAGCCGGACGTTCAGCGTGTCATCCAGCCACAGCGGCAGGGCGCTGATCGCGGAAAACAGCAGCCAAAACATCACGATGATCAGAAAACCGTCCTGGGTGCGCAGCTGCACTTTCGACTGCCGGGTGCTGAACCAGCCCAATCCGCCGAGCGTGGCGGCCACCACCAGGGTATAGAAAAATGAGAAGGCGCTTTTTTCTTTATACAACAGCCCCATCAGCAGGGGCGGGATCATTGAAAGGCTGTAAAGAAGGACCAAAAAGCTGCAAAGATGAATAACGACCAGGATCTGTTTGGTTCTGACCATACTGTTGCTCGGAATGCCTGCCGACAATGCGTCAATTTATTGAAGTGTATCAAGCATAAAGCAGGCGATATAAAAATAACGTAAAAATTCATATCGCCTAATAAGTATGGCGGGGCGTTATTCCAGCAGGTTGTTGACCGTACGGCGCACATAGTGCGTTATCTGCGCCAGATCGTCCGGCGACACCGGGCCGCCGCCGGCGCGCACCACCTGCTGTTCAATCTGGGCGATCTCCTGCTCGACCTTGTTGGCGATCTGCACTTTGACTATTTTGTCCACCGAAGACAGCAGCACCTTCAAGACCACTTTCAGCGCGATGTTCTCGCAGAACGAGTCGTAGTGATGAACCGGCGGCGGCGGGGCCGGAGCCGTCTCGGGCGCGTGCGGAGCCAGAGCCTTGAAGCTGTCTACATTTTCAATAATAAGATCCATGTCTCTTATTAGTTCATCAAAATCTTTAGACACTGACTTATTCCCTTCGCTGTGCGCAAAAAACAGAACGCCCGTCCTCGGGCTGAAAGCGGATGAGCGACGGGCAGAACGAATTCGGGCCTGGCCTTCAGACGCTGAATGGCCGGGGGAGGGGCATTCTAACCTTGCGGCGGGTCGGCAACAAGATGGGGCCGTGCGAATGCGCGGCCCTTTGAATCACAGGCGCAGGAGGGGGCTTAACTTTTCAGCTTGGCGGTGATTTTTGCCACGTGCTCGCCCTGATAGCGGGCAATGGTCAGCTCTTCGTTGCTCGGCTGCCGCGAGCCGTCGGCGCCGGCGATGGTGGTGGCGCCATACGGGGTGCCGCCGCGTACCTGCGAAACGTCAAACAGCTCCGGCGTCGCATAGCCGATCGGCACGATGATGAAACCGTGGTGCGCCAGCGTGGTCCAGGTGGAACTGATGGTGTGTTCCTGGCCACCGCCGGTGCCGGTGGAGGAGAAGACGCTGCCTACCTTGCCGTACAGCGCGCCGGAAGCCCACAGACCGCCGGTCTGATCGAGGAAGGTGCGCATCTGCCCGGCCATATTGCCGAAGCGGGTCGGCGTGCCGAAGATAATGCCGTCATAGTCCGCCAGCTCTTGCGGGGTGGCGACCGGCGCCTGTTGATGTTGTTTGCCTCCGGCTTTGGCGAAGGCCTCCGGCGTCATGGTTTCCGGCACGCGTTTAATCGTCACGTCCACGCCGTTAACCCGATTCGCGCCTTCGGCCACCGCCTGCGCCAGGCTTTCGATATGGCCGTACATTGAGTAATAAAGCACCAACACTTTCGTCATGTTCCGTACTCCCGCTCAGATGATTAACAAAAACCCTTGATAAGCATAGAAGCGAATGACGAACTTGGTTTTGTTGGATGGCGGATTCAGGGCAAGCGCCGCAGCTTGTGCGCCAGCCGCTGTTCGCCGCCAGTGTGCCGGCGCGGGGCGGCGGGCAGTCAGAAGGCGACGTTGCGGATAAAGCGCAGGGGCAGGTCGCCGTGGTTGGCGTAAGCGTAGCGTTGATCGCTGTTGAAGGTTTGTGCGGCGCCGGCGCTGAGCGTCAGCGTGCCTTGTTCCAGCTCCAGCGTCAGGGTACCGGCAATCACGTAGATCATTTCGCTCCAGCCTTCGGCGTCCGGGGCAGAGTCATAGCGCTCGCCCGGCATCAGCGTCCATTCCCACAGCTCGGCCCGTTGCCGCGCCGGCACGCTGGCGGCGAACAGCGCCTGGCTGCCCGGCTGCGCGCCTTGCCAGGCCAACTCGCCCACCAGATGGCTGCCGCGCGCTTCCGGCGCCTGGATCAGATCGGTGAAAGAAATCGCCAGGGCGGCGGCGATCTTGTCGAGCACCGCCAGGCTGACGTTGCGATCGCCGGCCTCGATGCCCGCCAGCATGCGGCGGCTGACGCCGGAAAGCTCGGCCAGCGCCATCTGGCTCAGGCCCGCCCGTTGGCGGTAGCCGCGCAGATTGCTGCTCAGGTATTGCAGCACCTTGGGGGGATCGGTTTTTGCGTTATGCGCCGTATTGCTCATCGCCGGACTTTATCTCATACTGGCAGGATCTGTGCATTATATTGCACTCAGCAGGAAGGGCAAGCCGGTGTCAGCAGCAAAAAAATCCTTTATTTCCGCCGTGGTTCCGCAAATCAGGTTGCCGGAAGCGGTGTTGATTTTCATCACCATGATCTGGGGCGGCACCTTTTTGGCGGTGCATCACGCGATGCAGGTCAGCGGGCCGTTCTTTTTCGTCGGCCTGCGTTTCGCCACCGCCACGCTGGCGCTGACGCTTTTTTCTCTGCGCGTGCTGCGCGGCCTGACCCGGTATGAACTGAAGGCGGGCGTGCTGATCGGGCTGGCGATCATGTTCGGTTACAGCATGCAAACCGTCGGCCTGCAGACCATCACCAGCAGCCAATCGGCGTTTATCACCGCCATGTACGTGCCGATCGTGCCTCTGTTGCAATGGCTGGTGCTGGGGCGCTTCCCCGGCATCATGTCGTGGATCGGCATTCTGCTGGCCTTCACCGGCCTGATGCTGCTGGCGGCGCCGAGCAGCACCGACATGACGCTGAGCCTCGGTGAAATTCTGACGCTGGCCGGCACCCTGGGCATGGCGGCAGAGATCATTCTGATCGGCGCCTTCGCCGGCAAGGTCAATATCCGCCGAGTGACCATTGTGCAGCTGGCGACCGCCTCGCTGGCCTCCTTTTTGATGATGGCGCCGACCGGCGAGTCGCCGCCGCCGTATTCGGATTACCTGCTGTACAGCGCCATTGGGCTGGGGCTGGCCAGCGCCTTGATTCAGCTGACTATGAACTGGGCGCAGCGCAGCGTTTCGCCGTCGCGCGCCACGGTGATTTACGCCGGCGAACCGGTCTGGGCGGGCATCGTCGGGCGGTTGGCCGGCGAGCGTTTACCGGGCGTGGCGTTATTGGGGGGCGCGTTAATTGTAATCGGGGTGGTGGTCAGCGAGCTGCGCGTGCGGCGCAGGGATAAAGCGGCGGTGGCGACGGAAGCGGATTAGCGCAGAGACATAGAAAGCAGGAAGGGGCGGAGATATCCGCCCCTTTTGCATCACGCGGTTTTCTTCTTGCGCAGGAACACGTAAGACAGGCCGAGCACGATGAACCACAGCGGGGTGACGATCAGCGCCTGGCGGGTGTCTTCGCGCAGCGACAGCAGCACCAGCACGAACACGAAGAACGCCATGCACACCCAGCACATCAGTTTGCCGGCCGGCATCTTGTAGATCGATTTCTGGTGCAGCGCCGGGCGTTGTTTACGGTAGACCAGGTACGAGCACAGGATGATGGTCCAGACGAACATGAACAGAATCGCCGATACGGTGGTCACCAGGGTGAAGACCGTCATCACGTTCGGGATCAGGTAAATCAGCACCACGCCGCCCAGCAGGCAGATGCAGGAGAAGGTAAGGCCGTTGGCCGGCACCGCGCGCTTGGACAGGTTGGCGAACGATTTCGGCGCGTCGCCTTCCTGCGCCAGCCCGAACAGCATGCGGCTGGTGGAGAATACGCCGCTGTTGGCGGAAGAGGCGGCTGAGGTCAGCACCACAAAGTTGATCACGCTGGCCGCGGCCGGCAGGCCGATCAGCACGAACAGCTCAACGAACGGGCTCTTGTCCGGCACCACGGAGCTCCACGGCGTCACCGACATGATGACGATCAGGGCGAACACGTAGAACATGATGATGCGGATCGGAATCGAGTTGATGGCGCGCGGCAGCGATTTTTCCGGATCCTTGGTTTCCGCAGCGGTGGTGCCCACCAGCTCAATGCCGACGAAGGCGAATACCGCAATCTGGAAGCCGGCGAAGAAGCCGCTGATGCCTTTCGGGAACATGCCGCCGTCATTCCACAAATGGGTGAATGAGGCCACGGTGCCGGTCGGCGATTGGAACTGCATGGCGATCATCACCAGCCCGGCGACGATCAGCCCGACGATGGCGACGATTTTGATCATCGCAAACCAGAACTCCATTTCACCGAACATTTTCACCGTCGCCAGGTTAAGGCCGAGCAGCAACAGCACGCACAGCAGCGAAGCGATCCACTGCGACAGCTCGGGGAACCAGAACTGGGCGTAGGCGGTGATCGCCACGACGTCGGCGATGCCGGTGACCACCCAGCAGAACCAGTAGGTCCAGCCGGTGAAGAAACCGGCCCACGGGCCGAGCAGGTCCGCGGCGAAATCGCTGAACGATTTGTATTCCAGGTTGGACAGCAGCAGCTCGCCCATGGCGCGCATCACGAAGAACAGCATAAAGCCGATGATCATGTACACGAAGATGATCGAAGGGCCGGCCAGACTGATGGTTTTACCGGAGCCCATAAACAGACCGGTGCCGATGGCGCCGCCGATGGCGATCAGTTGAATATGTCGGTTAGTGAGGTTTCGCCGTAGATGATCTTCTGAAGCGGGCGTCGCGTCAGTCGCTATTTTAGAGTGATCTACCATCTGATGATGTCCTGTTTTACCTGTCATTAGTGAAGTCGCGAGCTCTGAAGTGGCTCTTTTTTATACATTTATCCGGTTGGTCCGGCTTTAGTAAGGTAGTGCAATAACGCCACCTTTGTGCAACATGTTTACAACATTTATACGCGAGATAAAAGTCGATCAATCTTTACACGGAGGAGGCAAATCGGACGTTCAGGGAGCGGAAGATTACTCTTCAAAACGTGGGATTAACAGACCTTATGCGGCTTATCTCGTTGATTAAACAAAGGGTTGTAAAATTCGCATGAGAAAAAGTAATGGGTGTAAGCGTTCGACAGCGGCGCCGGCGAGTAAGACAGTTTAGCGCGTTGAGTTGTTCGATCAGTCGCTAGAGCCGTTGACTTTTAATCAATGGGTCACAGGTTCGAACTCTGTACGACCCGCCAACCAAATCAGCGTGTTACGCTCGGACTTTTCTCTGTTTGTTTCCTCATTGCGCCGTTTTAAGCGCGCATTCTGCAAAAAAAATCGCATTTTTCGACTGATGTTCAGAAAGGTGATCTGGCGCAAACTGCGATGTTGCACCGCAGTTTATACGGTAAGAGAGGCTGTGCGCTGGCGCAACGTCGGCGCATGGGCCGAACATTTGCCCAAGAATCTTTCAGGTCAAGGTACGGGGAATATATGCGTAGCCGACATCAAGATCAGCGCCCAGGCGGCAGCCGAGAGCGCGGCGGTGGCATAGACGCGCCCCAGCGGCAGTTTCAGCATGCCGGCCATCAGCGGTACGGTATAGCGCATCACCGCCAGAAAACGCGAGGCGAACAGCAGCGGCAGCCCTCTCTTTTGCAAGGCGCGCTGGGCTTTGCGCAGCGGCGTGTGAAAGCGTGCCGGCAGCCGGCGGCGTAGATCGCGGCGGCATAGCAGCGCGCCGCAGTGGAACGACAAGATCGATCCCAGCGCGGCGCCGAGGGCGATGGCCGCCCAAACGGCGCCGAGGGGCAGCGCGTGCTTGCCCGCAACAATGCCCATCAGCAGCGTGACCGAAGCGGGCGGCAGGATGGAGGAAACGAAGATCACGGATTTACCCAGCGCAAACAGGAAAATCAGCAGCAGCAACATCTCCGGCTCCGGACTGTATTTGGCGATAATGTGCGTCAATTCATCCATTTAACACCTGCGGGCGAGGGGACTGAGTGCCAGTGTCCCATCCGCAGGTTCAATAAGGGTTAAATAACGCGCCGCTATCCGGCAATCTCTGCGTCTTGCTTGCTCACCTCGGCGCGCCGGTTTCTGAGCGCCCACAACAGCGCGGCGCACAGCAGCGAGAAAGCGGCCAGCACCAGCGGCCCGGCATGCGGGCTGTGAAAACGCTGTTCCGCCTCGGTGCGGATCAGCGGGGCTAAAAAGCTGAACGCGGCGCCGAGCGTAGTGCAAAAGCCGATGCCGGCCGCCAGCGCCGGGCCGGTGAGCACCTGAGCGGGAAACGTCCAGAAAATCGGCTGTACCGCCAGGAAACTGACTGCGCAACAGCTCAGGGCGACGATAGCGAGCAAAGGGCCGGCATAGGAAGAGACCACCAATCCCAGCGCCGCCGCGATCATGCAGCCGACGGCGATCGGTAATCTTCTGGCGGTGTTTCTGTCGGCAAAGCGCGGCAGGAAATAGACGCCCAGCGCGGAGAACGCCCAGGGAATGGCGGCCACCAGCGAGGCTTTGAAGCCGAGATGGGTGCCCATCAGCGAGGCGACCTGCGACGGCAGGAAAAACATCAGGCCGTACACGCCGATTTGCAGGGTGCCGTAGATCAACGCCAGATGCCAAACTTTGCCGCTTCTCATCGCCGCTTTGACGCTGCTGGTTTCGGTCTGCTGCTGTTCGGCGGCCAACTGTGCCACCAGTGCCGCACGCTCTTCCTCGGTCAGAAAGCGGGCCTGCTGCGGGCTATCGTCGAGATAGAAAAAGGCGAAGACGCCGAGGGCGACGGCCGGCAGCCCCTCCAGCACGAACATCCAGAACCAGCCGGGTTTGCCCAGCACGCCGTGCATCTCCAGCAAGGCTCCCGACAGCGGCGAGCCGAGCGTCAGGGCCGCCGGCACGCCGAGCACGAAAATGCCGATCACCGAGGCGCGCACCTTATTGGGAAAATAGATCGACGCGAGCAGCAGGATGCCGGGGTAAAAGCCGGCTTCGGCGATCCCCAGCAGAAAGCGCAAGACGATAAACTGCTGTTCGTTGGTCACCAGCCCGGTACAGGCCGACAGCGCCCCCCACAGCGCGGTGGTGGCGCTGAGCCAGCGTTTGGCGCCCCAGCGGTTCATCAGCAGGTTGGCCGGGATGCCGAACAGCGCATAGGCGGCAAAAAATATCCCGGCGCCCAGGGCAAAGGCGGATTGCGACAGCGCGATATCGATGGCCATCGCGTCCTTGGCAAAGCCGACGTTAACCCTGTCGATAAAGGCGATGAAGTACATGGCGAACATCAAGGGCACCAGTCTGCGCCAGGTTTTGCGGATGGCGGCGTTGAGCGCTGGAGCGGCATAGGTGGCGTGATTCACTGGCGATAACCTCTCTTCTGAGAATGACAAACGTCGGTCACAGGACCGTCCTGATGCCGTTGCCCGCAACACGGCGGTAACCACGGATTTTTTCGTGAGCCTTAAAGGTCTAAAGGACTAATGGTCAGGCCTTTAAGGGCGAAAAAAAACGCCGCGTATCGAGTCGGCAGGTTGGTGCAGACATCACCATGGTGAATGGTGTGTTGCTTTCTTGTTAATTAAAAGTTCACACAGGGCTATGGTGCGTTCAAGCGCTTTGATCGCGATCTGTGTGCGCTATCACCGAATTGGCAACCCGGTGGTAGACCCGGAGAAAGGCGCTTTCATCTCGTGAGGGGGGGATATAAGGTGAAACGCGGCAAAACAAAATACAGGAGCGCTACATGCTGAAGGTCATCGCTGAAGATTTTATCCACCCGGAACACATTGCAACCGTTATGCCATGGTATCGCGAGCTGGTGGAGAAAACCCGGCAGGAACCTTTGTGCATCAGTTATGAGCTGTGTATCGACCAGCAGGATCCCGGGCATTTTATTTTTATCGAAAGCTGGCCGGATCGCGCCGCCCTGGATGCGCATTGCCAGACCGAGCATTTCACCCGGCTGGTGCCGCAGATCAACCAGCATCAGCGCAAGCCTTGCACCTTCCTGTTTATGCAGGTATTTCCTGAAACAGGTGATAAATAGGCGAAAAAATCCCCGCAGGGGGCGGGGTCAATGGCTTCTCACTACTATCTTGTTGTGATTAAAAAATAGGCTGATAATGATTTTCATTCTCTAAGAATGCTCTTAAATAAATCAGCCTGGTGAATGATTCACCGCCGGCTTTTCGCTGACTGTTTTAATGGCGCGCAACATACGGCGGCGTATCAGCCCGCTGACCAGGCGAATCGCATACCAATAGGGGGTAAACCGCCGCCGGCTGGCGTCGTCGGGGCAGAAGATGCGCGTTTCCGTCACTAGGCGGCAGCGGCCGTCCGGCAGAGGGCTCACGACATAACCCAGCGCCAGTTTGGCGACGCCGGGCTTAACGAAGGCCAGAAAGCCCGCCCCGTCAGCGACCTGCTCCAGACCGTATTCAGCCTGCCAAAAGCGGCCGATCAGGCCATAGACCAACGCGCTGTCATCTTGCTCAAGCAGGCAAAAGTTATGCAGGCCAAACGGCGGCGGGCTGGGTTTATTGCGTGGCATCAGCCGCGCGGGCAATTCGCGCAGCGCTATCATGCTGCGGAAAAAACGGTCGTGCTTGGGATCGTAAGCGGCCACGGCCGCCAGGATCCGTGCCTGTGGCGCGGCGATGGCGATCGCATGCCGCTCCGAGAACTGGTATTGCCCAAGGTATTTATTCAGCAGCGTCATGCTTTGCATTCTCCCGCCATTCGCTTTGCAGCAGAGCGAAACCGAATTCGTCGCCCCACGCGCCTTTGAAAAACACGTTTTGCCGCCAATGGGCCTCGCGCCGAAAACCCAGTTTGCCGAACAGCGTGGCGGCGGCTAGATTACGCGCGTCCACCACCGCAGTAATACGGTGCTTCGCCAGCGGCCCGAACAGCAGGGCGATGACGGCGTTCAGCGCCTCGCGCGCCAGCCCTTGACGCTGGTGGCTGGGCGCGAAGGTCACGCCCAGTTCAGCCTGGCGCCCCTCATCGAAGAAATGCACCGCGATATCGCCGAGCAACGCGCCGTCCTCGCGGCGCTCGACCGCCAGTTGAAACCAGCTGTCGTCACGGTTGAATTCGAGCCGCCGTTGCTGTGCGAAAAAGGCCTGCGCATCGGCGGCGCTGTAGTCGCTCCAGCTTTGGTAGCGCGCCACGTCCGGGTGGCTGCGGTAGGCGGTAAAGTGGGGCAGATCGTCGGCGGTGAACGGGCGCAGGCGAAGTCTGGGGGTCAGCAGAGGCAAATGGCGCATTGTTTTTCCTTATCAGCGCATTAGGGCTAACGGCAGTGTAGCCCAGCGCCAAGAGGCGGGCTGCGTAAAATGAGCGGTGGCGGAAAAGCGGGAAATGCCGGTTCAGGCGAACCGGCGGGAGAATTATCGGCGAGCGGCAGCCTGGCGCAGGCGCTCGACCGGGCCTTGTTGAAAAGCGAATGAGGGGGCTTCTTGCCGTGCCAGCCCCTGGCGCACGATGGCCTTCACCGTTTGGCTGGCGGCAAGATCTTTTGCGGCGATCTGTTCGGCGATGCGCAGCGCCTCTTCCCGGGCCGCCCCCTCGCTGATACGGGAAATGGCGCCGTGTGACAGCGCCTCCCGTGCGCCGACGGTTCTGCCGGTCAGCAGCCAGTCGAGTGCGACATAGGGGGAAATGCGCGCCGGCAAGCGCGCGCATCCGCCTTGTGCGGCGACTAACCCGAGCCCGGTTTCGGGGAAACTGAAGCGCGCGTTCTGGCCGGCGACGATCAGATCGCACGCCAGCGCCAGCTCAAAGCCGCCTCCGTACGCGATGCCGTCAACGGCGGCGATGATCACCTTGGCGATCTGCGCATGGATCAGCCCGCCAAACCCCTCCGGCGTGACGATGGGCAGTTCGCCCTGACGGAAGGCGTCGACATCCATGCCGGCGGAAAATACCGCCGGTTGACCGGCCAGAACGATCGCGCGCACCGAGTCATCGTTATCCGCCTGCCGCAGGTAAGTGCGGATCAGCTCGGCCATCTGCAGGTTGATGGCGTTCTTTTTTTCCGGCCGATTGAGGGTGATGACCGCAACCTGCTCGCCATGGCGCTCATAAAGCACCGGAAGGGCTTTACTCATTGCCGGTCTCTCCCCGGAAAAACAGCAGTGTCAGCAGCAGGGCGATGGCGCCGAGCGGCAGTGAAAACAGCGGCAGGTAATGGGCCGGCAGCGCGTAGAGCGTCAGGCCGCCCAGCATGCCGCCCGCCGCGATGCCGGCGTACAGCACCGAGCTGTTGAGCGACACGGTCAGCGCGCCAAAGCGTTTCGACAGCGACAACAGGTGATGCTGGATCGGCACCAGGTACATCCAGCCGGTGATGCCCCAGACCAGAAAGATGGCCAGCACCCACCAGGGGGAAGTGACATAAAAGGCCAGCAGGAACAGGGACAGCGTCTGGATCGCCACGGAAAACAGCAGCACGAACTTGCTGCCGAGGGCATCGGTTAACGCGCCGGAGGCAAAGTTGCCGATCACCGCGCCAATGCCGAACACCAGCAGCGCGAGGGGCAGGATCGCCTGCGGGCCGAACTGGGTGTTTTTCAGCAATACGCTGACGTAGCTATAGACGATGTGTTCCGAGCAAACGGCGAAAAAGGTGATCAGCAGCGTGGTCAGCACCGCCTTTTGCCGCAGCGGGGCGAGCCGCTCTTTCAGCGAATGCTTGCCCGGCGGCGCGATGGCGCGCAGCGCCAACGACAGGCCCAGCAGCGCAATCGCCCCCAGCAGGGCGATGAACAGGAAGATTTCACGCCAGCCGATCAGTTTGGCGAGAAAGGTACCGAACGGAATGCCGAGCGCAATAGCCAACGTCATGCCGCCATAGACGATGGAAATGGCCAGGCCGCGGCGTTTTTCCGCCACCAGCCCCACCGCGGCGGCGGCGGCCTGCGGCGTGTAACAGGCTGCTCCCAATGCGGCCAGCACTCTGCCGAGCGAGATCTGCAGGTAGCTGGTGGCCCAGGCGCAGGCCAGGTTGCCGGCGATGAACAGCACCAGCGCCAGCTGCAGGATATGCTTGCGGTTGACGTTGCCCAGCAGCCAGGCGGTCAGCGGCGCGAACAGCATATAAGCCAGTGCGAATACCGATATCAACTGCCCCGCTTGCGCAGGGCTGACGGCAAAGGTATCGGAAATGTCGCTGAGCACGCCGGCGACGATAAAGGCGTCGGTGCCGATGGCGAACGTGCCGGTCGCCATCAGACAGAGCGTGACCAGATGGCCGTTATAATCCGCTAACGTCATCCCGCCCTCCGCAGATCGTTCGCCGCCCAGACCCGCCCCAGCGCGGCCAGGAACGTCTCCACGTCGGCATGGGAGTGCGCCGAGGTCGGCGTCACCCGCAGCCGCTCGCTGCCTGCGGGCACCGTCGGCGCATTGACCGGCTGTACGTAGATATCATGCTCATCGAGCAGCACCTGGCTGATGTGTTTGTTGCGATGGGGATCGCCGACCCGCAGCGGCAGGATATGGCTGTCGGCCGACACCAGCGGGATGCCGGCGGCGCGCAGGCCAGTTTTCAGGTGATCGACGATCGCCAGCAGATGCTTGCGCTGGGTGTCATGCTCGAGGTTGTATTTAAAACTGGCCAGCGCGGCGGCCACCACCGGCGCCGGTGACGAGGTGCTGAAGACGAATGCCGGAGCCCAACTGCGCACCGCCTCCACCACCGAGCGGGGCGCGGCGATATAACCGCCCGCCGCACCGTAAGATTTGCCGAACCCGCCCTGAATAATGGTGATTTTATCCAGTAGGCCCAGCTGTTCGGCGTAGCCCAGCCCCCGTTCGCCATAGACGCCGGCGGAGTGGATCTCGTCGAGATAGGTCAGCGCCTGATACTGCTCCGCCAGCGCCACGATCTGTGCCAGGGGAGCGAAGTCACCGTCCATGGAATACAGCGACTCGAAGGCGATCAGCTTTGGCCGCGCCGGATCGGCGGCCTGCAGCAGTTCGGCAAGGTGTGCCACGTCGTTGTGGCGGAAGATCTTTTTCTCCGCTTTGCTGTAGCGGATACCGTAAATCATCGAGGCGTGATTCAGCTCGTCGGAGAACACGATCAGATCGGGAATGGCGTCGCACAGGGTGGACAAGGTGGCGTCGTTGGCGCCGAAACCGGTGGTGAACAGCAGCGCCGACTCTTTGCCGTAGGCGCTGGCCAACAGCGTTTCCAGCTCACTGTGGTAGACCGAGGTGCCGGAAATGCTGCGGGCGCCGCAGGTGCCCAGCCCGACCCGGTTAACCGCTTCGGTGGTGGCTAGCAGCACTTTGGGGTGGTGGCTCATCGCCAGATAGTCGTTCGAGCACCAGACGTTGAGGCGGCGCTCACCGTGGTGCCCGTGGCTGGTGGCCCAGGGTTTGTCCTGCACGCCGCGTTCAAGGTTGAGGAACTCGCGAAAACGCCCCTGTTTTTTGGTTTCCGCCAGCTTTTCTTCAAGAATGTTCAGTACGCTCATCGTATGTTCCTTGTGTTAAACGGCTTTAAGGTTTAATGACAGACCCTGACCGACGCCGACGCACATCGTCACCAATGCGTTGCCGGCCTGCCGATCGCGTAGTTCCAGCGCCGCCGACAGCACCAGGCGCGCGCCGGACATCCCCAGCGGGTGACCGAGCGCGATGGCACCGCCGTTCGGGTTGACCCGCGCGTCGTGGGCGTCGATGCGCCAGTGTTTCAGCGCCGCCAGAACCTGTGAGGCGAAGGCTTCGTTAATCTCGATGATGTCGAAGTCGTTCAAGGTGAACCCGCCGCGCTGCAGCAAGCGCTCGGTGGAGGCGATCGGCCCCAGCCCCATCAGCGCCGGTTCAACGCCGGCGGCCGCGCTGTCGCCGATCTCCGCCAGCGGTTGCCACCCTTGGCGTTTCACGTAGCGCCCGGAAGCCAGCAGCAGCGCGGCGGCGCCGTCGTTGATGCCGGAAGCGTTGCCCGCCGTGACCGAACCACCGGCGGAGAACGCCGGTTTCAGCGCCTGCAGCTGCTGCAGCGTGCTGAGGCGCGGGAACTCATCCTGCGCGAATGTACGCGTGGTCTTGCGATCCGCCGGCACGTCCACGGGCGTGATTTCCCGCGCCAGCCGGCCGCTGTCGATCGCCCGGCGGGCCTTTTGCTGCGAGGCCAGCGCGAACAGATCCTGCTCCTCGCGCGAGATGTGCTGCCGTTGAGCCACGTTTTCCGCCGTGATGCCGAGCGGATCGCTGCCGTAGCGCTCCGCCAGCCGCGGGTTAACAAAGCGCCATCCCAGCGTGGTGTCATACAGCTTCACCCCCTTGTCGAACGGCGTGTCGCCCTTGCTCAGCACATAGGGCGCGCGGCTCATGCTTTCCACGCCGCCGGCCAGAATCAGTTCGCTAAGGCCGCTGCGGATTTTCGCCGCGGCGTAGATCACCGCATCCAACCCAGAGGCGCAAAGGCGGTTGAGGGTGATGGCCGGCACCGACGGATCCAGCCCGGAAAGCAGCGCCGCCATGCGGGCGACGTTGCGGTTGTCCTCGCCGGCCTGGTTGGCGCAGCCCAGCACCACTTCGTCCAGCTTCGCTTCCGCCGCCGGATGGCGCTGCAGCAGACTGCGAATGATCGTTGCCGCCATGTCGTCGGGGCGGGTATGCGCCAGGCTGCCGCCATAGGCGCCAATCGCCGTGCGCGTGCCGTCGATCAGATAAACGCCGTCATCGTTAATGCTCATCATGGATCCTTAAGGCGTGGTCGTCAGCGCCGGTTGCGCGGCGTGTAGAAGGGTGTAATGCGGCGCATAGCGTGCCGCGTGCAGCAGCTGCGCCAGGTTGCTCAGCGTCGTCCTGACGTTTTTCTCCCCCAGGTTATCGAGCCAGCCGAAAATGCCGTCGGCGTAGTTAACGCCGGCGACGGCGGCGACATCGATGTCTTCCCGGCTGCAGACGCCGCTTTCCACCATGATCACCGACTCGTTGATCAGGCTGCTGAGGACGCGGGCGACGATCAGCGCCGGGGAGTCCTTGATAAATTCAACCTGCGGGATTGCCGTGTGCAGCAGGCGTAAAAACAGCGCCTTATTGGCCGCAGAGGCGTGGCGGTTGTGCGCTGCCACCAGATACGCCGTGTCGGCGTAGTTCAGGGCGACATCGACCACAAAGGCATCCGCCGCCGTCAGCTCCGCCAACTGGCTCGCCGTGCGGCCATCGGTGACGCTGACGGTGAAAGCCTCATTGATCTGGACGGCCGGCCCCAGGCCCGGTAAGGCCGGCCGTTGCTCCACGCGCAGCCGTGGCCACTGAAGCGCGGCCCGCTGTTGCAACAGGGTAAAAAAAGGGTGTTCGCCGTAAATGCGCAGCGTCTCGACGTCTGCATCGGTGGCGGCCGTTACCGGTAAGGCGTTTTCTTCGGCGGCAAAATAGGAGCGGCCGTTCTTTTTCCCCAACAGACCGGCATCGACCAGCGAACGCTGCAGATGGCCGGGGGTATAGCGCGGATCGTATTGCATGTCCTGCCAGATTTGCCGGCTGACCTGATAGTTGATGTCCTGGCCGATAAAATCGGTCAGCTCGAGCGGCCCCATGCGAAAGTGCCCGCCGGCCTTGAGGGCGCGGTCGATCTGCGGCGCGCGCGCCACGTGTTCTTCCAACAGGCGGAACCCTTCCAGGTAGTAGGGGCGGGCCATGCGGTTGACGATAAACCCCGGCGTGGCCTGGCAGACGACATCGCGTTTCCCCAACGCGGCTACCAGCTGACGGCAACGTTCGGTGGTGGCGCGTGCGGTAAAGTAGGCCGGGATGATTTCAATCAGTTTCATCAGCGGCGCGGGATTGAAAAAGTGCAAACCGATAAACCGCTCGCTGTGCGTCACCGCGGTTGCCAGCTTGTTAAGCGACAGTGAGGAGGTATTGGTGGCGATCAGCGTGTCGGGCTTGACCGCCGCGGCGATGGCCGCCAGCACCTCA
The DNA here is from genome assembly GCF_052169275.1 of Serratia sp. CY27727. Classification (NCBI taxonomy): domain Bacteria; kingdom Pseudomonadati; phylum Pseudomonadota; class Gammaproteobacteria; order Enterobacterales; family Yersiniaceae; genus Serratia; species Serratia sp. CY27727. The sequence goes on along the minus strand of NZ_JBJNLB010000001.1, from coordinate 394,148 downwards.
AGTTTGGTTTGCTCTTGCTCGGCGATGGTTTCTATCACCAGCTCGCTGTCGGCGATAGTCTCAAACACCGAGGTGAACACCAGATTGGCCAGCACTGCGCCTTTATCCTGCAGCGCGATCTTGCCCTGTTCGACTTTCTTGTTCAGGTCTTGCACGATATATTCGCGAGCCTGATTGAGGGTATTGCCGTTGCGATTATAAAGCACCGTGCGAATGCCTTTTTGCGCGAAAAGATAAGCGATGCCTCTGCCCATCGTTCCCGCGCCGATAATCGCAGCCGATTGAATTTCCGCATTACTTTCTGCCATAGAAAATCCCCGTCACTGTATGCCATGCGAAATTCGCAAATGCTTATTATCTCTTTGGATTTACGGCGGCACCGGGTGCCTGTCTGGAAAGTAATTGGCGGTGCCTTGGCTGTCTAACGGTAGAAATGACAGGTTTACGCGCCGAGGATATTATGCTATTCGCGTAGTTTTCCTGTGCGGCGCAATAAAAAGGCTTATTTTAAGGGGAATAGCTGTTTTCGTTATAGCGTTGGTATTTTTTATTATATGAAACGGCTACTGACGCCGGACGGCGATATTCTATAGTGAGTCTGACCTATCGATAAATCGGCATCGCTATCTGGAGAACCTGCGTTATGGATACCCGCATTCAACGGCTCATGGCGGAGGTGATTGGCAGCCTGGCCGATCGCGAACGTTTTCTGACGCAGCTGGGGCCCTGCGCTGAGGCGTTGGGGTTTGATTATTTCTCTTACATCGTGTTTTCCTGTTATCCGGCCAGCCGCCCCAAAATGCTGATCGAAGGGAATTTTTCAGCGAACTATCTCGAAGATTATCGGCGGCAGCGGGTGTATTTGCAGGATCCGGTTATTGAGCGCGCTCACCATTCCACGCTGCAGTTTCAGTGGGACGAAAGCTTTTATCACGAGCGGCCGCTGCTTTGGCGGCATATGGCGCAGTTCGGCCTGTGCGCCGGTTGGTCGCAGTCGGTCAAGGATTGCTATGGCCGGCTGGGGATCCTGACGTTTGCCGGCAAAGCGCTACCCGAGCAAACGCCGCAAGCGCGGGCGGCAAATGAAACCTTCTTCCTTTGGCTGGCGCAAACCGCCCATAAAACGCTGCGTGAAGCCTTGATCTCGGTGAACGACGACGCGATAAAAGATGTGCTGACGCTGCGCGAAAAAGACATCCTACGCTGGTGCAGCGAAGGGAAAACGGCGGAAGAGATCGCGCTGTTGATGGGGGTGAGCGAGCGCACGATCAATTTCCATATCGGCAACTCGATTAAAAAACTTTCTGTCGCTAATAAGACCGCCGCCACCGCCAAAGCGGTTTATTTGCAGCTGATTTAATCTTGAGTAATAAATAATTAAGTCCCTATCCGTTATCGGCGTGATGTTTATATTTTGTTAAATTAAGAACTGTCCTTATTCAGTATTTACCCCCCGATCACAAAAGCGTGATAAAGCGATTCACCGCGGCCGTGCGCGGCAGTATTCTGTAAGCACCCGGTTTACATAGAAAGGACGTGATATGTACAAGACTATTTTAGTGCCGATCGATATTGAAGAGGATCTGTTGACTGAGCATGCGCTGAAGCATGTGGAATATTTGGCGAAGCTGTCCGGCGCTAAAGTGCATTTCTTCCATGCGCTACCGGATGCCTCGGCTTTTGTTACTGCCTATTCGTTCGGTCTCAAGGAGTTTGAGAATCAGGCGGAAGTGAAGGCGGTGGATAAACTGAAGAAAATCATGTCGGAAATCGATCTGCCGTTGGATCGCCTCAATTACACCGTCAGCTTCGGCTCTGCACGCGATCAGGTGTTGGAACTGGCGGAAGAGATCGACGCCGATCTGATCATCATCGGTTCGCGTCGCCCGAGCGTGAAAACCTATCTGCTGGGATCTAACGCCGCCGCTATCGTTCGCCATGCCAATATTTCGGTAATGGTGGTCAGATAATCCGTCTTAAGCCCACCGTTTTCGGGCGCGTTCTGCGGTTGCCGGCCGGCAGCAGAGCGTGCCTGGCGCTTTATTGCCATCTCAGCCTGAGCTGCTACGATTTTAGCTGACGTTTTTATGCCAACCGGGCCACCGGCTTTGCGCATATTCTTCATTTCAGCCAGAAGAGGGGCAGCTATGCCATTAGAAGTCGATGGGATTATCAGAGGCGATCGGGGCAGTGAACCGAGCCGTTGGCAGCATGCGTCAACCAAGCCGCTTATTACGCTGACCTGGCATCACACCATTCCCTGGAACTGTTTGCGTAATGTCTGGAATGGTCTGGTGGCGGGGCAGCATTGGGACGCGCTGGACGAGTTTATGAACCTGATCGGTGTGCCAAACCGCGCCGAGGTGCTCAAACAGATCAAAAATAAAAATCTGCAGGATCGCGATGGATTACACACTCTGGTGACCTGGCAAGGATGGAATATCGTCGAGGGGCCAGGTAACGAATATCGCGCGCAGGGGGACGATCCCGGCGAAAACTTCGACGGTTGGTCGGGTAAGGGAATGAGCAATAATCAGCAAGCGACGCTGCAGCAGGTCAACGTGTTGTATCAGGTGATGGCGCCGTTGGGAAGCCGGGCGCTGGATGCCGCCAGACAGGCGCCGCCCATTACCGCTGAGGAAGCGGGCGTCTTGCAACGGACGATTAAGCAGACCCGCCCAACGTTGCGAGGAAAGGAACCGATCCGGTGGCAAGAAGATATGTGGCATCAGGTGCAGCCGGGTAAAGAGGCGAAACACTTTGCCCGCTGGGATACCAAACCGGTGTGGCGCAAGCGCCTGCACAGCGATCTGGCTCAGGCAGGATAAGCCTTTCCCCGCGCCGGGTTGCCGGCGCGGGGCATTAACCCGGCGCTAATCGCACAGCGCCACTATTTCGTCGTACAACGTCCTGGGGATTTCCACGCCGTATTGCTCGCTCTGGCGCCGCTGCCGATAACGGCGTTCGCCGGGGATGCGTGCGCCTTGCGCCTGCATATCGGCAAACATCGCCTCTGCTCCGGCGAAATATTTCGCCTTATCCGCACCGAGAAAACGCTCGGGATCCAACGCGATGATCAGCTCACCGCCGTAAGGCGACGAACCGGTGCCGTCGTCATAGGCCAGCGATTCCTTGCTGGTCATATCGCCGATCAGCGGCCCGGCCAACAATTCCACCATCGCTGCCAGCGCCGAGCCCTTATGCCCGCCGAAGGTCAGCATTGCCCCCTCCAGCACGCTGGCGGCATCGGTGGACGGATTGCCCGCCTTATCAATGCCCCAGCCTTCAGGCAGCGGGGTGCCGGCGCGGCGATGCAGTTCGATTTCGCCGCGCGCCGCCGCGCTGGTGGCCATGTCGAACAAAAACGGCGGCCGATCCGCACGCGGCCAGCCAAAGGCGATGGGGTTGGTGCCGAACAGCGGTCGCGAACCGCCGGCCGGCGTCACCCACGCGTGGCTGGGCGTGCAGGCCAAGGCCACCAACCCCTGTTCGGTCAGCGGTTCGATGTCGGCCCACAGCGCGGAGAAATGCACGCAGCGGTTGATCGCCAGCGCGGCGATGCCATTGGCGCGCACCTTCTCGATAAAGACCGGCAGAGCGGTGCGGTAGGCCAGCAGGGAAAACGCGCCGCCGGCGTCGGCGCGCAAGATGGCCGGCGCCTGGTCGAACAACCTGGGCATCGCATCGGCAGAGACCTTGCCTGCCCGCAGCGATCGCACGCAGCCCAACAGCCGGTATAGCCCGTGAGAAGCGCAGCCGTCGCGTTCGCCCTGGGTGACATTTTGCGCCACCGCCTCGGCATGCGCCGGATTGAAACCGTTGCTGCGCAGCGTACGCAACGCCAGTTGATAAGCCTGTTCCAGCGACAGCACGTGCATGGATGTCATTTCGATGTCCTCCCCGAGTTCATTCTTCTTCATCGCCGATAAAATTGGCCTGGGGTAAACAGGTATAGGCGCCCCAGTAGTAAATCGCCAGCGCAATCACCGCCATGGTGAGGGTGTCCCACGGGTGGGCAATAGCGCCGATGCCGCCGAAGCTGCTGAGATAGGAAAGCCCGATCACCAGCGCATAGAAGACGATCAGCCACAGCGAGGACCAAATTTGCTGCCGGAGGCTAACGGCATGGGTCGGCACCTGATTCTTGAACAGGATGTAGATGAAGAACATCAGGATCTGCAAGCCGAGCAGCCAGGAGACGGTGTCCCAGCCGGACCAGAAGACGATCAGCGCCGAAATGATAAACGACAGCGGGCCGAGCACGCAGAAACCGCGCACCCGGAACGGACGCGGCATATCGGGCGCATTGCGCCGCAGCCCGGCGGCGGTGACCGGGGCGATGGCGTAGCTCAGCACCAGGGCGGCGGACACCACGCCGATCAGCTTTTCCCACGACGGGAACGGCAGCGTCCAGAATACCGAGAGAGCGAAGGTCAACCACAGCGCCGGGCGGGGGATGCCGGAGTCGCCATCCACCCGGGTGAACAGTTTGAAGAAGGTGCCGGCGCGCGCCCAACCGTAGATCACGCGAGGCGTGGCGTTCATATAGATGTTGCCGGTGCCGCTCGGCGAAACGATCGCGTCGCTGACCACCAGAAACGCCAGCCATCCCATGCCGAGCGTGATGGCGATGTCGCGGAACGGCAGGGAGAACTGTTGGCTGATGCCGGCCCAGCCGCCGCTCAGCATCTCGCTGGGGATACTGCCGAGAAACGCTATCTGCAGCAGCACATAGATGATGGTGGACAGCACCACCGACAGGATCAGCGCGATGGGAATGGTGCGCTGCGGCCGTTGCACCTCGCTGGCGACCGAAATGATCGGCGTCAGGCCGAGGTAGGCAAAGATGATGCCGCCGGCGGAAATGGCGGCCTCAACGCCGGCGGAACCGAAGGGGGCAAAGCCCTGGCTGTGCAGGTTTTCCGGTTTGAAAAAGCTGAACAACACCACTATCACCAGCAGCGGCACCAGAAACTTCAGCACGCTAATCAGGTTATTGGATTTGGCGAAGGTTTTGACGCTGTAATAGTTGAGCGCGAAGAAAAAGCACAGCAGCGCCAACTGCACCAGCCAGCCGACCGGGGTCGGGTCGCCGGAACCCGGCTGACTGAGGAACGGGAACCAGGCGGCGGCGTACTGCCGGGCGGCGACGACTTCGATGGCGATCAGGCTTGAGAAGGCGATCAGCGTGATAAATCCCAGCAGATAACCCATCAGTTCGCCGTGTGAGAATACCGGATAGCGAATGATGCCGCCGGCGCGCGGCAGGGCGGCGCCCAGCTCGCAGTAGACGATGCCGAGCAGCAGCACCGCCAGGCCGCCGATCAGCCAGGAATAGATGCCGGCCGGGCCGGCGATGGAGGAGACATGGCTGGCGGCGAACAGCCAACCGGAGCCGAAGATGGCGCCCAGACCGATGAACGTCAGATCGGTGAGCGTAAGCTGCTTCTTGAATTTGCCTTGGGTTGTCATGGTATTACCCTTTTGTTATTGAGTGGCAGGCAGATGCGGCCGGGCTAATTTTGGGCAGGTGAAACCAGGGGATCTCGGGTGTAAACGCCGTTCACCAGCCGTAGCAGGTTGAGCGGGTTGGCGTCCTGCAGCGCCGGCGGCAACAGCGCTGCGGGGGTGTTTTGCAAACAGACCGGCCGCAGGAAACGCTCGATGGCCAGCGTGCCTACCGAGGTGCCGCGCGCGTCGCTGGTGGCCGGATAAGGGCCGCCGTGCACCATGGCGTCGCACACCTCCACCCCGGTCGGATACCCGTTGAACAGCACCCGACCGGCTTTGCGCGCCAACAGGGACGTCAGCCCGGCGGCCATCGCGAGATCGTCGTCGTCCGCCAGCAGCGTGGCGGTCAACTGGCCTTGCAATGCCGCCAGCGCCGCATGCAGCTGCGCTTCGTCATCCATCGCCACCAGGATGCTGACCGGGCCGAAGACCTCTTGTTGCAGCAGCGGGTCGGCCTGCAGCAGCAGCTCCCCCTCCGCCTGATAAAGCTGCGCTGCCGCGCGAAGAGCGGGCGTTTCGCTGCGGCCTGCCAGACGCCGCATACCCGGGTGGGCATCGAGGGCCGCCAGCCCGTGACGGTAGTGCTCCAGCGTGCCAGCATTCAGCATCGGCTGCGGCTCGGCGGCGTTGACCAGGGCGCTCATCGTTTCGGTCAGCCGATCGAAGGCGGCGCCGCGCAGCGCGACTATCACGCCGGGCTTGGTGCAGAACTGACCGCAGCCGAGCGTGAAGGAAGAGACCAATTCCTGTGCGATACGCTGCTCGCGCCGCGCCAGCGCCTTGGGCAGGATCACTACCGGGTTGATGCTCGACATTTCGGCGAAGACCGGGATAGGTTGAGGGCGTTGCGTCGCCAGATCGAAGAGCGCCCGGCCACCTTGCAGCGAGCCGGTGAATCCCACCGCCTGAATCGCCGGATGTTGTACCAAATCGGCCCCCACGCGGTTGCCGAAGATCATGTTGAAGACGCCGGCGGGCATCCCGGTGCGTTCCCGTGCGCGCTCGATCGCCTGAGCGATCAGCTCCGCGGTGATCATATGGCCGCTGTGCGCCTTGAACACGATCGGGCAGCCGGCGGCGAGCGCGGCGGCGGTATCGCCGCCCGCGGTGGAAAACGCCAGCGGGAAGTTGCTGGCGCCGAAGACCGCCACCGGGCCGAGCGCCGTGCGGTATTGACGCAGATCGGGGCGCGGCAGGGGGGAACGCTGCGGCAGCGCGCAGTCGATGCGCACGCCCTCGACGTCGCCGCGCCGCAGCAGCGTGGCGAACAGCCGCATCTGGCCGCTGGTTCTGGCGCGTTCGCCGCTCAACCGCGCCAGGGGCAAGGCCGTTTCCTGCATGGCGAAGGCGAAGAAAACATCATCCAACGCGTCTATCTCCTCGGCGATGGCGTCGAGAAAGTTAGCGCGTTGTTCCGCGCTGAGCTGCGAATAGGGCGCAAAAGCCGCGGCGGCGGCTTCGGCGGCGGCGGCGGTTTCTGCCGCCGTGGCCTGGTGGAAGCGGTAACCGGTCGGCTGACCGTCGTCGGCGCGCAGGCTGAGCAGCGCCGCTTCCCCTTCGGCGCGGCGCTGGCCGCCGATAAATTGTTGGCCGCTGATGGCGGCATAGCGAGCGTTGGGCATCGGTTCCCCCGGTAGAGAAAGCATGACGCCCGGCATGGCCGGGCGGTGAAGGCGTTACAGGCCGACGTTCGGCAGCGCCGGGCGAGTGGCCAGCGCTTTATCGATCATGGCGTTGATCTCGCTGAGCGTTTCCCCCTGCAGCGCCAGGCGCGGCGGACGAGTGACGGCGCTGCCGCGGCCGACTCGCTGCTCGCAAAGCTTGATGCACTGCACGAGGTCAGGGCGGGCATCGAGGTGCAGCAGCGGCATGAACCAGCGGTACAGCGCCAATGCTTCCTCATAGCGTTTTTCCTTCGCCAGCCGGAACAGGGTTTCCCCTTCGCGCGGGAAGGCATTGGACATGCCGGAGATCCAGCCTTGCGCGCCGACGGCGATGCTTTCCAGCACCACATCGTCCAACCCGGCGAACAGCACGAAGCGATCGCCGACTTCGTTGCGCAGATCGATAAAGCGGCGGGTGTCGCCCGACGAGTCTTTGAAGCACACGATGTTCTCGCAGTCGACCAGCGAGGTCAGGATGTCGGGCGTGACGTCATTTTTGTAAATGGGAGGGTTGTTGTAGACCATGATCGGCAGATCGGTCGCGCCGGCGACGCTGCGGAAATGCGCGGCGGTTTCGTGCGGCTTGGCGGAGTAGACCAGCGCCGGCATCACCATAATCCCGTCGACGCCGGCCTTTTGCGCTTCACGCGCCATATTCTGCGCGAAGGCGGTGGTGAACTCGGCGATGCCGGCGATTACCGGCACTTTACCGTCGGCGGCATCTCTCGCCACTTCGATCACCGCCAGCTTTTCCTGCACCGTCATTGAGGTATTTTCACCGACGGTGCCGCACACCACCAGGCCGGAGACGCCGTCGCGCACCAGGTTTTTGATCACCGTATGGGTGGCGTCGAGATCCAGAGAGAAATCGTTGCGGAACTGGGTCGTCACCGCCGGGAATACGCCGCTCCAGCTTATGGCTTTATGGCTCATCGTGTTTGTCCTGTCGTCCGTAAGTGTTAATGAAAAGTGAATCTTTGGTAAGGCTCACCGACAGATTGACCGGTATTGCGCAGGGAGGCTTGACGCTTTTCGCCGATTGCCGCGACGAAATTGGCACAATGCCGGCGGAACGCGGGCGTGAAAAATTCGGGCGCCGGCGCACCGTGAAAAGAGGGGGGTAACCAGATAAATCAGCGCGTTAAGCGGAAAGCGTCAGGCGGAAATCGCGCGGCGTGGAGCCGGTCATCGCTTTGAACTGACGGCTGAAGGCGCTGTGATCGGTGTAGCCGCACTGCAGCGCGATGTCGGTGATCGGCAGATCGCCGGCCAGCAGTTCCGTGGCCTTTTCCAGCCGCACTTTATGGATCATCTGGCGCGGGGTGAGGTGGAAGATACGTTTGCAGTAGCGTTCGATCTGCGCCACCGACAACCCGGTCAGTGCCGTCAGCTCCTCAAGCGCGATCGGCCGGGCATAGTGGCGGCGGATGTGCACGTCGATCGCCGCCAGCCGTTGGTAGGCCGGGTGATTGGCCCTGGCCTCCTGCAGATCGTGAGAAATACCCGCCATACCGATGATTTTTCCCTGCGCATCATACAGCGCCAGCTTTTGCGTCAGGCACCAGCCGGTTTCTCGGCCATTGTACAGGTGCATTTCCAGCTGATCCTGGATCAGCACGCCGTGGCGCAATACCCGCAGATCCTGTTCGGTATAGCCGGATCCGAGCTGAGCGGGAAAAACGTCGGCGGAGGTCTTGCCCAGCAGCGGCGTGACGGTTTTGAAACCGCAGCGCCTGGCCAGCGTGAGGTTGGCCAGCAGGTAGCGGGCCTGGGCGTCTTTGATAAAGAACACCACGTTGGGGATCGCGTTCAGCAACGGCGCGATCAGCGCCAGCGTATTCAGCAGATCGCGCAGGTTGTTCGGGCGCTGCTGCGCCAGCCCGTCGCACAGGCGTGACAGATGTTCGACGGCAAAAACGTCCTCCTGCTCCGGCAGCCCCACGAGTGAAGGCGGCGAGAGAGAAACCGGAGGCTGATAGTCTGAAGTGGATCTCATAGCAGTCCCTTTTCGGTCGTTAGCCGGGAAAACAGGCGGGTCAGGTTGATGTCTTCGCATCAATATTAACTTTTCTGTAACGAATCAAGCGCTATTTCCGGCCACCTGCCAAATATGCGGATTGCCGCATACTTTTGCCGGACGGCGCGTGGCGGTTGCTTGAAAACTGCGGCGTTTCTCGTCATGCGGAGATTTAGCATGAAAGTAACGCCATGATAAATAAGTTATTGTTATGGCATTCGTTAATATCATGCCCGCAACGCGTCAGGCCTGACTTTTGTCACTATGCTGATTTCTTCATTCGCCGCGCCGAAACGCATCAAGCCGTTAAGCCCACATTCGTTCAGGCTAACGCTATTGGTAACATCTCATTAACTCAGGAGACGCCGATGGCACTTTCTGCGCATATCACCGCTTTGCGGGCGATCGATTCTCATACCGGCGGAGAGCCGACCCGCCTGATCGTGGAAGGTTTTCCCGATCTCGGCGCGGGCAGCATGGCGGAACGGCGGGCGCGCTTCGCGCAACATTATGATGATTGGCGCTGCGCGGTGATGCTCGAACCGCGCGGCAATGACGTGCTGGTGGGGGCGTTGCTGTGCCGACCCTGCTCGCCACAGGCCACCGCCGGGGTGATCTTCTTTAACAACAGCGGCTATCTGGGCATGTGCGGGCACGGCACTATCGGGCTGATCGCTTCGCTGGCGCACCTGGGGCGCATCCACGCCGGGCGCCATCTGATAGAAACCCCGGTCGGCCCGGTAAACGCCACGCTGCACGAGGACGGCAGCGTCACGGTAGAGAACGTGGCGGCTTATCGTTACCGCCGCCAGGTGCGGCTTGAGGTGGCGGGTTACGGGCCGGTGACCGGTGACATCGCCTGGGGCGGCAACTGGTTCTTCCTGATCGGCGAGTCGCCGTTGTCCATCGATAAACAAAATCTGGAGGCGTTGACCGCGTTCACCTGGGCGGTGCGGCAGACGTTGGAACAGGCGGGCATTCACGGTGAAGACGGCGGAGCGATAGACCATATCGAACTGTTCGGTGACGATCCGCAGGCCGACAGCCGCAGCTTCGTGCTGTGCCCCGGTAAAGCCTATGATCGTTCCCCGTGCGGCACCGGCACCAGCGCCAAACTGGCGTGTCTGGCGGCGGACGGCAAACTGCCGCCGGACACGCAGTGGCGGCAGGCCAGCGTGATCGGCAGCGAATTCCAGGCCTATTATCGTTGGAACGGCGATCGCATCGCCCCCTTTATTCGCGGGCAGGCCTACGTGTGCGCCGATAGCCAGCTGCTGCTCGACGAACGCGATCCCTTCGTCTGGGGAATACGCTGATGGGCGCCGAGCGGGGAGCCGATGTCATCGTGGTCGGCGCCGGCATCATCGGCGCCGCCTGCGCCTGGCGGTTGGCGCGGGAAGGCTATCGCGTCTCGGTGGTGGACGATCGCCGCGCCGGCGCCACCGCCGCCGGCATGGGGCATCTGGTGTGCATGGACGATAATCCGGCCGAGCTGGCGTTGAGCGCTTATTCACTGCGGTTATGGCGTGAAGTGACGGGACGCATGCCGCAAGCGTGTGCCTGGCGCGGCTGCGGAACGCTATGGCTGGCGGATAAAGCGGATGAAATGGCCATCGCCGAGCAAAAGCGGGTGCGGCTGGCGGAGCAGGGCGTGGCCGCGGAATTGCTGACGGCGGAACAGATCGCCGCCATGGAGCCGATGCTGCGGCACGGCCTGGCCGGCGGACTGCGGGTGCCGGGCGACGGCATTCTGTATGCGCCGCTCGCGGCTCGCTGGCTGTTGGCCGACGGTGGTGCGGCAATCGACGTGGTGCACGGCGAAGCGGCAGCGCTGGAAGAGGGAGCCGTGCGGCTGGCGGACGGCAGACGCCTGGCCGCGCCGGTGGTGCTCCTGGCGTGCGGCCTTGGGGCCAATGGCCTATTGTCGCAGACTTTGCTGCACGCCAAAAAGGGCCATCTGGCGATCACCGATCGCTACCCGCCGCGGGTGCGGCATCAACTGGTGGAGTTGGGGTATGGGGCCAGCGCGCATGCCAGCGACGGCACGTCGGTGGCATTCAATGTGCAGGCACGGCCCACCGGGCAATGGCTGATCGGTTCTTCTCGCCAGTTCGGCGCCGTCGATTCGGTGTTGGACATGCCGCTGTTGGCGGCGATGCTTGCGCGTGCGCAGCATTTCTTGCCCGCACTGGCGCAGATGAACATCATTCGCTGCTGGACCGGGCTGCGCGCCGCCTCCGCCGACGGGCTGCCGCTGTTGGGCGCGCATCCACGGCATTCCTGGCTGTGGCTGGCACTGGGGCACGAGGGATTGGGCGTCACGACCGCCCTCGGCAGCGCTGCGCTGATCGCTGCGCAGATCGGCCGGCAAACGCCGGAGATTGACGATTCCCCGTATTTGGCGGCGCGGGCGTTTGCCGCCGAGGAGCTGCCTGTATGAATGAAAGACAAAACACGATCACGTTGAGCATCGATGGCGAGCACCGGCGGGTGCCGGTTGGTCTCAGCGTTGCTGCGGCGCTCAGCCTGTGCGGCGACGAGCGTTGTCGGTTGTCTGTTTCACATCAACCGCGCGCTCCCTTTTGCGGCATGGGCGTTTGTCAGGAGTGCCGGGTGAACATTAACGGTCTGCGTCGCCTGGCGTGCCAAACGCTGTGCCAAGCCGGCATGCGCATTGAGAGGAGCGATGATGAGTAACTTAGACTGTGAGGTGCTGATCGTCGGTGCCGGGCCGGCCGGCATGGCGGCGGCGCTGGCCGCGGCGGAAAGCGGTGGCCAGGTGCGAATGATTGATGATAATCCGCATCCCGGCGGGCAAATTTGGCGCGATGGGCCACAGGTGGTTTTGCCTGAAACGGCGAACCGCTATCGGCAGGCGGTGGCGACGAAGGAAAATATTGCGCTGCAGCCCGGTTGCAAGCTGGTGGCGCAGTGTGGCGCTAACCGATTGGCATATGAAGACGCCGAAGGCTGCGGCGTGATTCGCTATCAAAAGCTGATTCTATGCAATGGCGCGCGTGAACTTCTGCTGCCGTTCCCCGGCTGGACGCTGCCGGGGGTGACCGGCGCTGGTGGTCTACAGGCGCAAATCAAGCAGGGGCTGGCTATCCGCGGCGAACGAGTGGCGATAGCCGGCAGCGGGCCGCTGCTGTTGGCGGTGGCGAACAGCGTGAAACAGGCCGGAGGCGAGGTGGTGCTGGTGGCTGAGCAGGCGCCGCTTTGGCGGTTGGCGGCGTTCGCCGGCGGCCTGTGGCGTTGGTCAGGCAAGCTGCGTCAGGCGCTTTCTCTGATGCCGCATCGTTACCGTGCCGGTAGCCGGGTGCAGGCGGCGTTGGGGCAAGAGCGTTTAACCGCGGTGCGCGTCAATAACGGCGGGCGGGAAAGAACGATCGCCTGCGACAGGTTGGCCTGCGGTTTTGGTCTGGTGGCGAACATTGAGTTGGCGATGCTGCTGGGGTGTCGGATAGAACACGACGCCGTAGCGGTGGATCATTGGCAGCAAACCAGCCAGGTGCAAATTTTTGCTGCCGGGGAATGTACCGGCATCGGCGGCAGTGAATTGGCGCTCACCGAGGGCGCCATTGCCGGTTATGCTGCCACCGGGCAACGGGAAAAGGCGGATCGCCTGGCGGCGCAGCGGCGGCGATGGCAGCGTTTCGCCACGGCGGCGGCCAGTGCCTTCGCTCTCGATGAGCGCTTGGATTCGCTGGCCAAACCACAAACGCTGCTGTGCCGCTGTGAAGACGTCATGCTGGAACAGGTGCGTCATCAGCCGGATTGGCACACGGCCAAGCTGGGCAGCCGCTGTGGCATGGGGGCATGTCAGGGTAAAGTCTGTGCGACGGCGGCGAGGCAGCTTTTTGGCTGGCCTTTGCCGCCGCCGCGTGTGCCTTTAACGCCGGTCAGAGCGGAAACGTTGGTTGCGCTGGGGCTGCTTGGCGATGACGACGACGGCTGAATGGGTTAGCGGGCATTCCGCACCCTGCAAACGCCGCTATATCACCATTGCGGCCAATAGTAGGTTTTCTCTCGCCAGCCTTTGCCGTACATGCAGGCTTCGATGGTGGCGTCTCGTGCGGACTGATTGCGATCGGTTTGCACTGTTTTAATCGACGGTTCCTTGTCATAGCGGTATCCCGATGGACAGTCTTTCTTATTTTTCTCGCAAGGAATGTATTTGTTTTCGTAGCTGAACTCCACGTCCCGCACCATGTCCGGCGGAAAACGTTCGTAGCCGCGACTGCGGCATTCGGCATATTCGGCATTTCGGGTACTCTCAACCGCGCCGGGCCTTTCCCATTGGGTGCAGGCGGTCAACATCAATAACGGTAAGGCAATCAAACAACGGCAATTCTTCATGGTGTCCCTAACTCTTTCTCTATCCTGAGGCTCGCTGACTAGGAATGTTCCTAACCGGTGAGGTAGGGCAGTGTAATAAACTGGCGCAATAATTGGAAATGATAATGGTTATTGTTTAGGTATGATTGAGGAAGTGCCGCGTTGAGAGAGGATGTGGCGCATTGAGTGAAGTCTGTAGGAAGCGGCGACCTCATGGCGAGGGCAGGTCGATGTGGCGCTGGTTTTATTCATTCTCTTTTTGCCGCAAGGATCCGAGCATCATTGCATCGTTATGAGTAGAGAAATAATATGCAGGCTAAGTATATTCTTAGCTGGTTTGAATATTATCTTTATTTAGGATATTTACCCATGCCAAGAATTTAATTCTCGGTATTAATACCCTATTTTTTTATTTCTGTTTTTTTAATGGGGTTTTATTTTCGGATTTTATCCGGAAGAGAATTTTTAGTTACAGGGAATTCATTTGCATTTTAATTTTGGATTTTTTAAATTCAGTTCAGAGGAAGGATAACCGTTCGCGACAGCTACAAAAAAGGAGTTTATTTTGTCAGGGATAAAGAAAACGCCTGAAAGTCATGACGGTTTACCTGCACCATCAGAGGATTATGATACTTTTAAGCACCTCTCCGATGTTGGCTCCGTGTTGGGATATGGGCGAACTCGCTTTTATCAGTGGTGCCGTAGCCGCGGATTTCTAACTCCGATGAACGTTCCGTCTCATGAAATGATCGCCCTGGGATATATGGTGGCGGTGTTATCAGAGACCGGCCATACCCGGGTTTACGTCACGCAGGATGGTTTCAGTTACGTCAGTGGCGCTTTTGCTGCAGATATCCAACGTGGCATGATCAAGTTTTAAATCTGCAAGAATCGCCTTTATTTCAATGGCTTTAATGCAGAATCTTCTTATCCCTGCAGGTTCGTGGGAGGAGTGGGAAGTTATCCGATTTTTTCGTCTCTGCGGTATGAATGCTACTGGAGACAGCTATTCTCTTGTTACGATAAGCATTATTTTCTTCAGGAGCCAAGGATGAAGCATTACGCCGCGTTGTTATTTGCCTCTGCACTGTTGACGGGATGTGCGACCCAAGCCGTGCCGCCGCAACAGGCTGAGTTGCCCCCCCCAAGCCGTCTGATGCTCTATCAGAATATCCCGGATACGCCTTACGCCACGGTGGTGGTGGTGCGCGACAGCGGAATGCTGGCGGGCAGCTGCCGCACCGGCGTCTATGTGAATGGGGAGTTTGCCGCTTCGCTGGAGGCGAAAGAAAAAGCAGAGTTTCGCGTGCCGCCAGGCAATGTTTCGGTCAGTATCGGGCAAGATATGATCGAGAATCACCTGTGTATTTGGCGTGAGACCGGCGGCAGTATACCGATGACGCTGCGCGCCGGTGAAAGCCGCTATCTGCGTATCGCCGGTGATCGGCAGCGTGGCTTTGTTTTACAGGCGGGGCGACCGTAATCTGCCCTGGCAAGGGCGTTAACGCCCTTGCCACCATCCCCACAGCGTAATGAGTAGCCACGCTGCTGCAATCCAGCACAGTACCGCCGCCCCCAGAGCCAACGACAGCCGCAGACTGTTGATCAGGAAATACAGCGAGATCAAATACACCAGGTAAGGCAGCACCGCCCACATGCCAAAAATCAGCGTGGTTTTCAGCGCCGCAATGGAACGCTCGTTGCCGACAATGTAATGCGCAATCAGGGCGAAAGTGGGAAAGAGCGGGACTAAACCGGCGATATAATAGTTGCGCGTTTTGGCCAACAGGCCGATCAGAACCACGACCAGCGCGCCGATCAGCGCTTTGACAAGGATGGCCATAACGGTCTCGGGTGTGGGGGAAAGTCAACACACTGCCCGAAAGCACGTGCAAGATCAATGGGGTGTGGCGTAGCGCGGTGAAAAGCAGACCCACAAGAAGTGCGGGTCTGGGACGCAACGCTTACTGACGGTAAGCGTGCTTGATTTGCTGAATGCTGTTCTTGAAGATTTCCGCCTGGGTAGGATCTTCAATCTGGGCGATGAAACGTTCCATGTTGATGATGACTTTCCCGGCGTCGGCCTGGCCGATCGACTTCAAGATCAGCGTCAGCGTAGCTTTGAGGCAGGCAACCTCGGTCGCCAAGATTTCCGGGTTTGCAGACGTAGTGAAATCAACGTTGCTCATTTTCTCTCCTGATTTTTTGAGGCCGTAGCCTGATACAAGCTGCTTTGGCGCACCGCGCGCGGGCTAAACGTTGCCCCGCGCGCAGCGGCGAATTTAACTGGGCGCGGAGTATAGCATAGCATGCGTCCGTCATCTGCACCGGGCTTGCTCCGGTCATGCGGGTGGGCAACGTTCGCTCATTGCCATGCTGAATCATCCGCTGTCGGCCAGTTATTTCGAGGTGGTTAACAAGTATTTGTCCGGCACGTTATTGTTGAACAATGGGGGGGATTATAATTATTTGGGCGGGGAACACCGATTTTACCGGCGTTTGCCGGGAATAATAGTTTCGAACGCGGCTTGCCAAACCCACGTTGGCGGCGGATTTTGTTACGCCTTTAAATATCAAATGATTACAAACAGCCAACGGCCGTGTTAATATTATGCATGTCGCGATTGCTTACACAGATTTCTCACGCGCAACATGATTGTCGCGCTATCCTGTGTTTGGTGCAGCGCCGCGCAATTATTTTCGTCGTCCGATCTTTTCCAACGTGACGATTTATCGGCGGCATAGACGGCTAAAATTGAAAAATCAGCTCTGCTCCGCAAAGTTATTCGAAAGTATGTATTAATCTGTGTTCATTCTTGTCTGAAAAACAAGTAATATCTCTGGCGAAAACAGAGGCCGATTGCGTTACTCCCTTTTTTTGGAGATTTTTCCTTGATTAGCGTTCTTCTTGTTGATGACCACGAACTGGTGCGCGCAGGGATACGACGCATTCTTGAAGATATCAAAGGTATAAAAGTTGTCGGTGAGGCTCAGTGCGGTGAAGACGCCGTAAAATGGTGCCGTGGCAACGCTGTCGATATCGTGCTGATGGACATGAATATGCCGGGCATTGGCGGGCTGGAAGCCACGCGCAAGATTGTGCGTTATGCACCCGACGTCAAAGTCATCATGTTGACCATCCATACTGAAAATCCTTTGCCCGCGAAGGTGATGCAGGCGGGTGCCGCCGGTTACCTGAGCAAGGGCGCCGCGCCGCAGGAAGTGATTAACGCCTTGCGTTCCGTGCATGCGGGGCAGCGCTATATCGCGTCTGATATCGCCCAGCAGATGGCCCTGAGTCAGCTGGAGCCGCAGGCTGAAACGCCGTTCAGCTGCCTGTCTGAACGCGAGTTACAGATCATGTTGATGATCACCAAAGGCAAAAAGGTGAATGAGATCTCGGAGCAACTGAGTCTCAGCCCGAAAACGGTGAACAGCTACCGTTACCGCATGTTCAGCAAACTGAATATCAGCGGCGACGTCGAATTGACTCACCTGGCCATCCGACATGGATTGTTCAATGCGGAGACGTTGTTAAGCAGTGAATGACCGTTTTGATGCCAAAGCCTTCCTGAGTACCGTCACCAGCCAGCCCGGCGTCTACCGTATGTACGACGCCACGGGTACGGTGATCTACGTCGGTAAAGCCAAAGACCTGAAAAAGCGTCTCGCCAGCTATTTTAGGCAGCAGGTCAGCAGCCGTAAAACCGAGACGCTGGTTAAAAATATCGCGCAAATAGACGTAACGGTTACCCATACCGAAACAGAAGCGCTGCTGTTGGAACATAACTACATTAAATTGTACCAACCGCGATATAATGTTCTTTTGCGAGACGATAAATCTTACCCACTGATTTTTCTCAGTGCGGATACCCATCCCCGTTTGGCGGTGCACCGCGGCGCCAAACACGCCAAGGGCGAATATTTCGGGCCTTTTCCCAACTCTTACGCCGTACGCGAAACGCTGGCGCTGCTGCAGAAGCTGTTCCCGATCCGCCAGTGCGAAAACAGCGTATATCGCAACCGGTCGCGCCCGTGCCTGCAGTATCAGATCGGCCGCTGTCTGGGGCCTTGTGTTGCCGGCCTGGTGAGCGAAGAAGAATACCGGCAGCAGGTGGACTATGTACGGCTGTTTCTTTCGGGCAAAGATCAGCAGGTATTGCACCAGCTGATTGCGCGTATGGAAGAAGCCAGCAAACTGCTTAATTTCGAAGAGGCGGCGCGCATTCGCGATCAAATTCAGGCCGTGCGCCGCGTCACCGAGCGGCAGTTCGTGTCGGGCGACAGCGACGATCTGGACGTGATCGGCGTGGCGTTCGATGCCGGTATGGCGTGCCTGCACGTGCTGTTCATCCGTCAGGGCAAGGTGCTGGGCAGCCGCAGTTATTTCCCTAAAGTGCCGGGCGGCACGGATATGGGCGAAGTGGTGCAGACCTTTGTCGGTCAGTTCTATCTGCAGGGCAGCCAAGCGCGCACGCTGCCCGGTGAGATCCTGCTGGATTTCAGCCTGCCGGAAAAAGACCTGCTCGCGGAGTCGCTCTCCGAGTTGGCGGGGCGCAAGATCCAAATTCAAAGCAAACCGCGCGGCGACCGCGCCCGTTATCTGAAGCTGGCGCGTACCAACGCGGCAACGGCGTTGACCACCAAGCTTTCGCAACAGTCGACTATTCATCAGCGGCTGGCGGAATTGGCCAAGGTGCTGAACCTGACTGAAATCAACCGCATGGAGTGCTTCGATATCAGCCACACTATGGGCGAACAGACCGTGGCTTCGTGCGTGGTGTTCGACGGTAACGGCCCGGTGCGAGCGGAGTATCGGCGCTACAATATCAGCGGCATCACCCCCGGCGATGACTACGCGGCGATGACGCAGGTGCTGAAGCGCCGTTACGGCAAGGCGCTGGAAGAGAAAAAGATCCCGGATGTCATCTTTATCGACGGCGGTAAAGGGCAGCTCGGCATGGCGATCGAGGTCTTCAAATCGCTGAACGTCACCTGGGACAAGAATAAGCCGCTGCTGATTGGCATCGCCAAAGGCGCCGATCGCAAGGCCGGATTGGAAACGTTGTTCTTCGTGCCGGAAGGCGAGGGGATTTCGCTGCCGCCGGATTCGCCGGCGCTGCATGTGATCCAACACATCCGCGACGATTCGCACAATCATGCGATTACCGGCCACCGGCAGAGAAGGGCGAAAGTCAGAAATACCAGCGCATTGGAGCTGATTGAAGGCGTAGGGCCGAAACGGCGCCAGGTGCTGTTGAAGTATATGGGCGGACTGCAACCTTTGTTGAACGCCAGCGTGGAGGAAATTGCAAAAGTGCCGGGTATTTCACAAGCATTGGCAGAAAAGATCTACAATGCATTGAAACACTGAGGGCAATGTAGCAACATACTCTTAATTTCCACTCTAGCCAGATAGTTACCGTAGCATTATGCAATTGAATATACCGACTTGGCTTACCCTGTTTCGCGTAGTTCTGATCCCATTCTTTGTGCTGGCGTTTTATCTGCCGTTCAACTGGGCTCCGATGGTTTGCGCCGTTATCTTTGTGTTCGCCGCCGTCACCGACTGGTTTGACGGCTTTCTGGCACGCCGCTGGAAACAAACGACGCGCTTCGGGGCGTTTTTGGATCCGGTCGCGGACAAAGTGATGGTGGCGGTGGCGCTGGTGCTGGTGGCGGAGCACTACCACAGCTGGTGGATCACGCTGCCGGCGGCCACCATGATCGCCCGTGAAATCATCATTTCGTCGCTGCGCGAGTGGATGGCGGAAATTGGCAAGCGCAGCAGCGTGGCGGTATCCTGGATCGGCAAAGTGAAAACCATGGCGCAGATGATGTCGCTGGTGGGTTTGCTGTGGCGGCCGGATCGCTCCGTAGAGTATGTGGCGATTGGCTTGCTGTATATCGCGGCGGTGCTGACTTTCTGGTCGATGTTCCAATATTTGAAAGCGGCGCGCAACGATCTGCTGGAACCGTGATCGATACGCTGCAAAAATCGGCAAACGATCGTGATGAGCCAACAATTTTATTGACTCATCACGTCAGGCAAGTAGAATGCATCGCATCAG
Source organism: Serratia sp. CY27727 (assembly GCF_052169275.1). Classification (NCBI taxonomy): domain Bacteria; kingdom Pseudomonadati; phylum Pseudomonadota; class Gammaproteobacteria; order Enterobacterales; family Yersiniaceae; genus Serratia; species Serratia sp. CY27727. Next base: position 374,547 of record NZ_JBJNLB010000001.1, on the reverse strand, counting down.
ACGACAACGATGAATTGCCGAAAGATAGCAAATAAATCAGTCAGTTCTGGTAATGCGGGAATAGCTCAGTTGGTAGAGCGCAACCTTGCCAAGGTTGAGGTCGCGAGTTCGAGCCTCGTTTCCCGCTCCAAACATTAGCCTGTTGAATCCCCGTGATTCGGTAGGTAAGCGAAAAGGGGCTTCGGCCCCTTTTTCGTTTTCTATTCCTTTACCGTCCGGTGAAACCCTTCTTCATCCTGCTAGCTCGATTATTGCCACTATATCTGCTGTCGTTTTCATACCCCAGGATGCATCCGTTGCATGGAGCAATCAGGCACATTTGATTGGGCGCCGTACGGTGTACAATCTGACGTCAGTCTCCAGCCTTGCAGTTGCGTTGGCCGTTCGGGGCAGCGGCACCGGAGATTCATGATAATGTTATGCCTGATATCCCATCACCATAAGCAAGTGAAAAGCCGCAGAGGGCGCGGGTAAGCGATTCCTGCTGAGAAAAAAGATCCGATTTGCCCGTGAATCCCTGCACCGATGCATATAAAATCAACATTCCGCTTGCCTTTCCGTTGGCATTGTGAACAGTGCGCCCACAAAATAAGCAGTTGAAAGCGTTAGAGAACTTTTTGCTATTTCGGGGGGTTGCCAAGGTGGGGGGTTTAGTCCATAATGCAGTCCATCGATTCGGCGGTAACGAAATAAATTACTTAAGAATCAGATGATTAAGATAAGCGATTTCAACGTCGCCGATCAAAAGAACAAAACGAAGTGGGTGAATCACCGGCTTTGGCCTGAAAAGGCAAACAGAATAAAGGCGCGTTAACAAAGCGGTTATGTAGCGGATTGCAAATCCGTCCAGTCCGGTTCGACTCCGGAACGCGCCTCCAACTTTCCCGAGCCCGGGTGGTGAAATCGGTAGACACAAGGGATTTAAAATCCCTCGGCTTATGGCTGTGCGGGTTCAAGTCCCGCCCCGGGTACCAGGGAACAAAAATACCGAATAATCAAAGCAATAAGCAGTAATGTCGTAGACCGCCGAGAGGCGGTTTTTTTGTGCCTGAAATTCGCGTTACACCTGCATTCTTCCTTTTTTTGTCATACCCCATGCCCATGGATTGTCATCCTGCTTGCAGGGAGCCCCGCAGGGCTCCGCAGTACCAATCATAAGAAACCGAACGCCGCAGCGAGGATCCAGCCGAAGACGCAGGAGACGCTAACGCCGATCAGGCCGGGCAGAATAAAGCTGTGGTTGATCACGAAGCGGCCGATGCGGGTGGTGCCGGAGCGGTCGAACTGGATCGCTGCCAGATCGCTGGGATAGGTTGGCAGAATGTAATAGCCGTAGCAGGCCGGCGCCGAAGCGACGATATAGGCCGGGTTGACGCCGATCGCCAGCGCCACCGGCACCAGTGCCGCCAGCGCGGCGGCCTGCGAGTTGACGAATTTCGACACCAGCAGCAGGATCAGCGCATAGGCCCAGGGGTACTCTTTCACCAGCACGCCCAGCGTGGCTTCGATCTGCGCCAGGTGCGCGCCGAACATGGTTTCCGCCATCCAGGCGACGCCATACACCGCCACAATGGCGATCATGCCGGAGCGGAACACTTCGTTTTTAGAGATAGACGCCGGGTTGGTGCGGGTAATGATGACGATCAGCGCCCCGGCCATCAACATGCACATCTGGATCACCAGAACCATGGAGAGCGGCTTGCCGCCGAAGCTGGGCCGCAGCTCGGAAAATGCCCCCAGCACCGCCACCAGGGCGATGGTAGCGAGGAAAATCCACATGGCGATCCAGTTGCTGCGCGGCAGCACCCGGTCCAGCAAGGTGGCGGCATCGCCATAGACGTAGCGATGGTTCTCCGGCACCGAGATGAATTTCTGGAACTCCGGATCTTTGTCCAGGTCTTTGCCGCGGAACCAGCTGAAGATGCCGATCGCCAGAATGCCGCACAGGGTCGAAGGAATGGTGATCGACAGCAGATCGAGGAATTCCAGATGGCGGCCATTGAAGGTATAGCTGCTGAGCATCGCCACCAGTGAAACGACCGCTACCGAAACCGGGCTGGCGATAATGCCCATCTGCGCGCCGATCGAACTGGCCGCCATCGGCCGTTCCGGGCGGATGTTATTTTTGATCGCCACGTCATAAATGATCGGCAAGATGGTGTACACCACGTGCCCGGTGCCGCACAGAATAGTGAGAATGCAGGTCACGAACGGTGCGATGATCGAGACGTAACGTGGGTTGCGCCGCAGCATCCGTTCGGCGATTTGCAGCATCACGTCCAGCCCGCCAGAGGCCTGCAGGGTGGCGGAGGCCGCCACCACCGCGATGATCACCAGCATCACGTCTACCGGCGGTTTGCCGGGCTGCAGGTGAAAGCCGAACACCAGGATCATCAACCCGATACCGCCCAGTAACCCCAGCGCAATGCCGCCCTTGCGCGCCCCATACAGCAGGCATGCCAATATAACCGCTAATTGCAGAAAGAAATCCATGATAGATACGCCTTAATAATGTTGAACTTAACTGCGTTCAGTTTCCGGCGGCGGTTACAACAGAAAGTTGTTTTAAATCTAAAGGCGCTAAAAAATTGTGGTTATTAACGCTAAAGAGTGATGGTGCTCACACTCAGTGAATCAAGGGGGAAGAAGCCACCAGCACGAAAAAGCAAGCCAACAGGTCAGACCTCTACTATATGAAAGGTTTACTGATCCGAGGAGAAAACCATGGACCCGACAAAAATGACCGGGCTGGCGCTGTTACAGGCTGCAATGGCCGGCAAGATCCCAGCGGCCTCGATCGCTGAAACCGTGCCCATGAAGCCGGTTGCGGTGGAAGAAGGGTATATCCGCATCGTGGCGCGGGCAGACGGGCGCCATCTGAATCCGCTGGGTGGCGTACATGGCGGCTTTGCCGCCACGGTATTGGACTCGGTGACCGGTTGCGCGGTGCACAGTACGCTGGGCGCAGGCGTAGGCTACGGCACCGTCGATCTGCAGGTAAAAATGCTGCGCCCTGTGCCGAAGGAGAGTGACCTGATCGCCGAGGGGCGTCTGGTCTATGCGGCGAAGAACGTTGCTTTCGCTGAAGGCACGCTCAAAACGGCGGAAGGGAAGCTGCTGGCTTCGGCAACCGCCACTTGTTTTATCATTCGCCCTACCGAACAAGCACCGCAATAACTCGCTCGTGATAGGGCTTCGGGCTATCAACCCGGGGCCCGATGCATTTCTCTTCGGCTGCATAGATTGCTGCGCTACGATGACAGGCGCGATACGCCATTGTGGTCTAGTATTCTTGGGGAAAAATTTATCGGAGTGATTATGCAGCCGTATAAAGAGGTTGAGTTTGATCATGAGCTTTGTCTGGCGATCGGCAAAGCCGTATTAGACGTGGTGGCGCAGGGGGAGGAAACCAGCGCTCCGGCGGTGATGAACGCGATTGAGCGGTCGGTGGAACAGGGGTTGAATGACGACGAAACGGCCATCGCCGACGACGCCCTGGATTTGATGGCTCGTCTCATCCACGGCTTCAGCTTCATAAATCTAGCGGATGAAGAGGATACTTCCCATGCATTGGTTGAATTTCAAACGCTACAAGAGTGACGTTGCCAAACAGGCCGTGCCGCCGCATTTGAATGCGGCTGAATTTGCGCGGCATTACGCCGACAAGCCGCAAGCCGATACGGAAGAGTATCTTTCGCTGAGCGGGGAGATGTGCTGGGATGCGGTGGTGCTGTGCGCCCACCGTTCAGGCGCGCTCAGCAAGGCGAAATACAAGCAGCTGTGGCAGACGGTGTTCGATAAGCAATACAAACATTTCGTCAGCCCGGACGATACCGAGATCCGCACCATGGCCGATATGTTGCGCGCGCCGCAGGGATGTTTTATCGGCATATTTTCCCTGCGTGACGCGACGGCGCCCCGTTTGCTGCATGCCATGATCGGCACCGGTGCAGGCTTTGCCGCCGGCAATAAAAATCTTTGCATCGGCGTGGGGGGCGCGGTCGGTTGGGAAAATCTCAATCTGGCGCGCGATCTGCGCTGGCAGCCGGCAGGCGGTTTTTTACGCCAGGGCGACAACGAAGTGCTGCGCATTTTTTATCGGCCTTTCCCCGCCTGAGCCGGTTCGCCTGCTTTTAGAGTAAAAACCGCCGTCTGGCGGTTTTTTGTTGGCGCGTGTCGCCCTTATTTGAACCCGCCGTTGCGAATGAATTCGAGACCGGCGGCGGTGATCCGCGTTTGATGCGGGTCGATATCATAGTTGTTCTCGTCGATGTCGCTCATCACATAGGCCTGTATCAGGCCCTTGGTTTTGAGATAGGCGAAGGGATCGGCGAAGGCGTGCGGGCTGGTGGCGTCTTGTTTCCACAGTTCATAGGTTTTTTCATCCAGCGTGCCGGGGTGATTGGCGGCCAGCCGGGTCAGGATCTGATTGTAGAACGCATAATCGGTCATGATGCGATCCTCTTTATCGCGAGCGGCAGTCTCGGAAAATGGCGGTAAGGTCTTTAATCATAGCCGATGTTTTCCACCGTCGGCATGGGGTTAGCCGCGTTGGCTTTCAATCCAGTGGAACAGACGTGAAATGCTCAAGGTGATATCACCGATGTTGAAGAGTGCGCCAAGCCACAGGGCGAGCATAACCAGGATGCCGATGATGATGGAAAGGTCCATCGTGCTCATGATTATGTTCTTCATTAATAAAGGCGTGCGGCAAAGCGTGCCACCAATCCCGCTTGCCATAAAATGCGCTGCGCATTATTCCTTTTGAAATCAAAGTAAAAAAGCCACCCAAACGGGTGGCTTTTGTGTTTTCGCGCCGATCAATCCAGCTTGGGATGCTGGTCGATCAGGATCTGCTTTTTCTTTTCCAATTCGGCGATCTGCGCGTTGATGTCCTCGACTTTCTGTTCGATGTTGTCGTAGGTCTCCTGCAGCAGCTCTTTCGCTTCTGAGCGATCCGAAGCGGCCGGCGTCGCGCCGCGCAGCGGCTTGTTGGCGGTTTCTTTCATGTACAGACCGGTGATAAGACCGATCACCGCCACAACCATCAGGTAGTAGGCCGGCATGTACAGGTTGCCGGTCGCTTCGACCAGCCAAGCGGCGGCGGTCGGCGTCGCACCGGCGATCAGCACCGAAATGTTGAACGAAATTGCCAGCGCGCTGTAACGGATGTGCGTCGGGAACATCGCCGGCAGAATCGAGGCCATCACCCCGGTGAAGGAGTTGAGCAGCACCGCCAGCACCAGCAGACCGACGAAGATCAGGCCAATCACGTTGCTGTTGATCAGAATGAAGCACGGGATCGCCAGCGCCAACAGGCCGATGCTGCCGCCGATAATGAACGGCTTACGGCCAATGCGGTCGCTGGTCAGGCCGATCACCGGCTGTACGAACAGCATGCCGATCATGATGGCGATGATGATCAGAACGCCGTGATCTTCCGAGTAGTGCAGGTTATGCGACAGGTAGCTCGGCATGTAGGTCAGCAGCATGTAATAGGTCACGTTGGTGGAGATGACGATACCGACGCACACCAGCAAACTTTTCCAGTGTTTGGCCGCGATCTCTTTGAACGAGGTTTTTGGCGGATTTTCGATGGCGTTGCGGTCCTCTTTCTCCATCTTGTCCACGTGCTGCTGGAACGCCGGGGTTTCTTCCAACGCATGGCGCAGATAGAGACCGATCAGGCCCAGCGGTGCGGCGATGAAGAACGGGATACGCCAGCCCCAGTCGAGGAAGTTGGCTTCGCCGACGATGCTGGAGATCAGCACCACCACGCCTGCACCCATCACAAAGCCGGCGATGGAACCGAAGTCTAACCAGCTACCCATAAAACCGCGTTTGCGATCCGGCGAGTATTCGGCGACGAAGATCGCCGCACCGGAATATTCACCGCCGACGGAGAAGCCCTGCGCCAGTTTGGCCAGCAGCAGCAGGATCGGTGCCCAGATACCGATCGACGCATAGGACGGGATCAGGCCGATACAGAAGGTGCTGACCGCCATAATGATAATGGTGATCGAGAGCACTTTCTGGCGACCGAACTTGTCGCCCATGGCGCCGAAGAACAGGCCGCCGAGCGGACGCACCAGGAAGGGCACGGAGAAGGTCGCCAGCGCGGCGATCATTTGCACGCCGGGAGAGGCGCCTGGGAAGAAGACCTGGCCGAGCGCATAGGCGACAAAGCCGTATACGCCGAAGTCGAACCACTCCATCGCGTTGCCCAGAGCCGCCGCGGTGATCGCCTTCTTGAGTTTGCTGTCATCGATGATGGTGATGTCGTTAATGTGCATCGGTTTATGTCGTTTTTTTCTTAACTTCATATAATCATCCCTTAATGAATTATTCGTTGTTCGTGAAAGCGTAATCTCCGTTCACTGTTGTTTTCGAGTTATCAAATCGGCTAATCGAATCGCGGTTCAAGACGATTCATTATCCACATTTAAGTTGGGATGTGGATCACAAAATATCGTCGTTTATGCCAAGATTATGTCATTTAGGTGACTAATTATTTTGCATCTATAGCTTAACGTTATATCTTGCGCCGATCAAATCCAGCAGTTTAACTTAAGTGTTTGCACCGATCTGGTGCGAGAATGGTCTAATAATTGTGCGATTTGACGGTTTTTCGTCTGATTAGGAATGTTTGAAGTATAGAGAGTACGGGAGATAAAACAGGAAAAATTGATGTGTTCACCGCTAAAAAATCACCTGGCCGGAGTATGGCCAGGCAGTTTGGTTTAGGGTACCGACGAACCGCCGAATTCCAGATAGATTTTCGCCAGGTTCTGGTACTGCGCGAAGCGGTTCTCGTCCACCGCCAGTTCCGCCTGCCGGCGCTGCTCCTGAGCATTTAGCCAGTCGGTAATGGTGACGGCGCCCTGCCGGTAACGCACCTCGTTCAGCCGCTCCGATTTGCGCGCCAATGCCAGCGAGGCCTGCAGCTGCGTCTCTTGTGCCCGCAGCTGTGCGCGCAGCGACAGCGCGTTATTCACATCGCCCATCGCCTTGTACAGCGCCTGCCTGAATTCCAGCACCTGCTGTTCGTAGTCGTTACGGGCGATCTTGATATCCACCCCCATTTGCCGCCACTGCAGGAACGGCAGCGTCAGGCCGGCGCCGAGGCTGCCCGTCGGGTTGCGCAGGAACTCCAGCAGCGCGCTGCTGCTGGCGCCCAGCGAGCCGGTCAGGCTGAACGCGGGATAGTACTGCAGACGTTTCTCGTCGACGTTGGCCAGGGCGGCGCGCAACCGCAGCTCTTTGGCGCTGAGATCCGGGCGCCGGCTCAAGACGCTGGCGGGAATGCCGGTGTTGATCTGCGGCATCGCCGTCGTCGGCAGACGCGCGGGCGCGATAGTGGCCTGGCCTGAAGGCGCGCCCAGCAGCACCGCCTGTTCATTCAGAGCCTGTTGACGATCGTGTTGCAACGCCAGCAGCCGGCTTTCCTGCGTCAGCACGTTTTGTTCCGCGTTCACCATGTCCAGCGCCGAGATGCTGCCGGCCCGGTAGCGGGCGTTGGCCAGCCGCAGCGTCTGTTTGGCGTAGGCGATGCTCGCCTGGCTGACGCCGATCTGCTGATTGAGGAAGCCGATGCGCCAGTAATTCGTGGCGGCGTTGGCCAGCAGCGTCAGGCGCGCCGTCTGCAGATCCTGCGCGGAAGCCTGGCTGGCCCACTCGGCGGCGTCGCGCTGGCGCGCCAGCTTGCCCCAAAGGTCGACTTCATAGCTGGTGGTGAGCGACGCGTTGCTGGTTTTATTCCACGCGGAGGACTCCGACAGCGGGCGATTGATGCCGCTGTTCAACGAGGCGTTGACGTCGGGGGCGGTGCTGATGCCGACGCGTTCCGCCTCGAGCCGCGCACGGTAGACGCGCAGCACGGCGACGGCCAGATCGTTGTTGCTGGCCATCACCTGTTGCAGCCAGCGATCGAGCTCGGGATCGTGGAAATCGCGCCAGTCGAACGGCGTCGGCGCGGCGTTGTCGGCGGCGTGCTGCCAGCTCGTCGGATAGTTGACCTGCGGCGCGCGGTAGTCGCTTTTCAGGGCATTGCCGCAGCCGGCGGTGAGCAGGGCGGCGAGGCTTAACGCCAGGGGAGATAAAATTTTCATGGGTTACTCGCTGGCCAATGAAACGACCGGATCCATCCTTGCCGCTTTGCGGGCGGGGAGATAACCGAAGATCATGCCGATTAAGGTTGAACAGAAAAACGCCGTCGCGGCGGCTTGCCAGGAATAGATGGCGGTGAACATGCCGCCCGCCAGCGAGGTGAACAGCGAACCGGCGGCGAACGACAGTGCGATGCCTAATGCGCCGCCGATCAAACAGACCAGCACCGCCTCGATCATGAACTGTTGCATGATGTCGCCGCGCCTTGCGCCGACCGCCATGCGCACGCCGATCTCATGGGTGCGCTCGGTCACCGAGACCAGCATGATGTTCATCACGCCCAGGCTGCCGATCACCAGCGAGATCGAGGCCACCATCAGGATCAGCAAACTGAGCGTCATCGAGGTGCGCTCGATCGATTTACGGAACTGATCGCGGTTGAACGTCATGAAATCTTTTACGCCATGCCGCTGAGTCAGCAACTGCGTGATGGCGCTGACGGCGGCTTCGCTGGCGACGTCATCCTTCAAGCGCACGGTGATGCCGCTGAGCGTGGTTTTGCCGACCATACGGTACATCACCGTGCTGTAGGGCATCCAGACGCTGATGCGGTTGGGCGCGTAGCTGTGTTCGCTTTTGGCGACGCCGACCACCCGCGCCGGCACCGAGCCGAGAAACACGATCTGGCCGAGCGGCTCGACGCCGAAATCGCCGAACAGCGCCTGGCGCGCATTGTCGTCGATGATCACTTCCTGCAGCGCATTGCGATCGTCGCGGAAGGTGGCGCCTTGCACCAGCGTGATGCCGTTGACGCGGAAATAGTCGCGGCCGACGCCGGTGATTGACGCGGTGGCGGATTTGCTGCGAAAACGGATGCTGTCGGACGCGCTGACTTCCGGGCTGACGCTGTCGACGAAGCTTTGCTGCGCCAGCGCGTCGGCATCGGCCGGCACCAGGGTGCGGATGCTGTCGATGGCGTCGTCGAAGAAGTCACGCCCCGGATAGATGCTCACCACGTTGGTGCCGAGCCCCTTGATATTCTCCAGCGTGCGCTGTTTGGCGCCTTCGCCCAGCGCGACTACCGTAACCACGGCGGCGATGCCGAAGATAATGCCGGTCATGGTCAACGCGGTGCGCAGGCGGTGGGCGTTCATCGCCTTCAGCGCCATGTGCAGCGACTCGCGGGTGCGGTCGATAAGACTTTGCCAGCCGCTTTGCCGGCTGCGGTTCGGCGGCGGTAGCGCGACGGCGGGTGCCGATTGGCGTCCGCTGTCAGCGATGATTTTGCCGTCTTGCAGTTCGATGACGCGCTGCGCATGTTGCGCCACTTTCATATCGTGGGTGACGATCACCACGGTGTGGCCGCGTTGGTTCAGCTCGCTGAGGATCGCCAGCACTTCCTGGCCGGATTGGGTGTCCAGCGCGCCGGTCGGTTCGTCCGCCAGGATAATTTCGCCGCCGTTGATCAGCGAGCGCGCGATGCTGACGCGCTGCTGCTGGCCGCCGGAAAGCTGGCCGGGCTTGTGGTCTTCGCGCCCCTCCAGGCCCAACCGCGCCAGCAGTTGCGCCGCTCGCTGCCGCCGCTGATCGCGCCGGGCGTTGGCGTAGATGGCCGGGATTTCAACGTTGCTCAGCGCGTTGAGATCGGGCATCAGGTGGTAACGCTGGAAGATAAAGCCGATATGCTCGCGGCGCAGGCGGGCCAGTTCGTCCGGCGACAGGTGGGCGGCGTTCTGGCCGCTGATGTAGTAGTCGCCGCGATCCGGCACATCGAGGCAGCCCATGATGTTCATCAGCGTCGATTTGCCGGAACCGGAGGCGCCGATGATCGCCACCAGTTCGCCGGCGGCGATGGTCAAATCGATGTCTTTCAACACCGTCAGCGCCTGGCCGCCGTTGGTGTACGTTCGGCTGATGCCTTTTAGCTCGATGATCGCGTTCACAGGAAGATGCCATCCTCAGCCGGCTTGGCGGCGGGCTGCGACAGCACCACGGTTTCACCGGCTTTCAGGCCGCTGAGGATCTGAATGTCGACGTTGTTGGTGATGCCGGTGGTCACTTTGCGCGTTTCCAGCCGCTGGTCTTGGGTCAGCACCTGCACCTGCTGCTCTTTGCCATCGATTTTATGCACTGCCTGGATCGGCACCAGCAGGGTGTTCTTCGCTTCGCCGAGCAGCAAGGACACCTGCGCGGTCATGGCGATGCGCAGGCGGTTTTCCGGATTGGGCACGTCCAGCAGCGCGTTGTAATAGACCGACGCGTTCGAGGTGCCGGAACCGGAGGCGGAGCTGGTGCCGGCGAGCGAGTCGTCTTTCATTACCGATTCCGGTGCCAGTTCGATGGTGCGCAGCGTGGCGTCGTAGCGTTTATCCGGATCGGAAAAAATAGTGAAGTACGCCTTTTGCCCCGGTGAAATGCGGGTGATGTCGGCTTCGGAGATCTGCGCCTTGATGGTCATCATATCCAGCCGCGCCAGCTTGACGATGGTCGGCGCGCTTTGGCTGGAGTTGACCGTTTGCCCCTGCTGCGTAACCACGGCGATGACGATGCCGTCCATCGGCGCGACCACGCGGGTATAGCCCAGATCGATTTTTTTCTTGTCGACTTCAATCTGCGCCTGCACCAGGCGGGCATTGAGCGAAAGCTGCTCGGCGCGGGTGGTGGCGAGCGTGGCTTCGGCGGTTTCGAAGTCCTCCCGCGAGCTGGCTTCGTCGTTCAGCATGCGGCGCTGGCGTTTGAAACGCGATTCGGCCTGTTTCAGCTGCGCCTGTTTGGCCTGCAGTTCGGCCTTGATGACGTTCAGCGCCGCCTCGGCGTTGCGCAGATCGTTGCGCTGTTGCAGATCGTCGATGTCGGCGATCGGTTGCCCTTTGGTGACGCGATCGCCCAGTTTGACCTTCAGCGATTTCACTTCACCGGAGACCCGCGCACCGACGTTAACGCGTTCGACGGCATCCAGTCGCCCGGTGGCCAGCACGGCGTTCTCGATATCGCCCAGGCGGGCCGTTGCGGTAACGTAATCCTGCTGCGGCGGGCGTTGCCAATAGAGGGCCAGCGCGATGGCGACGCAGATGAAAATGATGACGGCGATCAACGCCAGACGACGGGGGGTGAGTTTCAGTGAAGTCATGCCCAGGTTTTCCATAACGATAAAAGCGGCGGTTCCAGTCTGCCATCATGGCAGCGCCAGCTTGAACTGGCGCTAAACGTGAGGCGCTTTCCCGCTGGAAAGGAGATAGTAAAGGCTTTCCCACTAAAGATCACGGCGAGTTATTATCCTTCGGGGTGCAACCGGCTGTGTGGCGCGTTATACTGGGTAAAAAACCAGTATTCATTCATCAGCAGGACAACGCCGCCGCCATGATGCCAAACCGCCTCGAGCCGGAACTCGACATTTACCAATACCCGGAGCACCTGCGCGCCTGTCTGGCGCCGTTGCCCAAGGGGCCGGGCGTCTATCTGTTCCACGGCGAGAGCGAAAGCCTGCCGCTTTACATCGGTAAAAGCGTCAACGTACGCAGCCGGGTGATGGCGCATTTTCGCGCGCAGGACGAGGCGAAAATGCTGCGCCAAACCCGGCGCATCAGCTTTATCGAGACCGCCGGCGAGTTGGGCGCATTGCTGCTGGAGGCGCAGTTGATCAAGCAGCAACAACCGTTGTTCAACAAACGCCTGCGGCGCTCGAAACAGCTGTGTGCGCTGCGTCTGCAGGCGGACACGGTGACGATTGCCCACGCCAAAGAGATCGATTTCGCCGTCACGCCCCACCTCTACGGGCTGTTTGCCAATCGCCATGCCGCGCTGGAAAAACTGCGCGCCATCGCCGACGAGCATCGTTTATGTTATGGCAAGCTGGGGATCGACAAGCTGCCCGCGGGGCGAGCCTGCTTCCGCTACAGCCTGCGCAAGTGCGCCGGCGCCTGCTGCGGCGTGGAGTCGGCGCAGGAACATGCGCGGCGGCTCAGCGCGGCGCTTGAACAGCTGCGCATCGCCTGTTGGCCATTCGCCGGGCGCGTGGCGTTGGAAGAACAGGGCGAGACGTTGCGTCAGTACCATGTGATTCACAATTGGTTTTATCTGGGCTCGGTCAGCAGCCTGGCGCAGGCGCAGCGGCTGCAGAGTGCGGCCAGCCATTTTGACAGCGATGGCTACAAGATTTTGTGCAAGCCGCTCATGGCCGGCGATTATCGTATTATTGAGCTGCCGTAATGCCATAACGCTGTCGATAGCCTAAGACTTATCTGTAAATTCAGCGCATTAGGCTAAAAAAGCTTGAGTCCATAATGTTGTTATGGATAATGGCGCCCCGAAGCGAAGGAACGCGCTATTAACTCAGTTGGCAGAGTGATTGGTTTTATAATGGCTTGTTTTGGCTTGAAAATTGATAGACGCGGGTTCGAGTCCTGCATAGCGCGCCAGCTTTCTTCCCTTCATCTCACCGCGCTTACCGTAAAGCGCACCCGGGTTGATTTGCACTATCGGCTCCTCGTTGGGATTTTCGGGTGTGCTTTACCGTAACCGCTGGCTTTCCTTCCTCTTTCTCTTTCGATCCTTTGCTAAACTGTAATCAGGCAGGCTTGCTGCCCGGCAACAGGAGGTCGATATGTCTCACTCCGAGCAACTGCAGGAACTCTTGCAACGCGTCGCCGCCCTTGAGGCGAGAGAGAAAGCGCTGAGCGCCGCGTCCAACGCTTATCAGGCGATTATCACCACCATATTGGGCAATATGGAAAAGACCGAACGCGATCGGATCATCGCGATGATCGATCAGGCCCATGAAATCGCCTACGCCCGCGCCATTCAACGCAGCAACGAACCGCAAAAGCAGAAAATCAAACAGGCCGACGATGTGGCCCAGCGCATGTTCATGTTTGCGCAAGGCAAGGCCGCCCAACCGCGCTGAAGCCGAACTATAACAGTTGCAGCCATTAAGTTGGCTAACTGATCTACCTGGCGAAACTGTACTTGTGTTACTTTTAGCGGTGAGATTTGATGGCAATGCTGTTTCCAGCATAAGGTTGTAACGATGGACGCGATTAAAAGCATCTTGGTTAAAGAGATTGAACAGATCAATCGGCGCGAAGGGCGTGACGGCAAGCCGCGCTTCAACAGCGAATTCGCTCGCACTCACCGCTATCTGTGCCTTGCCATGTTCGCCGGTTATTTCGCGGTGATCGCCGTGATGTACCAGGTGCCGTACATGGGGATATATGCTTTCCTGGGCTTCACCGCTTTTGTGCTGTTCATGTTCGCCATGCTGCTGATCGAGATCCGGCCGGTATACCGCTTCGAGGACATCGGGGTGCTCGATCTGCGGGTTTGCTACAACGGCGAGTGGTACTTTACCCGCGCGCTGTCGCCCTATGCGGTGCAGCAACTGCTGGAGGAGCCGTCCATCGGCGCCGCGCTGAAACAGAAGATGCGCGTGATCATCGGCAACAAGGGCGAAATCGACTTCTACGACGTGTACGACATGGCGTACGGAAAAAAGCCGCAGGATGAGCAGCCGCAGCTGGCGGCGGCAAACTGAAAGGTTTCCGGCCGGCGGCTTGTCGATTATACTCAGCGTTTGAACGAGAAGCAGAATGAGGATCAAGCGATGAGTGATGATATTTTCGATTTTGATATCGATGCCGAACTGGCGAAAGCCGAAGAAAAAGCGGCGCAGAAGGTAAAAGAGGTCCCTGAGTTCCTCGAAGACGAAGCGGACTGCGAAGGTTGCAAGATCTGATCGCCTGCCCCATAAAAAAAACCGCCGCGGCGGTTTTTTTTATGTCTGAGCGTCGTGGGGTGTCAATCCAGCACGAATCCCCAGATCAGCAACGTCGCCACCAGAATCAGGCAAAGCGCGGACACCGTCACCAGTATTTTCCCCAGAATGTCTTTTTCTTGTTCCTGCTGCGTCACGTTGAAATTATCCAATTAAAAGTCTATGGACCAAACCGGCGATGCTGAGATCGAGCGCCGCTACGCCCAGCGCCATAAGCATCATTACCGAAAGAAATCGAGTCTTGCCGTTCACGTCCTTAATCCCTGTGGACGCCGCTGTTAAGTTTTTATATCAAAGGGATATAATTCAGCGACGCCCTATTTCATGCATCATGATAGTGATTAAGAACGTTCTTAAGGCCAGAAGTTCCCTCGTCTGATAACGCAGCCGGTGCGGCAGCGTCAGTCGGTTACGATCCGCACGCCTATCTTGCTGACTTGATTGCCGTCCATTTCGGCGATGGTCCAGGTCAGGCCGTCCCATTCCACCTGGTCGCCGATCACCGGTTCGCCGCCGATCAGCTGAATGACGAACTGGCCCAGCGTCTGCTGCTCGTCCACGTCGTCTTGCAGATTGAGGCCATAAAGCTGCGAGATGTCGCTTAAACGGGCATCGGACTGCAGGATAAAGTCGCCGAAGAAGCGCTCGTCGAGCGTCACGGCCGGCGCCTGGCTGAACAGTTTGCCGAGGATGGGCAGGTCGTGCTCATGGCCGATAACGCACAGAATATCGTTCTCCCGCAGGCGGGTACTGCCGCTTGGATGCAGCAGTTCTTTGCCGCGGAACAGGGCGGCGATGCGGGTATTGGGTGGCATCTTCAGCTCCCGCAACGCCGCGCCGACGCACCAGTTTTCCGCCGAAAGCTGATACACGAACTGTTCCCACTGGTTCTCCGGGTGCACGTCCAGCCCAACGCGGGAGATCGGCGTCAGCGCCGGCGGCACGATCACCTTGGCTTTTTTGGCGGCAAACGACAGCGTGGTGCCTTGCAGCAGCAGGGAGACCAGCACCACGAAGAACGCCACGTTGAAAAACAGCTGGGCGTTGGGCAGCCCGGCCATCATCGGGAACACCGCCAGGATCACCGGCACCGCGCCGCGCAGGCCGACCCAGGAAATAAAGCCGCGCTCGCGCAGGGTAAAGCTGCGGAACGGCAGCAGGCCGATAAACACCGACAGCGGACGGGCGAACAGGATCATCCATAGCGACAGCAGCAGGGCAGGGATGGCGATCGGCAGCAGCTCGTGCGGGTTGAGCAGCAAGCCAAGCACCAGGAACATGCCGATCTGGCTGAGCCACGCCAGGCCGTCGAAGGTTTGTACGATGCCGTGCCGGTTGCGGATCGGCCGGTTGCCCAGCAGCAGGCCGCACAGATACACCGCCAGAATGCCGCTGCCGTCCAGCGCGGTGGTCAGCGCAAAAATAAGAATGCCGCCGCTCACCGCCAGCAGCGGATAGAGGCCGTCCGCCAGTTTGATGTGGTTGATCAGCGTCAGCAGCAGCCAGCCGCCGCCCAGACCGAAGACGATGCCCATACCGAACTGCTGCATCAGATGCAGCGGGAAGGCCCAGCTCAGCGCGGTTTCCCCGGCGGCGATCATCGCAATCAGCGTGATGGTGAGAAACACCGCCATCGGATCGTTGCTGCCGGATTCGATCTCCAGCGTGGCGCTGACGCGTTCGTTCAAACCTTTGCCCCCCAAGAGGGAGAATACTGCGGCGGCGTCGGTGGAACCGATAATGGCGCCGATCAGCAGCCCCTGCAGCAGATCGAGATTGAACAGCCAGGCGGCGGCCATGCCGGTCAGACCGGCGGTGATCACCACACCGATGGTGGCGAGAGACAGCGCCGGCCACAGGGCGACGCGGAAAGAGCTGACCCGGGTACGCATGCCGCCGTCGAGCAGGATCACCGCCAACGCGAGGTTGCTGACCAGATAAGCGACGGGGTAATTGCTGAAGACGATGCCGCCGGGGCCATCGACGCCGGCCAACATGCCGATCGCCAGAAAGATCACCAGGATCGGAATGCCGAGCCGGGAAGAAAATGAGCTGAGCAGAATGCTTGCCCCCACCAGCACGGCACCGATGACGAACAAACTGTTAATGGTGCTGGCATCCAAAATATCGCTCTCCTGAGGCTGGGGGATAGGGGGCACTGCGAGTGTGTCGATGATAACGTGTTTAGTGGGTAAAACGCCAAGGCTGATTGCGAAAACAACCGATCAATTATTGCCCTTTGGTGTGATTAAACGAAGAAAGTGAGGAGAAGAGGGAGATTCCCGCCTTTTATCCAACATTATCAGGCTGCTGTATTTCTGCTTCGGCAACAATGTTCGATCGTGGCTGAGGGAAAAACCATTAAGCCCGCGCAGGCAGGCTTAATGGTTTGCAGGCGCGGTAGGATTAATGATCGAGCGATTCCAGCGCCCGTTTGATCAGCTCGGAGGCCAGCTTGCTTTCCGCTTCGGAAATGCCGTCGAGATTGAAGTTGGAGAGCTCAGCGACCAGAATGCTGCGTTCTTTGCCGCTGATTGAGGCGTCCAGCGCGGACAGCAACCTGCCGAGGATCTTCAGCAAGGTGGCGTTTTCCGCTATGGCTTCCTGAGCCGGGGTGTTCTTGTCGGTCATTCAAAATCCTCTCTGTCGTGACGGAAGGGAGATGCAGCTAACGCCATCGGATGAATTAAACGATCGCGCAGCCCTTCGGGGGTGTTGAGCCCAATCACTACCGTAAGGCAGGGATCCGGATTTCTACTTATGCATTGCAGTTATAACGGCTAGGTTATCTATGCAGCCGTATCACTTTGCCCTAACGGGCGACGTCAGGCTGAGCAATGTGTGCTCTGCATGCAAACGACCAGTATAGGCTTTTTACACGGCGGTAATATGACAGAAAGCCCCTGCAAATGTTCTGGGTTACAGGGGCCAAGGTTATTGCGGCTTGCCGGAGAACAGGAAGCGCAGCAGCGGAACGCGTTTGTGCAGTTCATATAACGCGAAGGCCAGCGAGAACACAAACAGCAGGCCCAGCAAGAATCCCAACAGGTTGTTGCCGATATAAGGCGTCACGAAAGCGCCATATATCAGGGTCAACGGATGGTGCACCAGATATATAAACAGCGAGGCGTTGACCAGATAGGTGATGCGCGGCGAGTGATAATTCAGCAGGTTATGCCCGAAAGAGAACACCACGTTAGTCATCAGGATCCCCATTAGGGTTTTGATCACCACTTCCAGCTCGAACATATAGCTGCTGTGCGCCAGCAGCTTTTGGTTCAGCATATATGCGATAAACAGCAGCAGCGAACCGAGCAGCGCCAGCGGTGAGCGGCGCAGAAAAATCTCCTTAAGCCACACATACTTAAACGCATAAGCGCCGAGGATGAAGAACGGCAGGTAAAACATCGTCTCCATCACCACGAAATTGAACAGGCCGTTGGATAATAGCTGCGGTGCAAAAATTAAAATAATGCGGTGCGCGGCCGAATAGCATATCGCATAAATAAAGAAATACAGTGAGATGTTTCCTAATCCACGCATTCTGTTTATTAACGCAGGAATATGTTCACGGGGTTGACGCTTGATGTTGCGGAACAGATAAAAGCAGGCGCAGGTTAACAATGACAGGGTCAATAAGAACCAAAGATGAGACACCAATTCCCAAACTGTTACATTTATTTTCTGATAGAGAGAAAACTCATCCCAGCCGTTTAATTTATCGGTGAAATATTTCAGCATGAAAAACTGCGGCACCGTGATTAGCGGGATGGAACTCAACAGCGGGATCGCCACCCGCTCCAGCCGTACCTTCAGCCACTGGTGGCGCTCGTAGCGCTCGTAAAGCATGTAGGAGAAGTAGCCGGAGATCACGAAGAACACCTGCATGCGGAAGGCGTGGATGAAGTCGTTCAGCACCGTGAGCGAGAAAGAGGGCGACGGGCTGTTCACCGCCCAGGCGTGGCTGGAATAGATCAGGGAGAGGTGAAACGGGATGCCGAGCAACATCAAATAGGCTCTGATGGAGTCGAGAAAAAACTCGCGCTGTTTGCTGCCTTTAGTCATAGATTACCGCTGGTGATTTAATCGAGAGTTCATTAACACGCTTAATAAGTCGTCAAACGTTAAATTGTTATCCGGAACCCTACTATAGCCCCCCGCATTTTTCCATAGCGTCTTGTTGCGCGGCTTGCTACGCTGGTGTTCCATCAGCTGCTTAAACAATGAGCCGTAAACATGAACCATCCATTTATCATGTTGTCGGAAAGCTGAGTAATCCATTAATATGGATTTAAATGATTTGAGCACACGAATAGGGGGGGATGTGCTAGTTAATATATTATCCGGACAACCACGCGCCGCGAGCGTTCGTTGGTTAGGTGCTACCGTATTGTTCACGCTGTTCAGTTCGCCGGCATGGGCCTTTTCTATTGATGATGTGGCCAAGCAGGCTCAGGATCTGGCGGCGAAAGGTTTCGAAGCCCCGAAGAGCAACCTTCCTTCTCAGTTCCGCGAGATGAAGTTCGCAGACTATCAGCAGATTCAGTTCAATCACGATAAAGCCTATTGGAGCAAGCTGAAAACCCCTTTCAAGCTTGAGTTTTATCATCAGGGGATGTACTTCGATACGCCGGTGAAAATCAACGAAGTCACCTCCACCAGCGTAAAACAGATCAAGTACAGCCCGGATTACTTCAACTTCGGTTCGGTCAAACACGACCCTGAATCGGTGAAAAATCTCGGTTTTGCCGGCTTTAAGGTGCTCTACCCGGTCAACAGCGCCGACAAAAACGATGAGATCATGAGCCTGCTTGGCGCGAGCTATTTCCGCGTGGTGGGTAAAGGGCAGGTTTACGGGCTTTCCGCTCGCGGCCTGGCCATCGATACCGCTTTGCCGTCCGGCGAAGAGTTCCCGCGTTTCCGCGAATTCTGGGTTGAGCGTCCGAAGCAGGGCGACAAGCACCTGGTGATCTATGCGCTGCTGGATTCCCCGCGCGCCACCGGCGCTTACCGTTTCACGGTGATCCCGGGCCGCGACACCACCGTGGACGTCGAGTCCAAAGTGTTCCTGCGCGACAAGGTGGGCAAACTGGGCCTGGCGCCGCTGACCAGCATGTTCCTGTTCGGGCCGAACCAGCCGTCGCCGACGTTGAACTACCGTCCGGCGTTGCACGACTCCAACGGCCTGTCTATCCATGCCGGCAACGGCGAGTGGATCTGGCGCCCGCTGAACAATCCTAAACACCTGTCCGTCAGCACCTATACCGTCGAGAATCCGAAAGGCTTCGGTCTGCTGCAGCGCGGCCGCAACTTCAAAGAATATGAAGATCTGGACGATCGTTACGATCTGCGTCCGAGCGCCTGGATTGAACCGAAGGGCGACTGGGGCAAAGGCAAGGTTGAGCTGGTGGAGATCCCTACGGCGGATGAAACCAACGACAACATCGTCGCGTTCTGGACACCGGATACGCTGCCGGAAGCCAAAAAGCCGCTGACGCTGAGCTACCGCCTGAACTTCACCCGCGATGAAGACAAACTGCATTCGCAGGACATCGCCTATGTGGCCCGCACCATGCGTTCGACCGGTGACGTGAAGCAGTCCAACCTGATTCGCGAGCCAGACGGCAGCGTGGCCTTCCTGGTCGACTTCGTCGGCCCGGTGCTGAAAGGGCTGGACGCCAATACCCCGGTCGCCTCTCAGATCAGCATCGGCGACAACGGTGAAATGGTGGAAAACAACGTCCGCTATAATCCAGTGACCAAAGGCTGGCGCCTGACGGTGCGTCTGAAAGTGAAAGACGACAAGAAGCCGGTAGAAATGCGCGCGGCGCTGGTCAATGGCGATAAGACTCTGTCGGAAACCTGGAGCTATCAGCTACCTGCCAATGAATAAGCCTACTCAACCCGCCCAGGATTATCTTGCGGCGCTGCCTCTGACCGCCGAGCGGTCGGAGGCGCTCAACCCTCAAACGGCGGATGACGCTCAGGCACTGGAGGCGCTCCATCGGCAGATGGGCGCCGCCGACGCCAACGTCAATAGCCTGTCGGCGGATGACGTGGCGCTGGCCTCGGTCAAACCGCGTATCGAAAACGCCTGGCCGGATGCGGTCAGCGATGACGACTTCGATACCGACGCCGAAGGGCGCGCGATTCTGAAGGCGACGCCGCCGATCAAACGAACCACCATGTTCCCGGAAGCCTGGCGCACCAACCCGGTGGCGCGCTTCTGGGATTCTCTGCTGGGGCGTTCGCC
Organism: Serratia sp. CY27727; assembly: GCF_052169275.1. Classification (NCBI taxonomy): domain Bacteria; kingdom Pseudomonadati; phylum Pseudomonadota; class Gammaproteobacteria; order Enterobacterales; family Yersiniaceae; genus Serratia; species Serratia sp. CY27727. The sequence continues at coordinate 354,418 of NZ_JBJNLB010000001.1, read as the reverse complement.
GCACAACCGGCACGCCACCAAAGAGGAGGCCGAGGCCGAGAACCGCTGGCGTACCGTCGGCTCCATGCGCCGTTATGTGCTGCTGGTGCTGATGCTGGTGCAAACCGGCATCGCCACCTGGTACATGAAAACCATCTTGCCTTATCAGGGCTGGGCGCTGATCGATCCTATCGCCATGCTGGATCAGGATCTGATGCAGTCGGTGCTGCAGCTGCTGCCATATGTGCTGCAAACCGGCATTCTGATCCTGTTCGCCGTACTGTTCTGCTGGGTCTCGGCCGGTTTCTGGACCGCGCTGATGGGCTTCCTGCAGCTGCTGATCGGCAAGGACAAATACAGCATTTCCTCCACCATCAAGGGCGATGAGCCGATCAATCCGGCGCACCGCACCGCGCTGATCATGCCGATCTGCAACGAAGACGTCGAACGCGTGTTCGCCGGCCTGCGTGCGACCTATGAGTCCGTCGCCGCGACCGGTCAGCTGGAACACTTCGATATCTACGTCTTGAGCGACAGCTACGATCCGGACATCTGCGTGGCGGAGCAAAAGGCGTGGATGGAGCTGTGCCGCGATGTCGACGGCCACGGCCGCATCTTCTATCGCCGCCGCCGCCGCCGCGTCAAACGCAAGAGCGGCAACATTGACGACTTCTGCCGTCGTTGGGGCGGTGAGTACAGCTACATGGTGATCCTGGATGCCGACAGCGTGATGAGCGGCGAATGCCTCACCGGGCTGGTGCGTCTGATGGAAGCCAACCCGAACGCCGGCATCATCCAGTCCGCGCCGAAGGCGTCCGGCATGGATACCCTGTATGCGCGCGTGCAGCAGTTCGCTACCCGCGTTTACGGGCCGCTGTTTACCGCCGGCCTGCATTTCTGGCAGCTGGGCGAGTCGCACTACTGGGGCCATAACGCCATCATCCGCGTGAAGCCGTTTATCGAGCACTGTGCGCTGGCGCCGCTGCCGGGCGAGGGCTCCTTCGCCGGTTCAATCTTGTCGCATGACTTCGTTGAAGCGGCGCTGATGCGCCGCGCCGGTTGGGGCGTGTGGATCGCTTACGATCTGCCGGGCAGTTACGAAGAGCTGCCGCCAAACCTGCTGGACGAGCTGAAACGCGACCGTCGCTGGTGCCACGGCAACCTGATGAACTTCCGCCTGTTCCTGGTGAAGGGCATGCACCCGGTGCACCGCGCGGTGTTCCTCACCGGCGTGATGTCCTACCTGTCGGCGCCGCTGTGGTTCATGTTCCTGGCGCTCTCCACCGCGTTGCAGGTGGTGCACACCCTGATGGAACCGCAATACTTCCTGCAGCCGCGGCAGCTGTTCCCGGTCTGGCCGCAGTGGCGGCCCGAGCTGGCGATAGCGCTGTTCTCCACCACGCTGGTGCTGTTGTTCCTGCCGAAGCTGCTCAGCATCGTGCTGATCTGGGCCAAGGGCGCGAAAGAGTACGGCGGGGCGTTCCGGCTGTTCATTTCGATGCTGATGGAAATGCTGTTCTCGGTGCTGCTGGCACCGGTGCGCATGCTGTTCCATACCGTGTTCGTAGTGAGCGCCTTCCTCGGTTGGGAAGTGGTGTGGAATTCGCCGCAGCGTGACGACGACGATACGCCGTGGGGCGAAGCCTTCCGCCGCCATGGCTCGCAGATGTTGCTGGGCCTGGTGTGGGCCGGCGGCATGGCGTGGCTGGATCTGCGCTTCCTGTGGTGGTTGGCGCCGATCGTGTTCTCGCTGATCCTGTCGCCGTTCGTGTCGGTGCTGTCGAGCCGCGCGACGCTGGGCATGAAGAGCAAACGCGCCAAGCTGTTCCTGATCCCGGAAGAGTACAACCCGCCGCGTGAGCTGTTGGCGACGGAAGAATACCTGCATCTCAACCGCAATCGCGCGCTGACCAACGGCTTTATGCATGCGGTGGTCAACCCGTCCTTCAACGCGCTGGCGACGGCGTTGGCGACGGCGCGTCACCATCTGCGCGCGACGCTCGATCGCAACCGCGAGGAGCGGGTGAACGAAGCGCTGCAGCTGGGGCCGGAGAAGCTGGCGAAGGGCAAACGTCTGGAGCTGCTGAGCGATCCGGTCACGCTGGCTCGTCTGCACCAGCGCGTCTGGCTGTTGCCGGAAGGCGCCGCCTGGCGTGAGCACTATCAGCAGTTGCCGCACAACCCGCTGGCGCACCCAACGGGCCGGCGTTAATCGCTGAACGGCAACGCCCAGACGGGGAATGCGCATGGCGCATTCCCCGTTTTTTTTACCTTTTGCTTACGTGCGCCGGTGCCGGCGGAGAAAGGGAACTGTGGTAGACTGCGGCCGATGCGTTGTTCACTCGCGAAACAACCCCCTTGCTCAGAGTCAATGTCGTGAATCTCTCTTCCTACCTTCGGCTGGCCTGCGTGGCGGCCGGCGTGATGGCCCTGACCGGCTGCGGCAGCATTATCAGCCGCACCGTGCCCGGCGCGGGGCATGGCCACCAGTACTATCCCGGCGTGCAGTGGGATCTGCGCGATACGCCCTGGCGCTACGTCACGGTGATAGACGTGCCGCTGTCGATGGTGGTGGACACCTTTATGCTGCCGTTCGATGCGCAGCACGGCCCCTATGAATAAACCCGCTCAGCGGGTGGCGAACACCACCAGCTGATAGCCTTTCTGCCCGCAATGGAAAGGCGCCAGCGCCGTCATGCCCAGCCCTTGCACGTGAGCGGCCAACGAATGCGGATTGTCGTCGTCGATAAACAGCGCGCCCACGTCGTAGTCATGGCTGGTATGCGCTTTGACCGCGGCGTAAAGGTGCTTCAGCACGCCTTTGCCGCGCCAGGCGGCGGCGAGGCAGACCGGGCCGTAGAGAAACACCCGCAGTTCATTCAGCGCGCGTCCGGCGAAGGATTGCGTGGCGAGCGTCGCCAGCATCGCGTCCACCACCGGCGGGCGCGGTTGCACGTCGGCGGGCATCAGGCAAACAAACCCCGCCAGTTGGTTTTCCTGTTCAGCAACTAGTATGCCGATGCCGCGGTTGATCGCCGCCAGCTGCGCCTCATTCATGCGCGATACGATAAATCCCTGCCGTTTTTGGCGCTCGTCGAGCGCTTCCGGCACGTTTTCCCCCTGCAGTTGCAAAATGGCGGGGTAGTCGGTGGGGCGAGCCCGGCGAATATCCATGCTGCCTCCTTGGCGATGAGTGCGTAGTGCGGGTTAACGTTCATCCCATTCATCGGCCGCGGCCTGGCCTTCTTCGGTATCCAGCGGCGGCTCGAGCTGGAAGTCGCCTTCTTCCCATTCGTACAGGGTATTTTCATCTATCCACTCGGCGGTGATCTCCACCTCGTCGTAGTCACCGTCGAAGATTGCCTGCGCCGCCGCACCGCTGCGCAGCGGCAGGCACTCCACCGCTTCGCCTTCTTCCTCGAAGAACTCGGCCTGCCACATCGTGTCGCCATCCTGCATCACGTACTTTTGCAGATTGAACTGCTGCGGCACCGGCGGTTCGTCATCGCCGCCGCCTTCGGCGGTGTCGATAAACTCTTCGCGTGCGGCCTCGATGGCTTCTTCCAGGGTTGCATACAGGCTCATGTTCGCCTCCGTTGACAATGAGAGTAGAGCGCCCGGCGGCACTGCCGGTGCGGTGGGGGAAACGTCAAACCTAATTGTTGTCTCACTGGCGCAGGATGCAAATTTTTTTGTTGTCCGCATTGCGACGATGGTTGTCCGCAAAGCGGGAGAAGAGGCGGCGAGGGCGGGAAATAATGGCGTCATCGTTCATTCAGGCGTCAGGAGAAGCCCATGTTAATCGACCCTTCAAGCAAATATCGACCCTTCCCGCTGGTGGCGTTGCCGGACCGCCAATGGCCTGCGCGTACGCTGCGGCAGGCGCCGCGCTGGTGCTCCAGCGATCTGCGCGACGGTAACCAGGCGCTGGCGGAGCCGATGGATAACGCGCGCAAGCGCGAGTTCTATCAATTGCTGTTGCAGTGTGGTTTCAAAGAAATTGAAGTGGCTTTCCCTTCGGCGTCGCAAACGGATTTCGATTTTGTGCGCACGCTGATTGACGAGCAGCTGATCCCGGACGACGTCACGATTCAGGTGCTGACGCAGTCGCGCGACGATCTGATCGACCGCACCTTCGAGGCGCTGCAGGGGGCGCCACGGGCTATCGTGCATCTGTACAACGCCACGGCGCCGATGTTTCGCGACATCGTGTTCCGCCAGGATAAGGCCGCCACCGTGGCGCTGGCGGTGAACGGCGCGCGGCGCATTCGCCGGCAGTGCGAGGCACAGCCCGATACCGCCTGGTGCTTCGAGTATTCGCCGGAAACCTTCTGTTTTACTGAATTGGCGTTCGCGCTGGAGATCTGCGAAGCGGTGACGGCGGTGTGGCAACCGGGGCCGCAGCGGCCGATGATCATCAATCTGCCGGCGACGGTAGAAGTGAGCACGCCCAACGTGTATGCCGATCAGATTGAATGGTTCTGTCGCCACTTCAGCCGCCGCGCCGATGTAACGATCAGCGTGCATCCGCATAACGATCGCGGCACCGGCGTGGCCTGCGCGGAGCTGGCGCTGTTGGCCGGCGCCGATCGGGTCGAAGGCTGCCTGTTCGGCAACGGAGAGCGCACCGGCAACGTCGATCTGGTTACGCTGGCGTTGAATCTCTATACCCAGGGCGTGGCGCCGGGCCTGGACTTCAGCCGCCTGAAGCAGGTGGTGGAGGTGGTGGAGCTGTGCAATCAGCTGCCGGTGCACCCTCGCCATCCTTATGCCGGCGAGTTGGTGTTTACCGCCTTCTCCGGTTCGCATCAGGATGCGATTAAAAAAGGCTTCGCCGCCCAGCGCCAGCGCCAGGATGGCTGGTGGCAGGTGCCTTACCTGCCGCTCGATCCCGCCGATGTCGGCTGCAGCTATGAGGCGGTGATCCGGGTCAACAGCCAGTCCGGCAAAAGCGGGGCCGCCTGGCTGTTGGAGCAAAATCACGGGCTGGCGTTGCCGCGCGGTTTGCAGATTGATTTCAGCCAGGTGGTGCAGCGCGCGACCGACGGCAGCGGCAAGGAAATGAGCGGCGCGCAGCTGTGGCGCTTATTCCGCGACACCTATGGGTTGGTGGAGCAACCGCACTTGCAGCTGCTGAGCTACCAGACGGAAAGCCACGGCGTAGAGGCCTACAGCTTCAATGCGCGGGTTGCCTGTGAGGGAGAGCCGCTGCGGCTGCAGGGCGCCGGCAATGGCCTGCTTTCCAGCGCGGTGGATGCGCTGCGCCAGCGCTTCGGCTTGCCGCTGGCGATCGAGGACTACCACGAGCATACGCTGGGGCACCAGAGCGACAGCCGGGCGGTGGCCTATATTCGCTGCTCGTTGCCGCAGGGTGAGGCGACCTACGGCGTTGGCATCGACGTCGACTCCGCCAGCGCCTCGCTGCAGGCGCTGCTCAACGTCGCCGGGCGCTATCTGGCGTCAACGTCGGCGCGGCCGGGCTGAAATAGTCGCTGGGCGCGACCCCCAGCACTCGACGAAACATGGCGCTGAACGCGCTGGGGCTGTCATAGCCGAGATCCAGCGCCACTTCCAACACCGAGCGGCCGGTCGCTAGCGCGTTCAGCGCCGCCAGCAAACGGGCGCGTCGCACCCAATCGCTAAAATGCAGCCCAGTTTCGCGCTGGAAGCGCCGCGACAGGGTGCGTCCGCTGACGCTGAGATGAGCGGCCGCCTGTTCCAGTGTCCAGGGCTGCGCCAGCGTAGCCTGGATATGGCGGCACAGGGCGAGCAGCGATGCCTCACGCGGTTCAGGCAGGTGCAGCGGCAGGACCGGCAGCATCCGCAACTCATCCAGAATCAGTTCCATGACGCGTTCATCGCGTCCGCCGCTCGGGTAATCGGGCGCAATCTCCATCGCACAGATAATCAACTCGCGCAGCAGCGGAGAAACCTGCACCACCTGGCATTGGGCCGGCAGATCGGCGCGCGCCAGCGGATCGACGAACAGCGTCCTGGCCGCCACCTGGCCGGTAATGCGCAGACTGTGCACCACCTTAGCCGGCACCCAGACGCCGCGGCCGGGCGGCACCACCCAACTGCCGAGCCGGGTCGTGACCTGCACCACGCCGCTCAGGCTGTGAATCAGCTGCGCGCAGTGATGGTAGTGATCCGGCTCGCTGTCTCCGTGGCGATAATCCTTGGCCAACGGCCGGACAGGCTGGTCGGGCGGCAGAACGTCGTGAAACAACAGCATCGTAAGCAGGCTCCGCGCGGCAAAAGGGGGAAGACAGCATGCCATGCGGCGCTGTTTCACACCAGTCTGTGGCGCGGTACGGCGAAATGGTTTATAAAATAATATTATATTATTTTATAAATTGATGGAGGAGCAATGGATATTGACGCGATGCGCAAGGCGGCGGCGCAGGCTGGCGCGATGCTGCGCACCTTGGGCAACGAAGATCGGCTGCTGCTGCTGTGCCGGCTCAGCCAAGGCGAGATGGCGGTGAGCGAGCTGGCGCAGGCGCTGGATATCCGCCAGCCGACGCTGTCCCAGCAGCTTGGCGTGCTGCGCGAGGAGGGATTGGTCTCCACCCGACGCGCCGGTAAGCAGATTTACTATGCGGTGGCCGACGCTAAAGCGCTGGCGCTGCTCCATACCCTATATCAACTCTATTGCCCACAGCCGGAGAACCGCGATGACCATTGACTGGCAACACTTCACGCCGTATTCCGCGCTGGCGGGCGGAGCCATTATCGGCGCAGCGGTGGCGCTGCTGCTGCTGTTCAACGGCCGGATCGCCGGCATCAGCGGCATTACCGGCGGTTTATTGAGCGCGGGTGGCCGCGAGCGGGGCTGGCGCGCCGCATTTCTTGGCGGGTTGCTGATTTCCCCCTGGCTGTATGCTGCCGCAGCGGCTTTGCCGTCTGCTGAGATCGCGGCCGGCAGCGGCGGGCTGGCGGTAGCAGGGCTGTTGGTGGGGGTGGGGACACGATTGGGCAGCGGTTGCACCAGCGGGCACGGCGTGTGCGGCGTCGCGCGGCTGGCACCGCGTTCGCTGGCCGCCACGGCGGTGTTTATGCTGCTGGGTTTTATGACCGTGTGGCTGATGCGCCACCTGCTGGGAGGGTGAGATGTTTAAATCTCTGTTGGCGCTGCTGAGCGGCGTGATTTTCGGTCTGGGGCTGATCGTCGCCGGCATGGCCAATCCGGCCAAAGTGTTGGCGTTTCTCGACGTTACCGGCCAGTGGGATCCTTCGCTGGCGCTGGTGATGGTTGGGGCGATCGCGGTCGCGGCGCCGGCCTTCTTGTGGGCGCGGCGACGCGAGCGGAGCCTGTTGGGCGAACCGCTGCAGATCCCGGCCGCCGGGCGTGTGGATCGCCGTTTGCTGGCGGGCAGCGCGCTGTTCGGCGTCGGTTGGGGCATCGCGGGCATTTGCCCTGGCCCCGCCTGGGTGTTGGCGGGGGCGGAGATACAGCGGGTATGGCCGTTCCTGCTGGCGATGCTGGCGGGCATGGCGCTGTATGAGATTATCATGAGGCGGAGGCGTACATGTCGATAGTCAAGGCGGTGTTGCGCATCGCGCGCCCGACCGATCGGTTGCAAGAGATTGCCGCGCTGTATTGTTGCGGGCTGGGGTTCGAAAAGCTGGGCGAGTTTGTCGATCATCAGGGCTTTGACGGCATAATGATCGGCCATCCGCAGCATGCCTACCATCTGGAGTTCACGCAGCATCGCGGGGTGCGGGTCGGGCAGGCGCCGACGCAGGATCATCTGCTGGTGTTTTATCTGCCGGATGAGAACGCATGGCGAGCCGCGTGCGAGCGGATGCGGGCGGCAGGATTCCTGGCTGTCACCGCCTATAACCCCTATTGGGATAGGGCGGGGCAAACCTTTGAAGATCCTGACGGCTACCGGGTGGTCCTGCAACATCAGGCCTGGCAAGGATAAAAAAAACCGGCGCCTTGAGCGCCGGTTTGCGAGATAAAAAAGGGGTATCCGTCAGGCGCTGGTCGCCGGTTTCTGCGCGCTCTTGGTCTGGGTATTTTCCAGCATGCGGCGAATCGGCACGATCAGCACGATAAGCACGGCGGCGCAGATCAGCAGCGCGACTGAGCAGCGAGCGAACAGATCCGGCAGCATATCCAGTTGGTCGGCCTTGACGTGACCGCCGATCAGACCGGCCGCCAGGTTGCCCAGCGCGCTGGCGCAGAACCACAGCCCCATCATTTGCCCGCGCATTCTCTCCGGCGCCAGCAGCGTCATGGTGGCCAGGCCGATCGGGCTCAGGCACAGCTCACCCAGCGTCAGCATCAGGATACTGCCCACCAGCCACATCGGCGATACGCCGGCGCCGCCGTTGCTCAGCACATTCTGCGCGGCCAGCATCATCAGGCCGAAACCGCCGGCGGCGCACAGGATACCGATCACGAACTTGGTAATGCTGCTCGGGCGCACGTTATTGCGCGCCAGTGCAGGCCAGGCCCAGCTGAACACCGGCGCCAGCAGGATGATGAACAGGGCGTTGATCGACTGGAACCACACCGCCGGGATCTCGAAGCCGCCGACCATGCGATTGGTGTAATCGTTGGCGAACAGGTTGAACGAGGTCGGTTTCTGTTCAAACGCCGACCAGAAGAACGCGGCGGAGATCAGCAGGATAAAGCACACCAGCAGGCGAGCGCGCTCTTTGCGGCTCAGGCCGGCAAAGGCGAACAGATAGATGAAATACAGGGTGACCGACGCGGCGATCACGTACACCAGCACGCTGGCTACTTCGACCGGGTTGATGACGATGGTGCCCTGAGCGATCAGCACGATGACCGCAGCCAGGCCTACCGCCAATGCCAGCAGCCAGGCGCCGACGCCTTTTTTCTTCGCGACCGGGCTGTTCCAGGTGGAATCCAGGCCCACCTCGCGGTCATAGCGTTTCATCGCCGGGACGGCGAACACGCGGAAGATCACCAGCGCCACCAGCATCCCGATACCGCCGATGCCGAAGCCCCAGTGCCAGCCGTGTGACTTGATCAGCCAGCCGGAGATCAACGGGGCGATGAACGAACCGATGTTGATGCCCATGTAGAACAGCGAGAAACCGCCGTCGCGGCGCGCATCGCCTTTCTTGTACAGCGTGCCGACCATCACCGAGATACAGGTCTTGAACAGGCCGGAACCGAGCACGATGAACATCAGGCCGATGAAGAACAGGTTGGTGCCCATCACCGCGGACAGGGCGATCGACAGGTGGCCGAGGGCGATCAGAATCGAACCGTACCAAACGGCCTTGCGTTGGCCGAGCCAGTTGTCCGCCAGCCAGCCGCCCGGCAGCGCCGCCAGGTACATGCTGCCGGCGAAGATGCCGACGATCGCCGACGCGTTCTCGCGCGCCAGACCCAGACCGCCGTCGTATACGGTGGCGGCCATAAACAGGATCAGCAGCGGACGGATGCCGTAGAACGAAAAGCGCTCCCACATTTCGGTGAAGAACAGAGAACCCAGCGGATAGGGATGGCCGAAGAAGGTCCGGCTTTCTGACTTATTGACAGAGGATTGCATAACGATTTCCCAATAAAAAGGCGCTGCATGGCTGCAGCCCGTACTGTGGTTGTATGTGTATTTAATGAAGGCGATCCGCCCAATGCGGATTACCCGACAAAACCGCGGCTGCAACGCTGATAAACCGTGGAAAGCGTGCTGACCTTTTCTTCACTTGGCCGATGGTTCACATCTGGCGTGATATTATTTAACCATTTGATAACTGGTCGTTGGTTTTGTCTAGTACCTGTATCCCATTTTTTAGACGAAAAGTCGACAAGCATCTCCTTTTCTGGTTTTTCTGTTGGTTATGACAGGAATATGATTGACAGCGGGTTTTATGCGCTGAAGGTTAATTAATTGTTGATAAACAAGATGTTGTAGTAAGAATGTTCCGAGTGGGGCGAAAATTCGCCGGCCCGCAGGAAGCATTATTAAAAGTAGGGGAAACGCGCCGTTGATCCGGCCAATCGCGGAAATTGGCGATAAATGCAGCTATTGTTCTTCCTGCAGCGTGTCTTCCCGCATATAGCCCGGCCGCCGCCGCAGACACCACCAGGAATAACCGGCGTTGAACAGCACCACCAAAGCGGTGACGGCGAAGACCGCGCGAAAACCGTAGCCGGCGGAGACCGCGGCGCCGAGCAGCGGGCCGCTGACGTTGCCGACGTCGCGGAACGACTGGTTGTAGCTGAAAATTCGGCCGGCGACCTGATTGGTGCAGTTATAAATCAACAGGGTCTGTACCGCCGGCAGCAGCGCGCCGTCGGCCGCCCCCAGCAGAAAGCGCAGTACGCCGAGCTGCCACGGCGTTTGCACGAACGCCATCGGGATCAGCAGCAGCACCGAGACGATCAGCATAAAGACCAGAATGCGTTCCGGGCCGATGCGATCGCCCAGCTTGCCCAGCCGTGGGGCGCTCATCAATGCCGCGACGCCGGGCACCGAGGCGATCAGCCCGCTGATAAACGCCAGATTATGGGTCGCGCCGGCCAGATCGCGCACATACAGCGTCAGGATCGGGGCAATTGAGCCGGTGGCGATCTGGATGATCATGGTGGTGACGAACAGGCTGAGCACCAGCTTCGGGTTCTTCAGCGAGGCGAACACCTGTTTTGCGTGCAACATGTCGCGCTTTTGCACCGGGGTGAATTGCTCTTTAACATACAGCAGCGTCAGCACGAAGCAGACGAACAGCACCGCGGCGGTGATATAAAACACCGGACGCAGGCCGTACAGATCGGCCAGCAGGCCGCCGATCAGCGGGCCGACCAGCGCACCGCCGACGCCACCGGTAGACAGGGTGCCGAGCGCCCAGCCGCTGCGGTTGCGCGGCACCTGGGTGGCGATCAGCGCGTTGGCGTTGGGAATGAACCCGCCGAGCAACCCCAGCACCGCACGCAGCGCGAGAAACTGCCAGACCGTTTGCGCCATACCCATCAGCACCATGACGATCGCCATGCCCAACGCCGAGCGCAGCAACATCAGTTTACGGCCGCGTCGGTCGGCCAGGGCGCCCCAGAACGGCGCGGCGATAGCGGAAAACAGGAAGGTAATGCTGAACAGCAGACCGGACCACATGTTGAGCGCCTGATGGCCGGTTACGCCGAGGGTCTCGACGTACAGCGGCAGAAACGGCATCACCAGGCTGAAGGCGGCGCCGGTGAGAAAGCACCCTACCCACGCGACGAAAAGGTTGCGTTTCCAGTTAACGGGTTCTGCTGCCGAAGCCATAAATGTCCATTGCCGAAAGGTGACGCGTTTTGCCGGCGGCAAAAAGATGAAGGGCAAAACGTGAAAGTTAGCCTGATAAGTATGCGCCGCCGGCGCGGCTACGGCAAACCAGAGGACGGGAATAGGGCGAAAAATGAAATAAAGTTTTAAAAATGACGTTTAAACCTTATTCCGCGCTTGGCGCGCGGAATTTTCAGCGTTTTATAGGCCGGCCAGCGCCTCGAAACCGGCGGCGGTGGTGGTGGCGCTAAAGTCAGTGACCTCGTAGTGAGCCACGGCGTTGAATGGATCTTCGGCCAGGATGGCGTCCAGCCGCGCGCGTTCAATGCCCTTGGCCAGGATCACGCCGCCGGTGCGGGGATTCTTGCGGCCGGAGGCGATGAAGGTGCCGTCCTGAAAATATTTCTTAAGCCAGGCGATGTGCCCGTCAAGGTGGCTGTCGACGTCGGCGATCGGGCGATGGTAGGTCAGGCTGACAATGTACATGGCGGCTCCGGGGTTGGCGGCAAAGGCTTTACCATCCCACCCTCGCCGTCGATTCTCAAGAGGCGCGCAATAAAAAACCCGCCGGCGGCGGGTTTGCTTTATCAGTAGAGCGAAGGCTCGCCTTCCGGGCGGGTCTTGAAGCGGCGATGCAGCCACATGTATTGATCCGGCGCCATCAGGATCTCTTTTTCCACCACTTTATTCATAAAGGCGGCGGCATCGAGTTCGTTATCCAGCGGGAAGTTTTCCACCGCCGGCTGCATGATCAGCTCATAGCCTTTGCCGTCCGGCAGGCGGCGCGGGGTGAACGGAATGATCGCCGGTTTGCCCATCCGCACCAGCACGTAACTGCCGGTGGTGGTGGCGGCTTTGTCTACCGCGAACAGCGGCACGAATACGCTGCTGCGCGGGCCGTAGTCGTGATCCGGCGCATACCAGATGATATCGCCCTGTTTCAGGGCGCGGATCATGCCTTTGATGTCTTTGCGATCCAGCATCGATTTGTTGGAACGCATGCGGCCCCAGGTTTGCAGCCAGTCCATCAGCTTGTTATCGTGCGGGCGGTAAACGCCGATGCCCGGGTTGTGAATGCCGAAGATGCGCGCGCCCAGCTCCAGCGTCAAAAAGTGCAGGCCAATCAGCAACACGCCCTGCTGGTTGTCGCGCGCCTTTTGGATGTGCTCCAGGCCGCTGACCTTGAACCAGCGCTCGATGCGCCAGTTGGGCCAGAACCACGCCATGCCGGTTTCAAACAGCCCCATGCCGACCGATTCGAAATTCTTTACCACCAGCGCATCGCGTTCGGCCTGCGGCATGTCGGGAAAACAGAGCTCGAGGTTACGCTGGGCGATAGCGACGCGTCGCTTGAGAAAGCGCATGGAAAATCGCCCAATCGAGGTGCCGAGCCAGTAGATGACGGGATAAGGCAGCAACACCAGCAGATACAGCAAGCCGATGCCGACCCAGGTCAGCCAGTAGCGCGGGTGCAATAAGGAACGATTGAAAGTAGGAACTTGAGTCATGGGTTCTCTGTTTGAATACGGTTGTTTAAGTGTAATGACAGAGTCATAGCATGGTCTGGCAGCCGGGTGAGCTCGGCGGCAAGGTTCGTTTCTGCCGTTTGTTTGCGACTATTGTGGCATTTTTCTGGCGATCCGGGAAAACACAACGCATTAAAATCCCTTTTTGGGCGTTAAATATGCATCGAATGCCGAATTTTTCCACAATCTTTCCTGCCAAAGATAATGGCGATATTATTGCTGGTAATTATTCAGAGGGTAAATATGTTGGCACCATGGATCAGTGCGGGGCTGCTGGTTTTGGGCGCGGCGGTCGGCAGCGTCGGCGCGCATCTGCAGGTGAACGCGATATTGGCGCTCGCCGGCGTGATGATGGCGCTTGGTATGCTGGCTTCCGCGTTTACCGAAGGCGGCGGACGCTGAACGGGGCGTTTGCGCCAGGGCTGCGCGGCGGCGGTTTTTCGGGTATGATGTGCGCCGCGCGCGGGCCGGCAGGCTGCGCGCGATAATCAGTCACCTCCCGAAAGACAGGAAAGTACACCATGCCAGTGTTACATAACCGAATTTCTAATGAGGAACTGAAGGCGCGCATGCTGGCGGAAACCGAGCCGCGCACCACAGTTTCTTTTTACAAATATTTCTCCATCGACGATCCCAAAGCGTTTCGCGACAGCCTGTACGTTCAGTTCGAAAAATTGAAGGTGTTCGGCCGCATCTACGTGGCGAAAGAGGGCATCAACGCGCAGATCAGCGTGCCGCAGCATAACTTCGACGCGTTCAAAGCCGCGCTGTTCGCCTCGCACCCGGCGCTGGATCAGGTTCGCCTGAATATCGCGCTCGAAGACGACGGCAAATCCTTCTGGGTGCTGCGCCTCAAGGTGCGCGAGCGCATCGTGGCCGACGGCATCGATGACGAGAGCTTTGACCCAAGCAACGTCGGCGAATATCTGCAGGCCGATCGCGTCAATCAGATGATCGACGATCCGAATACGGTGTTCGTCGACATGCGCAACCACTATGAGTACGAAGTCGGTCACTTCGAAAACGCCATCGAGGTGCCGTCGGATACCTTCCGCGATCAGCTGCCGATGGCGGTGGAGATGCTGCAGGACAGCAAAGACAAAAACATCGTCATGTACTGCACCGGCGGCATTCGCTGTGAAAAAGCCAGCGCCTATATGCTGCACAACGGCTTTAAAAACATCTACCACGTGGAAGGCGGGATCATCGAGTACGCCCGCAAAGCGAAAGAGCAGGGGCTGCCGCTGAAGTTTATCGGCAAAAACTTCGTGTTCGATGAGCGCATGGGCGAGCGCATTTCCGACGATGTGATCGCCAACTGCCACCAGTGCGGGGCGCCGTGCGATACCCACACCAACTGCAAAAACGACGGCTGCCACCTGCTGTTCATTCAGTGCCCGAGCTGCGCCGCCAAGTTTGAAGGGTGCTGCAGCGAGATTTGCCGCGAAGAGCTGAAGCTGCCGCGCGAAGAGCAGCGCGCGCGCCGTGCCGGCCGTGAAAACGGCGTCAAGATCTTCAATAAGTCGAAAGGCCTGTTGCAGACTACGATGCACATTCCGGCACCGGAAGAAGAAGGCCCAGCCCGCTGAGCCTGAGGAAATGAGAAGCCCGGCCGCCAAGCCGGGCTTTTTTACTTATTTCTCGCGCACGCCTTCTACGGAGATGATCAGCTCAACGTCTTGCGACGCCGGGCCCAGATCGGTGGTGATGCCGAAATCTTTCAGCTTGATCTTGCCGTTGGCTTCAAAGCCGGCGCGGTAGCCGCCCCACGGATCGTTGCCCTGGCCAATCAGTTTGGCGTCCAGCGTAACCGGTTTGGTCACGCCGTTCAGCGTCAGGTTACCGACCACCGCATAACCGTCGCCGCTTTTCTTCACTTCGGTGGATTCAAACTTGGCCTGCTTGTTCTTCTCCACGTTGAGGAACTCGGCGCTGCGCAGGTGCTTGTCGCGCTCGGCGTGGTTGGTGTCGACGCTGGCGGTATTGATGGTCACGTTGACTTTGTCCTTGGACGGATCTTTTTCGTCGAAGGTGAAGCCGCCGTCGAAGTCTTTAAAGCTGCCGTACAGCCAGCTGTAACCCAGGTGCTGGATGCGGAACTCGATAAAGGCGTGCTGGCCCTGTTTGTCGATCTTGTAGTCCGCCGCCAGTGCGGAACCGGCGCTCAGCAGCAGGGCGCCTGCGGTCAGGCCCAATACGGTCTTTTTCAACATAGCAATCTCCATAAATCCAAAGGTTAATCGGCGCTGCTACCCAGCATCCGTTTCAAAGTGACATCACGATCGATAAAGTGATGTTTAAGCGCGGCCAGCCCGTGCAGTACCGAGAGCACTACCACGGCCCAGGCCAGGTAAAGGTGTATGGCGCCGGCGGTGTCGGCTTGCTCCGCCATGCCGGTCACGGTGGCGGGTACGTCGAACCAGCCGAATACGCTGATCGGTTGGCCGTCGGCGGTCGAGATCAGATAGCCGCTGATCAGAATGCCGAACAGCACGGCATACAGCGCCAGATGCGCGAGAATGGCGCTGACGCGAGTGAGGCGGCCATAGCTGGCCAGAGGCTTGGGCGGCGGCGAGACAAAGCGCCAGATCACGCGGATCACCATCACGATGAACAGCAGCGTGCCGATGCTTTTGTGGATCTCCGGCGCCTGGTGGTACCAGACGTCGTAATAGCCCAGCGTGACCATCCACAGGCCGAGGGCGAACATGCCGTACACCGTCAGCGCCACCAGCCAGTGGATCAACACTGACACATGGCCGAAACGATCGGCGGTATTTTTCCAGAGCATCCTGTTTCCTTCGATTACCGATTGGCTGGCTGCAATAATTAAACTTTAGGAAACATAAAATCAATAATAAATTTAACTATGTTACTTCTTAGAAATATTAGTCAGTGAATTTGTTTGAGATGTTCGGAGTTCATCAGATAAATCGTTGAAGATGATATGATTTCTTTCACGTGGCGATTATGCTAGTTGTTGAAAATTAGGCTTATTATCTATTAATGTCAGCTTTTGTCATTTTACGTAAACCGTTCATGGATTGCTGGGCGGGATTATTGGTTGGCAAAGGTTATGCCTATTTCTTGCGGCGAAGAGCAGGGCGGAAAGATTAAATTATTCGAACGGTTACGCTAAATCCTCTGCGGCGTGACGGCCGACTTTGCTACCATTAGCGCCAAGAGTCGGCTCTTTGTGGCCGGTTAACCCAGTGAAATAACAAGGAAACGTCATGGGCCGAACCCGAGTAACCGACAGCAGCCTGCGTTTGGCCGTCCTGTTGGCGATGTTGGTGATCATTTTGGCCGGGGTGAAAGCCGCCGCCGACATCGTGGTGCCGTTTCTACTGGCGGTATTCCTCGCCATGGTGCTGAACCCGCTGGTGACGATGCTGGAACGCCGCCGGGTGCCGCGCATCCTTGGGGTGACGCTGCTGGTGACGGCGGTGATCGTGGTCGTGATGCTGTTTATCGGCATGCTGGGCGCTTCGCTGAACGAGTTCGCCCGCTCGCTGCCGCAGTACCGCGGCATGATGATCGAGAAACTGCGCGAGCTGCAGCATTACGCCGATCGCTTCAATATCAGCCTCTCCAGCGAAGCGATGCTGCAGTATGTCGATCCCAGCGCGGCGATGAATCTGGTTACCCGCATGCTGGGGCACCTGTCTGGCGCCATGACCAACGTCTTCCTGCTGCTGATGACCGTGGTGTTTATGCTGTTTGAAGTGCAGCTGCTGCCTTATAAGCTGCAGCAGGCGTTGGATAAGCCGAACGAAGGCCTCGCCGCGATGCGGCGGGCGCTGGACGGCGTGACGCGCTATCTGGTGATTAAAACCATCATCAGCCTGGCCACCGGCGTGATCGTCTGGATCTTCCTGGCGGCGGTCGGGGTGCGCTTCGCCTTTATCTGGGGGCTGCTGGCGTTTCTGCTCAACTATATCCCCAATATCGGCTCGGTATTGGCCGCCATTCCACCGTTGATTCAGGCGCTGCTGTTCAACGGATTGGGCGATGCGCTGGTGGTGGCGGGCGGCTTTATCGCTGTCAACATGGTGATCGGCAATATCCTCGAACCGCGGGTGATGGGGCGCGGGCTGGGGTTGTCGACGCTGGTGGTGTTCCTGTCGCTGATCTTTTGGGGTTGGCTGCTCGGCCCGGTGGGCATGTTGCTGTCGGTGCCGCTGACGATCGTGGCGCGCATCGCGCTGGAGACCACCGAGGGCGGCTATCGGCTGGCGGTTATCCTGGGGGACGGCCGCCCGCCGCGCCAGCCTCCGGCGGCGCCGGAGTGAGGAGTGTTCTTGTAGCCACGTTGAGCCGTGCGTTGTTAATGCGCTTTGAATAAGCCACCCAACGGTGGCTTAACGCTTATACTGTTAGTGCTGACTGGGAACATTGGCTAATCAGTAAAAACTACAACCACTTAGACCACTTTACATAGGCGACACAAACAACAATGGCCCAGATGAGGGTGAGATAAAAACCAGCCTTTGGAAACACTGAAACGAGAATAACCCCGCCCAAAATAATGAGTACAACAGGGATTAAGTAAGCGAATGAGTTACCCAGCCATTCAATCAACCACTTCATTTTGTGAGAATCTTGTTCATTAGAAAAATAATTTCCTCTTCATCACTAGTGCCTGAATTAGTCAGGTAGATGATTCTGTTCATTTCTGGCTCGATCATAAAGTACAGCAACTCTAGGTTTTCTTTGTAGAGAGCTGAGTAATAGTTAGGCTCTGAAAATTGAAGTTTTCTTGCAGAAAGGGCGGCTGTTTGCATTTTTCCATAGAAACTTAAAACGCTTACGGCAACTAAGCTACTTTTATTGATGATGTTAATATGTGATTCTTTGAAATCGTGGGATTCAGTAATTAGTTTTGCGATCGTGTACGCAACTGACAATTTAGAAAACTTTTCTGATGCATGGTTAGCAAGTTTTTCAGTGATAGTTTGCATAATCTTATGCTGGCCAGAGCCACTGATTCTACTAAGCTTAATATTAAAATAGATTTCCACCATATCCAGTACTACGTCTTTTCGCTGGTACACCTGCCGAATTGATAACAGCATGCGGGTATCTTCTTGTCTCAACTGCTTACATACGTCTTTGTAGTCATCAAACAGACAGGAACCATACCAACTTGCTCGCTCGGCACCAGACCTAACACTCTGTACAGTATTGGTAGTGTCTTTCTTGAGTTGTACAAGGGATCTCTCAATACTTAGAGCAATGGCTCGGTCTGCTTGCATCTTTAACTTGAGATAGGACATGCGTTATCATTTCCTTTGATGTAGAATCCTTTGGGTGATTATATATTGAACAGTAAATAATGCAAGGATGACCAATGAAGAGAGCAATTGCATATATCGTATTGACTCTGATCTACTTTGTGCTACTGGCTGAAATAGTTTTCAGGCGTTTATCAGAGGATACGTACTTAAAGGTAGCGAAGATCTCAAACTCACTAGGTTTAATGAGTTCGTCGTTTGACTCTCTAATTGTTATGCTTATTTTAATTTCGGTCGTTATGTCTTGGGTAACGATACGTCTTATCGCAAAGTTTAGAGCATGATAATGTCCGGCGTGCTAATAAAATGGCATCTCGCCACTAATAATTTAACATTATCGGAAAAGTCGCACTCCCCTCCATTGCATTTTATTTATTGGGAACTCCGTTGAATAAGGGCTCTTCCACCGCCAACCGTCTTCGATGTTGTCGGAGTGAGGAAGATCTTGCCGTTCACACCGGGCTGCGCGGCGTGTTGCAGCGCCGCTGCGTACTGATGCAGAGGGTAAATCGCGGCGGGCGGGCGCAGCGCCAGCTGGCCGCGGCGCAGCAGCTGGAATAGCTGATAAAACGCCGTTTGCCACTGCGCCGGCGCCGCCTGCGCATTCCATTTACGCAGGTGGAACAGCGAAGCGTGCAGCTTTAACTCATCCACTACGCGCCGCCAGTCCACCTGGTGCCCGCCTAAAAGGCCCAGCGCCACGAAATCGCCGCCGGAGCGAACCGCTCGTGCCAACTGCAATCCGTCTTCTCCGCCGATGCAGTCGATGGCGGCGCGGGCGCCAAAATGGGGCATTTGCGCCAGCTGCGGCGCTTCGATAACGCGCCAGGCGCCGGCGGCCAGCAGCGCCTGGCGATGGGCGGCGTTGCGCACCACCACCGCCAGACGAATACCACGCAGCGCCGTCAGCTGCGCCAACAGCAGGCTAACGGCGGAGCCGCCGCCGTTGAGCAGCAGCACGTCGCCGGCGTTGAGCGGCAGCCATTGCGTCAGCAACACCCAGCAGGTGAGCGGGTTGATGTAAATCTGCGCCGCGTCGTTGTCGTCGATGTCGTCCGGCACCCACACCACCCGATCCTCAGGCAGCGTGACGAAGGTTTGCCAGCTGCCGTCACCCGCTACCGCCAGCGCGCGTCGGCCGGTCGAGCGCCCGCTCTGCGGATCGACGATGACGCCTGCGCCTTCATAGCCCGGTACCTGCGGCAGGGCGATACGGTGCGCGTATTGGCCGTGAATCGGGATCAGGTCGGAAGGATTGATCGGGGCATAGCGCATCTGCAGCAGCAGCCGGCCGGGGCGCAGCGGCGGCCTGTTCACCTGCTGCAGCGTCAGCACCTGGGCGGGATCGCCGAAGCGGTTGAAGCTCAATCGGGGAAATGACGACGGCATGGGTTACAGTACGAAGAAAAAGTAGACATCCAGCGCCAGCAGCACCAGCCACAGGCAAAGATACAGCACCAGGTGCTCACGCACGTTGTTGACGATAGCCGCCAGTATTCGGTTTAACATTTCAGCCGCCAGAAGAAAGAGACCTTTGATTATAGTCCTTTTCTCGGCGTCTTTTATAGCGCGCCGCGCATGAGCGCTGGAAGAATGGCGATAAAAAAGCCTGCGTTATCGCAGGCTTGATGTCATACCGCCAGCAGCGCCAACGGCGTCGAGTTCGTTGGCGTGTTCGGCGGGTAGAAATAACGCAGCACGTTATACAACGAGTAGAACTCCAGCCGGTTGCGCGCGTTGATCTTCTCCGTGATGTGGCGCTTGTGCACGTACACCGTATGCGAGCTAATTTGCAGTTTTTTCGCGATGCGGTAGTTGGGCATCTCCGCCATCCAATATTTCATCACCGTCAGTTCCTGCGGGCTGAACAGGGAACGCTCTTCGCCGTCATCGGCCAGCGCCAGCGGATTTTCGCGCAGCGTGCGCAAGGTGAGCGGCAGAATGCTTTTATTGAACAGAAACGCGTTATCGGCGATGCGCATTGGCGTTTCGCTGTAAGGGTAAGGCGTATCGAGATAGATAAACAGCAGGGCAGACTGGCTGGCTTCCATAAACGCCAGCAGCTGTGCGTCCGCTTCGTTATAGCGGCACTGGTTGCTGAGGTTCACCAGAATGTGGCTCGGCTGAAAGCTGGCCAACAGCGGCGTAGCGTACTCAATGCTGTGGCAGCACTTGATCGTCGTAATCCCACTATCAGCAAAGTAGCTGGCTATACCGACCCGGGTGAAGCAGCATTCGTCCACGACAAGTAGTTTCATGGTGACGTCCTTGTTGAAAGCCGATGGAGCATATCTTCTGTAAAATAGGACTTACACTGCAAGTGTTCAATTCGGAAATTCAACTGCTGAATGCAAGAAATTTCCGTTATAAGAATTTTTACTTGGTATTTAAAAGAGTTAGCAGGTTAAGAAATTGTAACCGTCAGATTTCGCTGTCCAGGGCTCGACGGGAACCAGGACAGCGACAGCCTTCGCTTAGCTAAATCGTTTCAGACCAAAGCTGGAGATGTCGACCGGCGGCGCTTTGTCCTGCGCGAACAGCGCGGCAATCTCGCCCAGTGCGCTGGCGAACTTGAAGCCGTGGCCGCTCAATCCGCTGATGACCATCAGACGATCGCACTCCGGCAGGGTATCGATAATAAAGTCTTCGTCGGGGCTCATATCATAGCTGCAGGCTTCGCCGTGTAAACATACGCCTACACCCGGTAAAAACTGCCGCAGGAAGGTGAAGACTTCGGTGCCGTCGCTGGCGTGGCTGCCGAAAGGTTTACGCTGCTCGGGGGCATCCATCGGCTGGCCACCGTCGTGTTTGCCCACTTTCAGGCCGTCGTTATCCGCCGGGAAGCCGTAATAGTGCGTGCCGTCTTGCGCTTCAACGGTAAAGGCCGGGAAGCGATTGTTCACGCTGTAGCGGCCATCCGCCTGATGCCAGGAGAATACCTTGCGCAATGGCGCAACCGGCAGCTGCGGCAACAGCGCTTTCACCCAGGTGCCGGCGGTGACCACCGCTTTTCGCGCCGTGAAGCGCCCTTCGCCGGTGACGACTGCAACGCCGCCATCGATAGGCTCCACCGCGCTGACCGGGCAGTTGAACAACTGGCTGCAGCCGGCCTCTTTCGCCAGCTTGATCAGGCTGGCCACCGCCAGTTCGGAACGCAGGAAGCCGGCGTCCGGCTCGAAAACGCCGACGTAACCTTCCGGCGTGCGGAATTCCGGCCAGCGTTGAGCAATCTGTTCGGCGCTGAGGGTTTGCGCGTTCAGGCGGAATTTTTGCGCGCTCTGCTGAGCATTGCGAATGAATTCGGAGTGCTGTGGCCCCAGGTTGAGTACGCCGCACGACTGGAACAGTTCCTCGTCGGATTGTTGAATCAGCGCATTCCACAGCGCCTGCGCGCGCAGCACCAGCGGCACGTACTTTTCGCCTTCGCCGTAAGCGTGACGGATAATGCGGGTATCGCCGTGATGGCTGCCGTTTCGGTGCGGGGGGATAGCGCTGTCGATCATCAGCACTTTCAAGCCGGCCCGCGTGGCATAATAGCCTGCCGCCGCGCCGACGGAACCGCTGCCCACCACAATCAAATCATATTCCACGTACCCACCCTCTCTGATAGCGAATTCTTATCGCCCCATGATAAAAGGTTGGCGGGCGCAATGCACTGATTGAACGGCGAAAGGCAAAGAAAAAGGCGCCGGGAACGGTCGCGGCGCCTTAGGGGGTAGGAGACGATGAATCAATGTTTTCTGCGATCAAGATCCTGGTAATCCGTAGCTTCAATCTTGGCGATGCCGGCCTCTAAGATATTGATTAATTGACGGGCGACATCTGTGGTCAGCCAAAGCGTTCTGTCTACTTGGGCTTCTTCGGGCGTTTGGTCTAGTGAAGACAGGTAATGAAGGCGTATCATCATGGCGTCGTAAACGTCGACAGTACTGATATCCCAACCGACAAGCGGGTGCGTCTGAATTACTTCATCATTTCTGTCCATAAAGACCCCTTATTGAGTAGTAACTACCGTGAGTGACTAACGAGGATCAATGCGGCTCATCATCATGAGAGCAATTACAGTATACGCATCCGCTTTCATCGGTGGAGGGGGTTGTCACCAAAATTTGCAAAATAAATATTTATTTGAACAATTATTCTACAAATTTGTATGTGCTGCAGTGGGTGAGTACAGCGCAGCACGTTATTCCGCGTCGGCAGGTGGCGATGCGCCATGCAAACATTTTTCCAGCTCTTCGGCCAAATGGGCGAAATGCTTTTGCGTTTCGGCGTCGCGATTCTGGCTGTGCGACTCCAGCTTCAGGCTGTGGATCAGCCGCTGGTTGGCTTTGTCATCCAGGCTGAAGGCCAGATAAGAGAAAGCCACTTCCAGTACGTTCAAGCGCCTTTTCTGATCGGCAATCAACGCCAGCAGTTCGCCAAACGTCATTGCGTCTTCGGATTTCACCTTGTCCGGGGCCATGCTTACTCCTTTGCGTTAAATACAGCGCTGAGGCGGATTTTGTTCCAGAGTAAGGGTAAGCGATGAATGGGCTGGGCGCCAGAAACAAAAAAGCCGGAGAGCGACCCCCGGCAAAAACAGCATTGCAGTGTTATTCTGCGCTGAACCACTCGTCCGCGCTTTCCCAGGTTTCCTGAAGGATTTCCTCGATCAGATCCCGGTCGGTTTTGGCGCCCCCCAGCACGGAGAGCCCGTTGGCGCCGGCATAACGTACGTGCACGACGGCGTCTGGAAACTGGCGATTGACCCGTTTGCCCAGTTCACCGGTCAGCGCCTCAATGGCGCCCGACGGCAGCGGCCGGGTTTTATCTATAGTGACTTCAACACGCATAATTGCCCCCGAAGCGATTTACTGTTTATTTATACAGTTAACCGACTGCGGGGGTAAGAGGGCGAAGAAAAAATATCAGTCTTTCAGCGACCAGTTCAGGGTTTCACCGGCCAGGAAGGGGATCACGGATTCATTGCCCAGGGCGATCTCTTCTGGCTGGGTGGTCGGCACGCGCTGCAGCTCGATGAAGTCTTCGTTGAGCGGCAGGCCATAGAAACGCGGGCCGTTGAGCGAGCAGAAGGCCTCAAAGTGCGCCAGCGCGCCGAGCTGTTCGAACACCGCGGCGTAAGCCGGGATGGCATTCGGCGCGTTGAAACAGCCGGCGCAGCCGCAGCTGGACTCTTTGCGATGCTTGAGGTGCGGCGCGGAGTCGGTACCGAGGAAGAAACGATCCGAACCGCTGGCGACCGCCTGACGCAGCGCTTCCTGATGGACATTGCGCTTGAGGATCGGCAGGCAGAACAGGTGTGGGCGAATGCCGCCGACCAGCATGTGGTTGCGGTTGAACATCAGGTGCTGCGGCGTGATGGTGGCGCCGAGGAAACGATTGCCTGCCTGCACATATTGCGCCGCTTCTTTGGTGGTGATGTGCTCGAAGACGATCTTCAGCTCCGGGAACTGCTGGCGGATCGGTTCCATCACCTGCTCGATAAAGCGCGCCTCGCGGTCGAAGATATCGACGGCAGGGTCGGTCACTTCGCCGTGGATCAGCAAAGGCATGCCGATTTTTTGCATCTGTTCGAACAGCGGGTAAATGCCGGTCACGTCGCTGACGCCGTGGCTGGAGTTGGTGGTGGCGTTGGCCGGATACAGCTTGGCGGCAGTAAACACCCCTTGCTCAAAGCCGTTGACCAGTTCACTGGCCGCCAAAGAGTTGGTCAGATAGCAGGTCATCAGCGGAGTGAAGTTGTGGCCCTGCGGGACCGCCGCCAGAATGCGATCGCGGTAGGCGCGCGCGGCGGCCACGGTCGTTACGGGCGGAACCAGGTTCGGCATCACGATCGCCCGGCCAAATACCTGGCTGGTATAGGGCACCACCGTTTTCAGCATCTCGTCGTCACGCAGGTGGATATGCCAGTCGTCTGGGCGGCGGATTTTCAGAACTTGAGGTTGTGCGGTCATCTAGCTAGGCTCCGGCGGTCAAATACGTCTAATGAAAAGCGAATAATGGGTTTATTCACGCCGGGGTGTAAGGATAAGCGGAAAGCGCCTGAGATGCATCTGTTTGTTGGCGACAAGTTGAAATCAATAGCACGGCGGGCGCATAGTAACAGGGATTTCAACGATGCCGACGCCAATACCGTCGACCTTCATCAAGTGGAAAGGGAGAAAGCAATGGAAGTACGCGTTATCGCCACCCTGCAAGCGAAAGCGGGATTTGAAGACGCCGTCAGCGAAGCGGTGCACGACATTCTCGAGCCGAGCCGCCAGGAGTTGGGCAACCTGCAATATGATTTGCATCGCGATCTGGAAAAGCCGGGCGTTTTCGTGTTCTTTGAGCGTTGGGCCAGCAGCGAAGCGCTGGATAAGCATAATGAGACGGCGCATTTTCAGCAGTTCGTCAGCCGGCTTGACGGCAAGTTGGATGTTTTAGACATCAAAAAACTGAAAAAGATAGCCTGAGCCTTTTTGCAGGCAAGAAAAAACCCGCCGATGGCGGGTTTTTTTAGAGCTGCAGATTAACTTATTCGTTAACCGGCTGCGGCTTGGTGGCCGGCGCGGTGGCCTGGCTCACCGCCGAATGGCCGCCTGCCGAGCCTTTGCCTTCAAAGTTGAAGGAAGGGCGCTGCCAGTCGCTGTGCTTGCGTTCTTCCGGCACGTAGGCCGGCGCAGGCGCTTTGGTCATCGGCGCAGTGGCGATGTGTTTGTACAGTACGTCCTGCACGGCTTTCACCGGTGCCGGCTGCTGAGTAACCACAGGTGCAGGTTCTGCGGCGATTGGCGCCGGGGCTTTTTCGACCGGAGCGGCTTCCACGGCGGCTGGCGCAGGCGCTGCTTCTGCCACTGGCGTTTCTTCCGCTTGCGCAGCTTCTGCCGGCGCAGCGTCGACCACAGGCTCGTCTTCCACCGGCTTGGCTTCAACCACAGGTTCTGCCGCAACGGTTTCAGCTACCGGCTCGGCTTCCACTGCCGGGGCAGTCTCTTCCGCTTTCGGTTCTTCAACTGCGGCAGGTGCCGGCGCGGCTTCCACCGGCGCCGGGGTTTCCTCGGCCGGGGTGGCAACGACAGGCGCTACGGCTGCAGCTTCTTCCGTTACGGTAACGGCCGCAGTTTCAACGGCGGCTTCTGGTGCCGGCTCGTTGACGCTGGCCGCAGCCTGAGTTTCTTCCACGGCAACGCTGTGCTGTTCAACCGCTGCGGCAACAACCGGTGCCGCTGCCTGTTCTACTTCTACGGCTTCGGCCTGCACTTCGGCTTCTTCAACCTGAGCAACCGGGTAGCTTACCCAGACTTTGCCCGATGCCATTTCCGGCGAAGCGAACGCGCCCGCCAGCGGCATTGGGGACTGCAGCGGGTAACGCTCATCGCGGTAACGACGGCGACGCTGGCCGCTGACGCGCAGGTGGCGCGGTGAACGACGGGAACGGCGCGGCATGCCTTCGCCGTTGCCGCGGTTTTCGCCCTGGGCATCGTCTTCCGGCTGAGCGGCAACGGTTTCCGGCAGCAGCTTGACGCTGTCGTCGGCGGTCGGCTGCGCGACTTCGGTTTTCGCTACCGGCGCTTTCGGCGCCAACAGCTCTTCCGCTGCACGCTGCAGTTCTTCTTCCGCGGACAGGATGCGCACCTTCTGCGACAGAGGGCGGCGCTGACGGCGCTGCATATTCTGCTGCTGGCGTTCTTCCTGCTCTTCGTCGGTGCTCTCGACAGCTTCAACGCTTTCCAGCGCTTTCACTTCCTGCTGCGCCTGACGTTTTTCTTCCTGACGACGACGCTGGCGTTCAGCTCGCTGCTCACGGCGTTGCTGCTGATCTTCGCGCGGCGCTTTAGCGCTTTCTTCCGAAGCGGATTCCTCCGCTACCGGCGCGTTCTGCTGCTGGTTGCGGCGGTTACGGCGCTGCTCATCGCGGGATTCACGCGATTCACGGCCTTCGCGGTTCTCACGCGGCTCACGGTTGTCGCGCTCGCGATTGTCACGGCCTTCACCGCGCTCTTTACGCTCGCCGCGTTCCGGACGGTCGCCACGCTCACCGCGCTCTTTACGGCCTGTGCCTTGGCGACGCTGACCGCGACGATCCTGACGACGGTTTTCACCGTTGCTTTCCGCCTTCGGCGTTTCGGCCGGTTTGGTTTCTTCGACGGCAGGTTGTTCCTCACCGGCGAACAGGCTCTTCAGACCACCGAACAGGCGGCCCAGGAAGCCCGGCTTGGCGGCGGCCGGCGCTGCGGCTTTAGCTTTGGCGGCGGCAGCGGCAGGCTTGGCCACGGCGACAGGTTCTTCAGCCGGCGGTGGCGCATCGGCGGACAGGGAGAAGGAAGCCAGGGCCGGTTGCTCTGGACGCTTGCGTTCCATCGGCGCGTCTTCCAGCGGGCGCTCCATGTCTTCTTCGTGCAGCTTCGGCAGCAGGTAGCTGAGGGTAGAGGTTTCCTCGCCCTTGCGCACGCGCAGCACCGAGTAGTGCGGGGTTTGCATTTCATCGTTAGGCACGATGACGGCTTTCACGCCACCCTGACGTTTTTCGATCGCGCTGACGGATTCGCGCTTTTCGTTCAGCAGGTACGAAGCAACCTGAACCGGCACGATAGCGTGAACTTCTTTGGTGTTTTCCTTCAGCGCTTCTTCTTCGATCAGGCGCAGGATGGACAGCGCCAGCGATTCGTTGTCGCGAATGGTGCCGGTGCCGTTACAGCGTGGGCACACGTGGTGGCTGGATTCGCCCAGCGACGGGCTGAGGCGCTGACGGGACATTTCCAGCAGGCCGAAACGGGAAATGCGGCCGATCTGGATGCGCGCGCGGTCTTGGCGCACGGCATCGCGCAGGCGGTTTTCCACTTCGCGCTGGTGGCGAACCGGCGTCATGTCGATGAAGTCGATGACGATCAGGCCGCCAAGGTCACGCAGGCGCAGCTGGCGAG
The DNA here is from genome assembly GCF_052169275.1 of Serratia sp. CY27727. NCBI lineage: Bacteria > Pseudomonadati > Pseudomonadota > Gammaproteobacteria > Enterobacterales > Yersiniaceae > Serratia > Serratia sp. CY27727. Next base: position 327,461 of record NZ_JBJNLB010000001.1, on the reverse strand, counting down.
CGATCTCGTCCGCCGCTTCCAGGTTGGTGTTGAACGCCGTCTCTTCGATGTCGCCGCCGCGGGTGGCGCGGGCGGAGTTGATGTCGATGGCGGTCAGCGCTTCGGTGCTGTCGATGACGATCGAGCCGCCGGACGGCAGGCGCACTTCACGCTGGAAGGCGGATTCGATCTGCGATTCGATCTGGTAGTGGCTGAACAGAGGGATTTCACCGCTGTACAGTTTGATTTTGCTGCTGAAATCCGGGCGGCCCAGCGCAGCGATGTGCTCTTTGGCCAGATCGAGAATTTTCGGGTTGTCGATCAGGATTTCGCCGATGTCCGGGCGCAGGTAATCGCGGAAGGCGCGCACGATAACGTTGCTTTCCTGGTGGATCAGGAACGGCGCGGGGCGGCCTTCGGCGGCTTTTTTAATCGCTTCCCAGTGCTTCAGGCGGAAGGATAGATCCCACTGCAGTGCGTCGGCGGATTTGCCTACGCCCGCGGTGCGAACGATCAGGCCCATGCCGTCCGGCAGTTGCAGCGAGGAGAGCGCTTCTTTCAGCTCGGTGCGATCGTCACCCTCGATGCGGCGGGAAATACCGCCGGCGCGCGGGTTGTTCGGCATCAGCACCAGATAACTGCCCGCGAGACTGATGAAGGTGGTCAAGGCGGCGCCTTTGTTGCCACGTTCTTCTTTGTCTACCTGAACGATGACTTCCTGGCCTTCGCGCAGCACATCTTTGATGTTCGGGCGGCCATGGGAAGAGTAATTGCTAGGGAAGTATTCGCGGGCGATTTCTTTAAGAGGGAGGAAACCATGTCGTTCTGCGCCGTAGTCCACGAACGCTGCTTCAAGACTTGGTTCAATGCGGGTGATTTTGCCTTTGTAAATATTCGCTTTTTTCTGCTCATGACCCGGACTTTCGATATCCAAATCATACAGCCGCTGTCCATCTACGAGGGCAACACGCAACTCTTCCTGCTGAGTTGCGTTAATCAACATTCTTTTCATCTTAACTTACTCGTTATTTTTACATTATCGACAAAGCTGCGGGCAAAATAACCTCATGGCCGGAGTTAAACCGAAAGCCCCGTGTCTTCTCGCAAAGCCGTCAACCTCACGGTTGTCGCCTGCATAGGGGCGCATTATCTCGGTAAGCCTGCTTTTCTTTGTGAAAGACAGCACTTTTACTAGGGGAATAGCCTCTGATTTACGTCGACAGATCTGATTCCATTTGCCGGCCAAGCTGCAACCCGCAGCCCGCTAATTGTTTGATTTCGCATTACGTCTTACGCCATTGCTGCGTTTTTGCGCGATCAGACAAATTTTATAATTCCACCGTTTTCCCTGTTTAACGAGAATCAACGCGGAAAGTGACTGCATTATTCCACTGCTGATGCCGTTATAGCAAGGTGACTTTTCCTTAACTGCGGAAGAAATCGCAAACGTTCAAACCGGCTTGCTGCCTTATTGTCCGCTGGGGTTTCGCCCGCCGTCAGAGAGACAGTTAAGCACAGAAAAAGATGTGGCGCTATTCACGCGCTCTATTTAGAATCCCGCACCATGAAAACGAACAATCCAGCAGTACAATTCATCACGATTTCCGACGACGAAGCCGGTCAGAGAATCGACAACTTTCTGCTCGCTCGCCTGAAAGGCGTGCCGAAGAGCATGATTTATCGCATCGTGCGTAAGGGCGAGGTGCGGGTCAATAAAGGGCGCATCAAGGTCGAATACAAATTGGCGGCCGGCGACGTGGTGCGCGTGCCGCCGGTGCGGGTGGCCGAGCGCGAAGAGACGCCGGTGTCGGCCAAGCTGGATAAGGTAGCCGCGCTGGCCGATTGCATTCTGTATGAAGACGACCACCTGCTGATCCTCAACAAGCCTTCCGGCACCGCGGTGCACGGCGGCAGCGGCCTGAGCTTCGGCGTGATTGAAGGGCTGCGCGCGCTGCGCCCGGAAGCCCGCTTCCTCGAGCTGGTGCACCGTCTGGATCGCGACACCTCAGGCGTGCTGCTGGTGGCCAAGAAGCGTTCCGCGCTGCGTTCGCTGCACGAGCAGCTGCGGCTGAAGGGCATGCAGAAGGATTATCTGGCGCTGGTGCGCGGCCAGTGGCAATCCCACTGCAAGGCCGTACAGGCGCCGCTGCTGAAAAACATCCTGCAAAGCGGCGAACGCATCGTGCGCGTCAGCAGCGAAGGCAAGCCTTCGGAAACCCGCTTCAAGGTGGAAGAGCGTTACGAATTCGCCACGCTGGTGAAGGCCAGCCCGATCACCGGGCGCACTCACCAGATCCGCGTGCACACGCTGCATGCCGGGCATCCGATCGCCTTTGACGATCGCTATGGCGACCGCGAGTTCGATCGCCAGCTGGCGGGCACCGGCCTGAAGCGTCTGTTCCTGCACGCCGCGGCGCTGCGCTTCGAGCATCCGGCCACCGGCGAAACGATGCGCATCGAAGCGCCGATGGACCAAGAGCTGCGCCACTGCCTGCAGGTGCTGCGCCGGCAGGCGGCCAAGTAATCCGCGTCAGACCAGCGGGTTGATGCCCTCAGCCCGCAACATCTCCAACAGCGCGATCAGCGGCAGGCCGATCAGGGCGTTCGGATCCCGGCCTTCCAACCTGTCGAACAGCGCGATCCCCAATCCCTCGCTCTTGAAACTGCCCGCGCAGTTCAGCGGTTGCTCTATGCGTACATAGGCGGCGATCTCCGCTTCGCTCAACGCGCGAAAATGCACGTGGAACGGCTCGCACAGGGCCTGCAGCTGCTTGCTGCGGCCGTTGTACAGCGCCAGGCCGGTATAGAAGGTCACGGCCTGGGCGCTGGCTTGGCGCAGCTGCGCCCGGGCGTTTTCCTCGGTATGGGGCTTGCCGGTGATGTTGCCATCGATCACGCAGACCTGATCGGAGCCGATGATCAGATGCTCGGGATAGGCGAGGGCCAGCGCCTGAGCCTTCGCCGCCGCCAGGCGCAGCACCAGCGCTTCGGCGCTTTCGCCCGGCAGTGGGGTTTCATCCACCTCGGGTGCGGCGCAGTCGAAGGGCAGCCGTAACTTCCCCAGCAGCATTTTTCGATAGGGTGAGGTGGAGGCTAAAAGCAATCTCTGCATAATTTTTTTCGCAAACCGTAGCGTAAATGGGTACGGCATTTTAAACTGTCGGCCGCTGTGGAAGCGAATATTGGTGAAAGGAGCCGTTTTACGGCCTTTTTCTTTGACTCTATGTCGTTACAAAGTTAATATGCGCGCCCTATGCAAAAGGTAAAATTACCCTTGACCATTGATGCGGTACGTACCGCTCAGAAACGCCTGGACTATGCTGGTGTCTATGCGCCTGAGCAGGTTACTCGTGTTGCCGACTCCGTGGTCAGTGTGGACAGTGATGTCGAGGTGTCGTTGTCGTTCAATATCGACAATCAACGCCTCGCGGTGATAACAGGGCATGCGGACGTCACGGTAACGTTGATGTGCCAACGCTGTGGAGTCCCGTTCGAACATCAGGTTCACACAACATATTGTTTTAGCCCGGTCGTCAATGATGAGCAGGCTGAGGCATTACCGGAAGCGTACGAACCGATCGAAGTTGACGAGTTTGGCGAAGTCGATCTGTTGGCGATGATTGAAGACGAAATTATTCTTTCACTGCCTGTCGTTCCGGTACATGAATCTGAACACTGTGAAGTGTCCGAAGCGGACATGGTATTTGGCCAACTGCCTCCCGAGGCGGAGAAACCGAATCCGTTTGCCGTATTAGCCAGTTTAAAGCGTAAGTAATTGAGGAGTAAGGTCCATGGCCGTACAACAGAATAAACCAACCCGTTCCAAGCGTGGCATGCGTCGTTCTCACGATGCTCTGACCACGACTACTCTGTCTGTAGACAAAGTATCCGGTGAAACTCACCGTCGTCACCACATCACTGCCGACGGTTTCTACCGCGGTCGCAAGGTTATCGGCTAAGTAGCGATACCTTGACTCGTCTAACCCTGGCGTTAGATGCAATGGGCGGGGACTTCGGTCCCTGCGTCACAGTGCCTGCTTCGTTGCAGGCACTGGCCTCTAATTTACAGCTTCATCTCCTGCTGGTCGGCAATCCCGACGTCATCTCCCCTTTGCTTGCCCACGCCGATCCGGTTCTTCTGGAGCGTCTGCAAGTCGTGCCCGCCGAGTCCGTGATCGCCGGCGACGCCAAACCTTCACAAGCGATACGCGCCAGCCGCGGCACGTCGATGCGCATTGCGCTCGAGCAGCTCAGCAGCGGTAAAGCGCAGGGCTGCGTCAGCGCCGGCAATACCGGTGCGCTGATGGGATTGGCGAAGCTGTTGGTCAAGCCGCTGGAAGGCATCGAGCGCCCGGCGCTGATGACGGCGATCCCGAATCAGCAACGCAGTAAAACCGTGGTGCTGGATTTGGGCGCCAACGTCGAGTGCGACAGCACCATGCTGGTGCAGTTTGCCGTGATGGGCGCGGTGATGGCGGAAGAGGTGATCGGCATTGTGCAACCGCGGGTGGCGCTGCTGAATATTGGCGAAGAAGAGACCAAAGGCCTGGATAATATCCGCGAAGCGGCCGCTGTGCTAAAAAATACTCCGGCAATCAACTATATTGGTTACCTGGAAGGAAACGAGCTGCTCACCGGCAAGACCGACGTGTTGGTGTGCGATGGCTTCGTGGGCAACGTCACCCTGAAAACCATGGAAGGGGTGGTCAGGGTGTTCTTATCGCTGCTGAAATCGTCCGGCGACGGCAACAAGCGAGCGTGGTGGCTGAAATTGTTGGGCCGTTGGTTGCAAAAACGGGTGGTTAAGCGGTTCGGCCACCTGAACCCCGACCAGTATAATGGCGCATGTCTGTTAGGATTGCGCAGCACCGTAGTCAAGAGCCACGGCGCTGCGAACCCTCACGCGTTTGCAGTCGCAATCGAACAGGCTGTGCAGGCGGTGCAGCGGCAAGTCCCGGAAAGGATTGCTGCGCGCCTTGAGGCTGTATTACCTAAGAGTGACTGATCGTACATGTATACAAAGATTCTCGGTACGGGGAGTTATTTGCCCGTACAAGTGCGCACCAATGCTGATTTGGAAAAAATGGTGGATACCTCTGACGAGTGGATCGTCACGCGTACCGGTATCCGCGAACGTCGCATCGCCGCTGCGGATGAAACCGTCGCGACGATGAGCTTCCAGGCCGCTGAGAAAGCGCTGGAAATGGCAGGTGTGGCTAAAGAAGACATTGGGCTGATCGTCGTGGCGACCACCACGACCACTCACGCGTTCCCGAGCGCGGCGTGCCTGGTGCAGCAAATGCTGGGCATCAAAGACTGCGCGGCGTTCGATCTGGCTGCGGCCTGTGCCGGCTTTACTTACGCGCTCAGCGTGGCCGATCAGTACGTGAAGAACGGCGCGGTCAAACATGCGCTGGTTATCGGCGCGGACGTCTTGTCGCGCACGCTGGATCCTGAAGATCGCGGCACCATCATTTTGTTTGGCGATGGCGCAGGGGCGGTGGTGCTGGGGGCTTCTGAAGCGCCGGGCATTCTGTCTACCCATCTGCATGCCGACGGCAGCTACGGCAACCTGCTGACGCTGCCGTACAAGGATCGCCAGAATCAAGACAAGCCGGCCTATGTCACCATGGCGGGCAACGAAGTCTTCAAGGTTGCGGTTACCGAGCTGGCGCGCATCGTCGACGAGACGCTGCAGGCCAACAACATGGACCGCAGCGAGCTGGATTGGCTGGTGCCGCACCAGGCCAACCTGCGCATCATCAGCGCAACGGCGAAAAAACTGGGCATGGGGATGGACAAAGTGGTGGTGACGCTCGATCGTCACGGCAACACCTCTGCCGCCTCGGTGCCTTCCGCACTGGACGAAGCGGTGCGCGACGGGCGAATTCAGCGTGGCCAACTGGTGCTGCTGGAGGCCTTCGGCGGCGGCTTTACCTGGGGCTCGGCGCTGGTTCGTTTCTGATTTGGACAGGAAGAAAAAATGACGCAATTTGCTTTTGTTTTCCCGGGCCAGGGGTCGCAGACCGTTGGCATGCTGGCCGAGTTGGCCGCACAGTTCCCGATCGTCGAGGAGACCTTCGGCGAGGCGTCTTCCGCCCTGGGTTACGACCTGTGGCAGCTGGTGCAGCAAGGCCCGGCGGAAGAGCTGAACAAAACCTGGCAGACCCAACCGGCTCTGCTGGCCGCCTCGGTGGCGATTTTCCGCGTTTGGCAACAGCAGGGCGGTAAAGCGCCGGCGCTGATGGCGGGCCACAGCCTGGGCGAATACTCGGCGCTGGTCTGCGCCGGCGTGCTGGACTTCAAGGCGGCGATCCGTCTGGTTGAGCTGCGCGGCAAGCTGATGCAGGAAGCGGTGCCGGAAGGCACCGGCGCGATGTACGCCATCATCGGTCTGGACAACGACGCGATCGCCAAGGCGTGTGAAGAGTCTGCGCAGGGGCAGGTGGTTTCTCCGGTCAACTTCAACTCGCCGGGCCAGGTGGTCATCGCCGGCAACAAAGAAGCGGTTGAGCGCGCAGGCGCCGCCTGCAAAGCCGCAGGCGCCAAGCGCGCGCTGCCGTTGCCGGTGAGCGTGCCTTCGCACTGTGCGCTGATGAAACCGGCCGCCGACAAGCTGGCCGTGGCGCTGCAGGACATCACCTTCAACGCGCCGCAGGTGCCGGTGGTGAACAACGTCGACGTGCGCACCGAAAACGATCCGGAAGCGATCCGCAGCGCGCTGGTGCGTCAGCTGTACAGCCCGGTGCGTTGGACCGAGAGTGTAGAATTTATCGCAGCACAGGGAGTGACGTCGCTGCTGGAAGTGGGGCCGGGCAAAGTGCTGACCGGTCTGACTAAACGTATTGTTGACACCCTGACGGCTGCGGCGGTGAACGACACCGCCAGCCTGTCGGCGGCGCTTGAACAATAAAGAGGAAAATGATGAGCTTCGAAGGTAAAATCGTTCTGGTCACCGGCGCGAGCCGCGGTATTGGCCGAGCTATTGCAGAAACGTTTGTGGCACGCGGCGCCAAAGTGATCGGCACCGCGACCAGCGAGAGCGGCGCTGAAGCGATCAGCAGCTACCTGGGCGCAAACGGCAAAGGGTTTATGTTGAACGTTGTTGATGCGCAATCTATCGATAGCGTGCTGGCATCGATTCGCGCCGAATTTGGCGAAATCGACATTTTAGTGAATAATGCCGGCATCACGCGTGATAACCTGCTGATGCGTATGAAGGATGATGAGTGGGAGGATATCCTCGACACCAACCTGACTTCCGTATTCCGCCTGTCAAAAGCGGTAATGCGCGCTATGATGAAAAAGCGGTTTGGCCGTATCATCACCATCGGTTCCGTTGTCGGCACCATGGGGAACGCAGGGCAGGCGAACTACGCGGCGGCTAAAGCCGGTCTGATTGGTTTTAGCAAATCTTTGGCACGTGAAGTTGCTTCGCGTGGCATTACGGTCAACGTCGTGGCACCTGGCTTTATTGAGACGGACATGACACGGGCGTTGACAGATGATCAACGCGCAGGCATTTTGTCATCAGTTCCAGCCAACCGGCTGGGCGATGCTAAAGAAATCGCCAGCGCTGTTGCATTTTTGGCCTCTGATGAGGCCGGCTATATCACCGGTGAAACGTTACATGTCAATGGCGGCATGTACATGATTTAAAAAATGTGAAAACCATTTGCGTTATTTGAGGCAAAAACCGCAAAATAGCGTAAAATCGTGGTTTGACCAGCCGGGATTTAGTTGCATCTTTTTCAGCATTTTATACACTACGAAAACCATCGCGAAAGCGAGTTTTGATAGGAAATTTAAGAGTATGAGCACTATCGAAGAACGCGTTAAGAAAATCATTGTTGAGCAACTGGGTGTTAAACAGGAAGAAGTTTTGAACAACGCTTCTTTCGTTGAAGATCTGGGCGCTGATTCTCTTGACACCGTTGAGCTGGTAATGGCACTGGAAGAAGAATTCGACACCGAGATTCCAGACGAAGAAGCTGAGAAGATCACTACTGTTCAGGCAGCTATTGATTTCATCAACGCTAGCCAGCAGTAAGAGAACATATCTAGGCGGTCGCTCGACCGCCTAAGTTTTTTCTATCCCTAGTGTCATATTTTTCCCTCCCTGGAGGACAAACGTGTCTAAGCGTCGAGTAGTTGTGACCGGACTGGGCATGTTGTCTCCTGTCGGCAATACGGTAGAGTCCACGTGGAACGCTCTTCTTGCCGGTCAGAGTGGCATCAGCCTGATCGACCATTTCGATACCACTGCCTATGCGACCAAGTTTGCTGGCCTGGTAAAGAATTTTAATTCCGAGGATTTCATCTCGCGCAAAGATGCGCGCAAGATGGACGCCTTTATCCAGTACGGTATCGCTGCCGGCATGCAAGCCATGCAGGATGCAGGCCTGGACATCACCGAGGCTAACGCCAGCCGCATTGGAGCCGCGATCGGTTCCGGCATCGGCGGCCTGGGTTTGATCGAAGAAAACCACAGTTCACTGGTTAACGGTGGCCCACGGAAAATCAGTCCGTTCTTTGTGCCATCCACCATCGTGAATATGATTGCCGGTCACCTGACAATCATGTATGGCATGCGTGGCCCAAGCATTTCCATCGCCACCGCCTGTACTTCAGGTGTGCACAACATCGGCCATGCGGCGCGTATCATTGCCTACAATGATGCGGACGTGATGCTGGCCGGTGGGGCAGAGAAAGCCAGCACCCCATTGGGCGTCGGCGGCTTTGGCGCAGCGCGCGCCCTGTCCACTCGTAATGACAACCCGCAGGCGGCGAGCCGTCCGTGGGATAAAGACCGCGACGGTTTTGTGCTGGGCGACGGCGCCGGCATGATGGTGCTGGAAGAGTACGAGCACGCGAAAAAGCGCGGCGCGAAAATCTACGCCGAAGTGGTGGGCTTTGGGATGAGCAGCGATGCTTATCACATGACGTCGCCACCGGAAAACGGCGCAGGCGCTGCGCTGGCGATGGAAAATGCCCTGCTTGACGCTGGTGTGACCCCGTCACAAATCGGCTACATCAACGCGCACGGCACCTCTACGCCGGCGGGCGACCAGGCGGAAGCGCAGGCGGTGAAATCCGTCTTCGGCGCCGATGCAGAACGCGTGCTGGTGAGCTCGACCAAATCGATGACTGGCCACCTGTTGGGTGCGGCAGGCGCGATCGAGTCTATCTTCACCGTGCTGGCGCTGCGCGATCAGGCGGTACCGCCAACCATCAACCTGGATAACCCGGATGAAGGTTGCGATCTGGACTTCGTGCCTCACGAAGCGCGCCAGGTCAGCGATATGGAGTTCAGCCTGTGTAACTCCTTCGGCTTCGGCGGCACCAATGGCTCGCTGATCTTCCGCCGAGTGTAACTCGCGCTGTGGATAGCTGATGAAAAGCCCGGTTTTTTAACCGGGCTTTTTTACGCCTATCGTCTGGACACCAACAGGGCTGCGTATCGCCTCGTCGCCTGCTATCCTGCGAGCGTAATGAAATCACCCGGCAACAGGAGGGAGCATGTACTGGATTAACGGACAACGCCACGATGCGCTGGCGCCGAGCGATCGCGGCCTGCAGTTCGGCGATGGCTGCTTTACTACCGCCCGGGTTATCGATGGTAAAATCGAGCTGCTGCCCTGGCATCTGGAGCGGCTGCAGCAAGCGGCGCAGCGGCTGATGCTGCCCGCCACCGATTGGCTGGCTTTCGAGCGGGAGATGGCGCTGGCGGCCGAATCAATTCCGCTCGGCGTGGTCAAAGCGATACTGACGCGCGGCAGCGGCGGGCGGGGTTACAGCCCGACGGGGTGCGAAAACCCGACGCGCATCGTGGCCCGCAGTAGCTACCCTGCGCACTATTTGCAGTGGCGCGAGCAGGGCATCACGCTTGCGCTCAGCCCGGTGGCGCTGGCGCGCAATCCGTTGCTGGCGGGGTTGAAGCATTTGAACCGCCTGGAGCAGGTGCTGATCCGCGCGCATCTTGACCAGACGGCCGCCGACGAGGCGCTGGTGCTTGACACTGCCGGTATGCTGGTGGAATGCTGTGCGGCTAATTTGTTCTGGCGTAAGGGAAAAGCGGTATTTACCCCGGATCTGAGCCAGGCAGGTGTCGCCGGCCTGATGCGGCGGCGGGTGATCGCGCTGCTGGCAGGCTCGGAATACCGTCTGCACTGCGTCAGTGAACCGCTGGAGACGCTGGCCGATGCCGACGAAGTCCTGGTGAGCAATGCGCTGATGCCGCTGCTGCCGGTAAACGCTGCGCAATCATGGCGCTATGCTTCGCGCCAGCTGTATGATTTTTTGCGTCCACACTGTTAACCATGGCTGATTGATGAAGAAAAGAAAGCTGAAGGTCCTGTCTATTATTGTTGTTCTGGTATTGGCGCTGCTGTTTTGGGGCTACCAGAAGATCGAACGCTTTGCCGATACGCCACTGGCTATCCAACAAGAAACCATCTTCAAACTGCCGGCCGGCACCGGCCGGGTAGCGCTGGAAGGGTTATTGGTGCGCGATAAGCTGGTGCGCAACGGCCGCTGGTTCCAGTGGCTGCTGAAGCTGGAGCCGGAGCTGGCGGAGTTTAAAGCCGGCACCTACCGGTTCACGCCGGGCATGACGGTGCGCCAGATGCTGAAACTGTTGGCCAGCGGCAAAGAGGCGCAGTTCACCGCACGCTTTATCGAAGGCTCACGCCTGCGTGACTGGCAGCAGGTGCTGCAGCAGTCCAAATACCTGAAACACACCCTGGCGGGCAAGAGCGAAGCGGAGATTGCCGCCGCGCTCGGCATTCCTGCGGGAGAAACGCCGGAAGGGCATTTGTACCCGGATACCTATCAGTATACCGCCGGCATGAGCGACATCGCGCTGCTCAAACGCGCACACGTGCGCATGAACAAAGCGCTGCAGGCCGCCTGGGCCGGCCGCGACACCAGCCTGCCGTATAAAACGCCGGAAGAGCTGCTGACCATGGCATCGATCGTCGAGAAAGAGACCGCGGTGCCGGAAGAGCGCAGCAAGGTGGCGTCGGTGTTCGTCAACCGCTTGCGCATCGGCATGCGCCTGCAGACCGATCCGACGGTGATCTACGGCATGGGCGAAAGCTATAATGGCAACATCACGCGCAAGGATCTGGAGACGCCGACGCCTTACAACACCTATGTGATCGCTGGCCTGCCGCCAACGCCGATCGCCATGCCGGGTGAGGCCTCGCTGCAGGCGGCCGCCAATCCGGCCAAAACGCCTTATCTCTATTTTGTCGCCGACGGCAAGGGTGGGCATACCTTCACCACCAATCTGGCGAGCCATAACCAGGCGGTGCGCGTGTACCGTCAGGCGTTAAAGGAAAAGAATGAAAAGTAAATTCGTTGTTATCGAAGGGCTGGAAGGCGCGGGTAAAACCACCGCGCGCGATACGGTGGTCAATGTGCTGCGCGAACACGGCGTCAGCGACATCGTCTTCACCCGCGAGCCGGGCGGCACGCCGCTGGCGGAGAAGCTGCGCGATCTGTTCAAGCGCGGCATCGACGGCGAATTGCCGACCATCAAGGCCGAAGTATTGATGCTGTACGCCGCGCGCGTGCAGCTGGTGGAAACCGTGATCAAACCGGCCCTGGCGCGCGGCGCCTGGGTGGTGGGCGATCGCCACGATCTCTCTTCACAGGCTTACCAGGGCGGCGGCCGCGGTGTGGATCCGCAGCTGATGAGCTCGCTGCGCGACACCGTGCTGGGGGATTTCCGCCCGGATCTGACGGTGTATCTCGATCTGCCGCCGCTGGTCGGCCTGCAACGCGCGCAGGCGCGCGGCCAGCTGGATCGCATCGAACAGGAAGCGCTGCCGTTCTTCGAACGCACCCGCGCTCGCTATCTCGAGCTGGCGGCGCAGGATAAAACCATCGTCACCGTCGACGCCGCCCAGCCGCTGGAGCAGGTGACCGCGGCGATCCGCGACTGCGTCGGCCACTGGCTGCGGCAGCAGGAAGGCGCATAATGAACTGGTACCCGTGGCTGAACGGCCCTTATCGCCAGCTGATCGGGCAGTACGCCGACGGCCGAGGCCATCATGCGCTGCTGCTGCACGCGGCGGCGGGCAACGGTGACGACGCGCTGGCCTACGGCCTGAGCCGCTGGTTGATCTGTCAGCAGCGCAACGGTGAAAAAAGCTGCGGCGAGTGCCACAGCTGCCGGCTGATGCTGGCGGGCAACCACCCGGATTATCACGTGCTGGCGCCGGAAAAGGGCAAGAGCAGCCTGGGCATCGAGCCGATCCGCCAGGTGATTGAAACGCTGTACGCCCACGCGCAGCAGGGCGGCGCTAAAGTGATTTGGCTGCCGCAGGCGGAACAGCTGACCGAAGCGGCGGCCAACGCGCTGCTTAAAACGCTGGAAGAGCCACCGGAGAAAACCTATTTTCTGCTGGGCTGCCGTGAGCCGTCGCGGCTGATGGCGACGTTGCGCAGCCGCTGCCTGTATTGGCATTTGGCCAGCCCGGATGAGCAGCTCAGCCTGCAGTGGCTGGGCCGGCAGGCGGCCGGCTCTCAGACGGACCGCCTCACGGCGCTGCGCCTGCACGACGGCGCGCCGCTGGCCGCCGAACAGCTGTTGCAGCCGCAGCAGTGGCAACAGCGCAGCGCCCTGTGCGCCGCGTTGAGCGCCGCGCTGCCGCAGCGCGATATGCTGTCGCTGTTGCCGGTGCTGAACCATGAAGACGTCGCCGAGCGCCTGCACTGGCTGTGCGCGTTGCTGGTGGACGCGATGAAGTGGCAGCAGGGCGCGCATCACTATGTATTGAATCAGGATCAGCAGCCGCTGGTGCATCAGCTGGCCAGCCTGCTGAGCAGCGCCTCGCTGCAGCAGATCGTGCAGCAGTGGCTGAACTGCCGCCATCAGCTGCTCAGCGTGGTGGGCGTCAACCGCGAGCTGCTGCTGACCGAACAGTTACTTCGCTGGGAACAGATGCTTGGCACCGCCGGCTATTCCCACCCTCATTCGCTGTAAAGTAAAAGAGTTAAAAATTATGTTGTTAGTCGATTCTCATTGCCACCTTGACAGTCTGGATTATCAAACGCTGCACCAGAATGTGGACGATGCGCTGGCCAAAGCCAAGGCGCGCGACGTCGGCTATGTGCTGGCGGTTGCCACCACGCTGCCGGGTTACCGTTCCATGACCGAGCTGATCGGCGAGCGCAACGACGTGGCCTTCTCCTGCGGGGTGCATCCGCTCAATCTGGAAGAGGGGTATGATTACGCCGAACTGCGTCGCCTGGCGGCGGGGGAGCAGGTGGTGGCGCTGGGGGAGACCGGGCTCGATTACTTCTACCAGAAAGACAACCTTGAGCTGCAGCAGGACTCTTTCCGCGAACATATCCGCATCGGCCGGGATCTGAACAAGCCGGTGATCGTCCACACTCGCGATGCGCGCGCGGACACGCTGGCGATCCTGCGTGAAGAGAACGCACAGGACTGCGGCGGCGTACTCCACTGCTTCACTGAAGATCTGGCCACGGCCGAAGCTCTGCTGGATCTGGGCTTCTACATCTCCTTCTCGGGCATCGTCACCTTCCGCAACGCCGAACAGCTGCGCGAGGTGGCGCGCTATGTGCCGCTGGATCGCATTCTGGTGGAAACCGACTCGCCTTATCTGGCACCGGTGCCGCATCGCGGCAAAGAAAACCAACCCGCTTATGTGCGCGATGTGGCTGAATACATGACGGTATTGAAGGGCGTCAGCCTGGAACAACTGGCCGAAGCCACCACCGCCAACTTTTCACGTTTATTTCACCTCGAACTGTGATCTTTGACCTAGGCTATAGCTGTAGGTCATTGTCTGCGTAATTTTTTTTAAGCTCGTAATTAATCACTGAAACGGGTAAGGTTCCCTCCCGTTTCAAGGTGATTGATGCGTTTTTTTTGGTCTATTTCGCCAAAAAACAGCCGGTTTATGCAAAGTTACCGCGGCTCGATCATCGAAACGTGATTGTCATCAAACATTGCGCAGGCTATTTATTTTACTCTGCGTAATAAATTCAAGGGGTGCTCAGACACCCTGAATTGCAGGGGTTTTTCTCCCCCCCTTGCAGCGCGAATCATCGCGACAAGAAGTAGCAAAGCATTATTACTCAGGAGCACACTCAACTATGTTCAAGAACGCATTTGCAAACCTGCAAAAAGTAGGTAAATCGCTCATGCTGCCGGTGTCCGTGTTGCCTATCGCAGGTATCCTGCTGGGCGTCGGCTCCGCCAACTTTAGCTGGCTACCTGCGGTAGTCTCCCACGTGATGGCGGAAGCGGGCGGTTCGGTCTTCGCCAACATGCCGCTGATTTTCGCCATCGGCGTCGCCCTGGGCTTCACCAACAACGACGGCGTTTCCGCGCTGGCGGCGGTGGTGGCCTACGGCATCATGGTGAAAACCATGGCGGTGGTTGCGCCGCTGGTGCTGCACCTGCCGGCTGAAGAGATTGCGGCCAAACACCTGGCGGATACCGGTGTGCTCGGGGGGATTATCTCCGGCGCCATCGCGGCCTATATGTTCAACCGCTTCTTCCGCATTCAACTGCCGGAATACCTGGGCTTCTTTGCCGGTAAGCGTTTCGTGCCGATCATTTCCGGTCTGGCGGCGATCGTTCTGGGCGTAGTGCTGTCCTTCATCTGGCCGCCGATCGGTACGGCTATCCAGACCTTCTCGCAGTGGGCGGCTTATCAGAACCCGGTCGTGGCCTTCGGCATTTACGGCGTGGTTGAGCGTGCTCTGGTGCCATTCGGTCTGCACCACATCTGGAACGTGCCGTTCCAAATGCAAATCGGTGAATTCACCAACGCGGCGGGCCAGGTATTCCACGGTGATATCCCTCGCTACATGGCGGGCGACCCTACCGCGGGCAAACTGTCCGGCGGCTTCCTGTTCAAAATGTACGGTCTGCCTGCTGCGGCCATCGCCATCTGGCACTCGGCCAAGCCGGAAAACCGCGCGAAAGTCGGCGGCATCATGATCTCCGCCGCGTTGACCTCGTTCCTGACCGGTATCACCGAGCCGATCGAGTTCTCCTTCATGTTCGTCGCGCCGATCCTGTACGTGATCCACGCTATCCTGGCCGGCCTGGCGTTCCCAATCTGCATCCTGTTGGGCATGCGCGATGGCACCAGCTTCTCGCACGGCCTGATCGACTTTATCGTACTGAGCGGCAACAGCAGCAAAATCTGGCTGTTCCCAATCGTCGGCATCGTCTACGGTCTGGTGTACTACACCATCTTCCGCGTGCTGATCGCCAAGCTGGATCTGAAAACCCCGGGCCGTGAAGACACCGCTGCCGAGCAGACTGCGCAGGGCGGTTCCGAAATGTCCGCGGCGCTGGTTCAGGCCTTCGGCGGTAAAGAAAATATCACTAACCTGGATGCTTGCATCACCCGTCTGCGCGTCAGCGTGGCCGACGTGTCCAAAGTTGACCAGGCGGGCCTGAAGAAACTGGGCGCGGCCGGCGTAGTCGTCGCTGGCTCCGGCGTGCAGGCCATCTTCGGCACCAAGTCCGACAACCTGAAAACCGATATGGACGAATACATCCGTAATCACTGATTCAGGCAGGGGAGTTACCAAGGGAGGCGAAAGCCTCCCTTTTTTATTGCCTGCCGTCAGGCGCCCAGGCGCTGTTCGAGTTCGGCGAGAGAAGGGAGGAACCAGACCTGTTCGCCGCGGTTGGCCTCACGCACGAAATCTTGCAGCGCGTTGCTTTGCGCCAGCCAGGGGGAGATATCGCCCAGCAGCGCCACGCGCAGGCGGTAGTTGATAAATTTCTGCAATACGGCGCCGGCAATGCCGCTTCTGAGCTGGAAAAAGGCGGCGTCGAGGCGGTTGACGGGGAGGGCAATCATCCCGGCATCGTGTTCAAAGGCGGGCGCGATAAACAGGCTGACGTCGTTTTCGTCTTTCAATGGTGGCCCGGCTTCGGCGAAAACCACCAGGCGCAGATCGTGGATTTGCTGCACGGCGTAGCTCATCGGCGCTCCGGGAGTCAGGGCTTGGCGTGCTTTTGCAGGTAATGCTCGAACACCGCCAGCGTTTCGTCCGAGATATGGTGCTCAATCCCTTCGCTGTCCAGCTCGGCGGTTTCGCTCGGCACCCCGACGCACATCAGCAGATCGACCACGATGCGGTGACGGCGGCGCACCTTCTGCGCCAGCAGCTCGCCTTCCTCGGTTAAAAACACCCCGCGATAAGGGCGCGATTCCACCAGCCCGGCGCTTTTCAGCCGCGCGATATTTTTGATCGCCGTCGGGTGAGACACGCCGAAGCGGCGCGCGATATCGGTGGTTCTGGCTTCGCGGGTGCTTTGCAGCAAATCGGCGATCAGCTCAACGTAATCTTCGATCAGCGCATTGGACTGCGCTTCGCGGGCGCGGCTAAAACGCAGGGCGTGCTCGGCCTCGTCCGGCATGTCGGTCTGGGCGTGGCGGTCGGCGTTATCTGGCGCGCGGGTAACCATAGCGTGGGGCGTCCTGTAAGCATAAAAATGGCATCTCCCGGCAGTGCGGGGAGGGTTGCCCTAAGTTAGTCCAAATAGCACACATTATCAATTCGATGCCACGCATTGTGGTAGTTAGAAATATCTCTACACAAAGCCAATGAATTTCGCCTGTTGCATAAAGTGTAGCCGATGCTACATTGTCGGCATGGTAGGTGGAAAAATAACCAGTGAAAGATTGAGGGTAATTCATGCGTGACGCGGCAACCACTCCATCGTTAACCGAACGGACCAACATCGCGATTGGCGCCGCTCTTGCCGGACGCAAGCGCGGCGCCTTTACGCCGTTGCTGTTCGCCGGCCCGGCGGTGATTGCCTCTATTGCCTATATGGATCCCGGCAACTTCGCCACCAATATTCAGGCCGGGGCGAAATACGGCTACAGCCTGCTGTGGGTGGTGGTGATGGCCAACCTGATCGCCATGCTGTTCCAGGCGCTGTCGGCCAAGCTCGGCATCGTCACCAATCGCAATCTGGCGGAGATGTGCCGCGACCAGTTTTCACGGCCGGTAGTGATCGGCATGTGGCTGCTCAGCGAAGTGGCGGCGATGGCCACCGATCTGGCGGAGTTTCTCGGCGGGGCGATCGCGCTGGCGCTGCTGTTCCATATGCCGCTGCTGGCGGGGATGGGGGTGACGGCGGTGATCACCTATGCGCTGTTGATGGTGGAAAAGAAAGGTTTCCGCCCGGTCGAGCTGATGATCGGCGGCCTGGTGGGCATTATCGCGCTGTGCTATCTGGTGGAGATGTTCATCGTACCGGTGGACTGGCAAGCGGCCGGCCTCGGCATGGTGACGCCGCAGCTGCCGGACGCGCAGGCGCTGACCATCGCCGTCGGCATTATCGGCGCAACCGTGATGCCGCACGCCATTTTCCTGCACTCGGGGCTGACCCAGCACCGCAGCCCGGCCAGCGACAACGGCGAGCGGCGCAAGCTGCTGCGTTTTTCCAATATTGAAGTGGTGATCGCGCTGGCGCTTGCCGGGCTGGTGAATATTGCGATGGTGATCATGGCCTCGAGCGCCTTCCACGCTGGTAACAGCGACGTGGCCGAAATTGGCACCGCCTACCATACATTGACGCCGCTGTTCGGCGCGGCGGCCGCCGGCATCTTCCTCGCTTCGTTGATCGCCTCCGGCATTTCCAGCTCGGTGGTGGGCACCATGGCCGGGCAAATGATCATGCAGGGCTTCGTCGGTTTTCGCATTCCGGTGTGGGTGCGCCGCCTGGTCACCATGGTGCCGGCGTTTATCGTGGTGGCGATGGGCGTCAACGCCACCGACGCGCTGGTCTACAGCCAAGTGGTGCTGAGCCTGGCACTGCCGGCGCCGATGATTGCGTTGGTGATGTTCACCCGCCGCCGCGACATCATGGGCGAGTTCGCCAACGGCCGCTGGACCAGTCTGGCGGCGGTGGTCGGCACGGTGGTGATCGTGCTGCTCAACGTGGTGCTGCTGTTGCAGACCTTCGGCGTCGATATCCCTGGGCTGGGGTGATCTTGCGAGCCGCGCGGGGCGCGGCCGCGTCGCTAAATTATAAATTTCCCACACCACCGTCCATCTGCAGCTCGGCGCCGACCATGAATGCCGACTCGTCTGCCGCCAGAAACACCGCTGCTTTTGCCAGCTCCAGCGCGCTGCCCATGCGGCCGATCGGCACCAGCGCGCGGATATCGTCGCGTAATGCCTGTTCATCCGCTTCCGCCAACCCCAGCTTACCCAACGCCGGGGTTTCGGTCGGGCCGGGGCTGAGGCCGTTAAAGCGAATGCCGCGCGCGTGCAGCTCGCCGGACAGCGTTCTGGCCAGCGACAGCAAGCCGGCTTTGCTGGCGGCGTAGGCGCTGCTCTGCGGCAGGCCGATATGGGCGCTGACCGAACCGCACAGGATCACCGAAGAAGGGTTGGCCAGCAGCGGCAGCAGCGCCTGGATCAGAAAAAACGGTCCCTTCAGATTGATGTCCATCAGCCGCTGATAGCTCTGCTCATCCCACTCCTGCAGCGGGCGATGCGTAACGTCGCCGGCGTTGATGTACAGCACGTCCAGCCGCGGCCACCGTTGCCCCAGCCGCTGCGCCAGTTCGCGCTGCTGCGGAATATCGCCGGCGTCGCTCAGCAGCAACAGCGCCTTGCCACCCAATGCCTGGCCCGCCGCGTCCAGGGCGCTTTGGCTGCGCCCGGTGATCGCCACCGTTGCGCCCTCGGCGATGAACTGGCGGGCGGTTTCCAACCCGATGCCGCTGGTGCCGCCGGTAATCAATGCGTATTTGCCTTGCAGTCGTGCCATAACCGATTCCTCTTTAGCGTCAGTTGCGGCATTATTTGCGCTATAGTTCCTTTTGCATAGTAGGCACCTTTTGGATACTAAAGGACGAGGTGGGATGAAATGACGGCACAAGCGCCATTAGCGGCGGAAAATAATTTGGCGGCGTTGCCGCCGGCGGGCGAACCCTGCCCGATGGTGGACTTCGTCAATCTGGTGTCGGGCAAGTGGGCGATACCGATCCTGTACCGACTGATAATGATCGACGGCCCGGTGCGATTCAGCGAGCTGCAGCGGGCGGTGGCGCCCATTGCGCAGAAAGAGCTGACGCGTCAGCTGCGGCTGTTCGAGCAGCGCGGCCTGGTGACGCGGCAGGTATTTCCCGAAGTGCCGCCGCGGGTGGAGTATCAGGTCACCGCGCTCGGCAAATCGCTACGGCCGACGCTGGACTCGCTGGCCGAGTGGATGCGTCGGCACGCGCCGCAGCTGATCGGCGGCTAGTCGCCGATGCCCGGCGGGTTGATGGCGGAGCGCTCGACCTTTTCATCGCCTTCGCCCCAGCGCTCCAGCACCTGCGCGTATTCGCCGCTGACGATGACGCCGTTGATGGCGGTGTTGACGGCGTTCACCAACCCGTTGCCTTTTTTGGTGGTGACCGCGACGTAGGCCACGCTGGGGCCGATGCCGACCATTTTGGTCTTGCCGGTCAGCGCCGCCTTGTAGGCGCCGGTGGAATGGGGGCCGAAGAACGCATCGGCGCGCCCGGACTGAATGCTCAGGTTAGTGGCGGCGTCGTCGGTGACGTAGATCGGCTGCACCGGCGGCAACCCGGCGGCGCGGTTTTGCTTATCCCATCCCAACAGTATGTTTTCCTGATTGGTGCCGGATCCGACGATGATCCGCAGCCCGGCGACGTCCTGCGGCCGGTTGATCGAGGTGATGTGGCTGGTGGATTTGACGTAAAAGCCCAGCGTGTCCACCCGATAAGTGGCGAAGTCGAATTTGGTCTTGCGCAGTTTGGTGACGGCGATGTTGAAGATCGCCGCGTCGTATTTGCCGGTGCTGATGCCCAGCGGCCAATCTTCCCACGAGGTAGGCACCAGATTCAGCTCCAGCCCAAGGCTGTCGGCCACCAGGCGGGCGATGTCCGGATCGCTGCCGATCAGCGTTTTATTGTCCTCGGCGAACAGCGCCAGCGGCGGAGAGTTCTCGAACGCCACCGCCACCGTCAGCTTGCCGGGCACCGCGAAGTGAAAGTTTGCCGGAATCAGTGCGATAGCGGCCGGGTTTTTCTCCGTGCGTATCGGCTCTCGGTTAGCCTGCAGATCGATACCGCCCGCCGTGGCCGCCTGCACGGCGGCGCTCAGCAACAGCGCGCACAGCGCCGAAATCCTCAGTGGCATAGCACCCTCTATCCTTTGTTAATCATGGGGTTACTATTGGCGGCGGCGCGGGGCAAGTAAAGCAACAATAGTGAATAACCAAAGTGAAAAGATGCACAAACGGGGCGCCGGGCTGCGCGAATCTGCAGCACTCGACGTGGAAAGTGCGCAATCAGGTTGAAAGCAGTAGAATTTGTCACTCATACTGCGTACAGCTAATTGTGTAAAACAAGGAACGCCAGATGGCCGAAGAAACGATTTTCAGTAAAATTATCCGCCGCGAAATCCCTGCTGATGTGGTTTATCAGGACGAACTGGTCACCGCTTTCCGTGACATCTCTCCCCAGGCACCCACCCATGTGCTGATCGTTCCCAACGTGCTGATCCCAACCGTCAACGACGTGACCGTGGAGCATGAAGCCGCGCTGGGCCGCATGATCACCGCCGCGGCGAAGATCGCCGAACAGGAAGGCATCGCCGAGGACGGCTACCGCCTGATCGTCAACTGCAACCGCCACGCCGGTCAGGAGGTCTATCATATTCACATGCACCTGGTCGGTGGCCGCTCGCTGGGGCCGCTGCTGTCACGTTAAGCGAGGAAATCATGCGCGGTAAAAAAACTCTCCATGGTCTGATGGCGTTGGCGCTGCCCGCCGCGTTGCTGATGGGATGCAGTTCACCGCCCGGCATTGCGGTCAACCAAGGGCAGACGGTGGTGATGGATCCTTCGGTGCTGACCGCCGGCATTTTGGCCGATACGCCCTCGATTTCGAATGCCTCCGGGCGGGTGATGGCGACCTCGGTGCTCAACAACAGCCAAATGACGCCGGTCACCGTACATTACCGTTTCTATTGGTACGACGCGCAGGGGCTGGATATTCGCCCCTTCGAGAAACCGCGCGAGATCGTGGTGGCGCCCGACTCGGACGCCAAAATTTACTCGATTAACGGCAATCTGGACGCTAAAAGCGCGCGTCTGTATCTGTACCTGTAAGCGCTTGCCAGGTTTGGAGAAAAAGCATGAAAAAGTACGTCTTAGTGGCGCTGGCCGCATTAACCCTCAGCGGCTGTCTGTCGCGCCCGCCTGAGCCGGAACAACCGTTGCCGCCGGTCACCGTCGAACCGGAACAGCCGACGCCGCCGGTCGAGCAGCCACAGCCGCCAACCACCGAGCCGGTGCCGCAGCCGCCGAAAATCCAGCAGCTCGACTGGCTGGGCAGCGTCCAGCCGCTGGTGGGGCAGATGCTGAAGGCCGATGGCGTCACGGCCGGCAGCGTGCTGCTGCTGGACAGCGTCAAGAACAACACCAACGGTTCGCTGCAGATGGGCAAAGCTACCGCGGCGCTGTACAAGGCGCTGGCGTCGAATTCCACCTTCAGCGTGGTTCCGGAAGCGAAGCTGACCAGCGCCAGACAAACGCTGGGCCTGTCGGCGGATGACAGCTTCGGTTCGCGCAGCAAGGCGATTGGCCTGGCGCGCATCGTCGGCGCGCAGTACGTGCTGTACAGCGACGTCAGCGGCGACGTGAAGTCGCCGGCGTTGGATATGCAGCTGATGCTGGTGCAAACCGGCGAGATCGTCTGGTCGGGCAATGGCGCCGTTAAACGCTGAGGCCGCGCTGCGACGATTGATGGAAACCAGACTGCCGGCGGTGAATACCGCCGGTTGTCATTTCAGCCCGGTGCAGGGGCTGACCGGCGAGAGCTGGCGCATCGACGGCGCGGGCATCACGCTGTTGGCGCGCCAGCACAGTGCGGAAAAACGCGCGCTGGGCGTGAGCCGACGGCGGGAAGCGCGGGTCTTGCGCCGCTGCGCGCCGGGGCTGGGGCCGCGGGTTTTCGCACAGAATAATCAGTGGCTTATCCTCGAATGGCTCGAAGGTGACGTCGTCACAGATGCCGAGTTTGCGGCGCTGAATGAGCGCGGCGAGCTGGCGGCGATGGCGGCGGAACTGCATCGGCGGCCGCTCAGCGGTTACCGGCTGGATCTGCGGCGGCAATTCCTCCGCTACTGGCCGCAGCTGGATACGCGGCGTGTAACCCCCGCCTGGCTGCGCCTGCAGCGCCATTTTTTGCTAAGTGTACCGCCACGGCCGCTGCGCCTGGCGCCGCTGCACATGGACATCCACCCGGGCAATTTGCTCGCCACCGGCGAGGGGCTGCGATTGATCGACTGGGAGTATGCCGCCGACGGCGACGTGGCGCTGGATATCGCCGCGCTGTTTCGCGGCAATGGTTGGTCGGCTTGGCAGCAGCAGCGCTTTTTGCAGCACTACGCGCGCCAGGGCTATCACGACGCCGCCCGGCTGCAGGCCCAGGTGCGGGGCTGGCTGCCGTGGGTGGATTATCTGATGCTGCTGTGGTTTGAAGTGCGCTGGCAGCAGAGCGGCGACGCCGAATTTTTACGCTGGGGCGCTGCAGTGCGCCGGCGATTCTGTTTATCATCATCCGAATTCTGAACGAACAATAATGAAGTGAGGTGCCCGTGGGCCCAGTAATGCTAGATGTCGCCGGCTATGAGCTGGATGCAGAAGAACGCGAGATTTTGAAACACCCGCTGGTTGGCGGATTGATCCTGTTTACCCGCAACTTCCACGATGCGGAGCAGCTGCGTGAGCTGGTGCGCCAGATCCGCGCCGCCTCGCACGATCGGCTGGTGGTGGCGGTAGACCAGGAGGGCGGGCGCGTGCAGCGCTTCCGCGAGGGCTTCACCCGCCTGCCGGCGGCGCAGTCGTTCGCCGCGTTGCACGATGCGCAGGAAGGCGGCCGGCTGGCGCAGGAGGCCGGCTGGCTGATGGCGGCGGAGATGATCGCGCAGGATATCGACATCAGCTTCGCGCCGGTGCTGGACATCGGCCACGGCAGCGCGGCGATCGGCGAGCGTTCGTTCCACAGCGATCCGCAGCAGGCGCTGGCGATGGCCGAACGCTTTATCCTCGGCATGCACAGCGCCGGCATGAAAACCACCGGCAAACACTTCCCTGGGCACGGCGCCGTCAGCGCCGATTCGCACAAGGAAACCCCGCGCGATCCGCGGCCGCTGGCGCAGATCCGCGAGCATGACATGGCGATCTTCCGCGAGCTGATCAACCGCCAGCTGCTGGACGCCGTCATGCCGGCCCACGTCATCTATACTGAAGCGGACCCGCGCCCGGCCAGCGGCTCGCCTTACTGGCTGCAGCAGATCCTGCGTCAGGAGCTGGGCTTCGACGGCGTGATTTTCTCCGACGATCTGTCGATGGAAGGCGCCGCCATCATGGGCAGCTACGCCGAGCGCGGCCAGGCGGCGCTGGATGCCGGTTGCGACATGATCCTGGTGTGCAACCACCGCGAAGGTGCGGTCAGCGTGTTGGATAACCTGTCCCCGGTCAAAGCAGAGAAGGTGAAGCGGTTATATCATCGCGGTCAGTTCACCCGTCAGGAACTGCGCGACTCCGAGCGCTGGCAGCAGGCGCACAAGGCGCTTAGCGCGTTGAGCGAACGCTGGGAGGAGCACAAGCAGCGTTCGCAGGGGTGAATCCAGGCGCCGCATCGCGGCGCAGAGCGGAAATGATGAGGGCCGCGCCCGCGGCCCTTGGCTTGTTGCGAGGATCCACATGATTATCTATTTGCACGGCTTCGATTCCACCAGTCCCGGCAATCATGAAAAGGTGTTACAGCTGCAGTTTATCGATCCGGACGTGCGCTTCATCAGCTACAGCACGCTGCATCCGCGTCACGACATGCAGCATCTGTTGAAAGAGGTGGACAAGGCGGTGCAGCAGGGCGGCGACGCGCACCCGTTGATCTGCGGGGTCGGCCTCGGCGGTTTCTGGGCGGAGCGCATCGGCTTCCTGTGCGGCATTCGCCAGGCGATGTTCAACCCGAACCTGTATCCGGAAGAGCACATGCACGGCAAGATAGACCGGCCGGAAGAGTATCGCGATATCGCCACCAAGTGCGTGGAGGATTTTCGCGAGAAGAACCGCGATCGCTGTCTGGTGGTGCTGTCGCGGCACGACGAGGTGCTGGATAACCGGCGCAGCGCCGAATTGCTGCATCACTACTACGAGATCGTGTGGGATGAACAGCAGACGCACAAGTTCAAAAATATCTCCCCCCATCTGCAGCGGCTCAAGGCGTTCAAGGCGCTGGGTTAACAGTTTCATAACGCTGCCGTGAGCCGCGCTTCCCGTTTTTCACCGGCGGAAAGTGCGGCTTTTTTGTGCGCCAAGGCAAGATCTTGCGTGGCAATCGGCAAAATTTAAAACTGTGACTCAGCGCTAACTATTTGAATCACAATCGCCAAAAAATCCCCTCGTCCAGCCTTTAACCAAAAAAATTTGATGTACATCAATTTTGGTATGACCAAATAACCTCACATGTTATTCTGGCCTCAGAGAGCCGATTTATTTTAAGCGAACCCTATGTATTCTAAGGATATTATTTATTTACCCTGGAATAACAAATGGTTCACATTTAGGGGGTTATTTTGACAACGCCAAAGAAGAAAATCGTTATTGTTGGCGGCGGCGCCGGTGGCTTGGAGCTGGCGACCAGCCTGGGCCATAAACTTGGCCGCAAGAACAAAGCGGAGATCACGCTGGTGGATCGCAACCACAGCCATTTGTGGAAACCGCTGTTGCACGAAGTGGCGACCGGTTCCCTCGATGACGGCGTGGATGCGCTCAGCTACCTGGCGCACGCGCGCAACCACCATTTCAGCTTCCAACTGGGGTCGTTGACCAACATCAACCGCGAAACGCAAACGCTGCAGCTGGCGCAGATCTGCGACGAGCAGGGCGGCGAGCTGGTGCCGGCGCGCGAATTGCCGTACGACATCCTGGTGATGGCGCTGGGCAGCACCTCGAACGATTTCGGTACGCCGGGCGTGAAAGAGCACTGCATCTTCCTGGATAACCCGCATCAGGCGCGTCGTTTCCACAACGAAATGCTCAATCTGTTCCTGAAGTTCTCGGCGCAGCCGGGGCAAAAAGAGCGGGTCAACATCGCCATCGTCGGCGGCGGCGCCACCGGCGTCGAGCTGTCCGCCGAGCTGCACAACGCGGTGAAGCAGCTGCACAGCTACGGTTTCGAAGGCCTGGACAACAGCGCGCTCAACGTGACGCTGGTGGAGGCCGGCGAGCGCATTCTGCCGGCGCTGCCGCCGCGCATTTCCGCTGCGGCGCACCAGGAGCTGATCAAACTGGGCGTGCGCGTGCTGACCAACACCATGGTGACCAGCGCGGACGCCAAAGGCCTGAACACCAAGGGCGGCGAGTTCATCGACGCCGATCTGATGGTGTGGGCGGCCGGCATCAAGGCGCCGGACTTCATGAAGGATATCGGCGGCCTGGAAACCAACCGCATCAATCAGCTGGTGGTGGAGCCGACGCTGCAGACCACGCGCGATCCGAACATCTTCGCCATCGGCGACTGCGCCTCCTGCCCGAAAGAGGGCGGCGGTTTCGTGCCGCCGCGCGCCCAGTCGGCGCACCAGATGGCCTCGCGCTGCGCCACCAATATCCTGGCGCTGATGAACGGCCAGACGCTGAAGCCATACGTGTATAAAGACCACGGCTCGCTGGTGTCGCTGTCGCGCTTCAGCACCGTCGGCAGCCTGATGGGCAACCTGATGCGCGGCTCGATGATGGTGGAAGGGCGCATCGCGCGCTTCGTTTACATCTCGCTGTACCGCATGCACCAGGTGGCGTTGCACGGTTACATCAAAACCGGCCTGATGATGCTGGTGGGCGGCATCAACCGGGTGATCCGCCCACGTCTGAAAATGCACTGATCCCGCCTTTGTCGACCAACCCGCGCCGGTTCGCCCGCGCGGGTTTTTTTATGGCGGCGCGAGGCGATCGGCGGCGGTTGCTTGATTCTTCAGCATAAGCTGTCGTCGGTATGGGTAAAATTCTTAAGATTCCTCCTAAACAGCGGAAAAACGGCCGTTTTCCCGCATTTTTGGTCCCCTTGTCTTATTGCGGGGCTTCAGATCATTGTGCAGACTTTACCTCGTTTACAGACGGCGCGTCGCGCACGCCGTAAACCGGGATACCGCAAGCCGCCCACGCGCAAAATAATAAGCGCGGTGCCATGTCGGTAACAGACCCCGGAAAAAATGCGTGGTAACACTTTCAGGAGGTTTCCTGTGAACAAGTCAATGTTAGCCGGTGTTGGAATTGGTATCGCTGCCGCTCTGGGGATTGCCGCGGTAGCCAGCCTGGACGTCTTTTCTGCCGGTCCGCAATATGCGCAGGTGCTCGCCGCAACGCCGATTAAAGAAACCATCAAAACGCCGCGTCAGGAATGCCGCAACGTCACCGTGACGCACCGTGCGCCGGTGCAGGATGAAAACCGCATCGCCGGTTCAGTGCTGGGCGCAGTGGCGGGCGGCGTGATCGGCCACCAGTTCGGCGGCGGCCGCGGGCGCGACGTGGCGACCGTGGTTGGCGCGCTGGGCGGCGGCTATGCCGGTAACCAGGTGCAAGGGGCGATGCAGAATAACGACGTCACCACCAGCGTGCAGCAGCGCTGCAAAACGGTCTATGACAAGTCTCAGAAAATGCTGGGCTATGACGTGACCTACAAGATCGGCAATCAGCAGGGCAAGATCCGCATGGATCACGATCCGGGTACACAAATCCCGTTGGATAAAAACGGCCAGCTGGTGCTGAACAGAGCCTGATCGCCACATTCGAATTAAGCCCGCGGGCAGTGTTAGTTCTGATCGTTTAACCCGGTTAAGCGAGCGGCGTTAACATTGACGCGGGTTTCTGTTTTCTGCCCGCCCAACAATTTGCGATCGTTCTAATGTCTGCGTGCGATATCACTGGGCAAAACTTCAAAAAAGCCCCCGCGTTTGTTATATTATTGTGCAATTAAGCGGTGTTATCGGCGCCAATCGCCACACCGGCCAAACCCGAGTATTTCGTCTCGCAGAGATAACGACATGTTAGATTTTCGCTTTCCGACAGCGTTGCAAATGGTCCTTAGCGTCGCCGTAGCTGAGAAGCAGGGCATGCGTTCGACGAGCGCCACCCTTGCCGCCGCTCTGGAAGCCAACCCCAGCTTTATCCGCAAACTGATGGTGCCGCTGACCAAAGACGGCATCATCGTTTCCACCCTGGGCCGCAACGGCTCTATCCACCTCGGCCGCCCGGCGGAAGAGATCACACCCTGCGGGACATCTATCTGGCGGTGATCGACGACAAGCGCATCTGGGCTTCCCGCCCTGAAGTGCCGGCCCGTTGCCTGGTGAGCGCCAACGCCTGCTGGTATTTCAAATCGGTGGTGAACGAAGCCGAACAGGCTTCGCTTGCGGTGCTGGCGCGCCATACCGTGGCCGATTCGCTGGCCGAACTGGAGCGGGGCGACAAGCGCGCCTGCGCGGAGTACGCCGCCGCGCAAGAGGCTGAAACCGCCGACAAATAATCGCGGTTCGCATGCATAAAAAAAGGTCGGGCAATGCCCGACCTTTTTGCATTTTAACGCCGCGTTCAGACGGTCTGCGGCTGCGCTTTGCGTGCCACCAGGCGCCGCAGCGTGACGTAGAACACCGGCGTCAGGAACAGCCCGAACAGGGTGACCCCCAACATGCCGGAGAACACCGTGATGCCGGTGACGCCGCGCACCTCGGCGCCGGCGCCGTGGCCGAGGATCAGCGGGATGGTGCCGGCGATGAAGGCGATGGAGGTCATCACGATCGGCCGCAACCGCAGGCGACAGGCCTCCAGCGCCGCCTCGACGATGCCTTTGCCCTGCATTTCCAGCTCGCGGGCGAACTCGACGATCAGAATGGCGTTCTTGCAGGCCAGCCCCATCAGAACGACCAGCCCGACCTGCACGAACACGTTGTTGTCGCCGCCGGTCAGCCACACGCCGAACAGCGCCGACAGCATGGTCATCGGCACGATCAGGATCACCGCCAGCGGCAGCGTCCAGCTTTCGTACAGCGCCGCCAGCGCGAGGAACGCCAGTAGCACCGCCACCGGGAACACCACCAGCGCGGCGTTGCCCTGGGTTGATTGTTGGTAGCTCAGATCGGTCCACTGGATGTTCATGCCGTTCGGCAACAGCTTGCCGGCCATCTGCGTCAGCGCGCCCATCGCCTGGGTAGAGGAAAGCACGCGCGGATCGGCGTCGCCGATCAGATCCGCCGCCGGGAAGCCGTTATAGCGGATCACCGGATCCGGGCCGTAGGTGGTGCCGATGTTGACCATGCTGCCGATCGGCACCATTTCACCCTTGTCGTTGCGGGTGCGCAGGTTGGCGATGTCCTCCACGCTGTCGCGGAACTGGCCGTCGGCCTGCGCCATCACCTTCCAGGTGCGGCCATAGCGGTTGAAGTCGTTGATATAAGACGAACCGAGGTAGGTCTGCAGCGTGCTGAACAGCGCATTGAGCGGCACGCCCTGCGCCTTGGCCTTGTCGCGATCGATTTTGGCGTCCAGCTGCGGCACGTTGGCCTGATATGAGGAGATCGGGAACCCCATGCCCGGCGTTTGCATAATGGCGCCGGACATGGTGTTGATCGCCGTTTGCAACGCACCGTAGCCCAGCCCTGCGCGATCCTGCACGTACAGCGAATAGCCGGAGCCCTGGCCGATGCCGAGGATCGGCGGCGGCATGATCGAGAAGGCGAAGCCTTCCTGAATCTGCGAGATGCGCGCGTTGATCTCGGCGTTGATCTGCGCCGCGGTGCGGGTACGGGTGCTCAACGACTCCAGCGCGAAAAACACCGTGCCGGTATTCGGCGTATTGGTGAACTGCAGCGCGTTCAGGCCGGGGAAAGCCACCGCATCGGTGACGCCGTCCACGCTCAGGCCGATGGCGCTCATCTTGCGGATCACCGCATCGGTGCGTTCCAGCGAGGCGCCTTCCGGCATTTTCACGCCGCCGATCAGGTACAGCTTGTCCTGCGTCGGGATAAAGCCGCCAGGCACGGTCTTGAACATCACCCCGGCGGCGGCCAGCAGCAGCAGGTAGACGACAAACACCGAGCCGCGCCGGCCCAGCACGCGGGAGACGCCGCGCTGGTAGCGTTGCGAACTGCTGGCGAAGAAGCGGTTGAACGGCCGGAACAGCCAGCCGAACAGCCGGTCGATCAGGCGCGACGGCAGATCTTTCGGCGCGCCGTGCGGTTTGAGCAAGCGTGCCGCCAGCGCCGGCGACAGGGTCAGCGAGTTGATGGCGGAGATCACCGTCGAGATGGCGATGGTGACGGCGAACTGCTTATAGAACTGCCCGGTAACGCCGGAGAGGAACGCCATCGGCACGAACACCGCACATAGCACCACGGCGATGGCGATGATCGGGCCGGAGACCTCGCGCATCGCCTGGTGCGCCGCCGCCAGCGGCGACAGCCCCTCTTCGATATTACGCTCGACGTTTTCCACCACCACGATGGCGTCATCCACCACGATGCCGATCGCCAGCACCAGCCCGAACAGGCTGAGGGTATTGAGCGAGAAGCCCAGCAGATACAGCGCGGCGAAGGTGCCGACCACGGAGATCGGGACCGCCAGCAGCGGGATGATCGAGGCGCGCCAGGTCTGCAGGAACAGTATGACCACCAGCACCACCAGGATCACCGCTTCCAGCAGCGTATCCACCACCGCGCGGATCGAATCGCGCACGAACACCGTCGGATCGTAAGGCGATTTCCAGCTCATGCCGTCCGGGAAGCGGGTCGCCAGCTCGGCCATCTTGCCGCGCACCGCGTCCGACAGCTCGATGGCGTTGGCGCCCGGCGACTGGAAGATACCGATACCGACCGCATCCTTGTTATTGAGCTGGGCGCGCAGCGCGTAGCTGCCGGAGCCCATTTCGATGCGCGCCACGTCGCGCAGCCGCACGATCTCGCCGTTGTCGCCGCTCTTGAGGATGATATTGCCGAACTCTTCTTCGGTTTGCAGGCGACCCTGGGCATTGATCGACAGCAGATAGTCGCTGCGCGTCGGCATCGGCTCCGCGCCGAGCTGGCCGGCGGAGACCTGCACGTTTTGCTCCTGCATGGCGCTCACCACGTCGGAGGCGGTCAGCCCACGCGCGGCGACCTTGTTCGGATCGAGCCAGATGCGCATCGCATACTCACCGGCGCCGAAGATCTGCACCTGGCCGACGCCCGGCAGGCGGGCCAGCTCATCCTTGACCTTCAGGGTGGCGTAGTTGCGCAGGTACAGCGAATCGTACTTGCCGGAAGGCGAGACCAGATGCACCACCAGCGTCAGCGCCGGGGACTGTTTCTGGGTGGTGATGCCCTGGCGGCGCACGTCTTCCGGCAGGCGCGCTTCGGCCTGCGCCACGCGGTTTTGCACCTGCACCTGGGCCTGATCGGGATCGGTGCCGGGGCGGAAGGTGACGGTGGTCACCAGCACGCCGTCGGAACCGGCGACCGATTTCATGTACATCATGTTTTCGACGCCGTTGATCGCTTCTTCCAGCGGCGTGGCCACCGTTTCAGCGATCTCTTTCGGGTTGGCGCCCGGGTATTCTGCGCGCACCTGCACGCTGGGCGGCACCACGTCTGGGTACTCGCTGATCGGCAGCAGCGGGATGGCTATCACCCCGGCGACAAAAATCAGTATCGACAGCACCGCGGCAAAGATCGGTCGGTCGATGAAAAAGCGGGAAAAGTCCATGGGTCAGAAGTCTCTGCTGGGAGCTTAGTTAAGTGCGGAGGCGATAGGGTTCATGGCGACGGTTTTCGCGTCGACCGGCATGCCCGGCATAAATACTTTCTGCATGCCGTCGACGATCACCCGATCGCCGTTTGCCAACCCTTTCTGCACGATGCGCAATCCTTCGGCCATGCGGCCCACGTCGATGTCGCGGCGCTGCGCCTTGCCGTCTTTATCGACGATGTAAACGAACTTGCGGTTCTGGTCGGTCATCACCGCTTTATCGTCGATCAGCATGGCGTTGAACTCGGCGCTGCCGGGCATCTCTACCCGGGCGAACAGCCCCGGCGTGAAGCGGCGATCGCGGTTGTCGAGCAGGGCGCGCATGCGGATGGTGCCGGTTCCGGCGTTCAGCTGGTTATCGGTAAAATCCACCAGCCCCTGATGCGGGGTGCCGTCTTCGCCTACCAGGCCGACCTTCACCGGCAGGCGCGCGTCGTGGCGGCCCTGCTGCTGATAGCGCAGGAAGGTGGCTTCATCCACGTCGAAATAGACGTAGACCTTGTCGAGCGACACCAGCGTCGTCAGCACGCTGGCGCTGTCGCCGGCGGTGACCAGGTTGCCGGCGGTGATCATTGCGCGGCTGGCGCGCCCGTCAATCGGCGCGGTAACGCGGGTAAAGTCGAGATTCAGCTGCGCCATGTCGAGCTGGGCCTGCGCTGCCAGCACGTTGCTTTGCGCCTGCGCGGCGGACGACCGGCGCTGTTCCCAGACTTCCTGAGAGATGGCCTGAGTGCCGATCAGTTTCTCGGTGCGCGAGGATTCGCTGTGCGCCAGAGCGGCCTGGTTGCGAGCCCGCACCAGCTCCGCCTGCGCCTGTTCGCGTGCGGCGCGGTAGGTGCGATCGTCGATGGTGAACAGCACCTGGCCTTTTTTCACCTCGTCGCCTTCGGTGTAGTTGACCCGTTCGATGTAGCCGGAGACCCGGGGGCGCAGCTGCACGCTCTGCACCGCTTCGACCCGGCCGTTGAACGCATCCCACTGGCTGATCGGTTTGACCACCACGCTGGCGGCGCTGACCACCGGCGGCGGTGGCGGGGCGTTGTGCGCGACGCTGTTGTCGCACCCGGCGAGCAGGGCGGCCAGCAGCGCCACCCCGGAGAGCCGCTGGCCCAGAGCGACGGCGCGCGTGCGGCCGCCGGCGTTGAACGATGAGTTTGGTTGATTTGCCATTATTTTTATTCCGATGAGTAAGTGCGGTCAGGCCCCATACCCGGCCCTGTTCTCCGGGATTCGCCCCGCGCCGGCGTGCGGTGAGGGGGCGGCTGCGCCATGCAGCGGCGCAACGTTAGGTTTTGAAACACATTGGTGTCACATTAATGTATCAATATCGGTTACATTAATTGGGTGGAGTATAGTGGCGGCTTTCCGGTAAATGCAATAATAAAAATTGCATTTAAAGCGAAACTGTTGCAACGTATGTGCATCGGGCAGAGGGGAACCCTGCCAAATGATGGGAGCATCAGCATGAACACTACGGGCTTTATTACCGATTTGAAGGCGTGGATCGACAACAATCTGGAAGAGAAACTGGATATCAACACCGTGGCGGATCGCGCGGGCTATTCCAAATGGCACCTGCAGCGCATGTTCAAACGCCAGACCGGCTACGCGCTGGGGGAGTATATCCGCATGCAAAAACTGAAAGTCTCGGCGGAGCGCCTGGCCAACAGCGGCGAGCCTAACGTCAGCGTGGCGATTTCGCTCGGCTTCGACTCACAGCAGTCGTTCAACCGCAGCTTCAAGCGCCAGTTTGGCCAAACGCCGGGCGACTGGCGCCGCGCGTTGGCGCAGCCGGCGTCTATGGGGCGCACGCACCACTGAGCGGTTGGGCAGTGGGGATAAAAAAGCCTGAATTTGCGTTCGGGCTTTTTTGTCTATGTGGAAGGAGGGATTGATTCTCCTGCGCTCACCCTGCGGGCCGCCGTTGGCGGTCCAAAACGTGGGCGTTTTGTCGAACCCTGTCGAGGGTTCTCACCCTCCCGGCCGGTGCGTTATGCATACAAAAAAGCCTGAACGTGAGTTCAGGCTTCTTCGTAGAATATGGCGGTGAGGGAGGGATTGATTCGCTACGCTCACCCTGCGGGCCGCCGTTGGCGGTCCAAAACGCAGGCGTTTTGTCGAACCCAGTCGAGGGTTCTTACCCTCCCGGTCGGTGCGCTATGCATACAAAAAAGCCCGAACGCAAGTTCAGGCTTCTTCGTAGAGTATGGCGGTGAGGGAGGGATTGATTCGCTACGCTCACCCTGCGGGCCGCCGTTGGCGGTCCAAAACGCAGGCGTTTTGTCGAACCCTGTCGAGGGTTCTCACCCTCCCGGCCGGTGCGCTATGCATACAAAAAAGCCTGAACGTGAGTTCAGGCTTCTTCGTAGAATATGGCGGTGAGGGAGGGATAGATTCGCTGCGCTCACCCTGCGGGCCGCCGTTGGCGGTCCAAAACGCAGGCGTTTTGTCGAACCCTGTCGAGGGTTCTTACCCTCCCGGTCGGTGCGTTATGCAAACAAAAAAGCCTGAACTTTCGCTCAGGCTTTCTCGTTAGAATATGGCGGTGAGGGAGGGATTCGAACCCTCGATACACTTTCGCGTATACACACTTTCCAGGCGTGCTCCTTCAGCCACTCGGACACCTCACCATATTTTTTGTTGCGAAATCATCGCTGCAACGGGGCGCTACTATAGGGAGTGGGGCCGATCCGGTCAAGAATAATTTCTGTGTTTTTGTTCGTCCGCTCAAGCCGTGCGCACTTTGCTGAAAACTGCGGCGAACGGCAGGGCAGATGTCATGAATAGGCGAGAAAATCAGCGGTAAGGTTCGTGGATAACCGGCGGAAATGAGAATCGCGGTCACAGAGCGGGGGGAGATGCGCTGCGCGCACCCCTCTCGGCGGTGCACCATGCAAAAAAAAGCCTGGACGCGAATCCAGGCTTTCTCTTTAAATTTGGCGGTGAGAGAGGGCTTGATTCGCTGCGCTCACCCTGCGGGCCGCCGTTGGCGGTCCAAAACGCAGGCGTTTTGTCGAACCCTGTCGAGGCTTCTCGCCCCTCTCGGCGGTGCGCCATGCAAATAAAAAAGCCTGGACGCGAATCCAGGCTTTCTCTTTGAATTTGGCGGTGAGAGAGGGGTTCGAACCCTCGATACACTTTCGCGTATACACACTTTCCAGGCGTGCTCCTTCAGCCACTCAGACACCTCACCGTTTTGTTGTCGAAAACGCTTTGCGCTGTCGACGGGCGCTAATGTAGGAGAATCTGATCTCAGCGTCAACCCTCTTATTTCATTCTCATGACTGTTTAGCCAAACTTGCAGCAATTTGCTGATTTACCGAACGATATTCCCACTCGCGGCCGCCAGCGGGCAGGGCAGGCAGCGGTAAGAATCCATGAAAGACGATCGCTTGAACTTTTTCTGCACAGATAGCTCAATATATCGCCATTGAGGTTGGGTTGTTTGCTGTTATATGCATTAATACTGGATTATTAGTCAGATGTGTCGCTAAATGGAATCATGTCGGCGCGGCGTTTTTGGCAAGGAACATCACGTCGCCGCGCAGATTGCCGGGTGACAGGCCGGCGATATCGCAGACAGGGACAGACTCATTACATAATAATGCAGTAGAGGTTCGTTGTGACTCCTTCAGATGCCATACCGGCGCCGCAAGCGCGCCATGCCATTCCCCCCGGTGCGGGGGCGCTGTTCTTCATCCAGATCTTCGCCACGCTAGGCTTCGCCGTGCTCTACTCCACGCTGGTGCTGTACGCCACCAAGCGATTGGGCTTCAACGAAAGCAGCGCCAACGCCATGATGGGCGTGTTCGGCGCCTTCAACTATGGCCTGCACATGTTCGGCGGTTACCTCGGCGGCCGATTCCTCAGCAACCGCAATCTGTTCGTGCTCGGCATGGTGCTGCAGGTGATCGGCTGTGCGCTGATCGCCGTCGCGGGCGTGTGGGGGCTGTACTGGGGGTTGGCGATGTTCCTGACCGGCAGCGGCCTCAACGTTACCTGCATCAATATGATGCTCACCCAGCGTTTCAAGCCGGACGATGATCGGCGCGAATCGGCGTTCCTGTGGAATTATGCCGGCATGAACCTCGGGTTCTTCGTCGGCTTTACCGTCGCCGGTTATTTCCAACTGACGGAAAACTATCGCGCGCTGTTCCTGTTCGCCACGCTGGGCAACGCCGCGGCGATCGTCGTCGCCGTCTGCCGCTGGCGCATTCTGGCGGATCTCAATACGCCGCTGCGCGACGCCAGCCGCAGCCAATACCGTTGGCGCATGCTGGTCGGGCTGGCGGTACTGGTGGCGCTGGTGCCGATCATCCGCGTGATGCTGACCCACGCCGAGTTCAGCGGCCACTTCGTGATCGTGCTCGGCGCGCTGATCTTCCTGATGCTGTGCGTGGTGACGCTGCGCCACCATCCGCGCGATGAGCGCCGCAGAATGGCGGCCTATCTGATCCTGGCGCTGGGCTCGCTGGTGTTCTGGGCGCTGTACCAGCTGGCGCCGATGGGGCTGATGCTGTTCTCCGAGCACAACATCAACCTGAACGTTTACGGCATTCAGGTGGCGCCGCAGTGGATCCAGAACATCAACACGCTGGTGATCGTGGTGGGCGGCCCGCTGCTGGCCTGGTGGTTCAACCGCTTGCGCGCTCGCGGTTGCAACATCGACATTCCGCTGCAGTTCTCCGGATCGCTGTTCTGTATCGGGCTCGGCATGCTGGTGCTGCCGCTGGGCATCAGCATGGCGGGCGGCGATGGGCTGGTGGCGTTTAAATGGATCGTCATCAGCTATGTGCTGCAAAGCGTCGGTGAATTGATGATCTCGCCGATCGGCTACGCCATGATCGGCAAGTTGGCGCCGCCGCGCTATCAGGGCGTGATGATGGGCTGCTGGATGATGGTGACCGGCGTCGCCTCGGTGCTGGCGGGCTACGTCTCCGGCCTGATGCCGGAAAACAGCGGCAGCACGCCGCTGCAGACCAACCCCGGCTACAGCGAAATCTTCAGCGCGCTGGGTTGGGGGGCGACGGGCGTCGGCGTGGCGATGCTGATTCTCATTCCGCTGCTGCGGCGCCTTATCCGGCGCGACGGCCCGTCTGCCGCCTGATTGGCTAACATGCACAACAGCCCCACTGGTCGGGGCTGTTTTTATTTTGGGCTTTAACGCTTGCATCCGGCGGCGAATCACGGAAGGCTGGAGGTAAACCAATAAAAACAAACGGGAGCCCGCAGTATGAACATCATTTATTACCACCCCTTGTTTAACGCCCAGGAATGGCTGGCCGGCATCAAGCAACGCCTGCCGCAGGCCGAGATCCGCGAATGGCAGCGCGGCGACGAGCGGCCGGCCGATTACGCGCTGGTGTGGCGCCCGCCGCACGAGATGCTGGCCAACCGCCGCGATCTGAAAGCGGTGTTCGCCCTCGGCGCCGGCGTTGACGCGATCCTCGATCAGGAGCGCAAACACCCCGGCACGCTGCCTGCCGGCGTGCCGCTGCTGCGGCTGGAGGATACCGGCATGGCGCAGCAGA
This sequence comes from Serratia sp. CY27727, assembly GCF_052169275.1. Lineage (NCBI taxonomy): Bacteria > Pseudomonadati > Pseudomonadota > Gammaproteobacteria > Enterobacterales > Yersiniaceae > Serratia > Serratia sp. CY27727. Next base: position 291,134 of record NZ_JBJNLB010000001.1, on the reverse strand, counting down.
TGCAGGAATACGCGCTGAGCTATGTGCTGCGCTATTTCCGCCGTTTCGACGAGTATCAGGCGCTGCAGCAGCGGCAGGAGTGGCAGCCGCTCGATCCGCACTCGCTGGATGATTTCACCATCGGCATCCTCGGCGCCGGCGTGCTGGGGCAGAGCGTGGCGCGCAAGCTGACCGAGTTTGGCTTCAGCGTACGCTGCTGGAGCCGCAGCGCCAAGCAGATCGATGGCGTGCAAAGCTTCGCCGGGGAGGCGCAGCGCGCTGCCTTCCTCGACGGCGTCAAATTGCTGATCAACCTGCTGCCCAATACGCCGGAGACCGTCGGCATTCTCAACCGCGAGCTGTTCGCGCAGCTGAGTTCGGGTGCCTATCTCATCAACATCGCGCGCGGCGCGCATCTGGTAGAAGCCGATCTGCTGGCGGCGCTGGAGCAGGGGCAACTGGCCGCCGCCACGCTGGACGTGTTCGCCCGCGAGCCGCTGCCGCAGGATCACCCGTTCTGGCGTCATCCGCGTGTCACCATTACCCCGCATATTGCTGCCATCACGTTGCCGCAGCAGGCGATGGATCAGATCGCCGCCAACATCCGCGCGCTGGAGGCGGGGCATGCCCCGGCCGGCGTGGTCGACAGGCAACGGGGGTACTGATCCTTCTGCCGCCGTTCGGTAGCTGATAAGCTGTTATCGTCATCGCGCCTGCCCGTGCCTTTGCGGGCGGACCCTCTGGAAGGAGAAACAATGTACCCCGTTGATTTGCATATGCACACCGTCGCCAGCACCCACGCTTACAGCACGCTGCACGATTACATCGCCGAAGCCCAGCAGAAGGGCATCAAGCTGTTCGCCATCACCGATCACGGCCCGGATATGGCCGATGCGCCGCACTACTGGCACTTTATGAACATGCACGTGTGGCCGCGCCTGGTGAACGGCGTGGGCATCTTGCGCGGCATTGAAGCCAACATCAAAAACCTGCAGGGCGATATCGACTGCACCGGCCCGATGTTGACCGCCACCGACGTCATCATCGCCGGTTTCCATGAGCCGGTGTTTGCGCCGCAGGATAAAGCGTCCAATACTGAAGCGATGATCGCCGCGATGGCGCAGGGGGACGTGCATATCATCAGCCACCCCGGCAACCCGCGCTACCCGATCGACATTCCCGCCGTCGCGGCGGCGGCGGCCAAATACGAGGTGGCGCTGGAGCTGAATAACTCGTCGTTCACCCACTCCCGCAAGGGCAGCGAGGCCAACTGCCGGGCGATCGCCGCCGCGGTGCGCGATGCCGGCGGCTGGCTGGCGCTGGGCTCGGATTCGCACGTCGCCTTTTCGCTGGGTAACTTTGAGCACTGCGAGCGCATTATCGAAGAGGTGGGCTTCCCGCAGGCGCGTATTCTCAACGTCAGCCCGCGCCGGTTGCTGGACTTTCTCGAGCGGCGCGGCAAGCCGGCGATTGCGGAATTGGCCGATTTGTGACATCGTCCCGGCAAAATTTTCCGTATTGTATAAGGCATTATCATGAATGAGTTTTCCATTGTCTGCCGCGTGCTGGGTACGCTGTTCTACCGCCAGCCGCAGGATCCGCTGCTGGTGCCGCTGTTCGCGCTGATCAAAGAGGGCAAGCTGCAGCAGCACTGGCCGCTGGAGCAGGATGATCTGTTGAAGCGCCTGCAGCAGGGCTGCGACGTCAACCAGCTGGCGACCGATTTCAACGCGATGTTCGTCGGCAGCGAGTGCAGCGTGTCGCCGTTCCGCTCCGACTACGTCGAAGGCGCCAGCGAAGCGGACGTGCGCACCTTCCTGCAGCAGCGCGGCATGCCGCTGGCGGAGGCGCCGGCCGATCATTTCGGCCAGCTGCTGCTGGCGGCGTCTTGGCTGGAAGATCAATCGCAGGAAGATGAAACGCAGGCGCAGATCGCCCTGTTCGACGAGTTCCTGCTGCCGTGGTGCGGCCGCTTCCTCGGCAAAGTGGAAGCCCACGCCACCACCGGTTTTTACCGTACACTGGCGCTGATGACCCGCGACGCCATCCAGGCGATGCGCGACGAGCTGGCGGAGTACGAGCAGGACGACGAAGCGGGCGACGAAGAAGCGTAACGCCGCAGCTTACCCAGGCGGGCCGCCCGGCCCGCTAAACACAGGTTTGCATCCCCCAGACGTAAATTGACAAAAAATCCCTTAATCTGGCGGTTTACCGTCGGCTCGGCCGCGCCTGCGCGCCGCGCTTTTTCACGCAAGGGGCAGATGATGAAAAGTAACTGGATGCAGCAGATTCAAACGTTGATCGGGCAGAAGGCCGGCGCGATGGGCGGGGCGGAAGGCATCGGCAAGCTGCTGGCGCCGACGGCGCTGGGCGGCCTGGTCGGCGTGCTGTTGGCCAACAAGTCCTCGCGCAAGCTGGTGGGCAAGTTCGGCAAGAATGCGCTGATCATCGGCGGCAGCGCGGCGGTGGGCGCAGTGCTGTGGAACAAGTATAAGCAGCGGGTGAAAGAGACCCATCAGGACGAACCGCAGTTCGGCCTGCAAACCACGCCGGTGGATCTGCGCGCCAAACGCCTGGTGCAGGCGCTGGTGTTCGCCGCCAAGAGCGACGGCCATATCGATGCCGACGAGCAGCGCGCCATCGATCACAGCCTGGCGCAGCTGCAGGTGGGGGAGGAGGCGCAGGGCTGGGTGCAGGAAGCGATCGAGCAGCCGCTCAACCCGGAATTGATCGCCCGCAGCGTGCAAAACGAAGACGAGGCGCTGGAGGTTTACTATTTGAGCTGCCTGGTGATCGACGTCGATCACTTTATGGAGCGCGGCTACCTCGACGCGCTGGCGCAGGCGCTGAAGATCCCGGCGGACGTCAAGCAGGGCATCGAGAGCGACGTCAACGAGAAAAAGCGCGAGCTGGCGTAGCGCCGCTTGGCAAGCCGGGGGGAATCGTGTCACTCTTGCCGCAATCTATGTAAGCGGATGATTTAGCAATGATGACCCCACCGAAAGCGGAAAAACGCCCTTATCCCATCACCATCCACGGCGACACGCGCGTGGATGACTATTACTGGCTGCGCGACGACGAGCGCGCAGACCGCCAGGTGCTGGACTACCTGCAGGCGGAGAACGCCTACACCGATGCGATGCTGAAGCCGCAGCAGGCGCTGCGCGAAACCCTGTACGAAGAGATGGTGGCGCGCATTCCGCAGCAGGAACATTCGGTGCCTTACGTGCGCCACGGCTATCGCTATCAGACGCGCTATGAGCCGGGAAATGAATACGCGATTTCCGTGCGCCAACCGCAGGCCGAGAGCGAGCGCTGGGAGGTGCTTATCGACGGCAACCAGCGCGCCGAGAATCACGAGTTTTACACCCTGGGCGGGCTGGACGTCAGCCCCGACAACCAGCGGCTGGGGGTGGCGGAGGATTTCCTGTCGCGCCGCCAGTATGATATTCGCTTCAAGAACCTGGCCGACGGCAGTTGGGCGGACGAAGTGCTGGAGAACACCTCCGGCAGCTTCGAATGGGCCAACGACTCCTCGACGGTGTACTACGTGCGCAAGCACGCCAAGACGCTGTTGCCGTATCAGGTTTATCGCCACGTGGTGGGCAGCGATCCGCAGCAGGACGAGCTGATTTACGAAGAGCTGGACGATACCTTCTACGTCGGGCTGGAGAAGACCACCTCCGAGCGCTTTATCCTGATCCACCTGAGCAGCACCACCACCTCGGAGATCCTGCTGCTGGACGCCGACCGTGCGGACGCCAAGCCGCAGCTGTTCGTGCCGCGCCGCAAGGATCACGAATACGCCATTGATCACTATCACCAGCATTTCTACATCCGCTCCAACAAGGACGGCAAGAACTTCGGCCTGTACCAAAGCGAACAGGCGGACGAAGCGCAGTGGCAGACGCTGATCGCCCCGCGCGCCGACGTGATGCTGGAGGGCTTTAGCCTGTTCCGCGACTGGCTGGTGGTGGAGGAGCGCAGCGCCGGCCTGACGCTGCTGCGCCAGATCCACTGGCAGACTGGCGAAGAGAAGCGCATCGCCTTCGACGATCCGACTTACACCACCTGGCTGGCGTACAACCCGGATCCGGAAACCGCGCTGCTGCGCTACGGCTATTCGTCGATGACCACCCCGACCACGCTGTACGAGCTGAATATGGACAGCGGCGAGCGGACGATGCTCAAACAGCAGGAAGTGAAGAACTTCACGCCGGAAAACTACCGCAGCGAGCGAGTCTGGGTGAAGGCACGCGACGGCGTCGAGGTGCCGGTATCGCTGGTGTATCGCCAGGACAGCTTCCAGCGCGGCGCCAACCCGTTGATGGTGTACGGCTACGGCTCCTACGGCAGCAGCATGGATCCGGCGTTCAGCGCCAGCCGCCTGAGCCTGCTGGATCGCGGTTTCGTGTTCGCGCTGGCGCACATTCGCGGCGGCGGCGAACTGGGGCAGCTGTGGTATGAAGACGGCAAGCTGTTCAACAAGCAGAACACCTTCAACGATTTTATCGACGTGACCGAAACGCTGGTCGCCCAGGGGTACGGCGACGGCAAGCGGGTGTTCGCCATGGGCGGCAGCGCCGGCGGCCTGCTGATGGGCGCGGTGATCAACCAGGCGCCTCAGCTGTTCCACGGCGTGGTGGCGCAGGTGCCGTTCGTCGACGTGGTGACCACCATGCTGGATGAGTCGATCCCGCTGACCACCGGCGAATACGACGAGTGGGGCAACCCGAACGAGCAGGCCTATTATGACTACATCAAGCAGTACAGCCCGTACGATCAGGTGAAGGCGCAGGCATACCCGCATCTGCTGGTGACCACCGGCCTGCACGATTCGCAGGTGCAGTATTGGGAGCCGGCCAAGTGGGTGGCCAAGCTGCGTGAGCTGAAAACCGACGATCGGCAGCTGCTGCTGTATACCGACATGGATGCCGGCCACGGCGGCAAGTCCGGGCGCTTCAAGGCCTATGAGGATATTGCGCTGGAGTACGCCTTCATTCTGGCGCTGGCGGAGTAACGACATTCGGCGGGCGGCCTGCGCCGCCCGCCATGTTAGCCAATCAGATAGTATTTCAGCGTGTGTTTCATGTCCGGGCTCAGATCGTCGATGGATTTCAGCATCCAGCGCAGATAGCCGGGATCTTCCTGGGCGATGCGATCGATCTCCTGCCCGCGATACTTGCCGAATTTGAACTTCTTCAGCAGCACCGGTTGTTCGGTGATCTGCACCATTTGCTCCGGCGTCCAGCCCGAATCCTTGATGATGCGTTGCAGCAGCGCGGCGGTGACATAGCAGTCGTACAGCGCGCGGTGCGGGTACAGCGTGGCGTCTGCCGGCAGCTGCACGTCCAGGTTCAGCGCGTAGCGCAGATATTGGTTGCCGTACTTGATGTCCGGATACAGCGTGCGCGCCAGCTTGAGCGTGCAGATCCAGGCGCCGTTCATCTCCGGCAGCACGCCGCGATCGAAAGCGGCGTTGTGCGCCACATAGTAGGGGCTGCCCTGATAGCGGCCGATTGCCACCGCAATGCGCGGTTTGCCTTCCACCATCTGTTCGGTGATGTGATGAATCGCCATCGCGTCGAGGCTGATGGGGCGATCCGGGCTGACCAGATCGCTCATCGGGTTGGTCAATTGGCCGTCGAGCAGATCGAGGGAGGCCACTTCCACCACGCCGCCGTCCAGCCCACAGGTCTCGGTATCTATTACGCGTAACGTCATGTTTTCCTCTGCGTTGCCGTCAGGCTTCAGCTTAACCGCCGCAGGCGGCCGTGCCAACCGTCGGAAGTCTTGTCGGCGATGATCAGCCCAGGAGTGTCATCCGACGCGGCAACCAGGAGCTCTCCCGTGTTATCCCAGATGGCGCTGCGGCCTGCCGGGATCCAGCCACCGGTCGGTGCCGCATGGTTGGCCATCAGCGTGACCATGCCATAACGTCGGGCATAGCCTGCCAGCGCGGCGCTGTCTTTCGCGTAGCCGGCTTCAGATACCAACACGCCAGCGGCATAAATGTGCGCACCCGCCAGCGCGGCGGCGCTTGCGTGGCCGGGCTCCGAAGTATCGGCACAGATAGCCAGTGCGATGTTGTGGTGATGGAGTTCCAGCAACGAGCCGCCCTCACCGGGCGAGAAGTATTGCTGTTCCGCGCCGTGCAGATGCTGTTTGGTATAGCTACTCAATGCGCCGTTGGGGCGAAAGATTAAGGCGGCGATATGCAATGCCGTGCCACTACGCAAAGGCGCGCCGACGATGATTGTCATCTGCCGCGATTGTGCCGCCGCACTGAGTGGTTGCAGACGGGGATCGCCCAACGTGAGCGCCAGTTCGGCAGCATCGGTCAACTCATAGCCGCTTAGCGACAGTTCGGGAAACACCAACAGTTGTACCTGCTGATCTGCTGCCTGCGCAACGAATTCAAGATGACGTTCAAGGTTGCAGGCGATATTGGCCGCCGCAGCGGGGTATTGGGCGGCGGCAAGGGTGAGGCAGGACATCGGCCATCTCTCCTGTGAGGCAATAAAAAACCCGCCTTGGCGGGTTTAATGACGGATGGAAGGGCGCTTACTCACCAGACGGATGCGCTTTTTTGGCGCGTTTCTCCGCACGTTTCTCAGCTGGGGTTTTCAACGGCTTCTTCTTCGCATTCTTTTTGCTATCCATTCCCTTACTCATGATGGCCTCTCGTTACCTATGATTGGGTGGCTTGCTCAGCCATTAACCGCCTAAAGTCGGCAGGATGCAAGCGACAAAGTGCGAATTGTGTTTAACCGGCTGTTTGTGCGTGAAATTTTGTTTTTGGATGACCGGGTGCTAAAAATAAATATTATGTTATAATGTTACACTTTTGATGTTGGGAGAGCGCAATGACAGTCATGACGTTACCGGATGCGCAGCAACTGCTGGCCATGCCGGATTCTGATTATATGAACTCGGTTCAACGGGCGTTTTTCCGCCAGCTGCTGCAAGATGAGCGGCAAAAGCTGCTGCTGCACATCGATGAGCTGAAAAAAGAGATCGACGGCGGTGAAGCGACGGGCGATGAAGCCGACAAGGCGGCGCGCGAAGAGGATCTGCGCCTGCTGTTCCGCCAGTTGGATCGCGAAAGCCGCCTGCTGCCGAAAATCGATGCGGCGCTGGCAAGGTTGCAGAACGGCGAGTACGGCTACTGCCGGGAAACCGGCGAACCTATCGGGCTGGCGCGCCTGCTGCTGCGCCCGACGGCGGAACTGAGCATCGAGGCGAAAACCGCGCAGGAGATGCGCGAGCCGCATATGCGCAAAGGTGGCTAACTGAGTTCCCGGGGGGCGAATGCGCCCCTCAACCGATAGGGCCTGTGGGCATTTTGCAGGCAGGTCGTTGTGATTTTGAGCAAACGCGCGCCGAGTTCTCGGCGCGCGTTCTAGTTTTCGGGTTTTACCGTTGACCTGCCGGGCGGCTTCCGCTTTGATGAAAGCATGACTCACAGAGAGACGGAAAGCGCCATGGAACAATTACGAGGTTTGTACCCGCCGTTAGCGGCATACGACAGCGGTTGGCTGGACACTGGGGATGGCCACCGGATCTACTGGGAGCTGAGCGGCAACCCGAACGGTAAGCCGGCGGTCTTCATTCACGGCGGGCCGGGCGGCGGCATTTCTCCGCATCATCGCCAGTTGTTCGATCCCGAACGCTACAAGGTGCTGCTGTTCGATCAGCGCGGCTGTGGCCGCTCCCGTCCGCACGCCAGCCTGGACAACAACACCACCTGGCATTTGGTGGCCGATATCGAGCGGCTGCGCGAAATGGCCGGCGTCGATCAATGGCTGGTGTTTGGCGGTTCCTGGGGATCGACGCTGGCGCTCGCCTATGCGCAGACTCACCCGGAGCGCGTCAGTGAAATGGTGCTGCGCGGCATCTTCACCCTGCGCAAGCAGGAGCTGCATTGGTATTATCAGGACGGCGCGTCACGCTTCTTCCCGGACAAATGGGAGCGCGTGCTGTCCATTCTGTCGGATGAAGAACGTAAAGACGTGATCGCCGCCTACCGGCAGCGGCTGACCTCGGCCGATCCGCAGGTGCAACTCGAAGCGGCCAAGCTGTGGAGCGTGTGGGAAGGGGAGACGGTCACGCTGTTGCCGAGCCGCGAATCCGCTTCGTTCGGCGAGGATGATTTCGCGCTGGCGTTCGCCCGCATTGAAAACCACTATTTCACCCATCTGGGCTTCCTGGAGAGCGATGACCAGCTGCTGCGCAACGTGCCGCTGATCCGCCATATCCCGGCGGTGATCGTCCACGGCCGCTATGATATGGCCTGCCAGGTGCAGAACGCCTGGGATCTGGCCAAGGCCTGGCCGGAAGCGGAATTGCATATAGTGGAAGGGGCGGGGCATTCGTATGACGAGCCGGGCATCTTGCACCAGCTGATGATCGCCACCGACCGGTTCGCCGGCAAGTGACGCAAAAAACCCGCCGTAACGGCGGGTTTTGTTATTTGGCCTTCGGCTCGTACGGCAGGCGCGAAAACTTGTGGGATTCCGCGCGGTAGTGCGCCACACGCTCGCGAAAATAGTCGCGCAGTGGTTCCGGCTGTTCGCGCTCCACCACTTCCGGGATCACCGGCATGTTGTAGCGCTCTTTGTACGCCACGCCAGAGGCGGCGAGATCCACGTTCACCCTGTCCATCTCTTCTTTGGACAGCTCGGCCAGATTGTAACCCACGCTATGCTCCTTACTTACTTTGCCGTATTGAACCTGCGCAGAAGGTAATCCACCCGGCGACGCTTGGCAAGCCCGTAGCGCCGCCGCGGCGGACGATATTTTCCAAAGAGTAATGCAATCTATTTATTCTTTTAAATAAGAATGATTCGCTTTTTGATTAAAATAAAAGATGGGAATAATTATCATAATAATTAGCGTGAATTTCTATATGATTTTATGTGTTTGATTTTAAGTAAATAAATAATTAATATTGATCGGGTGTAAATAAGGTGTTTTTATTTTTACGGCAGCAGGGCATAATGCGCGGAAATTAAATTCATGACCTGCAAAATAAAAGGAATCATTATGCTGACGCAAGAAATGACTCAAAAGCTGAATGAGCAACTGAATCTGGAGTTCTACTCCGCGAACCTGTACCTGCAAATGAGCGCATGGTGCAGCGATAAAGGCTTTGAAGGCGCCGCCGCATTTCTTAAAGAGCACTCTCAGGAAGAGATGCAGCATATGCAACGCCTGTTCGACTACCTGAGCGACACCGGCTCTTTGCCGCTGCTGGGCAGCATCGCCGCGCCGCCGGTGGCGTTCGAATCGCTGGCGGACGTGTTCCAGCAGACCTACGAACACGAACAGCTGATCACCCGTCAGATCAACGAACTGGCGCACGCCGCCATGACCGCACACGATTATTCCACCTTCAACTTCCTGCAGTGGTACGTGGCGGAGCAGCACGAAGAAGAGAAACTGTTCAAATCCGTGCTGGATAAGCTGGCGCTGGTGGGCACCAGCGGCAAAGGCCTGTTCTTCATCGACAAAGATCTGAAGAAAATGGGCGCGATGGGCCAGGGCGGCAACGGCCAGGCTTAATTCGCACCAGAATATCGGAAAACCGCGCGCGGGCGAGCCTGACGCGCGGTTTTTTTTACCCTGCGTTTATCGCGGTTATGCGGCGATACGTGCTGCCGGATCGCAAAATGCCAGTGATGCGCTCGACTTGCCGCAGCGCGGTCGTTATGATTTACCGCGATACGCTACAGGGATGGTAGAGTCAAAACAGCGGGTTAGCCGATACAACCCGTTTTTCTGTTTACCCGTGGCGCAATCATTTGCGGTGGGTTGGGGCCGCTGATACATCGCCTTGGCTGTGGCCTTAACCCTTATGACCCTCTTTTACTGTTAAGGGATACCACTGTGATCGGTAAAATTCGTTCCTCTTGTCGCCTGCTTTCCACCGTTTTCGTCCTGTTCGTCGGCCTGTCTTCGCAGCAAGCGCTGGCGCACGCCCACCTGAAAGTGGAAACGCCGAAGGCCGACGCCAGCGTCAGCCCGGCGCCGAAGGCGCTGACCCTCAGCTTCTCCGAAGGCATCGAACCGAACTTCAGCGGCGTGAAAATCACCGGCCCGGACAACGCCGTGGTGAAAACCGGCAAACTGCAGCTCGATCCGAACAACAACACCCAGGTCAATGTGCCGATCGAAGGTGAGTTGAGCGCGGGCAAATACAACGTCAGCTGGCATGTGGTTTCGGTCGACGGGCATAAAACCAAAGGCCAGTACAGCTTCACCGTAAACTGATCGTGAGTCTGGCGACCCTGTTCGTTCTGTGTCGCTTGGTGCACTTTGCGGCGGTGATGCTGATGTTCGGCATCAGTCTGTTCACCGCCTTACTGTCACCGCAGCGCCTCTCCCCGATCCTCTCCCGCGATGTGCGCCCGCTGCTGCTTGCCGGCACCTGGATTGCCGGGCTTTCCGCCGTGGCGCTGCTGGCCATTCAGGCTGGGCAAATGGGCGACGGTTGGGAAGACGCCTGGCGGCTGGAGGTCTGGTGGGCGGTGCTCGGCACCACCTTCGGCGAAGTGTGGCGCTGGCATCTGGGCCTGTCGCTGCTGGCGATCCTGAGCCTGCTGCTGCCGGAACGGCCGCGTGCGCAGGCGTTGGCGCTGTGTTCGGTACTGCTGCTGGTGAGCCTGGCGTTTATCGGCCACGCGGCGATGCACGAAGGCGCGCTGGGCGCGCTGCACCGCGCCAACCACGCAGTGCACCTGCTGGCCGCCGGCTACTGGTTCGGCTGCCTGGCGCCGCTGCTGGTTTGCCTGCGCTATCTGCAGCCGCCGCAGTGGCGCAGCGACGCCATCACCACGCTGATCCGTTTTTCGCGCTGGGGGCACCTGGCGGTGGCGGCGGTGATCGTCACCGGTATCGTCAACAGCCTGATCATTCTCGGCGGTTGGCCGCTCAACCTCGGTTCGCCTTATCAGCGCCTGCTGCTGATTAAAACCGCGCTGGTGGCGCTGATGGTGATGGTGGCGCTGGCCAATCGCTACGCCATCGTGCCGGCGATGAGCCGCGTGCCGGCGCTGGCGCAGCGCGGCGTGGTGCTGGCTTGCTGGCTCGAAGTCGGGCTGGGGGTGGCGGTGCTGCTGCTGGTCAGTTTATTTGCAACCTATGCGCCGGTTTGACATTTCGGCTTGCCGCAACCGGGCAAGCTGCGGGAAAATCGACGTGAATAGCAACCTTAAGGCCAACACATGAAATCGGTATTACTCGGCATTACGCTGCTGGCAACCGCGACCGGCGCGCTGGCGGCAGACAAACTGGTGAACATCACCAAACTGGAATACGGCAAACAGTGGGCGTTCACCAAGGAAGAAGTGACGCTGCAGTGCCGCAGCGGCGGCGCGCTGTTCGTGCTGAATAACAGCACCCTGATGCAATACCCGCTCAACGACGCAGCGGAGCAGCAGGTGAAGAAGGGCCATCAGCGCGCGCAGCCGCTGGAGGTGCTCCTGCTGGACGACCCTGCCGAACCGGGGAAAAAAATGAGCCTGGCGCCGTTTATCGAACGCGCCGAGAAGCTGTGCGCTGACTAACCGCTTGTTTGCCAACGCCTTGCCCAGCGCGCGCGGATTGATGCGCATTTGCCGCATAGTTATTTCGTCACGAAACTATCACGCGGCCGCCGGGCGGCTGGCAAAACTGGCGCGGTAGGCTACTCTTAAAGTGCACGGCTGAACAAGCCCTGCATTAAATGCCAACTTTTAGCGCACGGCTCTCTCCCAAGAGCCATTTCCCTAGACCGAATATAGGAATCGTATTCGGTCTTTTTTTGTGTGATTGATTTATAAGGGAATTCCACTTAAAGCGCCAATAAAACTTTGGTTTCTCTTTCCAGTCGTAACACCTCAGCTCCGCACTCCTCACCCGCACATATCGCTAATTTAGCCGCACCAAAAGTCATTACGTCATTTATGGCGCTGATAAGCTCCGGTCATTGCTCCCATCACCGGTTAAATGAGAGTGGCATTATGGGGAATATCAAGGCATTAAGCGTTATAAAAGGAAACCTGTGTTGAACGATCGGTTGAGCCAGTTGAAGAGGGTGTTGCCCGCCTATCTTGAGGCGTGGCGTGAGGGCGCTTTACCCTCTGACTGGGGGCAGGTGGCTAATCCTGAAGTGGTTGCCGCCCTGTTGGCGGAGTGGGAGGCGCTGAGCGAATTGGCGTCGCTGTTCGAAACCGCGACTGAAACCCCAACCGATCCCGCCGCGTTTTGGCAGGCGCGCGCCGAGCTGATGGCGCAGCGCAATCGTGAGCTCAGTGCCCAACTGGCGACGCCAATCCGTTTGCCCGGCGCACGGGTAGCCTTCTTTGGCTATGTGAAAACGGCGGTGATGGACGCCAGGCAGGTGAAGGCGGCAATTCGCGATGCCGGTTTTACCATTGCGGGCGACAGCCAAAATGAGAACACGGCTTAGCGCGGCTTCTTCTCAAATTTCTCGGCAAAAAAGAACCGCAGCAATTTATGGGTCCACAGCAGCATTGCGCCGACCACCACCAGCGAGACGACGAAATGCGACAGGTTTTTCGGCGCGGCGTAGCCGTGAGTAAAAGAAACCCCGGCGCCGCTGAGCAGCAGGGTGGCGATCCAAAAGCCGAGTAGCAGGCACAAGGTACGGAACAGTTTAAACATTGTTATCACCGAAATGCTGAAAGCGCCGACTGAACGGAAAGACTCAGCCGGAGCTCTGATTAGTTAAAACAGCTGAGCGTGAGCAGGTATTGCCGCCTTTATTGCTGTGCTGCTGCTGTTGTTCTTGTTGCCACCGTTGTTGTTGACGCGTCCATTGCTGCCGCGGTTGTTGGCAAAGTTACCTGCGCCGGCGATCAGGTGAAAATATTTAGCCTCGATCTCTTGCATAAAACTCCCTCTTTATCGATTCGGTTAAATGGCGTATAGCTTGCGCAAGCCAGCTGTTTTTAACAGAAAAAACGGCGGGGATAATTACCGGTTCGGATAAGAACAGGGGATTTATTTGCAGGTATTTACCAGGCTGATAAGCGTGCCGGAGATTGATATTCCTGCGTGAGTCATTTCGCTTAACAAGACGTTCTTTACGATGAATGGCGCCACCACCGGCACGCAGCAAGGTTCAATTCATCCAGTCAATTTGTTAGGATCGCCCGACCTACATGACTATTGGTGCAGTACATTGAAAATTAAAGCGTTGTTATTTGTTACGTTGGCCGCACTGGCCGGCTGCAGCCAGGAGGGAACCTCGATGAATCAGCCCGCAAACGAGAAAGGCGGCCAAACGGAAGTGTTGCTGGTGAACAGCGCGCTGGTGGACTGCGTGGGCGTCGCCCCGATGAAGTGCATGCAGGTGCGCCGCTCCGCGCAGCAGCCGTGGGAGTTGTTCTATACCGGCATCGAAGGTTTCACCTTCGAACCGGGCTATCAGTATCGGCTGAAAGTGCGCGTTACTCCGGTAGAGAACGTGCCGGCCGATGCCTCATCGCTGCGTTACACGCTGATTGAGCAGTTGGAAAAGAACAAGGCGTGACCCTCGACAGGCCGGGTAATCGCAATCCGGCCTGCCATGATTATCCCTTTACCATCATGACATGCCTCGGCGGTGGGCTTGCCGACTGGTCTGTTCACTGCGCTTGTTTTCGCACTTTCTTAAGTATATTGAGAAAATCAGGTATATTGTCCTTCGGTTTTTAGCTACCAAGAAAAAATTACTATGATTATCAAACCTAAAATTCGTGGTTTTATCTGCACCACCGCTCACCCGGCAGGCTGTGAAGCCAACGTCCGTGAGCAAATCGCCTACGTTAAGTCGCGCGGCGAACTGAAAAACGGGCCTAAAAAGGTGCTGGTCATTGGTGCATCCACCGGTTACGGTCTGGCCTCGCGCATCAATGCCGCTTTCGGCAGCGGTGCGGCCACCATCGGCGTATTTTTCGAGAAGCCTGGCAGCGAAGGCAAAACCGGTTCCGCCGGTTGGTACAACTCCGCCGGTTTCGACAAGGCAGCTAAAGAAGAAGGCCTGTACGCGAAAAGCATCAACGGCGACGCATTCTCCAACGAGTGCCGTCAGACCGTGATCGATCTGATCAAAAAAGACCTGGGTCAGGTTGACCTGGTGGTTTACTCGCTGGCTTCGCCGGTGCGTAAGATGCCGGAAACCGGCGAAGTGGTGCGTTCCGCACTGAAGCCGATCGGCGAACCGTACAAATCCGTCGCGCTGGACACCAACAAAGACGTGCTGGTTGAAGCCGTGGTCGAGCCGGCCAACGAGCAAGAAATCGCCGACACCGTGAAGGTGATGGGCGGCCAGGACTGGCAGCTGTGGATGGACGCGCTGGACGAAGCGGGCGTGCTGGCGGATAACGCGCAGTCTGTCGCTTACTCCTACATCGGCACCGATCTGACCTGGCCAATCTACTGGCACGGCACGCTGGGCAAGGCGAAAGAAGATCTGGATCGCGCGGCGCACGCCATCAACCAGAAGCTGCAGGCCAAAGGCGGCGCGGCTTACGTTGCGGTGCTCAAGTCGGTGGTGACTCAGGCTTCCTCCGCCATTCCGGTGATGCCGCTGTATATCTCCATCGTGTTCAAAATCATGAAGGAGCAGGGCATTCACGAAGGCTGCATCGAGCAGATCCAGCGTCTGTTCGCCACCAAGCTGTACAGCGGCGCGGCGCCGGACACCGACGAGAAACACCGCCTGCGTCTGGATGACTGGGAACTGCGCGACGAAGTGCAGGAAACCTGCCGTGCCATCTGGCAGCAGCTGAACGACAACAACATCAACGAACTGACCGATTACCAGGGCTACAAGGCGGAATTCCTGCGCCTGTTCGGCTTTGGTCTGCAGGGCGTTGACTACGACGCCGATCTGAGCGGCGAAGCCAACTTCGACGTGATCGAGCTAGTCTAAGCGCGTCGAGCGGTCAAACAAGGTCGGGTTAGCCCGGCCTTTTTTATTGCCTGCGAATTATCGGGTGGCTAAGCGAAAATGTTTATTTCAGGTTAATAGGTTAACCAGGTGATTAACATCGGCGGGCGGATGGTGAAATAACGGCGGTTATTAAACTAAAGAAAGTCATTTTTTTATTTACCCTTGCCGCCAGCTGCGAGTATTTTATTTCCTTTAAGGAGAAAATTATGACATGGCGTTTTTGGGCACCGGTACCGTTATTATTGTTGAGCGCTTGCAGCGCGATTCAGCCGACGTCGACGTCCCCAGACTGGTCTCAGCCGCAGCCTGCCACGCGGGAGCAGCGGCAACGCATCATGGCGGGTGAGTCCGCCTCCTCGGTATTACATGAAGGAAACGTCGGCATTGGCGGCACCTTTGATGGGGCGAAAATATTCGATCGTTAAGCCGCTAAATATATTCAGCCAAATTAATGCGCGCATTCTGCCGATATTGTCGGAGGGTTTACCTTTCCTGCGTTATTCTGCCGTGGCCCAACCATTCATTGCGTTAACAGACAATTCGTTTTCCTTATAGGGAACCGCCGGTTTATTTCGGCGTAATCAAAGGAGTTGCCCATGGCGAAGGAGATGGCCGCGATCTTTCTCTTGCTGTTGCTGCCGTTAAGCCAAAGCGCCGGCGCGGCGCGTTACGACAGGCCGTGCGAAGGCGTGTCGCCGGTGCTGTTTCAAAAGCGCCTGAAAGCGTTGGCGCAGGATTTGCGGCAGGAAATGAGTGAGGAAGCGACGCCGACAGAGCGCGATGCGGAGGAGCTGGCGCGCTTGGCGGAGTGCGGTATCGAGCCCGGCAAAGCGCCCGTCACCGGCGGGCAGCGCGCGCCCCGTTCAGAGGAAAAACCGCCGGCATCGCCAAACGGTTGTTGAGCCGGCGTGCGCGCAGAGTCAAGCGATGTAAAAGGAGTCATTGATGAAAAGGATAGTGTTGGCCGGTTCGGCCTTGTGTAGCTGCTGCTTCGCGCAGGCGCGGGTGGATTTGGAATACCATGCGGCGCCGCCGAAGGACAGTAAGGTCACCGAGGAGTACCAGAAAAAGCGCGACGCATTGCGCCACAAGGTGTGGAATGTCGATAACCTGACGCTGGCCAACGAGCAGGCGATTGCGCGCGAACAGCAGCGCGAGGCGGCAGAGACCGCCGAGCGGCAGCAGCGGAACCTGGAGCAGCAGCAGAAAAAGCAGCGCTGCCTGCGGAGACACTCGAAAGATCCTCACCGCGAGGCGAAGTGTTACACGCACAGCTTCTAACATTAATCGTCCGGGCGCCATCAGCGCCCGGCGTCGTTTAGGCCGGGCGGCAATGCTCCTTCAGCATGGCGATCGCGTCCGGTTTCAGCTGATACAGATAGACCGGGCGGCCGGTGGCGCCGTACAGAATACGGGTGCCGAGAATGCCGCTCTCCGCCAGATAGATGAGGTACTTGCGGCAGGAGACCCGCGAAATGCCGATGGCGTTGGCCAGATTGTCGGTGGAAAACTCGTTATCGTGCTGCTGTTCGATCCACTCGCAGACCGTGCTCAGGGTGATGCTGGTCAGGCCCTTCGGCAGCTTTTTGCTCTCTTGGCCGCCGGGCTGGCGGCGCAGCAGGCTGTCGACGTCGGCCTGCGAAAACTCGCGCTGCGCCAACAGCTGCGACTGCTGCCGGTAGTGGCTCAGCGCCTCCTTGAAGCGGCTGAACTGGAACGGCTTGATCAGATAATCCACCACCCCGTAGTGCAGCGCTTTTTGCACCGTGTTCACGTCGCTGGCGGAGGAGATGATGATCACGTCGGTCTTCTCGCCGAGCTCGCGCAGGCCGGGCAGCAGATCCAGCCCGTTCTCCTGCTGCATGTAGATATCCAACAGCACCAAATCGATGCTGACGCCGGCATCGGCCAGCAGCGCGCGCGCCTGGCTCAGAGTGGCGACCGTCGCCTGGCAGTGAAAACCGCCGACCTGGCTCAGGTAGTATTTGTTCAGCTCCGCCACCATCGGGTCGTCGTCGACAATCAGTACGTTAATCATGGGTTCTGCTCTTGGCCTGATAGGGAAGGTGCACGAAAAATTGGGTCAGCTCGCCCGGTTCGGACTCGAAATCGATGCTGCCGCCCAGTTTCTCCAGATGGCTGCGGATCAGCGCCAGGCCGATGCCGCGTCCGGTTCCCTTGGTGGAAAATCCGTGTTCGAAGATGCGCGCGCCGATCGCCGGATCGATGCCGGGGCCATCGTCGCTGACGATACAGTGTAATTGATCGTCGTGATGATGGAAGCTCAGGCCGATCTCGTGGCCCTCAACGCCGTCGATGGCGTCGATGGCGTTTTCGATCAGGTTGCCGAGCACGCTGATCAGCACGTGGGTGGTTTCCGGATCGTCGGTTTCCGGCAGCAGGCTGGTTTCCTCGATGGTCAGCTCAACACCGGCTTCGTGGGCGCGGCTGATTTTGCCGATGAAGAAGCCCGCCACTTCCGGCGAGTGGATCTTGCGCAGCAGCGCGCCGATCTCTTCCTGATAGTTGCTGGCGGTGTTGATGATGTAGTTTTCCAACTGCTGATAGGCCTTCATGTGCAGCATGCCGAGTATCACATGCAGCTTGTTCATAAATTCGTGCGACTGCACCCGCAGCGCATCGGCGTAGTGCGCCATGCCGCTCAGCCGCTGCAGCAGGCGGCTGACCTCGGTCTTGTCGCGGAAGGTGGCGATGGCGCCGGTCACCTGGCCGTTGACGATCACCGGCACGGTATTGGTCAGCAGTTCGCTGCCGTTGAAGCCGATCTGCCGATCGCGCAGCGGTTGGCCGCTGGCCAGCACCTCCGCCAGATGCAGCTGCGCCGGCCAGTGCTTGCTGGCGGCTTCCAGCAGCAGGTTTTCCACCGGGCCGCTCTGCCGCAGCAGGCGCTTGGCTTCGTCGTTGACGATGGTGATGCGGGATTCATTATCGACCGCGATCACGCCTTCTTTAATCGACTGCAGCATGGCGTTGCGCTGTTCGAACAGGTTGGAGATTTCGTAAGGCTCGAAACCCAGCATGATGCGTTTGAGCGCAGAGACCAGGAAGAAGGTGCCCAGGCTGCCGACCAGGGCGGCGAAGGCGATGGTCCAATAGATGATCCAGCGGCTCTCCGCCACCACCCGCTGCACGGTGTCCAGCGCGATGCCGAGCGCCACCACGCCGATTTGTTGTTTCTGCGCGTCATACACCGGCACGAACACCCGCAGCGCCGGGGCCAGCGTGCCGCGGTTGATGGCACTGTTGACGTTGCCTTGCAGCGCGGGCGCCAGATCGTCGCCGATAAAATGCTTGCCGATCAGCCAGGGTTTGGGGTGCGAATAGCGGATACCCTGCATATCCACCACCACCACGAACAACAGCTCGTTTTGATGGCGCACCTGCTCGGCGAAGCGTTGAATGGCGCCGCTTTGATCGCGCCGCTGCAGGCCGTCAACCACGGTGCTGGAGAGCGCCAGCGTATTGGCGACGGCGATGGCTTTCTGCTGCAGCTGATCTTGCCCCTCGCGGCTCATCTGCACGAAAAACAGCGCGAACACCACCAGCAGCACCGAAGCGATGATGGCGGACACCATCAACGTGATGGAGGTGCTCAGCTTGAGCGGCACCCGTTGTTTTGGCATGGCGGTTCTCCGAATGGCGATATCACGGCGTATTCTAGCGAGGAATGAGGCAAGCTGCAGTTACCGGCAGCAGGTTATAGCATGCTGCCGGGGAGCGGGGGGCTTATTTTAGTTACAAAAGCGGGTCACTGCTGGCGGTAGATCTCCAGCGCCTGTTGGCCGCTGGCGCCCTGATGGATGATTGCCATCAACGCGCGCACCACCTGCGACGGATTGCTGTGTTGATAGACGTTGCGGCCGTAAACCATGCCGGAGGCGCCCTGGGCCATCAGCGCGGCGGATTTCTCCAGCACCGGCCCCAGCTCCCCCTTGCCGCCGCCGCGCACCAGCGTCGGGCAGCGCGCCGCTTCCACCACGCGGTGGAAGTCTTCCACCCGATCGGTCGGATCGGCCTTGATGATGTCGGCACCCAGTTCGCGCGCCAGCCGCACCAGCGGCACGATCTTCTCCACGTCGCCGAGCGAGCCGTAGGCGGCGCCCTGGCCGGCCGGCGCCATCACCAGCGGTTCGATCATCAGCGGCATGGCGTAGCGATCGCAGGCGTGGCGCAGGCGGCCGATGTTCTCCACGCACTGGCGGAAAATGCCGGGCTCATCCGGGATCATATACAGATTGACCACCACCGCGGCGGCGTCCATTTGCAGCGCCGCCAGGATTGGCGCCTCCGGATTGTGCAGCACTGCCCACATCTCGCGGTGGCGGGCGGCGTTATAGGCGTTGCCGACGTCGGTGCGTATCACCAGCGCCGGTTTTTCGCGCTGCGGCGCGCGCTGCAGCAGATCCGCCTGGCCGTAGTTGACCTGAATGGCGTCGGGGCGCGCGGCGATCAGGTTGCCCATCACCCGTTCGATATCTTCCAGGCCGATCAAGAAATCCGGTTCGTTGGCGATGCCGTGATCGATCGCCACGTCCAGGCACTTGCCGTTGTTGAACAGGCGGTTCATCCGCACCTTGCTGCTGAGCTGCATGTCAGGTCCTCTTGAGATAGGGATATGTCCATTATTGCCGAGTAAGGATGGTCGGGAAACGCGGAAACCGCAAACTGCGCGGCCGCTCGCAGTTTTTGCCGGCGCACGAAAGGGGAACGCTCGCCAGCGGCTTGCACTTCATTTGTTAGATCCGTGTCATGTTTTTGTTAATAAGCCATTCCAAAATGCATGTTTCGCTTGTTTGGGTTAAAAAGTTTCAATAACCTCAATTATGAAATAAACATTTAAAAAAGCGGTAAAGACGCCGTTTGTTGTGCCAGGGGTTTATTTCAATTGGTTGTTTTTAATCTGTTTTGAGACATCGATCACCATTTTTACAACGGCCTTGATACGGCGATAACGCGGTAAATTCGCCGTATCAAAGGGATAACACCGACCGTATTGTTGTTTGAATGTAAAAAATATTTTTCATTAGCTGTCAACCAACAGACCTCTTCATTCTAACGATTAAAGGGTAACGAACATGAAGCTGAAGAAACTGATCGCCGCCTCGGTACTGATGTGCATGCTGCCGGCCAGCGTGCTGGCGAAAGACATCAAGATCGGCGTTTCCATGGCTTACTTCGATGACAACTTCCTCACCATTCTGCGCCAGTCGATGCAAAACAAAATGAAGGCCGACGGCAACGTCAGCGGCCAGTTCGAAGACGCCAAGGGCGACATCGCGCAGCAAATTCAACAAATCGAAAACTTCGTCAGCCAGGGCGTCGACGCCATCATCCTCAACCCGGTGGATACCCAGGGCGTCAAGCCGATGATCAAGCTGGCCGAGAAGGCCAAGATCCCGCTGGTGTTCGTCAACCGCAAGCCGGAAGTGGCGCTGCCGGCCGGCATGGCCTACGTCGGCTCCGACTCCAAGCTGGCCGGCAAGCTGCAGATGGAGGAACTGGCCAAGCTGATGAACGGCAAGGGCAACGTGATGATCCTGATGGGCGAGCTGTCGAGCGAAGCCACGCGCGACCGCACCCGCGGGGTGGAAGAAGTGGCGGCCAACTACCCCGGCATCAAGATTATCGATAAGCAAACCGCCAAGTTCTTCCGCAAAGAGGCGGTAGACGTCACCACCGACTGGATTTTGTCCGGCCAGCAGATCGACGCCATCGCCTCCAACAACGACGAAATGGCCATCGGCGCTATTTTGGCGCTGAAGCAAGCCAAGAAATCCGGCGTGCTGGTGGCCGGCGTTGACGGCACGCCGGACGCGCTGGAGTTCATCAAGAAGGGCGATCTGGCGCTGAGCGTGTTCCAGGACGCCAAAGGCCAGGGCGAAGGCGCGGTGCAGACCGCCGTTCAACTGGTGAAAGGCGAGAAAGTGGAGAGCAACGTGCTGATCCCTTACCAACTGATCACCCAGGCCAATTACCAGCAATTCGCCGATAAAAACAAGAAATAAGCCTTGAAGCCCGCCGCGGGCGCCGGTGTGGGGCGAGCGCGGCGGAAAACGTGGGTCAGTGCGGAGGTAAGCGGTATGTACCCTTATGTTCTTGAGGCCGAAGGCATCAGCAAGCAGTTCCCCGGCGTCAAAGCGCTGGATAAGGTCTCGATTAAAATCAAACCCGGCAGCGTGCACGCGCTGATGGGGGAAAACGGCGCGGGCAAATCGACGCTGATGAAATGCCTGATCGGCATCTACCACCCGGACGAAGGCTCGATAAAAATCAAAGGCCGGCCGGTCACCTTCAGCGACACGCTGCAGGCGCTGCATTCGGGCATTTCCATGATCCACCAGGAGCTGAACCTGGTGCCTTACATGACGGTGGCGGAAAACATCTGGCTGGGGCGCGAGCCTGCGCGGCTGGGGTTCGTCAACCACGAACAGCTGAACGAACAAACCCGCGAGCTGCTGGCGCGGCTGAACATCAAACTGCAGCCGGACACGCTGGTGGGCGAGCTGAGCATCGCCAATCAGCAGATGGTGGAGATCGCCAAGGCGGTGTCCTATAACGCCGACGTGCTGATCATGGACGAACCGACCTCGGCGCTGACCGAAGGCGAAGTGGTGCACCTGTTCGCCATCATTCGCGAACTGCGTGAGCAGGGCAAAGGCATCATCTATATCAGCCACAAGATGGACGAGATCTTCGCCATTACCGACGAAGTGAGCATTTTCCGCGACGGCGCCTTCATCGCCTGCGACAAAACCGAAAACCTGACCAAACAGTCGCTGATCACCATGATGGTGGGGCGCGAACTGACGCAGATGTTCCCAAAATTCAACAACAATATCGGCGAGGAAGTGCTGCGGGTGGCGGGGCTGCGCCGCAGCGGCTGGTTCCATGACGTGTCGTTCAGCGTCAAGCGCGGCGAGATCCTCGGCGTCGCCGGGCTGGTGGGCGCCGGGCGCAGCGAAGTGATGGAAAGCCTGTTCGGCATGCACCCGGCGGACGGCGGCGAGATCTTTATCGAAGGCCAGGCGGTGAAGGTGGATTCCCCGGCGAAGGCGATCGAGAGCGGGCTGGCGTTCCTCACCGAAGACCGCAAGAAATCCGGCCTGTTTCTGGTGCTGTCGGTGGTCGAGAACATGAGCATCGTCAACCTGTCGGAATACATCGGCAAGAACGGTTTCGTCAGCCACGTGCAGATGGCCAAAGACTGCATGGATCAGATTAAAAAGCTCAACATCAAAACGCCGACCATGGATCAGATCATCAATAACCTCAGCGGCGGCAACCAGCAGAAGGTGCTGATCGCGCGCTGGCTGCTGGCGCAGCCGAAAATCCTGATCCTCGACGAACCGACGCGCGGCATCGACGTGGGGGCGAAAGCGGAAATCTACCGCCTGATCAGCGAGCTGGCCAACCGCGGCGTCGCCATCATTCTGGTCTCCTCCGAGCTGCCGGAGATCCTCGGCATGAGCGACCGGGTAATGGTGATGCACGGCGGCCGCATCACCGGCATTTTGGACAAAGACGACGCGGACCAGGAGAAGATCCTGGCGCTGGCCTCAGAATAACGAAGGGTGAACATCATGAGTAACGTAAAGATTGAGAAGCCGCTCTCCGCCGATTCAACGGGCAAGGGAACGCTGTTCTCCGGGCTGAGCGGCAAAATGCCGAAGGATACCGGCATCTTCATCGTGATGATCGGCATCGCGCTGATCTTCGAAATCCTCGGCTGGTACATGCGCGATCAGTCGTTCCTGCTGAATCCGAACCGCCTGCTGTTGATCGTGCTGCAGGTGGCGATCATCGGCATCATTGCGGTGGGCGTCACCCAGGTGATCATCACCACCGGCATCGATCTCTCCTCCGGCTCGCTGATTGCGCTGACCGCGGTGGTGGCGGCCAGCCTGGCGCAGACCTCGGACAGCATCTCGCCGATGTACCCGGGGCTGCTCGATCTGCCGGCGGCGATCCCGATCGGCGCGGGGATTGGGGTGGGCATCGTCTGCGGTTTTATCAACGGCTTCCTGATCACCCGCACCGGCATTCCGCCGTTCATCGCTACGCTGGGGATGATGGTGTCGGCGCGCGGCCTGGCGCAGTACTACACCAAGGGCAACCCGGTCAGCTTCCTGTCTGACGGCTTCACGTCAATCGGCCAGGGCGCAATGCCGGTGATCATCTTCCTGGTGATCGCGGTGATCTTCCATATCGCGCTCAAGCATACCCGCTACGGCAAATACATCTACGCCATCGGCGGCAACATGACCTCGGCGCGGGTTTCCGGCATCAACGTCAACAAGTACCTGGTGACGGTTTACACCATCGCCGGCGGCCTGGCGGGGTTGGCGGGCGTGGTGCTGGCGGCGCGCGTCAGCAGCGGCCAGTCGAGCATGGGGATGTCGTATGAGCTGGACGCCATCGCCGCGGCGGTGATCGGCGGCAGCAGCCTGATGGGCGGCGTCGGGCGCATCACCGGCACGCTGATCGGCGCGGTGATCCTGGGCCTTATCAAAAGCGGCTTCACCTTTATCGGCGTCGACTCTTACATTCAGGACATCATCAAGGGCGTGATTATCGTCGCCGCCGTGTCGATCGACATGCGGCGCAACCGCAAAAAACACTGATTGCCGTGAATTGCCGCCGGTGCCAGGGTTGGCCGGCGGCGTTTTTTTTACCTGGGGGGCACATCATGAACTACCTGAAAGGGCTGTGGCTGGCGGTGGCGCTGTGCGCGTCTACCCCGGCATGGGCGCAAACCATCGGCGTGTCGATGGCCTATTTCGACCAGAACTTCCTCACCATCATCCGCCAGGCGATCGACAAGGAGGCCAAGGCGCGCGGCATCACCGTGCAGTTTGAGGACGCGCGCGGCGACGTCGGCCGCCAGACCGATCAGGTGCAGAGCTTTATCAGCGCCGGGGTGGACGCGATTATCGTCGATCCGGTCAACTCGGCCAGCACGCCGGTGATGACCAAAATGGTGCAGGCCGCCGGCGTGCCGCTGGTGTACGTGAACCGCACGCCGGGCGACGCCAAACTGCCGCAGGGCGTGGTGTTCGTCGGCTCCGACGAGCGGGAATCCGGCACGCTGCAGATGGAAGAGCTGGCGCGGCTGGCCGGCTATCAGGGCAACGTGGCGGTGATGATCGGCAACCTGACCGACGCCGGCGCGCTGCAGCGCACCAAAGACGTGGAGCAGGTGGTGAGCAAGTACCCGAAAATGAAGGTGGTGCAGAAGCAGAGCGCCAACTATTCACGCAGTGAAGGCATGGATCTGATGATGAACTGGCTGACCAACGGCGAAGCGATCGACATCGTCGCCGCCAACAACGACGAGATGGCGATCGGCGCAATCATGGCGCTGCAGCAGGCGGGCAAGGCGGACAGGAAAGTGCTGATCGGCGGCATCGACGCCACGCCGGACGGCCTCAAGGCGCTGGCCTCCGGCAAGATGCAGGTCACGGTGTTCCAGGACGCGGTCGGCCAGGGCAAAGCCTCGGTCGATGTGGCGCAGCGCATGATCAACGGGGAAAAACTCGAACCGTATTACTGGATCCCGTTCGAGCTGGTGACGCCGGCCACGATGCAGAAGTATGCGGCCAGGCCGTGAGTTAACCGTCAGATTCGCGTTGCCGGGGCGCTGCTTGCAGCGCCTTTTTTATTGGCGTCAGTTACATGTCCGCTTGCGGCCAGCGCGGCGCCGGATCTTGCTTCACACTGAGGATCTTTAAACCGTGTGAGGATGAGCGATGAACGCATTAAACGGCAAGGTGGCGGTGATCGGCGGCGCCAGTTCGGGGATCGGCAAAGCGGCGGCGCTGCTGTTCGCCCGCCAGGGCGCAGCGCTGGTGTTGGGCGCGCGGCGCGAGCCGCTGTTGGCGGAGCTGGTGGAGGACATTCGGCGCGAGGGCGGCCGGGCGCTTGCGGTGGCGGGCGACGTGCGCGACGAAGCCTTCGCCGAACGGCTGACGGCGACGGCGGTCGACGAATTCGGCGGGCTGGATATCGCCTTCAACAACGCCGGCACCTTGGGGCCGCTGGGGCCATCGCTGGCGTTGAGTGCCTCAGAGTGGCGCGAGGTGCTGGAAACCAACCTGTCCAGCGCCTACTACGGCGCCAAATATCAAATCCCCGCCATGCTGGCGCGCGGCGCGGGCTCGGTGATTTTCACCTCCACCTTCGTCGGCCACACCGCAGCGTTTCCCGGCACGGCGGCCTATGCGGCCGGCAAGTCGGGGCTGATCGGCCTGACGCAGGCGCTGGCGGTGGAATTCGGCGGGCGCGGCATTCGGGTGAACGCGCTGCTGCCGGGCGGCACCGATACGGCAATGGGGCGGCAGATGAGCCATACCCCGGAGGCATTGGCGCAGGTGGCCGATCTGCACGCGCTGAAGCGGCTGGCGATGCCGGAGGAGATCGCGCATGCGGCGCTGTATCTGGCGTCCGACGCAGCTTCATTCGTCACCGGCACCGCGATGCTGGTGGACGGCGGCGTGTCCATCCAGCGCGGCTGAGGCCACGGGCGCCGTGGCCTCAACGGGCGTCAGAAAGCGGACAGGTGGCGGCGCACGATCTCGCGGCCGATCTCCAGCGAGGCGGTCGCTGCCGGAGAGGGGGCATTGCACACGTGCAGCGAGCGTTTACCCTGCACGAAGTGGAAGTCGTCCACCAGCTTGCCGTCGGCGGTCAGCGCCTGGGCGCGCACGCCGGCCGGGCCGGGGCGAATATCCTGCTCCTGCAGCGCCGGGATCAGCCGACGGGCGTTCTCGGCAAAGCGGCGGCGCGACAGCGAACGGCGCATTTCCGCCAGCCCTTCGCCGAGGTAGTTGCCGGCGATTTTCCAAAAGCCGCGATAGCCGAGCACCTCGCTCAGATCGCGCAGGCTGAAGTCGCATTTGCGGTAGCCTTCGCGTTTGAAGGCCAGCACCGCATTGGGGCCGACGTCGCGCTTGCCGTTATACATACGGGTAAAATGCACGCCGAGGAAAGGGAAATCCGGGTTGGGCACCGGGTAGATCAGATGGTTGACCAGGTGGTTTTTCGCGTCGTCCAGCACATAGTATTCACCGCGGAACGGCACGATCTTCATGCCGGTTTCGTAACCGGCCAGTTTGGCGATGCGATCGCTGAACAGCCCCGCGCAGTTGATCAGCAGTTTTCCCTCGAAGGTATCGCCGGCGGCGGTGACGGTGACGCCGCCGGCGTGTTCGTGGATGGCCTCAACCTGATGGCCGTAGGCGATCTCGCCGCCGCGCCGCACGATGATCTCCGCCAGCTTGGCGGCCACCTCCGCGTAGTTGACGATACCGGCGTCGGGCACCAGCAGCGCTTCAAGGCCATTGACGTGCGGTTCGCGCTCCCGCAGCTGCGCCTGCGACAGCCGGGTGACCTGCAGGCCGTTTTGCAGGCCGCGCTGATAGATGTTCTCCAGCCGATCCAGTTCGTTTAGCTGGGTGGCGACAATCACCTTGCCGCATTGGTCGTGATACAGGTCGTGTTCGCGGCAGAAGGCGAACATGCTGCGGTTGCCCTGTTTTGCCAACTGCGCTTTCAGGCTGCCGGGTGTGTAGTAGATGCCGGAATGCACCACGTTGCTGTTGTGGCCGCTTTGGTGCGCCGCCGGGCCGCGCTCTTTTTCCAGGATCAGAATGCGCCGCTGCGGATCCGCTTCCTGCAGCGCATTCACCACGCCGAGCCCCACCAGGCCGGCACCGATAACGATCGCGTCGTACATCACGGCTCTTGCTCCTCGTTTTCCAGGCGGCGTAATTTGCCGCGTACGTTGTTCAGATGGCTTTGCATGGCGGCGGTGGCCGCCGCCGCATCGCCGTCGCGAATGGCGATAAATACCCGCTCATGTTCGTCGATCACCCGCTGGCGCTCGGCCTGCCGCCCCCGATTTTTGCTGAGCGAGTACACCAGCACCCCCAGATACAGCTCGTGCATGTTATCGAGGATCTGCACGAAAAACGGGTTATGCGAAGCCTGCATGATGGCGCGATGGAACAGGTAGTCCTGCCGATAGCCGATCTGGCCGTCGTTCAGCGTACAGTCACGAAAGGCGAGGTGCGCCTGTTCGATCGCCTGCAACTCCTGTTCGGTGCGGCGTTCGGCGGCCATGCGCGCCGCCTGCTGTTCCATGACTTCGCGCATTTCCAGCAGCGCTTCCACCTCGCGGCGGTCGGCTACCTCCATCACCAGCGGTTCGTATTTGCTCAGCAGCGAATGCTGTTCCACCCGGTGGCCGCCGCCCTGGCGTGAGGAGATGATGCCGCTGACCTCCAGCACGCCGAGCGCCTCGCGCACCGGCACCCGGCTGACGCCGAACGCGTCCGCCAACACGTTTTCCGACGGCAGCTTCTCGCCGACCGGAAAGGTGCCGTCGTTGATGCCGGCTTTCAACTGCGCCAGCACCTGATGAGAGGCTTTCAGGCGCGTGACCTTGCGGATCATGACGCGCCTCCCGGCAGCGCGGCGCGCTGTTTATAGCGCAGCAGATGCATGGCGGCGGCGGCGGCGATCAGGGCCGCGCCGCCCAGATCGGTCATCAGGCCCGGTTTGATCAGTAAAATCGCCGCCGCGGTAAACAGCACCCGCTCCAGCCAGTGGGTCTTCATCAGCCAGAAATTGGCGCTGGCGATCGACAGGGCGTAGATCCCCACCAGCGCGCTGATCACCATATGCAGCACCGACAGCGGGTTGAGATCGTCGCCCTGCATCAACAGCATCGGGTTGTAGACCAGAATGAACGGGATGATAAAGCCCGGCAGCGCCAGGCGCACCGCGTCCCACGAGGTTTGCATCGGATCGGCGCGGGCGATGCTGGCGGCGGTGTAGCTGGCCAGCGCCACCGGCGGCGTGATGTTGGACAACGCGCCGAACCAGAACACGAAGAAATGCGCCGCCAGCGGCAGCACGCCGGCTTTGATCAGGATCGGCGACACGGTCACAGCCACCACGATGTAGAGCGCGGTGGAGGGTAGCCCCATGCTGAGCACGATGCACACCAGCATCACCACCAGCAGGATCATCCACAGGGTGTTGTCGGTCATGGCGACGATGTTGAACGCCAGCGTGGAGCCGATGCCGGTCATGGTCACCACGCAGATGATCACGCCGATGGCGGCGCAGGCGATGGTGACCTGGATCGAGCCGCGCGCCGCGTCGTTCAAGGCCAGCGCGATTTTTTTCGGCGTCATGCGCACCGAACTGTCGGGGGTGAGCCAGCTGGCGACGATGATGGCAATGATGCCGAGGAAGCCGGCATAGATCGGCGTTTTGCCCAGCAGCAGCGTGCCGATGACGATGACGAGCGGCAGCAGCAACAGCCCGCGCGCCTTCAGCACCGCGCGCACCTGAGGGATGTTCTCCTTGTTGATGCCCTTCAGACCCTGTTTCTTGGCCTCCAGATCGATGGCCATGATCAGCGCGGCGTAATAGAGCAGCGCCGGCACGATGGCGGCGATGACGATGGTGGTGTATGAGATGCCGAGGAAGCCGGCCATGATAAACGCCGCCGCGCCCATGATGGGGGGCATGATCATGCCGCCGGTGGAGGCGGTGGCTTCCACGGCGCCGGCGAAGCGGGACGACAGCCCGATGCTTTTCATCAGCGGAATGGTGAAGGTGCCGGTGGTGGCGACGTTGGCCACCGCGCTGCCGCTCAATGAGCCGGTCAGTGCCGACGAGATCACCGCCACCTGGGCCGGGCCGCCGCGGCGGCGTCCGGCGGCGGCCAGCGCCAGATCGTTGAACAGCGCGGTTGCGCCGCTGACGCTGAGAAAGGCGCCAAACAGAATAAACACCACGATGGCGGTGGAGGCGGTGGACAGGGTGATGCCGAAAATCCCCTCGCTGGTCATGAACAGCCGATACAGCAGGCGTTCCACCGAGAAGCCCCCGTGGCCGAAAATGCCCATGAAGTACTGCCCGAACAGCGCATAGAGGATGGCGAAGCTCGCCAGGCCGGGGATGAAATAGCCGGTGGTGCGCCGCGCTGCTTCGAACAGCACGCCGATACCGATCGCCGCCATCACATAGTCGGTGGCGTTGGGGATGCTCTTGCGTACCACGTGCAGATCGACGTAGTTAACGTAGAAATAGCCGTAGCTGACCAGCGTCAGGATGATGAACAGATAGTCCCAGCGGTTGAAACTGCGGGTGGCGTGCCGGGCCGAGAAGGGGAACAGGATAAAGCCCAGGATCAGAATGCCGCTCAGGAACGTGGTGTTGCGGTAGAACTCCTGCGTGTTGGACAGCGCGTTGGCGTAGATGGCATAGGCGGAAATGGCGATCGCCAGGACGGTTGCCAGCTGCAAATAGATGCCGCTCAGCTGCCGGTTGCCGGCGCCGGCTTCCTTGTCCAGATCGACGGCGGGCTGCGGTGAAGAAGGGTGAGTGCTCATACGTCCTCCTGGATTAAGGGTTGGCGGCCAGCGCGGCGGCTTCCGGCGGGATCAGATAATCGGGTATCTCGACGCCGGCTTCGCGGTAGTAGCGATAGGCGCCGAGGTGCAGCGGCACGGAAACGCCTTTCAGCGCATTCTCCAGCGAGATGTATTTGGCCGAGCTGTGTACCTGGTGCACTTCCGGCAGGTTTTCGAACATCGTTTTGGTCAGGTCGTACACCAGCTTTTCATCGAGCCGGCTGAGGGCCACCAGAATATTGGGCTGCGCGATGGTGGCGACCGCCTTGGGCTGGCGCGGGTAGGTCTCCGCCTTGATGTCGAAGCGGAACCAGGAGTTGGCGATGGCGTTGATGCTGGCCAGCTGTTCGTCGGTGACTTCCAGGATGCGTGCCGGCACGCCGCTGGCATACATGTCGGTGACGGCGGCGGCCGGCACCCCGGCGGGCAGGGCGCCGCCGTCCAGGCGCCCGTCGCGCATCGCGGAAACCGTGTCGCCGTAGCCGAGGTATTCCGCCGACAGCGACTTTTTGGTCAGGTTAACGCCCTGCAGGATGATCATCGTCGACTGTTCGGTGCCGCTGGCCTGCGGCCCGACGGAAAAGCGCGTGCCGGCGATATCGTTCAGCGTGCCGTCTTTCACCCGGCTTTCCAGCATCACGAAGTGTTCGACGTTGGGCCACAGCATGGAGATGGAGCGCAGATCGCCGTAGGCGCGGCCGTCGAAGTTGCGCACGCCCTGATAGGCTTCGACGGCGATCAGGCTCTGCAAAATCGCCAGCTGCGCCTCGTCCTTTTGCAGCAGATCGATATTCTCGATCGAACCGGCGGAGGATTGGCCGGTGACCTGTATCCCCTGGCGTTTCAGCCGGTTGCTCCAGACGTTGGCCAACCCGACGCCCATTGGGTAGTAGGTGCCGCCGGTGGAGGCGGTGGCGACGGAGAGGAAGGTTTTATCGGCGTTTTCCGCTTTACCGGCGATGGCCAGCAACGCGGCGCCGACCACGGCACAGGTAACAAGCAACGCTTTGATTTTTCTATTTTTCATCATTTTCCCCAGCGGTTTTTTGAAACAAATAGAAAACATTTACGCAAACTTGTATACAACATGGCAGCTTTATTCACCTAAAGCGCCGTGCTTGATTTGTGATCTGAGTGGGCGAAAATTGAACGGCGCGGCGGAGGGCGGAAATGAAAAACCCGTGGCGGGCGCCACGGGCATGCGGGGGAGGGTTACCAGCCTTTGACGGCGTCGCCCTTGTAGATATCGGCGGCGCTGGCTGCCACTTCATCGGTCTGATAGGCCTTGACCAGATCCTTCACTTTCTCGCTGTCTTTGTTGTCGATGCGGCTGGCGAAAATGTTGACGTACGGCGAGTTTTTGTCTTCGACAAACAGCCCGTCCTTGGCCGGCGACAGGCCGATCTGGCTGGAATAGTTGGTGTTGATGATCGCCAGCGTCACTTTCTGATCGTCCAGCGCGCGCGGCAGCTGCGGCGCTTCAATCTCGACGATCTTCAGCTTTTTCGGGTTGCCGACGATGTCCAGCGCGGTCGGCAGCAGGCCGACGCCGTCTTTCAGGGTGATCAGCCCCTGTTTTTGCAACAGCAGCAGCGAGCGGCCCAGATTGGTCGGATCGTTCGGCACCGCCACCTGCGCGCCGTCCGGCAGCTGGCTGAGTGCGGTTATCTTCTTCGAATAGCCGGCGATCGGGTAGACGAAGGTGTTGCCCACCGCGGCCAGCTTGTAGCCGCGTTCCTGCATCTGCTTGTCGAGATACGGCTTGTGCTGGAAGGCGTTGACGTCCAGATCGCCGTTATTCAGCGCTTCGTTTGGCAGCACGTAGTCGTTGAAGGTCACCACCTCCACGTCCAGATCGTATTTCTGCTTGGCGACCTTTTGCACCACCGCCCACAGCGACTGATCGATGCCGGCGCTGATGCCGACCTTGATGTGGTGATCGTCCTGTGCCGTCGGGCCACAGGCGGTCAGCAGCAGCGTGCCGGCGGCGGCCAGCGCCAGGGTGAGGTTTTTCAGCGTAAATGTCATTTTCCCAGGGTCCTTGTCAACATTGCCTGCTAATTTTGGCTGGCAGAATAGTGGCAGTGACTGTAGGTAATCGCTGGGATAAAACAAAATACTGATTCACTATGACTCATAGCGATTAGCTATGAGCGGCCGCCGCCTGGCGCGGTGCGGATTGTTTTGACGGCGAATCGGCGGGCTTATTATGATAGCCGTTGGCCCGCGAGGGCAGACTGGGTACTGAAACGAAGGAAAAAACAATGCGATTGAACACTTGGAGCAAGGCGCTGCTGCCGCTGGTGGTGTTGGCCTGCGTCTCGGCGACTCAGGTTCGGGCGGCGGAGAGCGATACCGGGCCGATCCCCAAACAGCTGCTGGGCAACTGGCGCGTCAGTAAAATTGTGCCGACGCAGACCACCGGCTGCTGGGATCAACAGCAGGCGCAGAGCCTGATCGGCGGTAAAATCAGCTATAAGGCGGATGCATTCAGCTGGAACGGCACGGCGCTGAAAAGCGAAGGCGCCACCGTCAGCACCGTAGAAGCGCAGGAGTTCGTCGAGGACAATTCCGGCAGCAGTTCCTACATCGATTTCCCGATGCTGGGCATCAGCACGCCGTCGGTCGAGCGCGTGGCCATTCAGCACGCGGATACCGTCATCAAAGGCATCACCGATCAGGGCACCGATGGGGTGCCCGGCGATAACGTGCTGGTGAAAGACGCCAACACGCTGATCCTGTCGCTGTGCAACGTCTGGTTTGAGGCGCAGCGCGAAAAGTAATCTCTCCCTTCCGCCCCGGCAACGGGGCCTTCCCGCCGCTATCTCTCCCGCCGCGCGCGCCGTTTCTGAACTAAAATTAACCATAACGATATGACTCTGACGTGATATCGGAGCCTCGGCTCTACCGAGTCCATGACAGGAGGCGCTATGTGTTACCACCATATTGTCATCGCCACCGATCTGAGCGATGACGGCAAACGATTGGTCGAAAAGGGGGCGCTGTTAGCGGAGGCGCTGAAGGCCAAACTCTCGCTGATCTATGTGGACGTTCACTACGACACTTACCATGCGGCGATCGGCTTTTCGGAGCACAGCTATGAGGGCGCGTCGTTCGAAGAGAAGATCCGCAAAGAGCTGGAACCCACCACGCAAAACGTCAATTATCCGATCGCGGAAGTGATTATCGGGCGCGGCGGCTTTGTTGACGAACTGCGCACGGCAGTGGTGGACAAGAATATCGATCTGCTGGTGTTCGGCCACCACCACGATTTGTGGAGCAACCTGTTTTCTTCCACCCGCAACGCCATCAACCAGCTGAATATCGACGTGCTGGTGATCCCGATCCGCTCATAAACGCGGGCCACCGCCGGGCAACGATGGCGGTGGCCGCTGCGGCTTATTGCGTGAAGAAGTCGTTATACAGCATGTACAGGTGCGCCGCGCTCCAGGAGAAGTTCGGCGCGCCCTGTTGCTTGCCGGTGAGCGGGTTGTAGTTCTCGCGGATCGGCCCGTCGGCGACCAGGCCGTCGGCGTGGCGGAAGAAAGCCTGCGCCATCGCCACCGCATCGTCGCGATAGCCGTAGCGTTCCATGCCCTTGAGGCCGAAATACAACTGATCGACCCACACGCGGCCGCGCCAGTAGATGTCCGCGCCGAACGCCGGATTGGTCAGCGCCGCGGTACCGAGCGGCACGTAGGTATTGAACTCGCGCGGATCCTTCATCACCCTGACCACCGCATCGGCGTGCGGTTGGCTGGCGGCGCCGTTGAACAGCGGCGACCAGCCTTCCGGCCCTTTGCCGCGTTCGACGATCGGTTTGCCGGCGCAGCCGTTGGCCAACGGCCGGCTTTCGATGCGGATGTCATAGAAGAAACCGCTGTGCTTGTCGAACATGCAGGTGTTGATGTAGGCCGCCAGCCGGTCGGCTTTGGCGCGGAAGGCAGCGGCCTCGGCGCCGTGGCCGAGAATATCGGCCATCTCCGCCAGATAGCGGTTGTCGCTGTACATGTAGCTGGCCTGATCCACCGACTCCTGCAGCAGCGAGTAGCCGAGCAGCGTGCCGTCCGGCGCGCGGTTTTCGGCGAATTTCACCTGCCAGTCTTCGCGTTTGCCGCCCTGCGCCAGGTAGCGCGCCAATTGATCCGGGTCGATAAAGCCGAATACCGCCGCGTCGTCGCGGCCCGACTCCCAGGAGGCGGCGGTCTGCGCCGGGATCTCGATGCTGTCGTACTGCTCCTCGCGCACGATGCGATCGTAATTGTCGAGGCCGGCCAGCGTTTGCTCGCGCTGCCCGCGCTTGACGGTGAACAACATGCGTCCGCCGGGGGTATTGTGCGCTTTGTCGCGGGTGGCGCCGTACTCCGGTACGCCGTTGCCGTTGTGGTCACGGTTGCGCAGCCACCAGTCATGGTAGGCCACCAGCTTCGGGTACATCTCCGCCAGCCAGCCCTTATCGCCGGTGACGCGATACACCTCCATCACCGCCCAGGCCGCCAGGCTCGGCTTGGTGTTGCGCTCGTTCCAGTTACCGCCGTCGCCGCCGCGCTCCGGGCTGGGGTTGTAGGCGATAAGGTCGGGCAGGAAACCGGCGTCCCACGGGCGCAGGGCATCGCCCGGCCGGATCTGGAAGGCGAACACCGCGCGGATGTTGTCCTTGGCCACGTCCGGGTTGAAGTGCGCCATGGCGTAAGCCTGTTTCCAGGTGTCCCACGGCCAGGTCTGGTTGCCGGAGAACCAGCGTCCGGTCACCGAGGGGGTGACCGAGTCGAACTTCATCGCCCCGGCGGCGCCGCGCCAGTTGCCGTTGAGCGTTTCCATCGCTTTGACCGCCACGCGGGTTTGTTCCGCCGTGGCGTGCGGGTTGCTGAGCCCTGTGGCGAGATAGCGTTCCCAACGCTGGGCCGACGCGGCCATATAGCGCTGCGGGTGAGCGAGGATGTCGGCGATGGCGCGTTGTTCGCGCCGCGCTTCTTCGGCGGTAAGCAGGTGCGAGTAGGTGGTGTACAGGGTGGTGGAGCCGGCGATGCGCGCCGTGGCGCGGAAGCGATGGCCGTCGACCGTGGTGCGCTGCGGCAGCGATTTGTGGATCTGATACTCGGACTGGCCGGAGGTCATCAGCTGCGACGGCGCGCGCACTTTGCCGAAGGTGACGCGCAGGCCGTCAGCCGTTGGCACAATGCGGCGCGTGTAGTCAGGAAATGCCTGCGCGAGGGTCGCCGGCGGTTGCGGCTTCTGCTCTTTGGCCGCGTAGCGCTCCAGCAATTCACCGTCCCACACCAGCTCCAGCGGCGTGTCGGTCAGGATTTGGGTTTCCAGCAGCGAGGTGCGCGCGCCAGCGAAGCGCAGCGTCAGGTTGACGGTCACGCCCGGCGCGCTGAGCCGCTGCACCAGGGCACCGGGCAGGCTGTAGGCCGTCATGGTGAAATGCACCGGCTTACCGTCTCGATAGACGCTGAGCCGATCGAAATTGTTGGCCATAAAGTTGATGTACTCTTCGGTCAGTAGCGCCGGGCCGGGGAAACCGCCCATGCCCTCCGGCCCGCTCGGCAACAGGTGGCCGTGCCAGGCGCCGAGATCGAAGAACGGATTGAAGCGCTGGTGATCGTCGAAATCATAATCGAGCATAAAGTGCGGCGCGCCGCGGCGGTCGATGACGTTTTTATAGCGCTCGGCCAACGGGGCGTCGGCGTCGGGCGTTTTCGGCGCGCAGCCCGTCAGCGTCAGCGTCAGCGCGAGGGTGAGGGCAGTGGCCAGCGGGGTCAGGGGAGTCATGTTCATCGTAGGAGCCTCAACGGTTACCAATAGAAATATTGCATCAGGAACACCGAGTTGCTGGCGCCGGTGCTGTCGTTGCGCATGAAGAATTTGCTGTCCAGCGCGGTGGCCAGCTTGCCGCCGGCGTATTCATACCAGACGCCGAACTGGGCGTATGAGGTGGCGGTATCCGCCGCATTATCAAACCGGTGGCGGGCGTAGCTGTAGGCGGTGGAGAGATACAGCCCTTTGGCGGTTTCCGTCATCGCGCTGAGCATCAGGCCCGATTCGCTGCCGGGATGGCCGCCGCTGTCGCCTTTGCCGGTGTGGTGCCAGACGCGGCCGGCCAGGTGTTGGCCGCGCAGCCCCAGCAAAAACAGCTGCCCCAGGCCGTCGGTCACTTCCAGGCCGTTCAGCAGCGTCAGATTGTCCTGCAGGTCGTACTGGGTGTAGCCGTTGATCATCGCCCGATAGGTGTACTTGTCGGAATAGCGATCGTATTTGCCGAAGTGCAGCAGCGCCTTGCTCTCGTCGATGCGGCTTTCCGGCGCCGCCGTCACGCTGTAGCGAAAGCGCCCGGTCAGGTTTTGCAGCTTGGCGGCGTAGCTGAGATCGCGGGTGTTGGGGATCACGTAGCCGTATTCCGGCGTGAAGTCGCCCCACCATTGCAGGTCGTCGAGCGACGAGTCGTTGCGCACGCTGAGCATCATCTCGGTGCCGTCGTCGGTGCGGTAACCGCCGTAAAAGCGGTTCAACCCGCCCTCGAAGCCGCCCCAACCGTGGCCCGGCGTCCAGGCGTGGCCCTGGCTGTCCGCCTGCACGGTCCAGCCTTCGCCGTAAATCAGGCCGAACCAGTGGCCCCGTTTGATCTCCAGGCCGCCTTCGATATAGGTGCCGTCGCTGTATTTATGTTGATGTTCGCCGTTCAAATAGACGCTGCCGCCGATGCCGAGCTCGCCGTAAAAACGCAGGGCGGTCGCGGCGCTATCGGGTAGCGGCGGCGGTGGGAGCTGATTGCGCTCCGCCGGGGTCACCGGTTCCTGCGCCGCCCAGGCGGGCGCGTTAACGAGCAGCAGCAAGGGCAACAGGGCGTGATGGCTTAGTGGTTTCATGGGGCATAGGCCTGATGTTGGATGGATCGGAACGTCAGCCGAGCGGCGGCTCACGCGAGGTCGCTCCCGGCTCCCTGGGAGAAGAGAAAAAGTCCGCCTTCACGGGGCGGTAAACGGCAGGTATATTAGTAAAATTTTTAGTAAAAAATATGCTTTAATCAGTAAATCGTTAACTTGATCACAGCGGGCGAAATGGGTATCTTTCGCTGCAGACGCCCGGCAACGGCTGGCATGAGCGTGCTCTGGCCCGGTCTGGGAAGGAGAGGTCGCGAGTGGCGCTGTACGCCGCATCGCTATCCGATTAAGCTACCGTTTTTCGTCTGTGCATTGGGACTCTATGGCCACACTGAAGGAAATTGCTGAAGCCGCTAATGTGTCCGTCGCCACCGTTTCGCGCGTGTTGAATGACGACCCCACCCTGAGCGTGAAGGCGCAAACCCGCCAGAAGATCCTGGAAGCGGCGGAACGCCTCGAATACAAGATCGCGCCTTCCAAACGGCAAAGCGGGCAACGCCTGCATTTCGCCGCGCTGTTCACCTATACGCAGGGCGTGGAGATCAACGATCCCTATTACCTGGCGATGCGCTACGGCATCGAGACGCAGTGCGAAAAGCTGGGCGTGGCGCTGAGCGCCGGTTACGACTTCAACGGCGACAAGGCGCTGCCGGCGGCCGACGGCCTGCTGGTGATCGGCCGGCCACAGCCCGCGTTGTATGAGCAGCTCAGGCAGCAGGAAACGCCGGTGGTGTTCATCGACGGCGTGGTGGAGGATGAGCGGTTCGACTGCGTCAATGTCAACCTGTACAAGATCAGCCGTAAGGTGATCGACTACTTCATCGGCCGCGGCTATCAGCGCATCGGCTTTATCGGCGGGCGCGACCATCCGGCCGGCATCGACCAGCGCGAGCAGGCGTTCGTCGAGTATGGCCGGCAGCAAAACGTGGTGCGAGCGCAGGACATTTACCACGGCGATTTCAGCAGCCAGTCGGGCTACCAGTGTGCGAAAGCGATGTTGCAGAGCCAGAATGGCTATCCGCCGGCGCTGCTGGTGGCGACCGATTCGATCGCGATCGGCGTGCTGCGCGCGCTGCACGAACACGGCATTCAGGTGCCGGGGCAGATCGCGCTGATCAGCGTCAACGATATTCCCACCGCCCGCTTTATTTTCCCCGCCTTGTCCACGGTGCGCATCCCTTCGGAAACCATGGGCGCACAGGCCGTCAACCTGCTGACGGAGCGGCTGCGCGATGAGCGCGCCGTCCCGCTGTCGATCTTCGTTCCCAGCTCGCTGCAGCTGCGCGACACCACCGTCGCCTGACCGGCCCCGCCTCGGCGGGGGCGTTGGCGCTCAAAATTAACGTCATGATAAAAAAAGGCCTTTGAGATTTATTGTGATCCTGTCGTCATTTGGTAAATATCAACTGTAGTTTTTACTAAATATTTACTATCGTTTCCGCATTGCACAGGTGTCGGGAGACGTGACGTGAATAATTGGGAAAACATTGAAAAACAGTCGGAGCACCGGTTGGCGCCGCGCGCGAGCTTCTTCAGCTACGCGGACGCCGGGCAGGCGCTGAGCTTCGATCGCAACGCCAGCCGGCGTTTCCAACTGCTGAGCGGCCGCTGGCGTTTTCGCTTCTTCGAGCACCCGGCGCAGGTGCCCGCGGCGTTTTACCGGGAGCCGATGAACGACTGGGGCGATATGGCGGTGCCGGGCATGTGGCAGCTGGAAGGGCACGGCCACCTGCAGTACACCGATGAGGGCTTCCCGTTCCCGATCGACGTGCCTTACGTGCCGACCAATAACCCCACCGGCGCCTATCAACGCCACTTTACGCTCGACGCCGGCTGGCAGGATCAGCAAGTGCTGATCAAATTCGACGGCGTGGAAACCTACTTCGAGGTGTACGTCAACGGCGACTATGTCGGCTTCAGCAAGGGCAGCCGGCTGTGCGCCGAGTTCGACATCAGCCCCTATGTGCGGCAGGGCGAGAATCTGCTGTCGGTGCGGGTGATGCAGTGGGCCGACTCCACCTACATCGAAGATCAGGACATGTGGTGGATGGCCGGCATTTTCCGCGACGTCTATCTGATCGGCCAGAGCGCTACCCACCTTCACGATCTGACGCTGGTCACCACCTTCGATGAGCGCTATTGCGACGCGCAGTTGGCGATCGATGCCGAGCTGCGCCATCTCGGTGTGCAGGCCGCCGAGGGCTGCCGCCTGCAGGCGCAGCTGTTCGACGGCGATCGCTGCGTGGCGGAGCAGTGGCGCGACGATCTGCGCATTGAGCGGGCGCTAAGCTGCCGTTTCGAATTGCCGGTCAGCCGCCCGCAGCAGTGGAATGCGGAAAATCCCTATCTGTATCAGCTGTTGCTCAGCCTGTATGACGGCGCCGGCAACCTGCTGGGCGTGGTGCCGCAGCGGGTGGGGTTCCGCGAGATCGCGGTGCGCGACGGGCTGATGTACGTCAACGGGCGCTACCTCAAGCTGCACGGCGTCAATCGCCACGATCACGATCACCGCAAAGGGCGCGCCGTCGATATGGCGCGGGTGGAGCGCGACATCGTGCTGATGAAACAGCACAACATCAACTCGGTGCGCACCGCCCATTACCCCAACGATCCGCGCTTTTACGAGCTGTGCGATCTCTATGGCCTGTTCGTGATGGCGGAGACCGATCTGGAGAGCCACGGCTTCGCCAACGTCGGCGATCTGAGCCGCATCACCGACGATCCGCGCTGGGAGCAGGCCTACGTCGAGCGCATCGAACGCCACGTGGCGGCGCAGAAAAATCACCCGTCGATCATTATCTGGTCGCTGGGCAACGAGTCCGGCTACGGCTGCAACATTCGCGCCATGGCCCGGCGCTGCAAGGCGCTCGATCCGACCC
Organism: Serratia sp. CY27727; assembly: GCF_052169275.1. Taxonomy (NCBI): domain Bacteria; kingdom Pseudomonadati; phylum Pseudomonadota; class Gammaproteobacteria; order Enterobacterales; family Yersiniaceae; genus Serratia; species Serratia sp. CY27727. The sequence continues at coordinate 252,007 of NZ_JBJNLB010000001.1, read as the reverse complement.
GTCTGATCCACTATGAAGAAGATCGCGACGCCGAAGTGACCGACGTGATCAGCACCATGTATTCCCGCGTGGCGATGATGAACGCCTTCGGCGAATACCCGCACCCCAAACCGCGCATCCTGTGCGAATACGCCCACGCGATGGGCAACGGCCCCGGCGGGCTGTTCGAATACCAGTCGGTGTTTAACCGCCACGCCAGTTTGCAGGGGCACTACATCTGGGAGTGGTGCGATCACGGTCTGCTGAGCCACGACGAACAGGGGCGCGAGCGCTACCAGTACGGCGGCGATTACGGCGACTACCCGAACAACTACAACTTCTGCATGGACGGCCTGATCTACCCGGACCAGCGCCCCGGCCCCGGCCTGCGTGAATACCAGCAGGTGCTGTGCCCGGTGGAGGTGACGGCGGAGGAAGGCGCAGGCGACGTGCTGCGGGTGAAAAACCGCTATTGGTTCAGCTCGCTGGCGGACATCACGCTGAAGGTCAGCGTCAAGACCGACGGCCGCCTGGTAGCGAGTTACGAATTCAAGCTGCCGCACCTGCAGCCGGGCGAGAGCGAAGACATGCACCTGCCGGTGTTGGCGCTGGGGCAGGGGGAAACGCTGATCGACGTGGCGGTGCATAAGGACAGCGCAACCCGCTACAGCGAGAGCGGCCAGCGGCTGGGACATTATCAGCATCTGCGCCGGGCGGCGACGCGGCGACCGGCTCCACCACCGGCCGATGCGCCGGCGCTGCAATGCCGCGAGGAAAATCATCGGCTGATCGTCAGCGGCGGCCGGTTCCAGCTGGCGTTCTCGCTGCTGAGCGGCGAACTGCTGTCGTGGCGGGTAGACGATGAAGAAGTGGTGGGGCGCGCGCCGCGCATCACCTTCTTCAAACCGGTGATCGATAACCATAAACAGGAATATGAGGGGATTTGGCTGCCGCATCACTTCCCCATCATGCAGCAGCACTTCCGCCGCCTCACTCGGCAATGGCAGGGCGAGGATCTGCTGATCGAGGTACATAGCCTGATCGCGCCGCCGGTGTTCGACTTTGGCATGCGCTGCACCTACCGCTGGCGCATCTCCCCGCAGGGCTACGTCAGCCTGGATCTGGCCGGTGAGCCTTACGGCGATTTCCGCCAGATTATCCCGAAAATCGGCCTCGATTTCGGCATCAGCCGCCGCTTCGAGCAGGTTGAATACTACGGCCGCGGGCCGGGCGAGAACTACCGTGACAGCTGCCGGGCCAACCTGATCGGCCACTACCGGCAGCGCGCCGACGCGCTGTTCGAACACTATCCGTTCCCGCAGGACAACGGCAATCGGCAGGACGTGCGCTGGCTGAGTTTGCAGGACGCGGCGGGCAAGGGGATCTTCATCCAGCCGCGGCGGCCGATCAACTTCAGCCTGTGGCCCTACAGCGCCGAGATGCTGCACCAGGCCCAGCACATCAACGAGCTGGAGCCTAGCGACTGCCTGACGCTGAACCTGGACGACCAGATCCTCGGCCTCGGCTCCAACTCCTGGGGCTCCGAAGTGCTGGATACCCACCGGGTCTATCTGGCGCCGTTCAGCTACGGCTTCACGCTGGTGCCGTTCGACGGGCGGCAAACGCAGGGCGCCGCGCTCGCCGGTTATGACTTCGCGCCCGCTCACCACCACCCGCAGTCTGCGGAGGAAAACGCATGATCATTCTCGAATCCCTGGCGGAGTTTCAGCGCATCTATCACAGCGGCAAGAAGTGGCTGCGCTGCATGGAGGCGATCGCCAATGTCGATCGCATCAGCCCGAACGTGTGCCATTCGATCGGCGACTCGCTGACGTATCGGCTGAGCGTCGGTGCCGGCCGCCAGCACGGTTGGCTGGAGGGCAACCGCCGCTACTTCGACGTGCACTATTACCTCGAGGGGGAAGAGACCGTCGAGGTGGCCGACAAGCGGGCGCTGACGACGGTGGCGCCCTATCAGGACGAAACCGACCGCGAGTTTTTCAGCGGCGAAGGCGAGAAGCGCCGGGTCGGCAAAGGCAACGTGGCGATCTTCGAAAACCACCAGGCTCACCGCTTCACAGAAAGCGGCAAGGTAAAAAAAGTCATTTTAAAAGTGACGGTGGAAGACAGCTATTTTGTTAACAAATAGCGCACTCGTCGATCGATAACAACAAACCGAAGTCCCCTACACCATTCGGAGAATCTCTATGGCTGCGTCGAACAGAAACACCATCGGCAAGTTTGGCCTGCTGTCGATGACGTTTGCGGCAGTGTTCAGTTTCAACAACGTGATTAACAACAATATTCAGCTCGGGGTCGCCTCGTCGCCGGTGTTTCTGGTGGCGACCATCATTTACTTCATTCCCTTTTGCCTGATCATCGCCGAGTTCGTCTCGCTCAACCGCAACTCCGAGGCCGGCGTTTATGCCTGGGTGAAAAGCGCGCTCGGCGGGCGCTGGGCGTTTATCACCGCCTACACCTATTGGTTCGTGAACCTGTTCTTCTTCACCGCGCTGCTGCCGCGCGTCATCGCCTACGCTTCTTACGCGTTCCTGGGCTATGACTACGTGTTTACCCCGCTGACCACGGCGATCATCAGCATCTTCCTGTTCGCCTTCTCGACCTGCATTTCCAACAGCGGCGCAAAACTGCTGGGGCCGATGACCTCGGTGACCTCGTCGCTGATGCTGCTGCTGACGTTTTCCTACATCGTTCTGGCGGGCGCGGCGGTGCTGGGCGGCATCGAACCGGCCGACCCGATCAACGTGCAGGCGATGACGCCGAACTTCAACTGGGCGTTCCTCGGCATTACCGCCTGGATCTTCCAGGCGGCGGGTGGGGCGGAGTCCGTGGCGGTGTACGTGAACGATGTGAAAGGCGGTAGCCGCGCCTTCGTGAAGGTGATCATCGTTTCCGGGCTGTTCATCGGCGTGCTGTATTCGGTGTCTTCGCTGCTGATCAACGTGTTCGTCCACCGCGCTGACCTGCATTTCACCGGCGGCACGGTGCAGGTGTTCGAAGGCCTGTCGGCGCACTTCGGCCTGCCGACGGTGCTGATGAACCGCTTTGTCGGCATCGTCTCCTTCACCGCCATGTTCGGCTCGCTGCTGATGTGGACGGCGGCGCCGGTGAAGATTTTCTTCACCGAGATCCCGAAGGGCATTTTCGGCGAGAAAACCATTCGTCTGAATCGGCATGGCGTGCCGACGCGCGCCGCCTGGATCCAGTTCTTCATCGTCATCCCGCTGATGCTGATCCCGACGTTGGGTTCCAGCAGCGTGCAGGATTTGATGAACACGCTGATCAACATGACCGCCGCCGCCTCGATGCTACCGCCGCTGTTCATCATGCTGGCCTATCTGAATCTGCGCCTGAAGTACGACCGGGTGGCGCGCGATTTCAAAATGGGCTCGCGCCTGCAGGGCATCGCCATCGTCAGCGTGCTGATCGCCATCTTCACCGTCGGCTTCTTCGCCTCGACGTTCCCGACCGGCGCCAGCATCATGACCATCGTGTTCTATAACGTCGGCGGGCTGGTGGTGTTCCTCGGCTACGCCTGGTGGAAGTACAACCGCTACGCGAAAAGCCTGAGCGCCGAGGCGCGCTACCATGAAGACATGCCTTTGGCGCGCCTCGCGCTCGAAGCGCAGGAAGGGGCGCAGGCCGGGCAATCCGCGCTGACCACGCCCGTTTGCAATAAACCGCTGTAATTTCTCCTCTATCGGCTCCGTGCCCCGGCGCGGAGTCTCGCTTTGCGCAAAAATCCTGCCCTGGCGCTTGCATAATACATAAGTGAATACTAATGTATTTGTATGAACGTAAATGACATCTTCAAGGCGCTGGCCGATCCGACTCGCCGCACCATCTTCGACAAGCTCGCCGTCGGCAGCATGAACGCCAGCGCGCTGCGCGAAGGGCTGCCCATCAGCCAGTCCGCGATGTCGCAACACCTGGCGGTGCTGCGCAATGCCGGGCTGGTGCGCGAGACGAAGCAGGGGCGCTTCGTCAATTACCAGGTCGACCCGGAAGGGCTGGCGCAGATCGCCGATTGGCTGGCGAAGTACCGCGCCTGGTGGCCGGCGCGCATCGACGCGTTGCAAACCTTGCTGAAGGATATGGATCAATGAACAAACAGGCTGAGCAGCCGCCGCGCGATCGGCTGATATTGGAGTATTCGCTCGATGCGCCGCCGGAAAAAGTGTGGCGAGCGCTCAGCATTCCCGAGCTGCGCGAGCAGTGGCTGCCTCCGGGGGATTTGGCGCAGGCCGAACCGCTGGCCGCCACGCCGGGCGAAGCGGTGAGCTACCGTCTGCGTGACGACCGGCCGCCGTTCCTTGAAAGCGTGGTGACGCTGCAGATAGTGCCGGACGCCGCTGGCGGCAGCCTGCTGCGGATTATCCACCAGCTCGACGCCGCCAATGACGGTTCGGTGACGATGATGCTCGCCGCCTGACGCGTTAAATTCATTTCCCTTTTGCCAACCCAGGAGTTCACCGATGCGTGAGAAGATGATGCTCGTCCCGATGGTGGTGGAACAGACCAGCCGGGGAGAACGTTCCTTTGATATTTATTCGCGCCTGCTGCGCGACCGGATCGTTTTCCTCAATGGCGAAGTCAACGACGACGTGGCCGAAATGCTGTGCGCCCAACTGCTGTTTCTGGAAGCGGAAAACCCGGAGAAACCGATCCACCTGTACATCAACTCGCCGGGCGGGGTGATCACCAGCGGGCTGGCGATTTACGACACCATGCAGTATATCCGCGCGCCGGTGCATACGCTGTGCATGGGCACCGCGCGCTCGATGGGCTCGTTCCTGCTGATGGCCGGCGAGCCGGGGCACCGCATGGCGCTGCCCAACGCCAGCCTGCACGTGCACCAGCCGCTGGGCGGCTTTCAGGGACAGGCCTCCGACATCTTGATTCATGCCGAAGAGATGAAACGCACCAAAGACACGGTGATCCGGCTGTACGCCAAACATTGCGGCCTCAGCTACGAAGAGGTGGAGCGGGTGTTGGATCGCGATCGCTTTATGACCGCCGACGAAGCGGCGGCCTGGGGGTTGATCGATCGGGTGCTGCGGGAAAGGTAAACGGCTCAGCGGGGCTCGGCGGCCTGCGGCGTGTGCCAAACCCGTTCAAGCCCGAATTCGACCATCGCGAAATAGAGGCTGAAATAGCGCTCCGCCATGATAAAGAACGAACTGTTGAGTTCGATCACCACGTTATTGGTGGTGGTCAGCAGGCCTGATTTTTCCGCCGCCTGCAGAATGCGATTCACGTGCGCGCGTGAGACGGAGCACGACTTGGCGATTTTCGCCGAGGAGAGCAGCAGAAAGGGGGAGTCCTGCCGGATGCTTTCGATATGCAGCATCAGCAGCACCATGTGGCCGGCGTCCTTGCTGATAAACAGCCCGGATTGCGGCACCAGATCGATCAGGTAAATCTCCTTGAGCATCAGCTGTCCGTAGGCGGCGAAAAAGGTGGGCAGAAAGTCGGGCGCCGCCAGCAGCGCCGCGATAGGCATCTGTGGCGCCAGCGCCTGGTAGGGCCGCGCCATCGAGGCGATCAGCGCCTGGGTTTCCGCCAGCGCGTGCGGCGTAGGCTTATAGCGCAGCTGGCGCTTGTCATGTTCGCAGGGTTTGACCTCCAGCCGGCGGCCGACCCGCAAAAAGAACAGAAAGGAGTCCAGGGAGTTCTCGCTGATGATGTTCTTCCCTTTAAAAAAGGCTTTGATGTCTTTCAGCCCGGCGGCAGGCTGGTGGTAGTAAATGGACAGGATGGTGGAACAAATGATGAACCGGCTGTTCCTGAAGATGATTTTGTAAAACAGCGGATGCTTCTTGTAGGTCTCCTTCAATAATTCCCCGTGTTTGACGATGGCGGTATGAAATGCCGGTGACTGCCTGATGTTGTTGGCCTGTTTCTCCAGGTGAAACTGTAGCTGGAATCTGCTTAGACTCATTTTTCCCTATTTCCTGTACTTAAAAAATGTACTGCTTTTTATCGTTATGGGGTTGCTGTGTATGACTTGACGATCTGCTGGCCCTGGTCGTTGATGAAGGTGGCCTGAACGGTGATCTGAGAAGGGAGCGTCGGCGCCGCAACGCCGTCGAGGTGATAATCCCGCATGCTGAACGGTGCGGTCATCATGTCGCTTTCTTGCCGCACCGGGTAATCGCGCCTGCCGGTTTGCACGGCGATGCGGGCGAAGGAGAGATAAAACGCCGACCGGTTGTGACAGCGCAGCAGATAGCCGCCCGGCGATTTTTGCAGCGAGAACGAGACGGCCTCGGCCGCGTTTTCGGCGTTTCCCTTTAGCGCTTTGGGGCGGTAGAAGATTTTCATCTGCGTGTTCATCGCCAGCGTCACGCGCGACGTCAGCGGCGGCCTGGTCGGCTGGCTGGGCGGGATCTCATACAGGTTAAGCCAGAACACCGACTCCCGGTCGGTGGGCAGGTTCGCACCGGCAAACAGGATCCGCAGCCCTTTCAGCGCCGAAGGCGGCAGGGCGAATACGCTGGGCAGGGTGACAAACGGCGCGCGCGACAGTTCGGGGGCGGAGTTGACGTCGCCGTTATCGACCCAGGTTTGCGCCACGATCGGATAGCCGTTGGTGTTGAGCAACATCAGGGTTTTTTCCGTGTCGCCCTCGCGGAAAATCACCCGAGTGGCGGAGGCGATGATGCCCGCCTGCGCGCCCATGGCCGCCAGCGCCAGCAGCAGGGCGCATCCCATCGTCAGATATTTCTTTCTCATCATTGCACCTTAACCCAGACGTAGGCCCTGGCGTCCACTTTGCCGGCGGTGACCGTTTGCCCGGGCAGCCGGGCGAGCGTGGCGGTGAGCTGGGTGGTGTAGTGGGTGAACCCCGCCGCGGTGCTGCCGCCGCCGCTGGCGCCGTTGAGCACCGGATACCAGCCGGCGTCGTTGCCCTGCGGGCATTGCCCGGCGCTGCAGCGCGCCCAGCCGACGAAGTTCATCGGCGCGCCGTTGCCGGCGTTGGCGAGCGCGATGCCCACGCCGGTGGCGACGCTGCTGTCGGTGCCGTAGCCGCTGGAGAGCAGGTAGCTCACGCCGCCGTTGGCGCTGACTAGCCCCAGCTGCTGCGCCGCGACATAGCTTTCATACGGCACCTGCAGGCCGAGGGCGGTATTGTTGCTGCTGACGCCGGACACGGCGGCATTGTCGCATTCGATATTGATGGTGAACTGCGCCTGTGAGGTTTGCCCGGCGGTCAACTGGCTGACGGATATGGTCGGCAGGATCACCAGCGGCGTGACGTTGCGCGCCACGCAGGTGGCGGTATAGGTCAATGAGGAGATTGGTGCGGTGCCCATGCCCATCGCGTTCCAGCGCCCGGTGCCCCAGGTGGCGTAGTTGGTGGCGGAGTCGCTGCCGATAGGATCCGAGGCGATGCCGGGCCCCTGAAAGGTGACATAGCCGTTTGGCTGCGTGCAGGTATAGTTCGAATTGCCGGTGGTCGAGGCCATGCCCACCAGCGGGTTGCTGGCGCTGTAGCCGCAGTAGTTGCTGGCGCCCGCGCCCGGCAGCGAGCTGATGCGGATCAGATCGGCGCGGATGGCGCTGAAGTCTTTCACCCGGATCTGAATTTTGCTGCCGACGGTGGCGTAGCGGGTAATCGGCGCCGACTGCCAGTAGCGGGTAAAAACCTTGCCGGAATCCAGATGGGTCAGGCGGATGCCGACGTAAGGGAAGTAGGTGGCGTAGTAGTTGGGGTTGCCGTCCTGGGCGCCCAGATCGTAATAGCCGCCGACGCGATCGTCGCCGTTGGTGGCGAAGACTTCATAGATCTGCCCCGCGTCGCTGGCGTCGCATTCATACAACACTTTGTTGGGATCGGGATAGCGCGTGCCGGAGGTGAGATCGAACACGCTGGTGCCCAGCGGCGTGCCGACGGGCTGCAGGTAAGTGCTGGTCAGGTTAACCCGGCCCAGCGCCGTGCCCACCCCGCAGGGATCGCAACCGGAATCGATCCAGGGGGCGACCCGGGTGCATTGCGCCAGCGCGGCGGGCGCGCCGCACAGCGACAGGGCGAGCAGAGCAAGGGCGGCGATCGGGTAAGAAATGCGTTTCATCGTCTCTCCTGAGAATCAGTGTGAACGGGCTAGCGGCACGGGGCGCTGAGCCGTTGAATCGGGCCGTCTTCCCCGGCGGGCAGGCGGTAATGCAGCGTGCACTGTTGGCCGGGCGCGTCGCCCCAGTTCAGCGTCAGCGCTCCGGCATTCCGGTCGCTGCGCAGATACACCTGATTGGCCTGGCCGACCATGCCCACGCTGTTGCCCGCGGCGTCGAGGACGTTGGCGCCCATCGGGATCGGCGCGTTGTCGGACCGCTGCGCGGTGATCAATAGCGCCTGGCCGCGCACGGTGTTGAAGCGCAGGCGCACCGTGGCACCGGCGTACGGGGCGACGCGCCGTTGGCCGTCTTCCAGCTCCGCTTTGTCGTTCATGCCCTCGGGGTTCAGCGCGACGGTGTTGTAGTGATAGGGCACCAGCGACGGCGCCAGCGCGTAGCCAAAGCGATCGACGCGCGCGCCCTGGCCGTCCATTACCCGTGCGCCGCTGGCGCCGGGCGCCTCGATCAGGGCGAAGGTGTCGCCGACATACGGCCCTAATGTCACGCCGCCGCGGTGCGCCACCACGGCGCCCTGCAGCGACAGGGAACCTTGCCGGTACTGGCGCGCAGTGGAGAACGAGCCGGTGACGTTGGCGTAAGGCAGACGGGTTTGCAGGTTGCCGCCCCAGATGCTTTGTTGGCGATCGTCGTCGGTGGTGAAGTTCAGGCCGTAGCTGACCGGCTGTTCGTCGCCGACGCTGCCCGACAGCGCGGCCTGATAGTTGCCGCCCTGGCCCTGGCTGTGGTTGGCCAACAGCGAGACGCTGGGGGCGGATGATGAACGCCCGAGCGGGAAGCTCAGCGACAGGGCGGTGACGGTCTGCGCGCTCTGCGCCAGCGGCGCGCTGTAGACGTTATCCAGCGGCCCGTAGCCGCGGTAGTCGCCGTTGCTGGAGCCCAGGCTGCGGGTGCGGGTGACGGAGAGGTTAAGCGCCACGCCGTTGCCGAAGGTTTTTCCCCAGCCCAGCTGGAGCTGATTGTCGCGGCCGCGCTGATCGCGGTAGTCCTGAGTCGAGCCGGACATCGTCAGGCTGCCGAACGCGCCCATTCCCTGATTGACGGCGACCTCGAAACGCGACCGCTGGCGGTAGGAGTCGGACTGCCAGTTTTGGCCGGTGGTGGCGGCGCGGCGCACGCCGAGCACGTCGCTGAGATCGCGAAAGCCTTCGGTGGAGTAGCGGTAGCCGGCGATGGACAAGGTGGTGTCCGTCGGGCTGAAGGTTCGGCTGTAGGAGAGGTGCAGCATCCAGCCAGCGGCGCCGCCGTCCGGCAGGCTGGCGTGGGAATAGGTGGTATCCATGCCGAAGGCGCCCAGCCAGCTGCTGTACACGCCGCCCAGCATCATCGCCTGATAGCCGTCCGCCAGCTGGTTGCCGAGGTTGAAGGTCAGGGCGTTGGTCAGGCCGTGCTGCCAGGTCACTTCGCTGAACAGATCGTTGTCGCCGACGTAGCGGGAATGGCCGACGATCGCCGAGTAGCGCGACTGGCCGGGGCGGATGGATTCCGGCACCGCGGCGAACGGCACGGTGAAGGTGCTGACGCTGCCGTCGGCTTCCGTGACCACCACGGTGAGATCGCCGGCGTAGTTGGTGGCGTACAGATCGTTGATGGCGAACGGCCCCGGCGCGACGGTGGTTTCATACAGCGTGCTTTTGCCCTGCAGCACCGTCACGCGCGCGTTGCTTTTCGCCACGCCGCGCACCACCGGCGCATAGCCGCGCTGCGAATCCGGCAGCATGCGGTCGTCCGAACTGAGCTGAATGCCGCGAAAGCCCAGGCCGGAGAAGAAGTGCCCGTCGGTAAAGCCTTCGCCCAACAGCATTTCGCTGCGCCAGGGCAAGATCGCGCGCTGCACGTAGCGGCGGCTGGTGTCCAGATGGCCGCCGAACTCCCGATCGTAGCGGTAGCTGGACTGCTGGCGGTAGCGCCATAGCCCGAGGTTGAAGCCGCCGTTCAGGTTGGCGTAGGTCGAGTCGAGATCGCGGGTTTGCCCCTGTCGGTAACTGACGTGGTACTGGTTGAGGTTGTAATTGACGAAGGCCATCGATTCGCCGCTGTCCAGGCTGGCGGGATTGACGCTGCCGCGCGGCCGGCCGTTCAACAGCGCCTGCGGAATGCTCAGATCCAGCCGCAGCCGCGAGATATCGGCGTTCACCGTGATGTCCTTCAGATCCCGGCCGGGCAGCAGGCATTCCGCTTCGGCGGCCGTCGGCGGATTTTTCAACCCGAAGCGCGCCAGCTGCGGCCGATCGAAACAGGGCAGCACCTGCTTGCCTGCGCGTACGAAGCGAATTTGATCGCGTTCGAGAAACTGGCCATTGAGGTACAGATCGATCTGATAGCTGCCCGGAGCGACGGCGTCCTGTTGGTTGAACTGGCTCAGGGCGCTGTTGCTCAGCACGCTGCCGCGCAGCAGCGCGGGATCGAAGGTATAGCCGTCGGCGGCGGCGCAGCCCAGCGGCAGCGCCAGCAGCGCGCAACACCAGCGTGTGGGCAGCGGCGTCGCCTTGCGAGCATCGAACATGAATACCTCCCTGTCTGGTTTCAGCGCGCGACGTTCAGGGTGCGTGAGATTTCCACCCCATAGTCATTGATGACGCGCAGTGCGACCTGCCGCACCTCCCCATTCACCGGCCAACTGGCCTGTGAAAACGGCGGGATCAGATCCGCCTGCGGGATGGCGATGCGCTTCGCGCCGCTCAGGATCGCGGCCTGGCTGACGTTGGCGTAGTAGCCGGTCGGGTTGTCGACGCGCAGCGCGTTGCCGGCCTGGCGCAGGCTGAGCCGATCGATGACGTGGTTGGCGTCGCCGGCCAGCCCGGCGGGGCGATAGAACACCTTCAGCCGATTGGTGACCAGCAGCAGCAGTTTGTTCTTGTCGCTGTCCGTCTGGCGCACGGCGGGCACCTGCAGGAAGTTGAGATAGAACAGCGATTCGCGATCGCGCGGCAGCGGCTGGCCGACGAACGACAGCCGCACCATCTGCCCGCTGTGCGGATTCATGCGGAAGATCTGCGGCGAGGCGACAAAGGGCGCATCGGCGTTTTCCGGCGTGGATTTGGGGTTATTGATGTCGAGCCAGATCTGCATCAGCGCCGGGGTGCCGTCGTCGTTGGTGAACTGCAGCGTTTTTTCCCGCGCCTCGGCGGGGTAGATCACGCGGTTGCCGAGCAGCGTCACGCTGGCCGAGGCGTGGGTAGCGGCAAAACTCATCAGGCAAAGCGACAGGGCGGCCCATCGGCGGGCGGAGCGGGTTATCTGCGGCATAAACGTGAACCGATAAAGGGAGCGAGTCATTCAGCGCCGCCCGGCGAAGGGCGGCGCTGGCATCAACAGGTATGGCGCCTGACGCCGGCTTATTTGTAGCTAATGGCGAACTGTGCGGTGGCGATCACCGATCCGGCCGCCACGCCGGTGTCTTCCGCGTAGTAGCGGGCCACCAGGTTCTGCGAGGTGGAGGTGGCGTCTTTGGCCAGCGTCATCGCCGACGTGGTGACGGTCGAACCGCTGGCGAACGACAGCGGCGTAGTGGCGTCGCTGTCCAGCAGTTGAATGGACACCTTGGCCGCATCGCCCGCGTTGCCCAGGTTGCCGTTGGTGGTCGGGTTGTTGCCCGCCAGCACGGTTTTGATCGCCGTATCGCTGGTTGCCGCCGCACAGCCGGTCACGTTGACGGTGAAGGTGGTGTCGCCGGCGGTGGCGCCTTTGGTGGCGAGTTTGCTGGCGGCGACGGTCGGCAGCAGAACGACCGGATTGGATTGGTTACCGTTAATATTCACCGAGCAGGTTTGCGTGCTGACTTCGCCTTTAAATTGCACCGTATTGGACGAAGCGGCCGCACAGGCGCCGGAGAGAGCCAGCATGGATAATGCGACTAATTTAACATTCATGTGAAATGCCCTTTAATTTACTTTAGATAAAAGCTTTCCTGACAGTAATAAATTACTGACGTGCGGTTGTTGATTAATCATGTTGCGCAATTGTTTTTTAAACGCGTCGGCAAACATGGATTTTCATCCTAACAAACTAAGAATTTTCCCTATAGATGTTTTGAATAAGGCAATAAGGTTATGGTGCCCGTTGTTACATTTTTTTTCATTTGCGCTTATATCATACAAAATAGAAAATAGATCTATATCATTGCGTTGCGATTTTATTGGATCGTCAGTTTTTCCTGTGGAAATAATTTGAAACATTTATGCCTTTTTTGCGTATTAATCAACGTGCTGACGGTTGCCTGATTATTTGAAAAACATGTTATCAAGATGTTTTATATCGGTGTGCTTTGCAGGCGAATTACCCCAAAAAAGAGCAGCGACAAGCCGCCTGAGGTGTGGAAGCATGCGTCCATGCTGATAAGGAGAATTAAAGTGAGAGTGATTTATATCGACGGTTCACCGCTTTGCCGGCTGGGCATGAAAACATTATTGGGCGGCGGGGTGATAACCTTATCCTCACCCAATATGAATATTATTAAAAATATAATTCCGGCGCCTGATTTAATTATTACGGAGTTTCCTCAGGAGATTTACCGGTTCGAGGCGTATTTAAATTTCATTAAATATTCACGTGGTGAATATAAAGATGTCCGGTTACTGTTCTTTATCGATAAGACTTCGCCGCTGATCTTGGCGTTTATCGCTGCGGCGCAGCCGGATGCGATTTTGCACAAACGGGAAACGCTGCAGGTGGTGCGGGAAACCTGCGCGGCGCTGGTCTGCCGTGAGGAGGAAGGTGAGCGGCGCGTGATGAACCGGCATCGGGTGGCGGCGATCACGCCTGGCGAGACGGCGGTGCTGTGTGAAACCGCGCGCACCGAAGATATTCGCCTGACCGCGCGGCGGTTGAACCTGCACCCGAAAACCGTTTATTCGCACCTCAACAATGCCGGGAAGAAGTTCGGCACCCGCAATCGGATGGAACTGCTGAAGATGATTGCGCTGTTGTAGCGTGCCGTTAGCGGGTTTTGCCGACGGCCAGCCGCCATCGCGTGATCTCATCGGCGCCAGGCCCGGCGGCCAGCGCCAGGTTTTGCGGCGGCAGCGATTCGCCTGTCACGGCATCGACCACGCGCAGGGTGGTGGGGTGGCCGGTTGCGCGGTCAACCACGCGCAGCGGCGGCCCGGCCAGCTCGGACAGGTTCCATTTGTCGCCGATCTGGATCATCGCCATCACCAGCAGCCCGAGATCTTTCCCCTTCTCCGTCGGCAGATATTCGTAGCGATCGGGGCGCACCTGATATTGCCGCTTTTCGATAAGGCCGCTGCCTTGCAGCGCCTTGAGCCGATCGGCCAACGTGTTGTTGGTGATGCCGGTCGACTGGCGCAGATCGTCATAGCGCGAGAGCCCCAGCAACAGATCGCGCATGAGAATCGCGCCCCAGCGATCGCCCAATGCCGACAGCACGTGGGCCACCGAGCACGTCATGCCTTCAAACCCTTTTGCTTTCACTTTGCCTTGCCTCCGTTTGCCGCCCTAATGCGGATAATTTTATCTCCTCGGCTTGATCACTTCAATGATTGGAGTTATTACTCTTATTATTGGAGTTTTTTGATACCGGCTGCCGCCCGGTACGGTGTAACCCGGCGGCGAACAGGCCGATGACTTCGTGCGGGTGACCATCGACCAAATCGCCCGAGCCATGGGCAGCGACGCGGAGCAGCAGCAATTCCTGGCGGGCTGTACCCGCATCCTGCAACCCTACCTCGCCGCGCGCGGGCTGCACGTGGGCGAAACGCCGTTCTCGCTGTGGACTATCGAAGGTTTGAAGCCACCGTTGCCGGGGACGGCGGCGGGTGAGAAATGGCGTAGCGAGAACCGGCCTTCGGTGTGTGGGGGAGCGGCGCTGGCGGAATTCCCAATGCTTAAAAGCGACGATGAACGCCGATTTTTATCTTCGCTTAAACAAAGTCGGCATCACCGCGTGGGGGCTGCGAGGGTAACCCGGTAGGCATCATAGGCTATGTTGTACATCTGATATGAATGCATTTACGATGGCGGATTTTTCATTCTTACGATAGATGAAAAACACCTCAGTTGCGTTATCGACGGCGGGGATTGGCCTGTAGGTGATGTTGGGCAGTTTGATTGAGGATAGCGAAGAGGGAACGATGGCGATGCCCAGGCCGGAGGCCACCATGCCGAGCACGCTTAATGTGCTGTCTAACCGATAGGCCACCTTGATGTCTTCTTCAATAATGGCGTTCAGGATACGAAGCTGGCCATCGTCTCTGCTGTTTTCCGAGTAAATGATAAAGTCGCGTCCAGAGAGGTCTTCCTTTTTCAAGGCCTCTTTTTTCGCCAGATCGGAGTCTTCCTGAATCACGACGACCCAGTCAAGTTTTTTTATGGGTATAAAGCCGAGCTCCGGTGGGATATTGAGATCCAGATTGGGGCAGTAGCTGACGTCGATACTTCCGTTGACGATCTCATCGATTTGTTTCCAGTAAGGCATCTCTTTGGCGCGGAAGTTAACGCCGGGGTGCTCTGCTTTAAATCGATGAATATCGGCGGTGACTAATCCTGACGCCACGGCATTGCCGACAAATCCGATGCGCACATTGCCATTCTCACCTTTCGCCGCCGCTTTGGTTTCGTCAAGCGTACTTTTTATTTTCTCATAAATATCCGGCGCGTTTTTTAAAAATACCTCTCCCACCTCAGTTAGTTCGACATTGCGGTTGTTGCGAATAAAGAGTGGTGCGCCGATCTCTTCTTCTAGCGCTTTTATCTGCATGCTGAAAGCCGACTGCGTAATATGAATTCGCTTGGCCGCTTTGCCAAAATGTTTTTCTTCGACGAGGGCCAGAAATGCCTGGATATGGCGAAAATTCATGGATTGGATTCCTGTATCAGTCGTTCAAAAAAATGAATTGGATATATAGCTTCCATGAAAATACCCTCTAATAGAGCTCGCGTTAAAGTGTAGGTTATTTCTTAAATGCGGGCTAGTCAACAACACTCAGCGTGTTGCTATATATTTCAACGATCAAATATATGCATAGTGGAGGCGCTAAATGAATTCATTAGCCAGAATCGACGTTCATACTCACCTGGTCCCGCCCTTTTGGGGCAGCGCGCTGCCGAGCCACGGCGGCGATCCGTCCGGCTGGACCTTGCCCAAATGGACGGCGGACGACCATCTTCGCTATATGGACAAACAGCAAATAGCGACCAGCGTCCTATCGTTAACCGCGCCAAGCGTGGTTGGCTGGGAAGGTCAGGCTCGCCGCGATATGGCCAGGAAAGTCAATGAATATACGGCGGATCTGGTGGCGAAATACCCCACGCGGTTTGGTCACTTCGCGACCGTGCCGTTGCCGGACGTTGAGGGGGCGGTGCGTGAAGTTGAGTATGCACTGGATGTGCTGAAAGCCGATGGTGTGGTGTTATTAACCAATTATGAAGGGGTCTATTTAGGTGATAAAAAGTGGGCTCCGCTTTGGGCTGCGCTTAACCAACGCTCTGCCGTTGTTTTCATTCACCCGGGTCATCCCATCATGGATTTGCTGGATGGCGTACCGGGCCCCTTGGTTGATTATCCGTTTGATACTACCCGCAATGCCGTCCATATGGTGTTGAACGGCGTTATGGATAATTATCCTAATGTGAAAATTATTCTTTCGCATGCCGGCGGTTTCTTGCCTTATGCCGTTTTGCGCTTTACTCTGCTGGCAGAGTCACTTAATCCAAATGGGGCATCAGCTCAGGAGTTGAACGGTAAATTTAAGCGCTTTTATTTTGATACCGCATTGTCTTCCGGCCCTAATGCATTCTCCAGCCTGCTGGCGTTTGCGAATCATAATAATATTCTGTTCGGCAGCGATTATCCTTATGCACCTGAGCCCGTCGCCGCTAAGTTTAATCATATTCTCGACGCCGAGACAAACCTGACCGATGCGCAGAAAGTAAACTTCAATCGGAATAACGGTCTCGCGCTTTTCCCGCGGTTAAATAAATAAAGGTTTCTGCTGGGATGATGCCGCATTGCTTTAAGTGCCGGCGCGTTCCCTCCCTAAAATAAAAAATCCACGCTGAAGCGTGGATTTTTCCGTTTCCGGCAGCCGAGAGCAATGCTGCGGGGAAGGGCTTAGACGTTGAACAAGAAGTTCATCACGTCGCCGTCTTTGACGATGTAGTCTTTACCTTCGGAGCGCATTTTGCCGGCTTCTTTGGCGCCTTGCTCACCCTTGTAGGTGATGAAGTCGTCATAAGAGATGGTTTGCGCGCGGATAAAGCCTTTCTCGAAGTCGGTGTGGATCTTGCCGGCCGCCTGCGGAGCGGTGGCGCCGACCGGGATGGTCCAGGCGCGCACTTCTTTCACGCCGGCGGTGAAGTAGGTCTGCAGGTTCAGCAGTTCATAACCGGCGCGGATCACGCGGTTCAGGCCCGGTTCTTCCAGGCCCAGCTCGGCCATGAACTCGTCGCGCTCTTCGTCTTCCAGCTCGGCGATGTCGGATTCCACTGCGGCGCACACGGCAACCACCACGGAGCCTTCGGCGTCGGCGATTTTACGCACGGTGTCCAGGTACGGGTTGTTCTCGAAGCCGTCTTCGTTGACGTTGGCGATGTACATGGTCGGCTTCAGGGTCAGGAAGCTCAGGTATTTGATCGCCGCTTTGTCTTCGTCGCTCAGATCCAGCGCGCGCAGCATGCCGGCGTTTTCCAGGTGCGGCAGGCATTTCTCCAGCGCCGCCAGCTCGGCTTTGGCGTCTTTGTCGCCGCCTTTGGCTTTCTTCTGCACGCGGTGGATGGCGCGCTCGCAGGTGTCCAGGTCAGACAGCGCCAGCTCGGTGTTGATGACGTCGATGTCTTCGGCCGGATCGACCTTGTTGTTGACGTGAATGATGTTGTCGTTCTCGAAGCAGCGCACCACGTGGCCGATGGCTTCGGTTTCGCGGATGTTGGTCAGGAACTGGTTGCCCAGGCCTTCACCCTTGGACGCGCCTTTCACCAGGCCGGCGATGTCGACGAATTCCATGGTGGTCGGCAGAATGCGCTGCGGCTTGACGATCTCGGCCAGCTTATCCAGACGCGGATCGGGCATCGGCACCACACCGGTGTTCGGTTCAATGGTGCAGAACGGGAAGTTGGCTGCTTCAATGCCCGCTTTGGTCAACGCGTTGAACAGGGTGGATTTGCCTACGTTAGGCAGGCCGACGATACCGCATTTGAATCCCATGTTGTAATCACCTTAAATATCTTAACTATCAGTTGGTTAGATTTAACCAGCTACATAAAGGGCAAAATAATGCCGCCATTATACACGTAATGGGCGTTTATCTCGATCAGACTTGTTTGGCCGGGGCGAGCGCAGCGCCCGCAGCCGGTTTTTGATTGAGATTTGGATCACATTTACCCATACTGGCCGTTCCGATTAACCGACAGGAAACGCGCCGGATGTATTTCTTGCCTACGCCACCCTGAGCTGTGCCCGCCTGCAGTCTGCCGCACCTTGCGGTACCCCATACCCGCTACGCGGGGAGATGATGTCATCTGTCATAAGTGAATAATGCATGTTTAACCTGAGTAACGTCAGGATCGCGGACGTTAAAAATGAAGTCCTGGCGGGCTTTGTGGTGGCGGTTTCGATGATCCCCGAGGCGGTCGGCTTTTCGCTGGTCGCCGGTCTTTCGCCGATCGTCGGTTTGCATACCGCGTTTATTATCGGCCTGGTCACGGCGCTGTTCGGCGGCAAGCCGGGCATGGTTTCCGGCGCCGCCGGCTCCATTGTGGTGGTGCTGATGAGCCTGGCGGCGCAGTACGGCATGGGCTACGTGCTGTGGGCCACGCTGTTTGCCGGGGGCATTCAAATCCTGATCGGCGCCTTCCGGCTGGGCAAGTTCATTCGTCTGGTGCCGCTGCCGGCGATCCACGGCTTCGTCAACGGTCTGGCGATCGTCATCATGCTGGCGCAGCTGAAGATGATCGCTGGGCAGGGGCCGCTGATGTACGGCCTGGTGGCGCTGGCGATTGCGGTGGTGGTGCTGTTCCCGCGCCTGACCAAAGCCATTCCGTCTTCGCTGGCGGCGCTGCTGGTGGTTTCGGCGTTAGCGATCGGCCTCAATCTGCACACGCTGCGGGTGGGCGATCTGGCGGACATTTCCGGCGCGCTGCCGCACTTCAGCCTGCCGACGGCGCCGTTCACCCTGGAAATGGTGCGGGTGGTGCTGCCCTATGCGGTGGTGATTGCCCTGGTTGGTTTGATTGAATCGCTGCTGACCATGACGGTGCTGGATGAAATGGGCGGCAAGAAGGGCAACGGTAATCGCGAAAGCATCGCGCAGGGCGCCGGTAACGCGGTGTGCGGCCTGTTCGGCTGCTTCGCTGGCTGCGCGATGATCGGCCAGTCGATCATCAACTTCACCTCGGGCGGGCGCGGGCGCCTCTCCGGCACGGTGGGCGCCATCCTGCTGATTCTGTTCGTGGTCAGCCTGTCGCGCTATATCGGCCTGCTGCCGGTGGCGGCGCTGGCCGGGGTGATGCTGGTGGTGTGTTACAACACCTTCGAGTGGAGTTCGCTGCGCCGTTTGCGCCGTATGCCGAAGGCGGACGCGCTGGTGATGCTCGCCGTCACGCTGATCACCATCTTTACCGATCTGGCGGTGGCGGTGATCAGCGGGGTGATTATCTCGGCGCTGGTGTTCGCCTGGCAGCAGGCGCGCATTCGCGTGCGCCAGCGGCAGTTAACGGGCGACGTGGCGGTGTATCAGCTCGATGGCCCGCTGTTCTTCGGCTCTGCCGCCGCTTTCGCCGAGTTGTTCGAGCCGCAAAGCGATCCGCAGAACGTGGTGCTGGATTTTGCCGGCACCCGGGTGATGGATTCCAGCGGCGTAGAGGCGATCGATAAGCTGACGGCGCGTTACCTGGCGGCGGGGAAAAGCATTCGGCTGCGCCACCTGAGCGGCGACTGCGTGCGCCTGCTCAAGCGCGCAGGCCCGTTCTGCAGCCATGAGCTGGACGATCCGCAGTATTACGTGGCGGAGGAGGGGTTTACCGCCGATGACCGCCGCGTGAGCGAGGAGACCTTCAACCCGCGCGGCTAGAAGCAGGCAGCGGGCAGGGCGCCCGCTGCGGCAAGGTTCAGGCCTGCGCCTTGAAGCTGTGCAGGCGCTGAACGGTTTTTTCCAGCCCGTCCTTCATCAGCATCTCGGTGCAGCGCAGCGACTCGTCGATCGCTTCGTCGATCATCTTCTGCTCGCTGGCCGGCGGCTTGCCGAGCACGAAGCCCACCACCTTGTTCTTGTCGCCCGGATGGCCGATGCCGATGCGCAGGCGATAGAAGTTCGGGTTGTTGCCGAACTTGTTTTGGATGTCCTTCAGGCCGTTGTGGCCGCCGTTGCCGCCGCCGAGCTTGATTTTGGCCACGCCGGGCGGCAGATCCAGCTCGTCGTGCGCCACCAGGATCTCGTTCAGTTCGATGCGGTAGAAGTTGGCCATCGCCAGCACCGCTTTGCCGCTCAGGTTCATGAAGGTGGTCGGCACCAGCAGGCGCACGTCGTTGCCCGCCAGGTTCAAGCGGGCGGTGTAGCCGAAGAACTTGCTCTCTTCTTTCAGCTGCTGATTGTGGCGCTGGGCCAGCAGATCGACGTACCAGGCGCCGGCGTTGTGGCGCGTCTGGGCGTATTCCGCGCCCGGGTTGGCCAGGCCGACTATCAATTTAATACTGCTCACTGGGAGATTCACTATGATCAGGGTAATGGAAAGGGCCTTAGTCTACCTGCCGGGGCGGCGAATGACAAAATCCGATCCCCGCCGTCGCCTTAGGTAAGAAAGACGAATGATTCATTAGCTGAATAATTCAATTTGTCCGCTAATTTTCAGCGGCGCGTTAAGAAGTGTCAATAATTCTTTACCATTTGTGATCGCCTCCGCAATCCCCTTGCCGCAACAAGGACTATACTTAACTTATCAAAGTGGGTTAACAAGTTGCAGCGTTATCCCGGTTGGCACATGGCAATCATGGAGGTGGCATATGAAACGTAGAAGCGCGGACAGAATGGGCAACTTTTTTATGGGGCTGGGGCTGGTCGTGATGATCGGCGGTGTCGGATACTCCATTATTGCTGAAGTATCCCAGTTCAATTTACCGCAATTTTTCGCCCACGGCGCCATCATGAGTATCTTCGTCGGCGCGCTGTTGTGGCTGGTGGGCGCGCGTATCGGCGGCCGCGAGCAGGTGGCGGATCGCTACTGGTGGGTAAAACACTTTGATAAACGGTGCCGTAACGACCAACATCGTTCGTCGCATTGATTAAAAAATCAGAAGGGAAGCGAGAGCAGGGCAAGGGAAAATCTGCCGTGCATTAAGGTTTGAGGTCATGTTGGACTACGAGTAGAAAACCCGTTGTTGCTTACGCACCAACGGGTTTTTCTTTTTCTGCTGTCGGGCACGCTATCTTTCCGGCGCGGTGGGCGCCGCACCGGAAAGACGACGAATCAATGCTCGAACATTGCAGAGATCGACTCTTCGTTGCTGATGCGGCGGATGGCTTCAGCCAGCATGCCGGACAGGGTCAGAGTGCGAACGTTTTTCAGTGCCTTGATTTCCGGCGACAGCGGAATGGTGTCGCAGACGATCACTTCATCAATCACCGAGTTCTTGATGTTGTCCACGGCGTTGCCGGAGAAGATCGGGTGCGTCGCGTAGGCGAATACGCGCTTGGCACCGCGTTCTTTCAACGCTTCAGCCGCTTTGCACAAGGTACCGCCGGTGTCGATCATGTCGTCGACCAGCACGCAGTCGCGGCCTGCCACGTCACCGATGATGTGCATCACCTGAGAAACGTTCGCGCGCGGGCGGCGTTTGTCGATGATGGCCATGTCGGTGTCGTTCAGCAGTTTGGCGATGGCGCGGGCACGCACTACGCCGCCGATGTCCGGGGAAACCACGATCGGGTTTTCCAGGTTCTGCTGCAGCATGTCTTCCAGCAGGATCGGGCTGCCGAACACGTTGTCTACCGGAACGTCGAAGAAGCCTTGAATCTGCTCAGCATGCAGATCCACCGTCAGAACGCGGTCAACCCCTACGCTGGAGAGGAAATCGGCAACCACCTTGGCGGTGATCGGCACACGCGCGGAACGCACGCGGCGATCCTGGCGGGCATAGCCGAAGTAAGGGATAACGGCGGTAATACGACCTGCGGAGGCGCGACGCAGGGCGTCGACCATCACAACCAGTTCCATCAGGTTGTCGTTGGTCGGGGCACAGGTGGACTGGATGATGAAAATATCACCGCCGCGTACATTTTCGTTGATTTGCACGCTCACTTCGCCGTCGCTAAAACGACCTACAGCGGCGTCACCAAGGCTGGTGTACAAACGGTTGGCAATACGTTGTGCTAGTTCCGGGGTGGCGTTACCAGCAAAAAGCTTCATATCAGGCACGAGAAGAACCTCAGGCTTGCGTCCAGAGAAGATATTGTCATACGACATCGCCAAGGGGCAGTCGGCGACGCCGGCGCAATATACATACGGGTATGTAAAACTAAAATTGAGACCGCAGGCAGCGCAGGGATAACAGGGCCAGGTGTGCATGACCCTGCGCAGCGAAACGTTGAGCTACGACTCAAACCGCCCGGAACGAATGCGATGTAGTGGGGAGACGTTAACGCCGCGCGCTACAAAACCACACAACCACTCCGGGGCTTGATTTAACACCTGACGGGCGGCGATTTCTGTGTCGAATTCAGCAAACACACAAGCACCTGTGCCAGTCAGGCGTGACGGGGCGTATTCTAACAGCCATGAAAGAAGCTGTTCAACCTCGCGAAAACGTTTTCTTGCGATCGGTTCGCAATCATTTGCGTACGGTGCCTGCAACAGCTCACTTAAGGAGCGAACCGGGGTGTCTCTTTTCAATTCGGGGTCGCCGAAGATAACCGGCGTCGGGATGCCGACGCCGGGATGCGCCACCAGATACCACTTTTCCTGCGGCTCGGCCGGCTGCAGGCGCTCGCCGATGCCTTCGGCGAAGGCGGCGTGGCCGCGCACGAACACCGGCACGTCGGCGCCGAGGCTGAGCCCCAGCTCGGCCAATTGGTCGTCGCCAAGACCGCAGCGCCACAGTTCGTTCAGCGCCACCAGCACGGTGGCGGCGTTGGAGGAGCCGCCGCCCAAACCGCCGCCCATCGGCAGGCGCTTGTCGATGCTGATGTCGGCGCCGCGCGGTGCGGTCTGCAGGCCGCGTTCATCGCAATAGCGCTGCAGCAGGCGGGCGGCGCGCACGATCAGGTTCTGCTCGTCCGGCACGCCGTCGACCGGCGTCAGCAGATGAATGCGATCGTCCTGGCGCGGGTCAATGGTCAGGGTGTCGCCGTAGTCCAAAAACTGGAACAGCGTCTGCAGCAGGTGATAGCCGTCTTCACGACGGCCGGTGACGTACAGAAACAGGTTGAGTTTCGCGGGGGAGGGCCACTGGCGGATCATTTGAGCGTCCAGTTATCCATTTTCAGCTTGATGCGCTGGTCGCCCTGCTGCAGCTCCAGACGGTTCGGCAGCGTCGGCTGCACCTCGTTGCTGTAGCCCTGGTAATCCACTTTCCAAGTCTGGCCGCCTTGCTGGTAGGTCAGCTTGCTCAGGCGATATTGGTCATCCAGCGCAAAATCGCCGGCTTCGCCCGGCAGGCCGAGCATCCACTGGCGCAGGTTGTTCAGCGGGATTGCCATGCCGGTCAGCTTGCGGATCATCTCTTCCGGATTGTCGCTGACGTAGCGTTTGCCCTGGTTGTCGGTCAGCTGCACCACGTTTTTCTGCACGTTGAGATCCATTTCCGTGCTGCCGAGCGGGTTGGTCAGCAGCAGGCGGTAGCGCTCCGGCGAGAACTGCTGCCAGAAGAAGCGGGCGTAGACTTTTTTCTGATCAGACAAGTAGGCGAAGGAGCCGCGGGTCTGATAGGTGCTGAGCTGCTGCACCGCCTGCTCATGGGCGCGCCACTGCGGTGATGTCGGGCTGGTGGCCGGGCCGGTCGGCTTGGTGGTGGTACAGGCGGCCAGCACCAGGCTGGCCAGCGGGATCAGACGGAGCAAACTAACTTTGCGTATTGGCATAACTTTCTCTTGTCCTTTTGTCCTTGCGGGCATGCGCGACGAAACCCGGATTCAGCGCTCACGCTAACGGGGCGGCGGCGGCGCGTCAATTTTTTGCTGCATCGCGTTGAATCTTGCCGCTTTTACCGGCGCAATGCCAACCCGGCACGCGCGTCGGGGTCGCCATTAAGCGTAACACAATCGCCTGAAGGCGGGGGAGGCGCGCCCGATAAGCGGTGCCTTCGTTGCGCAAACGCCGCCGTTGTGTACGCCGAATAGCGTGCGCGTTATCGCAAACTGCGCTAAAATTTAAGCAATCGACCTACCTCATGACTATTTATCCTGCTGTATTTATTGCTTATTCATTAATTGATGTCATCTATGACAGCGATTGAACGGAAGATGCGGTTGTTACTTTTATTGATCCCGCGCATCAAGTAGAATGCCGTTCAACGAGAACCCGTACCAAGATAAGTATTACTCGAAGCAATGACCCTGCTGGCGTTAGGTATAAATCACAAAACCGCTCCGGTTTCTCTGCGTGAAAGGGTGACCTTCTCGCCAGAGTCCATCGATGAGGCGCTGACCAGCTTGCTCCAACAACCGTTGGTGCAGGGCGGCGTCGTGTTGTCCACCTGCAACCGCACCGAGCTGTACCTCAGCGTAGAGCAGCAGGAACACATGCACGAGCAACTGGTCGCCTGGCTGTGCGCCTATCACAACCTGCGTCCGGAAGAGGTGAAGAAAAGCCTGTACTGGCATCAGGGCAACGACGCGGTCAGCCATCTGATGCGGGTGGCCAGCGGGTTGGACTCATTGGTACTGGGCGAACCGCAGATCCTCGGCCAGGTGAAAAAGGCCTTCGCCGAGTCGCAACGCGGCCAGTCGCTGTCCGGTGAGCTGGAGCGTCTGTTCCAGAAATCCTTCTCTGTCGCCAAGCGCGTGCGCACCGAAACCGACATCGGCGCCAGCGCGGTCTCCGTGGCGTTCGCCGCCTGTACGCTGGCGCGCCAGATCTTCGAATCGCTGGCCGATCTCAACGTCTTGCTGGTGGGCGCCGGCGAAACCATCGAGCTGGTGGCGCGCCACCTGCGCGAGCATAAAGTGCGGCACATGATCATCGCCAACCGCACCCGCGAGCGCGCGCAGCTGCTGGCGGACGAGGTCGGCGCGGAGGTGATCACCCTGCCTGAGATCGACGAACGTCTGGCGGACGCCGACATCATCATCAGTTCCACCGCCAGCCCGCTGCCGATCATCGGCAAGGGGATGGTGGAGCGCGCGCTGAAGGCGCGCCGCAACCAGCCGATGCTGCTGGTGGATATCGCCGTACCGCGCGACATCGAGCCGGAGGTCGGCAAATTGGCCAACGCCTATCTGTACAGCGTGGACGATCTGCACGCCATCATTCAAAGCAACCTGGCGCAGCGCAAAGCGGCGGCGGTGCAGGCGGAATCGATCGTGCAGCAGGAAAGCACCAACTTCATGGCCTGGCTGCGCTCGCAGGGCGCGGTGGAAACCATCCGCGACTACCGTTCGCAGGCCGACCAAATTCGCGCAGAGATGGAAGCCAAAGCGCTGGCCGCCATCGCGCAGGGCGCCAACGTGGAGCAGGTGATACACGAGCTGGCCCATAAACTGACCAACCGTCTTATTCATGCCCCCACCAAATCCCTCCAGCAGGCCGCCGGCGACGGCGACGTGGAGCGGTTGCAGTTATTACGCGACAGCCTCGGGCTGGATCAGCATTAGTTTTCTCTATTAACAGGGTTTATTACCACGCATGAAGCCTTCTATTGTTGCCAAACTGGAAGCGTTACAAGAGCGCCATGAAGAAGTGCAGGCGCTGCTCGGCGATGCCGGCGTCATCGCCGACCAAGACCGGTTCCGCGCGCTGTCGCGAGAATACGCGCAGCTGACCGACGTCAGCCGCTGCTTCCTGGAATGGCGTCAGGTGCAGGAGGATCTGGAGACGGCGGAAATGATGCTGGACGATCCGGAGATGCGCGAGATGGCGCAGGAAGAGCTGAAACAGGCGCGGGCGGCCAGCGAAGAGCTGGAGCAGCAGCTGCAGGTCTTGCTGCTGCCGAAAGATCCGGACGATGAGCGCAGCTGCTTCCTCGAGGTGCGCGCCGGCACCGGCGGCGATGAGGCGGCGATCTTCGCCGGCGATCTGTTCCGCATGTACAGTCGTTACGCCGAAGGCCGCCGCTGGCGCGTCGAGGTGATGAGCGCCAACGAAGGCGAACACGGCGGCTTCAAGGAAGTGATCGCCAAAGTCTCCGGCGACGGCGTGTACGGCCAGCTGAAGTTTGAATCCGGCGGCCACCGCGTGCAGCGCGTGCCGGAAACCGAATCCCAGGGGCGCATCCACACCTCCGCCTGCACCGTGGCGGTGATGCCTGAAGTGCCGGAAGCCGAGCTGCCGGACATCAACCCGGGCGATCTGAAAATCGACACCTTCCGCTCCTCCGGCGCCGGCGGCCAGCACGTTAACACCACCGACTCGGCGATCCGCATCACCCACCTGCCAACCGGCATCGTGGTGGAGTGCCAGGACGAACGTTCACAGCACAAAAACAAAGCCAAGGCGATGTCGGTGCTGGGCGCGCGCATTCGCGCCGCCGAGATGGCCAAGCGCCAGCAGGCCGAGGCGTCCACTCGCCGCAACCTGCTGGGCAGCGGCGATCGTTCCGACCGTAACCGCACCTACAACTTCCCGCAGGGGCGGGTGACCGACCACCGCATCAACCTGACGCTCTACCGTCTGGACGAGGTGATGGAAGGCAAACTGGACATGCTGATCCAGCCGATCGTGCAGGAGTATCAGGCCGACCAGCTGGCTGCGCTGTCCGCCGAGCAAGAGTGATGGACTATCAACACTGGCTGAAAGCCGCCGCCGCGCGTTTGACCCACAGCGACAGCGCCCGGCGCGACGCGGAAATCCTGTTGGGTTTCGTGACCGGCAAGGCCAGAACTTTCCTGATGGCGTTCGGGGAAACCCTGCTGACGCCGCCGCAGCAACAGCAACTGGAGACGCTGCTGGCGCGCCGCGAACGCGGTGAGCCGGTGGCCTATCTGGTGGGCGAGCGCGAGTTTTGGTCGCTGCCGCTGTCGGTTTCGCCCGCAACGCTGATCCCACGCCCGGATACCGAATGCCTGGTGGAACTGGCGCTGGCGCGCCTGCCGCCGCAACCCTGCCATTTCCTCGATCTTGGCACCGGCACCGGCGCCATCGCGCTGGCGCTGGCCAGCGAGCGCCCGGATTGTTCGGCAATCGGCGTCGATGTGCAGCCGGAGGCGGTCGCGCTGGCGCAGCACAATGCGCGCAAGCTGAATATCGACAACGTCCGATTTCTACAGGGCAGCTGGTTTGCGCCGGTGGCGGGGCAACGCTTCGCGCTGATCGCCAGCAATCCGCCCTATATCGATGCCGCCGATCCGCATTTGTCGCAGGGTGACGTGCGCTTCGAGCCGGGCAGTGCGCTGGTCGCCGCCGATCATGGGCTGGCGGATCTGGCCGCCATCGTGGGCCAGGCGCCGCACCATTTGCAGCCCCAGGGTTGGCTGCTGTTGGAACATGGCTGGCAGCAGGGCGAGAGCGTGCGCGCGCTGCTGCAGGCCGCCGGATTTTCCGCTGTCGCCACCCACCGTGATTACGGCGACAACGACCGCGTGACGCTCGGCCAATGGCCGGGATAAGCGCCCCTCATAATAACGACGCCCGGGCCATTTAAGGGAGCATCATGACTGCATACACCGCGTTGAAACATTTCCATTTGCTGACGGTCGCCATCAGTATTACCTTGTTTGTGCTGCGTTTCTACTGGCAGTGGCGCCGCTCGCCGATCATGGGCCGCCGCTGGGTCAAGGTAGCGCCGCACCTGAACGACACGCTGCTGTTCGTCAGCGGCATCGCGCTGGTGGTGACGTTCGGGTTTTATCCGCTGCTGGGTATGGACTCATGGCTGACCGAGAAGCTGTTTGGCGTTATTATCTATATCCTGCTTGGCTACGTCGCATTGGGCAAGAAGACCAAAAGTCAGCGGCTGCGAACCGTGGCGTTCGTGCTGGCGTTGGGCTGCCTGTACCTGATAATTAAACTTGCCACGACGAAAATACCGTTTCTGATGGGATACCTATGAGTAGCATTGCTGATTTTGAATTTAACGCCTCGCCGCTGAGCGAAGGGGTGATCCTGGTGTCGCAGTCGGTGCGGCGCGATTTCCCGGCTGCCGACGTGGAGCGAAAGCTGCAACAGCTGGTAGACGAAGCGCGCGCGGCGGTGCCGGCCGATATCACTCAGGAGCAGCAACTGGATGCGCTCATCGAGCTGTTTTACAAGACCTGGGGCTTCGGTGGCGCCAGCGGCGTGTACCGCCTGTCGGACGCCATCTGGCTGGACAAGGTGCTGGAAGGGCGGCAGGGCACGCCGGTCTCGCTGGGCACCATTTTCCTGCACATCGCCAACGCGCTGGATCTGCCGCTGCTGCCGGTGATTTTCCCCACTCAGCTGATCCTGCGCGCCGACTGGCTGGACGAGGAGCTGTGGCTGATCAACCCGCTGAACGGCGAAACCCTGAGCGAACACCAGCTGGAAGTGTGGATCAAGGGCAACCTGGGGCTGGGCGCCGAGCTGGAAGACGACGACCTCGACGAGTCGGAGAACATCATGGTGGTGCGCAAGATGCTCGATACGCTGAAGGCCGCCCTGATGGAGGAAAAACAGCTGGAAATGGCGCTGCGCACCAGCGAAACGGTGCTGTGCTTCGATCCGGAAGATCCGTACGAGATCCGCGACCGCGGGCTGATTTACGCCCAGCTGGAGTGCAACCATATCGCGATTTCCGATCTCAACTATTTTGTCGAGCAGTGTCCTGAAGACCCGGTCAGCGAAGTGATCAAAGTGCAGATCCATTCGATTGAGCCGAAACAGGTGACGCTGCATTAATTCAATGACTCCGCGCAGTGTGCAAGGCGACGGTTACAACCTTAACAAAGGCGAAAGCATGAAACAGAAAGTGGTTAGCATTGGCGATATCGACGTAGCAAACGATCTGCCGTTTGTGCTGTTTGGCGGTATGAACGTGCTGGAATCGCGCGATCTGGCGATGAGCATCTGCGAACACTACGTCACCGTGACGCAAAAACTGGGCATTCCTTACGTATTCAAGGCCTCTTTCGACAAGGCCAACCGCTCTTCCATCCACTCGTACCGCGGTCCGGGCCTGGAAGAAGGGATGAAGATCTTCGAAGAGCTGAAAAAAACCTTCGGCGTGAAAATCATCACCGACGTGCATGAAGCGGCGCAGGCGCAGCCGGTTTCCGAAGTGGTTGACGTGATCCAGCTGCCGGCCTTCCTGGCGCGCCAGACCGATCTGGTGGAAGCGATGGCGAAAACCGGCGCGGTGATCAACGTCAAGAAGCCGCAGTTCGTCAGCCCGGGGCAGATGGGCAATATCGTCGACAAGTTCAAAGAGGGCGGCAACGACCAGGTGATCCTGTGCGATCGCGGCAGCAACTTTGGCTATGACAACCTGGTGGTCGACATGCTGGGCATCAACGTGATGAAAAACGTGACCGGCGGCCATCCGGTGATCTTCGACGTGACCCACGCGCTGCAGACCCGCGATCCGTTCGGCGCCGCGTCCGGCGGCCGTCGCGCTCAGGTGGCCGAGCTGGCGCGCGCCGGCATGGCGGTCGGCCTGGCCGGCCTGTTCCTCGAAGCGCACCCGGATCCGAACAACGCCAAGTGCGACGGCCCGTCCGCGCTGCCGCTGGACAAGCTGGAGCCGTTCCTGGCGCAGATGAAAGCCATCGACGACCTGGTGAAGAGCTTCCCGGAGCTGGATACCAGCAACTAAGCGCTCGTCGCCATAAAAAAAAGCCCGACTCGTCGGGCTTTTTTACGTTTAGGCGCCGGTGGCCGCCAGCGCTTCCGGCAGCGTCGGGTAGAACTGCAGGCGGCCCTCGATCGGTTGCACCCGCGCGCGCGCCAGGGTTTTCAGCGGCTGGAACGGCACGTCGGTGATCACCAGCTTTTTGTCCGCCGGCAACTCGTCGATAAAGCGCCGCAGGGCGCTCAGGCCGCCGGCGTCGAGCACCGGCACCGCATCCCACTGCAGCACGATCGTGCGGTAGCCTTCGCTGCGCGCCAGCAGTTCGGTAAAGATGCGCTCGGCGGCGGCGAAGAACAGCGGGCCATTCACCCGCAGCACCAGGCGGCCGTGGTCGGCGCTCAGCTCACTCAGCTTTGTCATACGGGCGATACGGCGCATAAACAGCAGCGACGCCAGCACGATGCCCACGGTAATGGCGATCACCATATCGAACAGCACCGTCAGCGACATGCACAGCAGCAGCACCAGAATGTCGTCCTTCGGCGCCCGGCGCAGCAGGTAAACCACCTTGTGCGCCTCGCTCATGTTCCAGGCGACCATCAGCAGCAGCGCCGCCATCGCCGCCAGCGGCAGGTAAGAGAGCCACGGCGCCAATACCAGCAGCGCCAGCAGCACCAGCAGCGCGTGGATGATGGCGGACACCGGCGAGGTGGCGCCGGCGCGCACGTTGGCCGCCGAACGGGCAATCGCGGCGGTGGCGGTAATGCCGCCGAAGAACGGCGCGATGATGTTGCCCGCGCCCTGGCCGATCAGTTCGCTGTTCGAGTTGTGCTTCTTGCCGGTCATGCCGTCGAGCACCACCGCGCACAGCAGCGATTCGATCGCGCCGAGCATCGCCATCGAAAACGCCGCTGGCAATAGGGCGGAAACGGTTTGCCAGCTCAGGGTGAACGGCTGCCCGCCGCCGCCCGGCAGATCCCAGGGCAGCAGCAACTGCGGCAGGATCGGCGGGATGCCCTGTCCGCTGCTGCCGTCGGCCAGCAGGTAGCTGAAGCGCGAGCCGATGGTCACCACCGGGTGATCAAACAGCGCCAGCAGCCCCATTAGCGCGGTGCCCGCCAGCAGCGCCGGTAGGTGGCCAGGCACCCGCAGGCCGAGCTTGGGCCAGAAGATCAGGATCAGGAGCGTCACCGCGCCGATCAGGGTATCGCCGAAATCCAGCGTCGGCAGCGCCTGCAACAGGGCGTGCAGTTTGCCGACGTAATTTTCCGGCGTGTGCGCCAGCTGCAGGCCGAAGAAGTCCTTGATCTGCATGGTGGCGATGGTGATGGCGATGCCGGAGGTAAAGCCGAGCGTCACCGGCAGCGGAATGTACTCGATCAGCCGGCCCAGGCGCGCCAGCCCCATCAGCAGCAGAAATACTCCGGAGATCAGCGTGGCGACCAGCAGGCCGGCCAATCCGAACTGCTGCGAAACCGGATACAGGATCACCACGAAGGCGGCGGTGGGGCCGGAGACGCTGTAGCGCGAACCGCCGCTGACGGCGATGACGATGCCGGCGATGGCGGCGGTATACAGGCCGTACTGCGGCGGCACGCCGCTGGCGATCGCCAGCGCCATCGCCAGCGGGATGGCGATAATGCCGACCGTCACCCCGGCGATAGCGTCTTTCAGCAACCGCGCCAGGCTATAAGGTTCCCGCCAGCAGGCGTCTATCAGCGCGCTGAAGGGGCGAATTTTGTTTATTTCATGCGTTTTCATCTACGGTGCGTACCAAATCTTCAAAAGTGAAAGGAATGGCGGGCCCGATGAGGTCCGTCTTGTCACGTGACAGATACCATACGCCTTTTGCTCAGCGGATTACCAGACCTGTGTCAATTTGGCGCAGGAAATCAGAGAGTCGCCCTTTTGTTTGGGGCTAAATGCCGATAACAGATAAGTCAGCCGCAGATTCTGCGGCTGAAAAGGAAAGGAATAATCAAGGTTTTAACGGCTAGTGGAGCGCGGGAAGGGATAAGCCGAGAAAGTGGGCTAAAGTGCTTACCAGCAGCTGGTGATCTTCCTTCTGCGGCGCGCCGGAAATGCTGATGCTGCCGACGCAGCCGAGGCCGGTCAGGGTGAGCGGGAAGGCGCCGCCGTGCACCGAATAGTCGCGCACGCTCAGCCCGTAGCGTTCCTCCAGCGACGTTTGCCGCTGCTGCAGGCGCAGGCCGATGGCGTAAGAGCTTTTGTGAAAATGATTCACCAGATTGCGCTTGCGCCGCACCCAGTCGGCAATGTCCGGCGTGGCGCCCGGCATGGCGTAATAAAACAGCGTTTGCCCGGCCAGTTGGATCTCGATGGCGATGCTCAGGCCGCGCCGCTCGGCGGCGGTTTTCAGCGCCGCGCCCAGTTCCCAGGCGGTGGCGGCGTCAAAATGGGTAAAGGCCAGCGTCGCTTCCTGTTCGCTGAGCGCCTGCAGTTCATCGTCGATATTCATGCGGTTCTCCCCCGATAACACAGGGCACAGAGTAGCCTGAAGCGTCTGGGGAGGGATAGAAGGCTTGGCGATAAGATAGAACCGCCCGGCCGCAGCCGGGGATGGGAGTGTGCGCCCCGGCGAGCGGGGCGCGTGGCCTCAGGCCGCCAGCGTGTGTTCGCGGAAGGCGTCCAGCAGCTCTTCGGTGAACGTCAGGCGTTTTTGGCGATCGGCCAGATCGAGCGTGAACTTCAGCTTGCTCGGGCCGTCCAGGCGGTAAACCTGCGGATTGCCTTGCAACAGGCCGATCAGATAACCGGGATCGACGCGGTTGTTGTCGCCGAACTCGATAAAGCCGCCGCGCTCGTTGCTCTCGATGCGTTTGATGCCCAGCTTCTGCGCATGCAGGCGCAGCGCCGCGCACTGCAACAGGTTGCGCGCCGCGTCCGGCAACTGACCGAAGCGGTCGATCAGCTCGACTTTCAGCTCATCCAGCTCGCCGTCGCTCTTCGCGCTGGCGATGCGCTTGTACAGCGACAGGCGGGTATTGACGTCGGGAATGAAATCTTCCGGCAGCAGCGCCGGCATGCGCAGTTCCACCTCGGTCTGGCTGCTGGTGAGATCTTCCAGCGACGGTTCGCGGCCATTTTTCAACGCATCGACGGCGCTTTCCAGCAGCTCCATGTAGAGCGAGAAGCCGACGGTGGTCATCTGGCCGCTCTGGTCTTCGCCCAGCAGTTCGCCGGCGCCGCGGATCTCCAGATCGTGGGTCGCCAGCGCGAAACCGGCGCCGAGATCTTCCAGCGACGCGATGGCCTCGAGCCGTTTATGGGCGTCGGTGCCCATGGCTTTCGGGTTTGGCGTCAGCAGATAGGCGTAAGCCTGGTGGTGCGAGCGCCCGACGCGGCCGCGCAGCTGGTGCAGCTGCGCCAGGCCGAAGCGATCGGCGCGCTCGATGATGATGGTGTTGGCGCTGGGAATATCGATGCCGGTTTCGATGATGGTGGTGCACACCAGCACGTTGAAGCGCTGGTGGTGGAAATCGTTCATCACCCGTTCCAGATCGCGCTCGCGCATCTGGCCGTGGCCGATGGCGATGCGCGCTTCCGGCACCAGCTCCGCCAGGCGCTGCGCCGCTTTCTCGATGTTTTCGACGTCGTTGTAGAGGTAGTAAACCTGGCCGCCGCGCAGCACTTCGCGCAGGATCGCCTCGCGCACCACCAGGCTGTCGTATTCGCGCACGAAGGTCTTCACCGCCAAGCGGCGCGCCGGCGGGGTGGCGATGATCGACAGATCGCGCATGCCGCTCATCGCCATGTTCAGGGTGCGCGGGATCGGCGTGGCGGTCAGCGTCAGGATATCGACGTCGGCGCGCATCGCCTTGATACGTTCTTTATGGCGCACGCCGAAGCGGTGTTCTTCATCGACGATCAGCAGCCCCAGGTCTTTCCAGCGCAGATCGCTCTGCAACAGCTTGTGGGTGCCGATGATGATGTCCACCTTGCCTTCTGCCGCGTCGTCCAGCACCTGCTGCTGCTCTTTGGCGCTGCGGAAGCGCGACATCATCTCGATGCGGATCGGCCAGGTGGCGAAGCGATCGCGGAAGTTGTCGAAGTGTTGCTGCGCCAGCAGGGTGGTCGGCACCAGCACCGCCACCTGCTTGCCGTTTTCCACCGCCAGGAAGGCGGCGCGCATCGCCACTTCGGTTTTGCCGAAGCCGACGTCGCCGCACACCAGGCGATCCATCGCCAGCGGCTGACACATGTCGCTCAATACGGCATTGATCGCCTGTTCCTGATCCGGCGTGGTTTCGAACGGGAAGCTCTGGCAGAACAGCTGATACTGTTCGCGGTTGTGTTTGAAGGCGAAACCGGCCTTGGCGGCGCGCTGGGCGTAGATATCCAGCAGCTCCGCCGCCACGTCGCGCACCCGCTCGGCCGCTTTCTGCCGCGCGCGCGTCCAGGCGTCGCCGCCCAGTTTGTGCAGCGGGGCGTTTTCGTCCGCGCCGCCGGCGTAGCGGCTGATCAGATGCAGCGAAGAAACCGGCACGTACAGCTTGTCCTCACCGGCGTAGGAGAGGATAAGGTATTCGGCCTTGATGCCGCCGGCCTCCAGCGTGGTCAGGCCGACGTAGCGGCCGACGCCGTGCTCCAGGTGCACCACCGGCTGGCCGGGATGCAGCTCCGCCAGGTTGCGGATCAGGGTATCGGTGTTGATGGTGCGCCGGTTGTCCTGCCGGCGGCGGCTGACGCGCTCGCCGAGCAGATCGCTTTCGCAGATCAGCGCCCGCCGGCGCAGGCCGTCGAGGAAGCCGTGTTCCGCGGCGCCGACCATCATGTAACGGCCCGCCGTTTCCGTCTGATCGAGGCGTTGAATCAGCGCCGGCGCCAGCTTGATGCGGCCGAGCAGATCCTGCAGCGTTTCACGCCGCCCCTCGCTCTCGACGGAGAAAATTACGCTGCCGTCGAAGCCTTCGATAAAGCGCCGCAGGTTATCCAGCGGGGATTTATGCTGCGCCTGCACCGCCAGATCGGGCAGGGCATGGTAGTCCAGATTGGTATTGCCGGCCTTGGCCGGCAGCTCATCGGTTTTCAGCGCGATGCGCGGCCAGGCCTTCAGCTCGCCGAACAGCGCGTCGACGCGCAGCCACAGCGTATCCGGCGCCAGCAGCGGGCGCATCGGATCGACGCGGCGGCTTTCGTAACGCTGGTTGACGTCTTGCCAGAAGCGCTCGGCGGCGCCCTCCAGATCGCCGGTATTGACGATCAGCGTGTTGGCCGGCAGGTAGCTGAACAGCGACGGCAGCGGCTGGCTGAAGAACAGCGGCTGCCAGTATTCGATGCCGGCCGGCCAGGCGCTTTTGCTGACCTGCTGATAGATGTGTTCGGCGTCGCGGCGCACCTCAAACTGCTCGCGCCACTGGCTGCGGAACAGCTCGATGGCGTTCTTGTCGGTGGGGAACTCGTGGGCCGGCAACAGATTGATGGCCTCGACTTCGCTCAGCGTGCGCTGGGTATCGACGTCGAAGATGCGCAGGCTGTCGATTTCGTCATCGAAAAAGTCGATGCGGTAAGGCTCATCGCTGCCCATCGGGTAAAGATCGAGCAGCGCGCCGCGGGTGGCGAATTCGCCGTGTTCCATCACCTGATCGACGCTGCGATAGCCGGCCTGTTCCAGCTGCGCGCGCAGCTTGTCGCGCGACAGGCGCTGGCCTTTCTTCATCACCAGCGCGTGGCCGTGCAGGAACTCGTGCGGGCAGACGCGCTGCATCAGGGTATTGACCGGCAAAATGATCACGCCGCGCGCCATGGTCGGCAGATGATACAGGCTCGACAAACGATCCGAGATGATTTCCTGATGCGGCGAGAAGCTGTCATACGGCAGGGTTTCCCAGTCGGACAGCGTGGTCACCATCTGGTCGGTGAACTGCTGGATCTCGTCGCGCAGCCGCAGGGCGTTTTGCATGTCCGGCGCGATCAGCATCACCGGGCCAGGGTGACGTTCGACGATCTCGGCGCACTCCACGGCGCAGGCCGCGCCGGTCAGTTGCCCCAGCTGGCGCAGATCGCCTGCGCGATCGGGCAGAGAATAACGAGGGGATGAGGAACGGTTACGGCTATCGGAAGTGCTCATTCAGGTATCTTTAATCAATGTGTTAGAGGGCGTTCCGGCACGGATAACCCAGCGCCTTTATGCTGTTTATAGTAGCCCAGCGGCCGGCAAACTGACACAGCAAAAAGCGCTGCTCATCGCTTTTTTGCCGATTATTTAACCGGTTGACGCCGTCGGCTTTTTGCGGCAACGGGGCAATATTGCGCTCATCTGCCGCCGCCGTTCTCCTCTGCGCCACGCAATAAAAGGCCGTCGGGTGTTCCCTAAACGAGGGAGAGCCTTTATCATCCATGATCACTTTGCTTAAGCCACGGCTATCAAACGGATTTCATGTATCAACCTGTCGCGTTATTCATTGGCCTGCGCTACATGCGCGGGCGAGCCTCAGACCGCTTCGGGCGGTTTGTTTCCTGGCTTTCCACCATCGGCATTACGCTGGGGGTGATGGCGTTGGTCACCGTGCTGTCGGTGATGAACGGATTCGAAAAGGATCTGGAGAACAACATCCTCGGCCTGATGCCGCAGGCGTTGATCACCAGCCCGCAAGGATCGGTCAACCCGCAGCAGCTGCCGGCCTCCGAGGTGCAGAAGCTGCAGGGCGTCACGCGCGTTGCGCCGCTGACCACCGGTGACGTGGTGCTGCAAAGCGCCCGCAGCGTGGCGGTCGGGGTGATGCTCGGCGTCAATCCCGACGAGGCCGATCCGCTGACCCCGTATCTGGTCAACGTCAAGCAGCAGCAGCTGCAGCCGGGCCAATACAACATCATCATCGGCGAACAGCTGGCGGGGCAACTCGGCGTCAAACGCGGCGATTCGCTGCGCGTGATGGTGCCGAGCGCCAGCCAGTTCACGCCGATGGGCCGCATTCCCAGCCAGCGCCTGTTCACCCTCATCGGCACCTTCCATGCCAACAGCGAGGTGGACGGCTATCAGCTGCTGGTCAACCAACAGGACGCTTCGCGCCTGATGCGCTACCCGGCCGGCAACATCACCGGCTGGCGCCTGTTCCTGCAACAGCCGCTGGCGGTCGATACCCTCAGCCAACAGCCGTTGCCGGCGGGCACGATCTGGAAAGACTGGCGCGATCGCAAGGGCGAGCTGTTCCAGGCGGTGCGCATGGAGAAGAACATGATGGGGCTGTTGCTCAGCCTGATCGTGGCGGTGGCGGCGTTTAACATCATTACCTCGCTCGGCCTGCTGGTGATGGAGAAGCAGGGCGAGGTCGCCATTCTGCAGACCCAGGGGCTGACCCGCCGCCAGATCATGTCGGTGTTTATGGTGCAGGGCGCCAGCGCCGGCATCATCGGCTCGCTGCTCGGCACGCTGCTCGGCGTGCTGCTGGCCACCAACCTGAATAACCTGATGCCGATCCTCGGCGCCCTGATCGACGGCGCTTCGCTGCCGGTGGCGGTCGATCCGCTGCAGGTGACGATCATCGCCGTGGTGGCGATGGCGGTTTCCCTGTTGTCCACGCTTTATCCTTCATGGCGCGCTGCCGCCGTACAACCCGCTGAGGCTTTACGTTATGAGTAACCATCTTTTGCTGCAGTGTGACAACCTGTGCAAGACCTATCAGGAAGGCAATCTGCACACCGACGTGCTGCGCAACGTCAGCTTTGCCATGCAGCAGGGCGAGATGATGGCGATCGTCGGCAGCTCGGGTTCCGGCAAGAGCACCCTGTTGCACCTGCTGGGTGGACTGGACTCGCCGACCTCCGGCGAGGTGATCTTCAAGGGCGCATCGCTGAACGCCATGTCTTCGGCGGCCAAGGCCGAGCTGCGCAACCGCCAGCTCGGCTTCATCTATCAGTTTCACCATCTGCTGCCGGACTTCACCGCGCTGGAAAACGCCGCCATGCCGCTGCTGATCGGCGGCGCCAAGCCGGCGCAGGCGCAGGAGAAGGCGCGGGAGATGCTGGCGGCGGTCGGGCTGGAAAAACGCAGCAAGCACCGCCCGTCCGAGCTTTCCGGCGGCGAGCGTCAGCGCGTGGCGATCGCGCGCGCGCTGGTCAATAATCCGGCGCTGGTGCTGGCGGACGAACCGACCGGCAACCTGGACAAACGCACCGCGGACAGCATCTTCGATCTGCTGGGCGAGCTGAACGTGCGTCAGGGCACCGCTTTTCTGGTGGTGACGCACGATCTGCAACTGGCCAAGCGCCTGAGCCGCCAGCTGGAAATGGCCGACGGCCACCTGCAGGCGCAGCTGACCCTGATGGGGGCCGAGTAATGGCGGGAGCCTCACTGTCCTTCCTGACGGCCCTGCGTTTCAGCCGCGGCCGTAAACGCGGCGGCATGGTGTCGCTGATTTCGGTCATCTCCACCATCGGCATCGCGCTGGGGGTGGCGGTGTTGATCGTCGGCCTGAGCGCGATGAACGGCTTTGAGCGCGAGCTGAAAAACCGCATTCTGGCGGTGGTGCCGCACGGCGAGCTCGAGCCGGTCAATCAGCCGTTCAGCGGCTGGCCGTCGATTCTGCAGCGGGTGGAGAAGGTGCCGGGCATTGTGGCCGCCGCGCCGTACATCAACTTTACCGGCCTGATGGAGAACGGCGCGCAGCTGCGCGCGGTGGAAGTCAAAGGCGTGGATCCGCAGCAGGAGAGCCGGCTGAGCGCGCTGCCGCAGTATGTGCAGGGTGATGCCTGGGCCAACTTCAAGGCCGGCGAACAGCAGGTGATCCTCGGCAAGGGCGTGGCCGACGCGCTGGGCGTGAAGCAAGGCGCCTATGTGACGGTGATGATCCCCAACAGCGACCCGGACATGAAGCTGCTGCAGCCGAAGCGCATCCGTCTGCACGTGACCGGCATTTTGCAGCTCAGCGGCCAGCTCGATCACAGCCTGGCGCTGGTGCCGCTGGCCGATGCGCAGCAGTATCTCGACATGGGTGACAGCGTCACGGGTATCGCCCTCAAGATGAACGACGTGTTTGCCGCCAACAAACTGGTGCGCGACGCCGGCGAAGTGACCAACGCCTACATTTACATCAAGAGCTGGATCGGCAAGTACGGCTACATGTACCGCGATATCCAGATGATCCGCGCCATCATGTACCTGGCGATGGTGCTGGTGATCGGCGTGGCCTGCTTCAACATCGTTTCCACGCTGGTGATGGCGGTGAAAGACAAAAGCGCCGACATCGCGGTGCTGCGCACCCTGGGCGCCAAAGACGGCTTTATCCGCGCCATCTTCATCTGGTACGGGCTGCTGGCCGGGCTGCTGGGCAGCCTGAGCGGCGTGGTGATCGGGGTGATCGCCTCGCTGCAGCTGACCAACATTATCCGGGGCATCGAGAAACTGGTCGGCCACTCCTTCCTGTCGGGCGATATCTACTTCATCGATTTTCTGCCTTCCGAGCTGCACTGGCTGGATGTGCTGATCGTGCTGGCGACCGCCATCGTGCTGAGCCTGTTGGCCAGTTGGTATCCGGCGAGGCGCGCCAGCCGCATCGATCCGGCGCGGGTGCTCAGCGGACAATAAAACCTACGGGGAGGCAGCGATGCCGCCCCGTTTTTTTAGCCTGGGGATGGGTTATGTACTACGGTTTCGATATGGGCGGCACCAAGATTGAGCTGGGGGTATTCGACGACAACCTGCAGCGCATTTGGCAAAAACGGGTGCCGACGCCGCGTGAAGACTACCGGCAACTGCTGGCCACGCTGGGCGATCTGACCCTCGAGGCGGATGCGTTCTGTGGCCGGCGCGGCAGCGTCGGCATCGGCATTCCGGGCCTGCCCAACGACGATGACGGCACGCTGTTTACCGCCAACGTGCCGGCGGCGATGGGGCGGCCGTTGCCGCGCGATCTGGCGGCGCTGATCGGGCGCGAGGTGCGCGTCGACAACGACGCCAACTGCTTTGCGCTGTCGGAGGCCTGGGACGACGAGTTTCGCCGCTACCCGACGGTGCTGGGCATCATCCTCGGCACCGGCGTAGGCGGGGGGCTGATCGTCGACGGCAAGACGGTGCCTGGGCGCAACTATATCGCCGGCGAGTTCGGCCATTTGCGCCTGCCGGTGGACGCGCTCGAGGTCTTGGGGCGTGATGTGCCTCGCGTCGCCTGCGGGTGCGGCCATCAGGGTTGCATTGAAAATTACATATCGGGCCGCGGTTTCGAATGGATGTACGCCCATTTCTATGGCCGGCACTTGCCCGCCACCGAGATCATTGCGCATTATCAGGCGGGTGAGGCGCAGGCGGTGGCTCACGTCGACCGCTTTATGGACGTGCTGGCGATCTGCCTGGGCAACCTGCTGACGGTGCTGGATCCGCACCTGGTGGTGATCGGCGGCGGGCTGTCGAACTTCGACGCCATTTACCAGGCGTTGCCGCAGCGGTTGCCGGCGCACCTGCTGCGGGTGGCCCGGCTGCCGCGCATCGAGAAGGCGCGCTATGGCGACGCCGGCGGCGTGCGCGGCGCAGCGTTCCTCAATTTGGTAAACAGGGAAAAGTAAGGAGAGAGTTAATGCACACTCGCCATCGGCTGTGTCAGTTTCGCAAGAGTAAGCATGTGCTGCATCAGCGCTTTCGTTCACGCATTTTTCACCGTGACACCATGGCGGCGGCCGAGCTGAAAAAGCCGTTTGTGGTGGTGTTGACCGGGGCCGGCATTTCGGCCGAGTCGGGCATTCGCACCTTCCGCGCCGCGGATGGGCTATGGGAAGAGCACCGGGTGGAGGACGTCGCCACGCCGGAAGGTTTTCAGCGCGATCCGGCGCTGGTGCAGGCGTTTTACAACGAACGCCGCCGCCAGCTGCAGACGGAGGAGATCGCCCCGAACGCCGCGCACCGCGCGCTGGCTGATCTGGAAGAGTGGCTGGGGGAAAACTTCCTGCTGGTCACGCAAAATATCGATAACCTGCATGAGCGCGCCGGCAGCAAGCGGGTGCTGCACATGCACGGCGAACTGCTGAAGGTGCGCTGCACCCAGTCGGGGCAGGTGTTCGAATGGCCCGGCGATCTCAGCGTTGACGACCGTTGCCACTGCTGCCAGTTCCCGGCGCCGCTGCGGCCGCACGTGGTATGGTTCGGCGAGATGCCGCTGGGCATGGACGACATTTACCAGGCGCTGAGCAAGGCCGATTTCTTCGTCGCCATCGGCACCTCCGGCCATGTCTACCCGGCGGCCGGCTTCGTGCATGAGGCGCGGCTGGGCGGCGCCTACGCGATGGAGCTGAACCTGGAGCCAAGCCAGGTGGAGAGCCAGTTCGACGAGAAGCACTATGGCCTGGCCAGCGAAGTGGTGCCGCGCTTTGTGCACAAGTTCCTGGTGGGCAAGGTGGCGCGGGCCGACAGGCCCTGAGAAAGGCATCAGGGCGCACTGCGCGCCCTGATGGGATGGCGGGGCGTATTAGCGCCCGGCTTTCAGCTTTTGGAAGTAGCTTTCATACAGCGTGCTGGCGTCGCCGACGTCGTTTTGCCACTCGCCGTGCTCAATCACCGCCTTGTCCGGGTAGAGTGACTTGTCGTTGGCGATCTCCGGCGACAGCAGTTTCTTCGCCGCCAGGTTCGGCGTCGGGTAACCGATGGTTTCCGCCACCTGCACCGCGATTTCCGGCCGCAGCAGGAAGTCTATCAGCTTCAGCGCCCCCTCGACGTTGCGCGCGTTGGCCGGAATGGCCAGGCTGTCCATCCAGAAGATCCCGCCTTCCTTCGGCCAGACGATCTCCAGCGGCGTGCCGGCCTGGCGCGCCACGAAGGCCGAACCGTTCCACACCATACCGACGTTGACTTCCCCTTCCATAAACGGGTTGCCCGGGTTGTCGGAGTTGAAGGCCAGCACGTTCGGCATCAATTTCTGCAGTTCGTGATAGGCGGCTTCGATCTCTTTCGGGTCGGTGGTGTTGCCGGAATAGCCCAGCTTGAGCAGCGCCATCTGGAACACTTCGCGCGCGTCGTCGGTCAGCAGCAGGCGGCCCTTGTACTGCGGCTGCCACAGATCGGCCCAGGCGGTAACGGTAGAGGGATCCTGCTCGTCGCTGTTGACGCCGATGGCGGTAGCGCCCCAGATGTAGGGGATGGAGTAGTCGTTGTTGGGATCGAACGGCTTGTTCAGCAGGGTAGGATCGAGATCCTTGAAGTGGCTGAGCTTGCTCTTGTCGATTTTTTGCAGCATGCCTTCCTTGCTCATCTTGGCGATGAAGTACGTGGAAG
The DNA here is from genome assembly GCF_052169275.1 of Serratia sp. CY27727. Taxonomy (NCBI): domain Bacteria; kingdom Pseudomonadati; phylum Pseudomonadota; class Gammaproteobacteria; order Enterobacterales; family Yersiniaceae; genus Serratia; species Serratia sp. CY27727. The sequence continues at coordinate 210,806 of NZ_JBJNLB010000001.1, read as the reverse complement.
GCACCACCAGATCGTACGCGCCGTCTTTATAGGTCTTCAGCTTGGCGTACATGCTTTCGTTGGATTCATAGGTGGAATAAATCACCTTGATGCCGGTTTCCTTGGTGAACTGCTCCAGTAGCCCCGGCGGGACGTATTCAGTCCAGTTATAGAAGTACAGTGTTTTGCCGTCAGAGGCGTTTGCAGAGCAGATACTCAGCGCCATCATCCCGGCTGCGAGCAGATGTGACCACTTTTTCATGCAGCGTATCCTTCAGCAGTAGTGAGCCGAACCCGTATGAGCCGCCGTTTTCGGCCGCGCCATACCCCAGAAAGGGGCCATTATAGGGGGAGGGGCGGGGTGGGTAAAGGCGGTTATCCCGCAGGCAAATCAAGGGGTTTGGCGGCTTAAAGCGCATCACAATTTGATTGTCTCGCGCTGGACAGGCGGTGAAGCGCGTGCGAAACAATAATTTTGGCGAATAAACGAGGGCGGCGATGAATTTCAAACAGGTCTTCAGCCAGGCGGAGCTCAGCAAGACGGATCTGACGATTTTGCACTGCATTCTCGATAATCCGGACGCCTGCATCGACGACGGCATCCGCGCGGTGTCCGCACGCTGCTACAGTTCCCCCTCGACGCTGGTGCGGCTGGCTAAAAAGCTGGGCTTTCGCGGCTATCTCGAACTGGTCTATTTCATCAAATTCAACCTGACGATGGCGCCGGCCTATCAGGCGGAGCGCGCTACGCCAGCGGCACCGCCGGCGCAGTTTCTCGATCTGCTCGACAGCGGCAAAATCCTGATCCACGGCAGCGGTTTTTCGCAATTGGTGGCGCAGTATATGTACAACAAGTTTATGACGCTGGGCGTAGACAGTTACCTGTCGCTGTGGCCGGATTTCGACATTCTTGACCGTGAGACGCGCTTTCGCTTCGATATGGTGATCGTGATTTCAAAGTCGGGCAACAGCGGCTCGGCGCTGAGCTGGAGCGAGGCGGTGAAGCGTAACCGCATCCTGTTGGCGGCCTTCTGCGGCGACGGCGACAGCCCGCTGGCGCAGCAGGCCGACATGACCTTTCTGTTTGAGGACCGGCAAAAATACGATCACGATATCTACTATCCCAATCCGTTTTTCGGCCACTGTCTGTTGGGATTCGAGAATGTGATCACCGCCTGGTTTGAACGACGCGGCCGCTGACGGCCGCGCCGCGCCGTTTAGCGCCAGTGCCCGGCATACTGACGGTGAGCCTGCAGGTACTCCTCCACCAGCGTTTTCGCCAGCGAGTAGGAGTTGACCAGCGGGTGCACCATCAGCGCCTTGATGGCCAACTGGCGGTTACCGGTCAGGATCGCCGCCACCGCCAGCCGTTCGTACTCTTTCACCTGCGAAATCAGGTTCTTCTGGGTGTCGGGAATATCGCGCATTTTGACCGGCTGAATGCCGGCGCTGCTCAATTCGCAGCTGATTTCGATCACGTCTTCCGGGTGCAGAAAATCGAGCGTGTCGCGGTTTTGCATCGATACCACCACGCGTTTTTGCCGGCCGCTGTTGACCGCCTCCAGAATATCGATCGCCACCCCGGCATAGCCGCCGCTGTCCGGCTGTTCGATAAACTGTTGCAGCGTCAGCATCTCACGCGTTTTCACCTTGCCCTGGCTGGACTCGCGCTGCATATAGGAATTTTCGCGCTGCAGGTAATGGCTGAAATAGACAGAGAAAGCATGCTCCAACTGACGGGGGATGTCCAGCTCGCCCAACGCCGACAGCATTTGGCGGTTGATCGCCGCGATTTGTTCGCCGCGGGTCTCGCCGCCCTCGACGATGGCGGCGATCGCCTGCTCACGGTAGTAGTAATAGTAGAGATACTCGTTGAGCATCAGGTTGTCCGACAGCGCCACCAGCTCCGGCGAGAAGTATTTCATGCAGGTTTCGCGATACAGGCGCGGATCCGCCAGCAACCGTTCCGTGACCGGCTCGCCGTTGACGCGCGCATTGCGGAACCAGGAAAGGTGATTGAGGCCGAAGCAGTCGACGCTCAGCTGGTCTTCGCGGCAGTCCAGCAGCTCGGCCAGTTCGCGGATGAACTCGCTGGGGGCGTCGCAGATGCCGTAGACCCGGCGCTGGAAGCCGGATTTGATGATCGCCTCGGTCACCATGCCGGAAGGATTGGTGAAGTTGAACAACACCGCGTCCGGCGAGGAAAGCTGCTCGATCAGGCGGCAATAGTCGAGGATCGCTGGAATCGAACGCATCGCCATGGCGAAGCCGCCGGCGCCGGTGGTTTCTTGCCCGAGCAACTGGTGATTGAGCGCGATGCGCTCGTCATGGATGCGGCCTTCCTCGCCGCCGATGCGCAGGGTGGTGATGATGTAGTCGGCGCCTTGCAGCGCCTGGCGCGCATCGCTGCTGAGGCTGAAAGCAATGTCGCCGCGAATGCGCTGGAATACGCCCTGCGCGAGGGCGCCGTAGATCGCCAGATGGCGCTCATCGGTATCCATAAACACCACTTCGGTAATGCCGATGCGATGGGCGTTATAGGCGATGGATTTGGCGAGGAACGGGGAACGCACGCCGCCGCCGCCGAGAACGGTTAATTTCATTCGATATCTCCCATTAATAAAGCGTTAGAGTGCCGCTAAATATTTCTCTACCTGATTTTTGACCTTGCCGACCGTGACGCCGTAAATCACCTGCACTTCACGGCGATTCTTCACCACGCCTTTGGCGCCGGTGCTTTTCAACGCGGCCTCATCTACCCGCGCCATATCCTTTAATTCCACCCGCAGCCGGGTGAAGCAGTTGTCGACGGAAATAATGTTTTCCTTACCGCCCAGCGCGCGAATAATGATGCCGCTCAGTTCGTCCGGGGTATTTTTGCGGTTCCGGTAATCCTGTTTGGAATAGAGTTTGACGTCCTGATCATCTTCGCGGCCCGGCGTCTTCAGATTGAGCTTCAGCACCAGCGTTTTGAACACCAGGTAATACACCGCAAACTGCACCAGGCCGATGACCACATACAGCGGCCAGCGGGTGAGGGAGACCGGCAGCGGCAGGTTGTAGGCCAGGAACTCGACCAGCCCGCTGGCGCCCCAGGGGCGCACCTGGAACAGGTTGCAGGCCACCTGCGACAGCGCGGTCAACACGGCGTGGATCACCCACAGCAGCGGAGAGATAAACAGGAAGGTGAACTCTATCGGCTCGGTGATGCCGACCAGGATCGAGGTGGTGATGGCCGGGATCAGAATCGCCTTGGCCAGCATTTTCTTTTCCGGTTTGGCGGTGTGATAGAAAGCCAATGCCGCGCCCGACAGGCCGAAGATGGTCACCATCCCTTGCTGCGAGAAGCGCAGCGCTTCGTTCATCAGCGGCGAGATGCTCGGGTCGCGCATATAGGCCAGGAAAATTGCCTGCGAGCCGGAGACGGTCTGGCCGTCCTGCACGATTGAACCGCCGATGCTGGTGAGCTGGAACGGCGACCAGATAAAGTGGTGCAGCCCGGTGGGGATGAGGAATTTTTCGAAGAAGCCGTAGACGAAAACCCCGAGCGAGCCGGAGCTTTTCATAAAGCCGGTCAGCGCGATCAGGCCCTGTGAGATGGCCGGCCACAGGTAGCTGAAGGCGACGGCGTACAGCATGATGATCGGCGTCATGGCGATCAGTACCAGTTTGGCGCCGCCGTAGACCGAGAACACGCCGTTGAGTTCGACGTTGCACAGGCGGTTGTGCACCCAGGCGATGGTGACGCCGAGGATAAGACCGAGGAAAATGCCCATATCCACCACGGTAAAGCCCAGCAGTTCCGTCTGCCCGGTACCGTAATATTCGCCGTTGATCTTGGCCGCGACGTGGCCGCTGAGTTGCAGATAAGACGAATTGGCGCCGAGGAACATGATAAAGCACATCACCGCAACCAGCGCCGCTTCGCTTTTTTTGTCTTTGGCCAGGCCGTAGGTGATGCCGATGCAGAAAATTAGCCCGAGATTGCCGAATAACGGCCAGAAGGTATCGCCGATCATTTTACCGATAGAGAACACGGCGGAATGTTCATTGATAAGTGTGGCATTGGTGAGAATAGAACTGAGCGCCAGAATCAGACCGATCACCGGCAGGAAAAATATCGGCCCCATCATGGCTTTGGAGAAAAGCTGCAGCTTGCTTAAGATATTATCGATAATACCTTTCATGGCAGTTCCTTTTTATATTTTAATGGATGACGACGTTGCTGAATAAACTCCCTGGAAGCGAGAAAAAAATAAGGCACCTTGCCTGGATTCAGTTATAGGGGGAAGTTTTCGCCGCTGCAATCGGCGGGGCGGAAATAGGCACCGATGGTCAGGGAGTGACAACCGGTGCCGATTGTGAAGGGGATCACAACCGGGCGCCACAGCGCCCGGCGGGGAGGATTATTCGGCCTTGGGCGCGCGATCGCGCATCACCCACTGGCTGGCGATCACCAGCACCAGCGACAGCAGCAGCAAAATGGTGGCCAGCGCGTTGACCTCCGGCGAGACGCCGACTTTCACCATCGAATAGATCTTCAGCGGCAAGATCTCGTAGCTCGGCCCGGTAACGAAGGAGGAGACGACCACGTCGTCCATCGACAGGGTGAAGCTCAGCAGCCAGCCGGCCGCCACCGCCGGCATCGCCAGCGGCAGGATGATTTTGCGCAGAATGGTGAACTCGCTTGCGCCGAGATCGCGCGCGGCCTCCAGCATCTTCACGTCGAAGCCTTTCAGGCGCGCGTAGACGGTCACCACCACGAACGGCAGGCAGAAGGTGATGTGCGAGAACAGCAGCGACCAGAAGCCGAGCGAAATGCCCAGCAGCATGAACAGCACCAGCAGCGAGATGGCCATCACGATGTCCGGCGACATCATCACCACGAACAGCATGCCGCCGACGAACGGCTTGCCGCGAAAGCGGTAGCGGTACAGCGCCACCGCGGTCAGCGAGCCGATCAGCGTGGCGAAGGTAGCGGAGAGCACCGCCATGGTCAGCGAGTGGCCGGCGGCCTGCAGCAGGCTGTCGTTATTCAGCAGCGTGCTGTACCACTGGGTGGTGGCTCCTTGCCAACTGATGCCGAAGCGCGAAGCGTTGAAGGAGTTGACGATCAGGATGACGATCGGGATATACAGATAGGCGTATACCAGCGTCATAAAGCCGCCGCGCAGCAGACGTCCGATCATGCCGGATCCTCCTTCTTGTTCAGCAGGCGGGCGGCCCGGTAATAGACCAGCAGCAACAGCCCCATCACCAGCGTCAGGCAGATGCTGGTGGCCGCGCCGAACGGCCAGTCGCGGATATTGAGGAACTGGCTTTTAATCACGTTGCCGATCAGCAGATTCTTGGCGCCGCCCATCAGATCGGCGACGAAGAACAGCCCCATCGCCGGCAGCACCACCAGCAGGCAGCCGGCGATAATGCCCGGCATGGTCAGCGGCACGATGATGCGGATAAAGGTCTGCAGCTTGCCGGCGCCGAGATCGCGCGCCGCCTCCAGGCAGGACTTATCGAGCTTTTCGATGCTGGAGTAGAGCGGCATCACCATAAACGGCAGCAGGATATACACGAGGCCGAGGATCACCGCTTCCGAGGTGTACATGATGCGCAGCGGCTTGTCGATGACGCCGATCCACAGCAGCGCGTCGTTGAGATAGCCGCGGGTGCTGAGAAACAGCTTCAGGCCGTAGATGCGGATCAGCGAGTTGGTCCAGAAGGGCACGATCAGCAGAAACAGCAGCAGCGGCCGCACCTTCTGCGGCAACCGCGCCAGGATAAAGGCGAACGGATAGCCGATCGCCAGGCAGCACAGGGTGGCGATAAGCGCCATGTTCAGCGAGTGCAGCAGCACCTGGGCGTACAATGGATCGAACAAGCGCCGATAGTTGTCCAGTGTGAACACCATCTGCACCAGATTGGCGTCGTCGCGGGTCAGGAAGCTGGTGGCGATGATCATCAGGTTCGGCATGAACACGAACAGCAGCAGCCAGGCGACGACGCCGACGATCACCACATTCTGGAAGACTTTACGCGATTTCTTCATCGGCCAGCACCACCTCCCAGCTTTCAACCCAGGTCACCGCCATCTTCTGATTGAGCGAGTGATCGACGTCCGGATCGTCTTCATTGAAGAACTCGCTGACCATCACCGTTTTACCGCTCTCCAGCTCGACCACCGATTCCAGCGTCATGCCTTTGTAGTTGCGCTCGCGCACGTAGCCGATCAGCCCGTCGTGCTGCGCGCTGTCGTTCACTTCTTCTACCCGCAGATCCTCCGGGCGCAGCAGCACCTTCAGCTTTTGGCCCGGCTCCACCGGCAGATCGGCGTAGATGTCGCACTCGCGGCCTTCGACGTTGGCGCGCACCCGCTGCGGATCGAGGCGCTGCAAGACCACCGCGTCGAAGATGTTGATCTCGCCGATAAAGCTGGCGACGAACAGGTTCTTCGGCTCTTCGTAGATCTCACGCGGCGTGCCGTCCTGCTCGATGCGGCCTTCGCGCATCACCACGATGCGATCCGACATGGTCAGCGCTTCCTCCTGATCGTGGGTGACGAACACGAAGGTGATGCCCAGCTTGCGCTGCAGCGCCTTCAGCTCGTTCTGCATCTGTTTGCGCAGCTTATAGTCCAGCGCCGACAGCGATTCGTCCAGCAGCAGCACCTTCGGCTTGTTGACCACCGCGCGGGCGATGGCCACGCGCTGCTGTTGGCCGCCGGAGAGCTGGCCCGGCCGCCGCTGGGCGAAGGCATCAAGCTGCACCATGCGCAGCGCCTCTTCGACGCGCGGCGTCAGTTCCGCCGCCGGCACCTTTTGCATGCGCAGGCCGAAGGCGACGTTGTCGAACACCGACATGTGCGGAAACAGCGCATAGCTCTGAAACACGGTGTTGACGTGGCGATGTTCGGCCGGAATGGCGGTGATGTCCTGGCCGTCGAGCACGATGCGGCCCAAATCGGCGTCTTCCAGACCGGCGATCAGGCGCAGCACCGTGGTTTTGCCACAGCCGGAGGGGCCGAGAATGGTGAGGAATTCGCCGTGGTTAATCGTCAGTTCGAGATCGGCAATGATGGTTTTGCCATCGAACGCTTTGCTCAGGGCATGCAGTTCAACAAGGGGTGCTCGAGAGGATGTCTCAGTCATTTATCGTATTACTCTATCCCGTGGGCTAATGCAGATAGAACCGCAACTGGAAAAGACTGCCGGAGCTTGCGGGATGCCCGCTGATCAAATGAAGCTCAAACCAGTTGCGCCAATGGAAATTTTTCGAGCGCGCATGATAGACGCTGAATGCCGGAATTGAAAGCCGATCCGGCCCAGATGCCGCGTTTTTCATCATGATAGCGACAAATGACCCTGTGATGACAGTGTTATTTCCCTCAGAAATCATCACAAAGATTAATGATATTGGCGAATTCTGGTTAAAAATGACCTGACGCAATATTTGATCCTGATCGGTTCCGCATAATGAAACGCGATATTCTGAGGGGCCGCTACCATGGACAAATTACTTGACCGCTTTTTCAACTACGTCTCTTTCGACACCCAGTCCAAAGCGAACGTAAAGCATGTGCCGAGCACCGACGGGCAGTTGAAGCTGGCGCGCGCGTTGCAGCAGGAAATGATCGCGCTCGGCTTCGAGCGGGTGTCGCTCAGCGAACACGGCTGCGTGATGGGCACCTGGCCGGGCAACGTCGCCTGGCCGGTGCCGGCGGTCGGTTTTATCGCCCATTTGGATACCTCGCCGGATTTCAGCGGCAAACACGTCAATCCGCAGATCGTCGAGAACTATCGCGGCGGCGACATCGCGCTCGGCATCGGCGATGAAGTGCTGTCGCCGGTGATGTTCCCGATCCTGCACCAGATGCTGGGGCAAACCCTGATCACCACCGACGGCAAAACGCTGCTGGGCGCCGACGACAAGGCCGGTATCGCCGAGATCCTCACCGCCATGGTGCGCCTGCGCGCGCGCAAAATCCCGCACGGCGACATCCGCGTAGCCTTCACCCCGGACGAGGAGGTAGGCAAGGGGGCGCAGCTGTTCGACGTGGCGGCCTTCAATGCCGAATGGGCTTATACCGTGGACGGCGGCGGGGTCGGCGAGCTGGAGTGCGAGAACTTCAACGCCGCCTCGGTGACGATCAAAATCCTCGGCAACAGCGTGCACCCCGGCAGCGCCAAGGGCGTGATGGTCAACGCGCTGTCGCTGGCCACCCGCATTCATCAGGCGCTGCCGGCGGACGAAGCGCCGGAGACCACCGAAGGCTACCAGGGCTTTTATCACCTCAGCAGCATCAAGGGCAGCGTTGAGCGCGCCGAAATGCACTATATCCTGCGCGACTTCGAGCGCGAGGGGTTTGAAGCGCGCAAGCGCAAGATGGTGGACATCGCCCGCGAGGTCGGCAAAGGCCTGCCGCGCGATTGCTATATCGAAGTGAGCATCGAAGACAGCTATTACAACATGCGCGAACAGGTGGCGGAGCACCCGCACGTGATTGCGCTGGCGCAGCAGGCGATGCGCGACTGCGACATCGAACCGGTGATGAAGCCGATCCGCGGCGGCACCGATGGCGCGCAGCTGTCGTTCCGCGGCCTGCCGTGCCCGAACCTGTTCACCGGCGGCTACAACTACCACGGCAAGCATGAGTTCGTGACGCTGGAAGGCATGGAGCAAGCGGTGGCGGTGATCATGCGCATCGCGGCGCTGGCCGCCGAGCGGGCGCGGTAAACGGGACGCTTGCGATTATCATAATCGCTTGCTGCAACAAGGCGTTGCTCATAGTGTGGAAGCACATTCCCCACGCATAAGGACCGCATGATGAGCACCGAATACCGTATCGCCAGCCCGCATTTGGCGCAGTTCGTTCAGGCGATTTGGCGCCAGGCCGGCAGTACGGCGCGCGAAGCCGAGCTGGTGGCCGATCATCTGGTGCAGGCCAATCTGGCCGGGCACGACTCGCACGGCGTCGGCATGATCCCCAGCTACATGGCGTCGTTGGCGCAGGGGCAATTGCAGCTCAATCAGCACGCCGAAGTGGTGCGCGACGCCGGCGCGGTGCTGACGCTCGACGGTGCGCGCGGTTTCGGTCAGGTGGTGGCCAGCGAAGCAATGGCGCTGGGCATTGAACGCGCCGGCAAGCTGGGCCTGGCGGCGGTGGCGCTGCACAACGCGCACCATATCGGGCGCATCGGCCATTGGGCGGAGCAGTGCGCCCGCGCCGGTTTTATCTCGATTCACTTCGTCAACGTGGTGGGCGATCCGATGGTGGCGCCGTTCGGCGGCAGCGATCGCCGCTTCGGCACCAACCCGTTCTGCGCCATTTTCCCGCGGCCGGGCCGCACGCCGCTGCTGTTGGATTTCGCCACCAGCGGCATCGCCTTCGGCAAGACTCGGGTGGCCTATAACAAAGGGTTGTCGGTGGTGCCGGGCTATCTGATCGACGAACACGGGCGGCCGACTGCCGAACCGAAGGTGATGCACGAAGCGCCGTTCGGTTCGCTGCTGCCGTTCGGCTTGCACAAAGGCTATGCGCTGGCGGCGATGTGCGAAATCCTCGGCGGCGCGCTCTCCGGCGGCCGCACCACCCACGCCGCCACGCTGAAAGCCGACAGCGACGCCATCTTCAACTGCATGACCACCCTGATCCTCGATCCTCAGGCCTTCGACGCCCCGCAAATGCAGGCCGAGGCCGAAGCGTTTATCGGTTGGGTGAAGGCTTCGCCGCCGAACGGCGAACAGCCGATCGCGGTGCCGGGAGAATGGGAAGAGGCCAACCGCGCGGCGCGGCTGGAGCAGGGCATACCGATAGACGCCAATACCTGGCGGCAGATTTGCGCGGCGGCGGAGCAGGCGGGCATGACGGCGGGGGAACTGGCGGATTACCGCGCGCAGGCGCGCCAGGGATAAAAACTTTATGATTGGTACATTGGATGACGAGCCTGGTTACGCTACTGATGCTGTCGGGGCGTTTGGTATTGATTCTTTCAGACAGCGGCGTCCAATGTATTTTTATGCAGAATGGATTGAATATAGATGTTTCTATCAGCCAATGAGGACAGCTCCCCCCTATCTGCAATGCCTTGTTGATCCAGCACGATGATTTCATCTGAGTAATCGAAGGTGGAACGTCGATGGCTGATATTAATCACGATAGAAGATGGATAAGCGGCTTTGATGTTTTCCAGTACCTCTCTTTCATTAATGAAATCAAGAGATGAAGTCACTTCATCCAAAATGATGATTTTAGGTTGACGTAAAAACAGTCGAGCCAAAGATAATCGCTGGCGCTGCCCTCCGGATAATGTCATGCCATTGTCGCCAATTCTGAGATCCAATAACGAGGTTGAGTTATTAAGTGGAAGGTCATTGAGCTGTGCGTGCTTCAAAGCCATAAGGAGTTTTTCATCAGAGGCATCTGGGCACGCAATTTGCAGGTTAAATCGGAGTGTATCCATAAATATATAGTCATTTTGAGCGACGTGGAAAATTATTTCAGCCCGCTGCTTAATTGATAGTGAATTTATTTCACTGCTGTTTAAATATATCCTTCCAGCATCAGGTTCCAGTTCACCTGAAATCAATTTTGCTAACGTGCTTTTTCCTGCTCCGCTAGGTCCCGTTAAAGTGAAAAAGCCAGCGTGCGAGAATTCAATGTTCATATTTTTAATGGCATATGTCCCGTTTTTATCATATGAATATTGCACATCTCTTAGCGTGATCGAAACTGCCGTGTCTTGTAAATCGGTGGTGTGTGAGTTTTGAGTTGTCGGCGGCTTGATTGATGTAATAAATGTATATAAGGATGCTGTGGACTTTTGCATCGCCGTATACATGGAACCGATGTTCTCTAAGGGAGTCGCCAATAACATGATGTAAGAGGCTATCATGACAAAGTGACCTAAGGTAATCCCCTTGCTTATAACAAAATAAAGAGAAAGTAAAAACGATGAGCCGAAGAAAAAGATACTTAGTAATGCTTCAATAAGTAAGAGTTTGAAATCTGTTTTGAGTAATGCCTCATGTTTATCTTCAATCTTGTTAAGGAGTGTTTTGTATCTGTTAAATAAAAATTCATATGTATTGCAAACTCTGGCAGCCTCCATGTTCTTAACGCTGTCAGTGATGATGCTGTATTTTTTTACCGAGGTAGAGTAAAAATCAGAGTAAAGTTCAGAGATTTTTTTGTTGAATTTTTTCTTAGTGTGAAGGTAAAGGATAAAATAAATTAAGAATAGTGATGATACGAGGTAGTCTCCGGATAATAAAATAATTGAAATGCTGAATCCTAGCTGGAATAGAGGGGGGAGTAGGTTGTGTGAGATATTCCTCAGTAAAATTGTCAATTCATCTATAGCCTGATTTAAACGTTGGGTGATATCTCCCGTATTTTCATGGCTATTTACTTCTTTCAAATTGAAAAGGCTTTTAAAATAATTATCAGTCATGTTGATCACGATATTGTTACGTAGCGATGTGATTAATATGAAGTTTAATGCTGAAGAGAGCTTTCGCATGCTCATAATGGCGATATAACTGATAGCAAGGGTAATGATGGAAAGAGATAAACTGAATTCCTTTTCCTCAATGGCATTAATTAGGTAAGCCATAATTACCGGTTGCACAGAAAATAAAAATGTGGCGATCACCGAGATTAAAATCAAAGTGTAAAATTGACGTTTTACTGTGTAACTTGATGATTTGTTAAAATATTTCAATAAAAATAGTATTTTTTCCATCTTTTTACCTTTAATCTTCTTTACAGTATGATGCGGGCCCACACCATACTCTTGAAAATTATTTGATAAACAAATTCTATTTCATGCCAAGCTCAGTTATCGCTGCGTACTGATTTTATCGACCTGAGTATCGGTCATGGTGGTTGTCTTGATTAACAGAATGTCTTTTTCAGTTAACATAAATACTCCATTGTCATTAAATTAGCTAAGTAGCATGCAATTTTTACTGCATGCTAGTTAACTCACTCGTTGCAGAGCCGTAAAGCAGGTGGATGCAATTACAATAAAACTTAATAATATTGTCCCATTCGGAAAATAAAAAGGCTTCGCGTAAGCTAAGTACATAACCACTACGTGCAAAATGACAAAGCTCAGTAAGAGGGAGGTAGCTAAGCGGCTTTATTTGTAACATGAGATTAAAAAGGATTCTGGCGGCGCGTCCATTCCCATCTTGCAGAGGGTGGATATGCATAAACATGACTGCGAAAATGATAGCATGAAGTAATTTGTTATCATCGCTATTTCCCTTTGCGTACTCTCGCAGGTTGGAGAGTGATTCGCTTAATAGTGAAATATCAATGAATTCAGTGTAGCTTCCATCCTTATCGGGGACAGTTCTTATATTTGCTTTCCTAACGGGGATCGAGCGTCTCGTTATTTCACTTCCTATTTTTTCAATGAATTGGATAAATGATAGGTTATTGTTAACGATGTCGGAAAGAGTGGGGTAAAACTGATGATAGAAGATGGCTTCGTTCTGGCTTGTTGAGTTTTCGCTGGGAAATATATCGAGATCCACATAGGCGCTTAAGCGATGCTGTAATGGTTGGATCCTTTTATCCTCAATTACCTGGTTTGCATTTTCCAGTAACTGCTTGTATTCAAAGGATGTATTATGAATCAATACTTGTGTTCTGTCTAAAAGTAAGCGTGTATCCGTATGAAAATGATTAACTTTGGGGTAGTCCATACGTAGTAATTTAATGACCTTTCCTTGTATTGCGTAATTTTCCATTTTTCATCGTCCATGAAATTTCGTTAATGTATTAAAAAGCTAGTTTAATATTATTTCGTTTAGGTTTCACAACTATTAATATTTTGTTTCCATGTGTCGAAGTGTTGCCAACTTTTTACACCCAAAGAAAAGGCCCGCCTAAGCGGGCCGGTATTATGTTCAACAGGAGCCACGGCCCCGAGAACTCAGTCGTTAAAATACCAATAGCCGCTGTTGACCAGCGCGGTCAGCAGCGCCAGGAACGACGGGTCGTCCACCGCGTCGCCGAGCAGGGCGGCGTCGACGCTGAAGTGCTGGCAAAGGGCGTCTGCGGCCTGCAGCTGGTCGGTGTCGATCAGCTCGCCGTTGACGAAGCAGCGATCGCCGACGCGCAGCACGCGCAACCCACCCAGGCGCTGCAGCGCTTCACCCTGCTGCAGCAGCTCGTAGATTTCCCCGGCCTGATACGGCGGCTCCGGCGGCGCCAGATCCAGCTCGTGGCGCGACTGGGAGATAAACTCGCCGAACCAGTGCTGGAAGTGTTCCGGCTGTTGCACCAGATCCAGCATCATCTGCCGTAAGGCGTCCACTTCCTGCGGCAGGATCTCCGCCGGGTGTTCGCGCAGTTTAACGTCCGGATCGCCGTAGCGTTTGCTGCCCAGCTCGCGCGCCAGCACGTAGTCGGCGAAGCCGCTCACCAGCTCGCGGCCGTTCGGCGCGCGGAAGCCCACCGAATAGTTGAGCGCGTTTTCCAGCGCGTAGCCTTCATGCGGGAAGCCCGGCGGAATGTAGAGAATGTCGCCCGGCTCCATCTCTTCGTCGATGATGGCGTCGAACGGCTCCACCTGCAGCAGATCCGGGTGCGGGCAGTGCTGTTTCAGCGGCGTTTTTTCCCCGACGCGCCAGCGGCGGCGGCCGGTGCCCTGAATGATGAACACGTCGTACTGATCGAGGTGCGGGCCGACGCCGCCGCCCGGTACCGAGAAGGAGATCATCAGGTCATCCATCCGCCAGTCCGGCAGCTGGCGGAACGGGCGCATCAGCGCCGCGGAAGGCTCATGCCAGTGGTCCACCGCCTGCACCAGCAGCGACCAGTTGTTTTCGCTCAGGTGATCGAAGCTCTCGAAGGGGCCGTGCGCGACCTGCCAACGGCCGTCCTGGTGGCTGACCAGGCGGCTGTCCACTTCGTTTTCCATCGCCAGCCCGGCCAGCTCATCCGGGGAGATCGGATCGATAAAGTTTTTGAAGCCGCGCTTCAGAATCACCGGACGCTTTTGCCAATAACGTTGCAAAAAATCGTTCCAGTCCAGGTCTAATTGATAATCCATGTTCTATTCCAGGAGAGAGGAGTGAGCCTGTGTGCGATTATAACGGAAGTTTGGCCCCGTGGATCGGGGCCGCAGCGGCATAATTTACTCGTTGTGGTGGGTGTCGTGCTGGCGGGCGAAGGTGACCTGCATGCGCGCGCCGCCGAGCGGGCTGTCGCTGATGACGATTTCGCCGTCGTACTGCTCGATGATCTCCGCCGCCACAGACAAACCCAGGCCCTGGCCGGGGCGCAGAGTATCCACCCGCTGGCCGCGCTGGAAGATCAGCTGGCGCTTGCTTTCCGGGATCCCCGGGCCGTCGTCGTCGATAACGATGGTGAGGTTTTTCTCGGAGTGCAGCGAGGTGATCTCCACGAACTCCAGGCAGTATTTGCAGGCGTTTTCCAACACGTTGCCCATCACTTCCATAAAGTCGTTTTTCTCGCCCATAAAGGTCACTTCCGGCGAGATGTCCAGCGTGATCACCACCCCTTTGCGCTGATAAACCTTATTTAGCGCCACCACCAGGCTGTCGAGCAGCGCCGGCACCGAATGGATCTCGCGCGTCAGCACCGTCTGGCCGGAGTTGATGCTGGCTCGGTGCAGGTAGTAACCGATTTGCTGCGAGATGCGCCCGATCTGATCCAGCATGATCGGCTCGGCTTCTTCGATGGTGGTCTGTTTGCCGCTGCGCAGCGAGCGCAGGGTACTTTGCAGCACCGCCAGCGGCGTTTTCAGGCTGTGGGTCAAATCCGACAGGGTAGTGCGGTACTTGGTGTAGCGCTGGCGTTCGTTGCGCACCAGAATGTTCAGATTACGCACCAGCCCGCGCAGCTCGCTGGGCGGGTTCTCATCCAGCTGATCGCGTTCGCCGTTCTCCAGCTCGCCCACCTGATTGACCAGCGCCTTGATCGGCCGCAGGCTCCAGTAGGCCGCCAGCCACAGCAGCGGCACCACCAGCAGCAGGTTGGCCAACAGCACGTAGCTGAACCACTCCCACACCACGTCAGATCGCTGCAGCTCCTGCGGAATGCTGTCGACCACCACGATGGTCAGCGCCGGCAGGCGAGGCGTGGCGGCATAGGTATTGACCGCCACCGAGTGGGTCAGCGCGTTCTGATCGGTATCGTCGTAATTCTTCAGCTGATCCTGCGCTTTGGGGTTGTCCCCCAGCACTTCGCTACTGACGCGGGTGTCGGTGTCGATTTCGTAAAAGCCGGACTCCTCCAGCCATTCCTTGTTGATCAGCTTCTCCAGCTCCGGCACCTTGCGCTGGCTCCACAGCAGGTTGCCTTTATCGTCGTAGATAAATACCAGCGTCGGGAAGTTGAGATCGATATCGGGGGGAATGGCGATGGTGAGCTTGTTGTCTTTCCACTGCGCCAGGCTGAAGAACAGGTTGCTCTCGCCGCGCAGCAGGCGGAAGGCGGTTTTGTCGAAGCTGACGATATAGCCGACGACCGCCACCAAACCGTAAGAGAGCGACAGCGCCAGGATCACCCCGGCGGTCGCCATCAGGAAGCGGGCACGCAGCGAAAACGGTTTTTTATTCTTGTTGAACATTATGTTCACTTCGCGTCAAAACGATAGCCCTGGCCACGTACCGTGGTGATCACTTCATGCGGGTATTCCGCTTGCACTTTTTTACGCAAGCGGCCCATCAGCACGTCGATGGTGTGGCTTTCGCGCAGCTCGGCGTCCGGGTAGAGCTGCAGCATCAACGAATCCTTGCTCACCACCTTGCCGGCGTTGCGGATCAGGGTTTCGATGATGGTGTATTCAAAGGCGGTCAGCTTGATTTGCCGATCGTTGACGCTCAGTTCGCGGCGCGACAGATCGATCTGGAACGGCGGCAGCACGATCACCTGCGAAGCCAGGCCGCTGTTGCGGCGCATCAGCGCCTGCATGCGGGCGATCACTTCTTCCAGGTGGAACGGCTTGGTGACATAGTCGTCGGCGCCGGCTTCCAGCACCGCCACTTTGTCCTGCCAGCTTTCGCGGGCGGTCAGCACCAGGATCGGCAGCTTGGCCTGGTGCGCGCGCCAGCAGCGGATCAGGCTCAGACCGTCTTCACCCGGCAGGCCGAGATCGACGATGGCGATATCCGGCGCGTGCTCCTGCAGGAAGTAATCGGCTTCCTTGGCGTCTTCGGCCGCGTCGACCTGATGGCCCATCTCGCGCATCTGAACGGAAAGGTGGTGGCGCAGCAGACCATTATCTTCAACAACCAGTACTCGCATGGCGAACTCCTGTGACTATGCGGGTGAACGTCCTGTCACCCACGCGATAAAAAGGGAACACGCTCTGCGGCGTGTCAGGGGATAACGCGGCCACCTGAACCATGTTGACAAAAAGTGCTGAGGCTATGGTAGGTATAACCCGCCCGGCTCGCAAGAGAGCCGAAGCAATGTATTAAAATAAGCGTTATCAATTTGTTCGCCGACATTATCGACAAGTTCTGATAAACGTCGGATAAACAGCGGCGGGGCGACGTTAAACGCAACTTAAACGCGCCGGGCATTGCTCGCGGAAAGAACGTGTGAGCCGGAGCGCTTGATAAGCTTTAAAGGTACTAATAAGGTATTATTGAGGCATCGGCACATTTTCTCAGGAGCGACGGATGAAGCAGTTAACCCAGGGGGAACGCATAGCGGGCGCACTTTACGGACAGATGCTGGGCGACGCGCTCGGCATGCCTTCCGAGCTGTGGCCGCGTGAGCGGGTTAAGCGCCACTTCGGCTGGATAGACGGCTTTCTCGACGGGCCGGCGGAGAACACCGCCGCCTGTTATTTCAAGGCCGGGCAATATACCGACGATACCGCGATGGCATTGGCGTTGGCCGATGCGCTGGTGGAGGCGCAAGGCGAGGTGGTGCCGGAGCTGATCGCCCGCAACGTGATCCGCTGGGTGGACGGTTTTGACGCTTTCAACAAGAACATTCTCGGCCCCAGTTCCAAACTGGCGCTGAGCGAGCAGAAAGCGGGCACACCGATCGCCGAGTTGGAAAACAACGGCATCACCAACGGTGCGGCGATGCGCATTTCGCCTTTGGGCTGCGTGCTGCCTTCCGCGCCGCTGGAGGACTTCTGCCGACAGGTGTGGCTGGCCTGCAGCCCGACGCACAAATCCGACATCGCCGTCGCCGGTGCGGTGGCGATCGCCTGGGCCGTGGCGCGGGCGGTGGAAGGGGCTGACTGGGCCTCCATTCGCCTGGCGTTGCCGGGGGTGGCGGAGTATGCCCAGCGCCGGCAGGAGACGACGTTCAGCCCTTCGCTGGCGGCGCGCATCGAACTGGCGTTTCAGGTGGTGGATGAAGCCACCGGCACCGAGCAGGCCTCCGAGCGGGTGTATCAGCTGATCGGGGCCGGGGTGAGCACCATCGAGTCGGTGCCCGCAGCGCTGGCGATGGTGCAGCTGGCGCAAACCGATCCTACCCGGTGCGCCGTGCTGTGCGCCAACCTGGGCGGCGATACCGACACCATCGGCGCGATGGCCACCGCGATTTGCGGCGCGCTGCACGGCGCCGAGGCGATTGAGCCGGGGCTGCTGGCGGAGTTAAAACGGGTGAATCCGCTGGATATCGGGGTTTACGTTCAGGCGTTCGCGCGTTTTCGCCGCCGCCGGCAGGGCGAGTCGTAAGCCGCCGCGTGACGCAACGGGTCAGCTTTCGCTGGTAAATTCGTACATGTCGCTGCGGCAGAAGCTTTCACTGTATTCGATCGGCTTTTTTTGGTGGTCGAACAGCGTCTGGCGCACGATCAGCAGCGGCATCGGCTCCGAGAGCCGCAGCGCCTGACGGATATCGTCGTCGGCCATCGCCGCGCTGACCTGGCTGCGCAGCGATCCCATCTCCACTTTATTGCGCCGGAAGTAATCGTACAGCGAGATGCCGATCTCGTCGACGTTGGCAATCGCCGCCGCCACCACGTAGGACACCGCCACCGACATTGGCCGCCGATCGATCAGGTGAATGCGTTTGAGTTGGTAGATCGGCGTTCCGGCCGCCAGCTGGAGCTTTTCAGCCAGCTCAGCGCCGGCGGGTATCCGTTCGCGGCTGATCCACTGTGTATCCGGCCGGCGCCCCTGCTGTATTACCTCGCGCGAGAATCCTTTGACGTCCGCCAATGAATAGAACAGCTTCGGCTCGGGCCGCTGCGGTTGGATAAAGGTGCCGTAGCCGCGCGAACGGCCGATGATGCCGTCCTGCTCGAGGCAGGCCAGCGCCTTGCGCACCGTGATGCGCGAGATGCCGAGCCGTTCGGTGAACAGGCGCTCGCTGGGCAAAAAATCCCCCGCATTCAGCAACCCCTGCTCGATGGCCTGGCGCACCGAGGCGTTGAAGCGCAAATACAGCGGCATCGCGCCCGCGCTGGCCAGATCCTGCTGCAGTTTGTCCAGCAGACGCTGGTTGGTCTCCTTGCTCATAGCCGACGGAAGTCCTGTAGCCGCAATGCGATGGCTTATTTAAGGGGATTTCGCCGGGCAGCGCAACTGCCGCCGCCGCCGGGGTGAAATGAGGTAGAGTAGTGCGTCGGCCCCTGAGCCAGGAGAAACAAATACCCCATGAGCGATACCCCACGACACGCGGACGACGCGGCGATCCTGGCCGCCTTCGCGCAGCAGCGGCGGCAAGGCCTGACCCGGCGTTCGGCGCTGCATCAGGCCCTGATACAACTAATCGCCGCCGGAGAACTGGCCTGGCGGACGCAGCTGCCGCCGAGCCGCGCGTTGGCGGCCCGGCTGACGGTGGCGCGCGACACGGTGGAACAGACCTACGCGCGGCTGGAAGCGGAGGGGTTCATCAGCCGAACGGTGGGGCGCGGCAGCTTTGTGCGTTATCGCTGCGACACGCTGCTCGGCCGTGAACTGCTGGCGACGGCGGCAGGGCAAGAGGCGCGGTTGGCGGAGCGCGAGCTGAGCGATCGCGGCCGGGCGCTGCTGTCGGTCAGCCATACGCCGCACACCAGCCGCCAGGCTTCACTGACGCCTTCGCTGGCGGACCTGCGGGCGTTTCCCATCGAGCAATGGTTGCAGCAGGAAAAGCAGGCGCTACGGCGGCACGGCGAGCGGCTGTTGGGGTATGCCGATCCGCAAGGGTTGCCGGAGCTGCGCGCGGAGATCGCGCGCTATCTGCAGCGGGAGCGGGGCGTGAAGGCGACGGCGGAACAGGTGATCGTGGTGACCAGCTCTCAGCAGGCGTTGGCGCTGTGTACCCAGGTGCTGTTCGATCCCGGCGATGCGGTGTTCGTCGAAGAGCCGGGTTACCAAGGGGCGAAAAAGCTGGTGCAGTCGGCGGGGCTGCAGGCGCGGCCGATCGGCATCGACGAGCAGGGACTGGACGTCGGGCAGTTGATGCAGGCCTCGGGCGGCGGACGGGGCGTTTACATCACGCCGTCCCATCACTACCCGCTGGGGTATTCGCTGAGCCTCGAGCGGCGGCTGGCGCTGCTGCAGTGGGCGCAGCGGCAGCGGGCCTGGATCATCGAAGACGACTACGACGCCGAGTTCAACTATGACCGGCAAACCAAGGCGGCATTGCAGGGGCTGGACAGCGGCGGGCGCACGCTGTACATCGGCACCTTCAGCAAGACGCTGTTTCCGGGGCTGCGCATCGGTTTCATGATTGCGCCGCCGCAGCTGGTGCGGCCATTGGTCGCCGCCAGGCAGTTTCAGGACGGCTACACGTCGGCTCTGGCGCAGATGACGCTGTTCCACTTCCTGCACGAGGGCGGCTACGCCGAGCATCTGCGCAATATGCGCACGCTGTACAAGGCGCGGTTGGACGTGCTGTACGACGCGGTGCATCGTCACCTGGCGGCCTGGACGCGCCCGGCGTTGCCGCAGGGCGGGCTGCAGTTGGTGTGCCCGTTGGCGGATGCGGCGACGGAGCGGCGGCTGGTGGCGGCCGCCGCCGAACGGGGGATTCGGCTGTACGGCCTGGCGGACTTCTACACCGGCACGCCGCAGCGCGGGGCGCTGGTGCTCGGCTTCTCGGCCTATACGCCGGATGAGATCGTGCGCTTTATCGCGACGCTGGCGCAGGTGTTCAACGCGCTGCCGGTGGCAAGCGACGGCTAAAATTGGTCTGCTCTGCGTTTCGTATTGGTCCGTATTGTACCGTCGCCGCGCGGTGTATTCTGCCGCTATCCGGTTATTTCCCTAATGGAAATAACATCTTACTCCGTGAGGCGCTATGAACCCATACAACCCTGAAGTGACTATCCGCAGAATCAATGGCGGCGACAAAGCGCAATGGCTGGCGCTGTGGCAGGGCTATCTCGATTTTTACCGCGCCGACGTGGCGCCACAGGTGACCGATCGCACCTTCGAACGCCTGGGGCAGGATGAACAGGTGTACGGGCTGGTGGCGCAGGATGCCGACGGCCGGCTGCTGGGGCTGATGAACCTGGTGTTCCACCCGTCCACCTGGAGCGCGGTCGGCTATTGTTATATCGAGGATCTCTATGTGTCGCCGCAGGCGCGCGGCCACAAGGTGTCGGAAAAGCTGTTCGAACAGGCGTATCGCTTGGCAGAGATGCGCGGCAGCGATCGGGTCTACTGGATGACCCAGGAGTACAACGCGCCGGCGCGCTCGCTGTACGACAAAATCGGCAGAAGAAGCTCGTTTATCGTTTATACCCGTTAACCGCAGGAGGCGTGTATGGCAATGAATCGTTATGGTCAGCCGGTCGGAGAACTGATGCCGGATTGGCAGCCGGCTCGCCGCCCCGGCGGCGCGACGCTCGGCGGGCGTTTCTGCTCGCTGGCGCCGCTCGAGCCGCAGCGGGATTACGCCGCGCTGTTCGAGGCGTTTCAGCTGGCGCCGGACGGCCGCGACTGGACCTATCTGTCCATCGAACGGCCCGATACGCCGGCGGCGATGTTGCAGCATCTGGAGACGCTGCAGGCCAACCCGGCGCTGGTTAATCTGACGGTGTTCGACGCCGCCAGCGATGCGCCGGTGGGCACGGTGGCGCTGATGCGCATCGACGAAGCCAACGGGGTGCTGGAGATCGGCCACGTCAGCTGGTCGCCGTTGATGAAACAGCGCTCCAGCGCCACCGAGGCCATCGCGCTGCTGCTGCGCTATGCCTTCGACACGCTGGGCTACCGCCGCTGCGAGTGGAAGTGCGACAGTCATAACGCGCCGTCCCGCCAGGCCGCGCTGCGCTTTGGCTTTCGCTACGAGGGCAACTTCCGCTTCGCGGTGATCGTCAAGGGGCGCAGCCGGGATACCGACTGGTTCGCCATCACCGCCGACCGCTGGCCGACGGTGCGGCAGGCGCTGGCGCGCTGGCTGAGTGCGGACAACTTCGATGCGCAGGGGCGGCAGATAGCCCGGCTGCAGGTGCTGCGCGGCGAATAGCAAAGAAAAAGGCGGCCCGCAGGCCGCCTTGTCGTTGTCAGGCTAAAGCGCTTATTTCAGCTCGTCGACCATGGTGGTGGCGCGGCCGATGTAGTTGGCCGGGGTCATCGCCTTCAGACGGGTTTTCTCTTCTTCCGGCAGCGCCAGGCCATCGATGAACGCCTGCATGCCGGCGGCGTCCACGCGCTTGCCGCGGGTCAGCTCTTTCAGTTTCTCGTAAGGCTTCTCGATGCCGTAGCGGCGCATCACGGTCTGGATCGGCTCGGCCAGCACTTCCCAGTTGTGATCCAGTTCGTCCAGCAGGTGCGCCTGGTTCACTTCCAGCTTGCTGATGCCTTTGAGGGTGGCCTGATAGGCGATCAGCGCGTAGCCCAGGCCTACGCCCAGATTACGCAGCACGGTGGAGTCGGTCAGGTCGCGCTGCCAGCGGGACACCGGCAGTTTGCCCGCCAGGTGGCCCAGCACGGCGTTGGCCAGGCCCAGGTTGCCTTCGGAGTTTTCGAAGTCGATCGGGTTGACCTTGTGCGGCATGGTGGAAGAGCCGATTTCGCCGGCGATGGTCTTCTGCTTGAAGTGGTTCAGGGCGATGTAGCCCCAGATGTCGCGGTCGAAGTCGATCAGAATGGTGTTGAAACGCGCTACGCAGTCGAACAGCTCGGCGATGTAGTCATGCGGCTCGATCTGGGTGGTGTACGGGTTCCAGGTGATGCCGAGCGAGGTCACGAACGCTTCGCTGAACTGATGCCAGTCCACTTCCGGGTAAGCGACGATGTGGGCGTTGTAGTTGCCGACCGCGCCGTTGATTTTACCCATGATCTCCACGCGCTCCAGCTGGCGGTACTGGCGCTCCATGCGGTAAGCCACGTTGGCGAACTCTTTGCCGACGGTCGACGGGGTCGCCGGCTGGCCGTGGGTGCGCGACAGCAGCGGAATATCGCGGTATTCCAGCGCCAGCCCTTTCAGCGCGTCGATGATCTTGCGCCAGTAAGGCAGCACCACGTCCTGACGGGCGCTTTGCAGCATCAGCGCATGCGATAAGTTGTTGATGTCTTCGGAGGTGCAGGCGAAGTGGATGAACTCGGACACCGCGTGCAGCGCAGGCACCGCCGCCACTTTTTCCTTCAGGAAATACTCGACCGCTTTCACGTCGTGGTTGGTGGTGCGCTCGATGGTTTTGATGCGCTGAGCGTCTTCTTCATTGAATTCCGCGACGATTTTGTCGAGGAAAGCGTTTGCGTCGGCGTCAAAAGCGGGAACTTCCTTGATTTCTGCGCAGGCCGCCAGTTTTTGCAGCCAACGTACTTCAACCTGTACGCGGAATTTCAGCAGACCGTATTCGCTGAAAATGGGGCGCAGTGCGCTGACTTTATCACCGTAGCGTCCATCAACGGGGGAAACGGCGGTCAGTGAGGATAATTCCATCGGTAGCAACTCCTGGGATCGATTAACAATGAGCAACGATATTTTGCGCCTGCTTGAACAGACGATTACGGGAAAACATTAACTGCAGGCGGCTGCCGCCGACCTGTTGCCACAGCACGGCGGCGCGAATGCCGGCCAGCAGCGTGGCACGAACCTTGGCCTGCACCTGCGGGTTCTGCAAGATAGCCGGCGAGCCGGTCACCTGGATGCGCGGCCCGAGCGGGCTGACCACGTCGACGTAAATGCCGGCCAGCGCGCTGATGATGGTGTCCGACTCAAGATCGAAGTGCGCCAGCTGGCGTTCGAGCTGGCTGAGGCGTTCACCGAGCGTGTTCATCGCCTGTTTGTTGGCGTTGAGTTTGCGCTCCAGCACCATCAGGCTGATGGTGTAGCGGGTCAGTTCCGCGCCCGGCCCTTTGTTGTTGGCGTTAAGCACGCCCATCAGGGTTTCGAGGCCGACCATCAAATTGCGTTCTTCACCGCCGAACACCGCCAGCGTGGAGGGCGGGTCCATCTGCAGCAGGCTTTTCAGCGAGGTCTGAAAGGCTTCGCGGTTGCATTGCCCTTCATGGGCCAACTGCTGAACCAAACGCGCCGACTGGCTGATACCCGCCATGGCCAGCGTGATGTCATAATAATTCTTCGCCACGATTACTCCTGTAAACGCTGTGAACGGTACATGGCTTACTGCATAAGGTTGTGTGTATCGCAGGGGTAACGGCGGCGGCCGCGAACGGTAACGAACGGGCGTGGCTGTAACAACGATGACAACGAATGCCGCGGATCATGCCACAAAATCGAGGCTAAACCCAGCGTCTAATACGCCCGAGACGAGGCGGAGGCACCGTACGGCGCAGAACTGCGCAGACAGGCGGCGAAAATCGCCGGCGCGGCGGCGCGAACTTATTGTTGCGGCAGCAAATAAAGTGCGGCGGCTGCATCTATACTGCCAACGTGAGCCCTCAAATAAAGACCTTAATATGCATGTAAAAAACAAGCAGCCGCTGCCGGCGGTAACGCTGGCGGCCATCGGCGTGGTGTACGGCGATATCGGCACCAGCCCGCTGTATACCCTGCGCGAATGCCTGACGGCGGAGGAGGGCATCACCATGACGCCGGCCTCAATCTACGGCTTTTTGTCGCTGATTTTCTGGCTGCTGACGCTGGTGGTGTCCATTAAATACATTTGTTTCGTGATGCGCGCCGACAACGACGGCGAGGGCGGGATCCTGACGCTGATGTCGCTGGCGATCCGCAGGCTGGATGCGCGCTGGGTGCCGGCGGCGGTGCTGATCGGGCTGGTGGGCGGCAGCTTCTTTTACGGCGACGGGGTGATCACCCCGGCCATTTCGGTGCTTTCGGCCATCGAGGGGCTGCAGATTATCGCCCCCGAACTGGACAGCTTTATCGTGCCGCTGTCGCTGCTGGTGCTGACCGCGTTGTTCGCGATACAAAAGCGCGGCACCGGCAGCGTCGGCAAACTGTTCGCCCCGGCGATGGTTATCTGGTTCCTGACGCTCGCGCTGCTGGGCATCGGCGGCATTCTGCAGCACCCTGGCGTGCTGCGGGCGCTGAACCCTTACTGGGCGGTGAATTTCTTCCTCGAATACAAGACGGTGTCCTTTTTTGCGCTGGGTATGGTGGTGCTGTCGGTCACCGGCGCCGAAGCGCTGTACGCCGATATGGGCCACTTCGGTAAAAAGCCGATCCGTCTGGCGTGGTTTACGCTGGTGGCGCCGGCGCTGGTGCTGAACTACTTCGGCCAGGGGGCGCTGCTGCTGACCAATCCGGCGGCGATCAACAACCCGTTCTTCCTGCTGGCGCCGACCTGGGCGCTGATCCCGCTGCTGGTGATCGCCACGCTGGCGACGGTGATCGCCTCGCAGGCGGTAATCTCCGGCGTATTCTCGCTGACGCGGCAGGCGGTGCGGCTGGGCTACCTGCCGCCGATGCGCATCATCTATACCTCCGATCAGGAGTCCGGGCAGATCTACATTCCGGTGGTGAACTGGCTGCTGTTCGCAGCGGTGCTGATCGTGATTATCAGTTTCAAACACTCCAGCAACCTGGCCTCGGCTTACGGCATCGTGGTGACCGGCACCATGCTGCTGTCGTCGATTTTGCTGAGCATCGTGGCGGTGAAAAACTGGGGCTGGCCGCGCGCGCTGGGCGGGCTGATGCTGGTTGTCATGCTGTGCATCGACGTACCGCTGTTCGGCGCCAACCTGATCAAGCTGGCGACCGGCGGCTGGCTGCCGGTGGTGCTGGGGCTGATGATTCTGCTGATCATGCTGACCTGGAAGACCGAGCGCTCGCGCCTGATCCGCCGGCTGCGCGACAACCAGGAGGGGCTGAGCGCGCTGATCGAATCGCTGGAGGAGGCGCCGCCGAAGCGGGTGCCGGGCACCGCGGTGTTTATGGAGCGCACGCCGCACGCGGTGCCGCTGGTGCTATTGCATAACCTGAAGCACAACAAGGTGCTGCATGAGCGCGTGGTGCTGCTGACCATCGTCACCACCGACATGCCGTACGTGCATAACGTGCAGCGGGTGGCGATCGAACAGCTGTCCGCGAGTTTCTGGCGGGTGGTGGCGAGCTACGGCTGGCGCGAGACGCCCAACGTCACGGACATCCTTTACCGCTGTGGGTTGGAGGGGATGAGCTTCACCATGAACGAGACCTCGTTCTTTATGTCGCGCGATACGCTGGTGCTGGGCAAGCGGCCCTGGTATTTGCGCGTGCGCGGCAAGGTGTTCCAGCTGTTGCAGCGCAATGCGCTGCGCGCGCCGGATCTGTTCGAAATCCCGCCGAATCGGGTGATCGAACTGGGGGCGCAGGTGGAATTTTGAATAAAAAAACGCTGCGGTAAACGCAGCGTTTTTCTTTTGCCGGGCAGTTACGCCAGGCGCTGTTCGATGATGCCGCCGCCGAGGCAGATTTCGCCCTGGTAGAACACCGCCGACTGGCCGGGGGTGACGGCGGAGACCGGTTCGTCGAAACGCACTTCGATGCGTTCGCTGTCGAGCGGGGTCACGGTGCAAGGGATATCCTGCTGGCGATAGCGGGTCTTCACCGTGCAGCGGAACGGGCCGCTCAGCGGCAGGCGATCCACCCAGTGCAGCTGCTGCGCGATAAGGCCGGTAGACATCAGGCGCGGGTGATCGTGCCCCTGGGCGACCACCAGCACGTTGTTGGCCACGTCTTTATCCACCACGTACCACGGATCTTCGCTGCTGTCTTTCAGGCCGCCGATGCCCAGCCCTTTGCGCTGGCCCAGGGTGTGATACATCAGGCCCTGGTGCTCGCCGACGGTCTGGCCGTCAACGCTGACGATCGGGCCCGGCTGCGCCGGCAGGTAACGGCCGAGGAAGTCGCGGAACTTGCGCTCGCCGATAAAGCAGATGCCGGTAGAATCTTTCTTCTTGGCGGTGACCAGCTCCAGCTGCTCGGCGATGCGGCGCACCTCCGGCTTCTCCAGCTCGCCGACCGGGAACAGGCTTTGCGCCACCTGCTCGTGGCTCAGGGTGTAGAGGAAGTAGCTCTGATCCTTGTTGCCGTCGACGCCGCGCAGCAGGCGGCTCTTGCCGTCCACGTCCTGGCGGCGCACGTAGTGGCCGGTGGCGATGAAATCGGCCCCCAGATCTTCGGCGGCGAACTCCAGGAAGGCTTTGAATTTGATCTCTTTATTGCACAGGATGTCCGGGTTCGGCGTGCGGCCGGCCTTGTACTCTTCCAGGAACAGCTCAAACACGTTGTCCCAGTATTCCGCCGCAAAGTTCACCGTGTGCAGTTCGATGCCCAGCTTGTCGCAGACCGCTTGCGCGTCGGCCAGATCGGTCGCGGCGGAGCAGTACTCTTCGTCGTCGTCTTCTTCCCAGTTCTTCATGAACAGCCCAGCGACCTGATAGCCCTGTTGCTGTAACAGATAGGCGGTAACGGAAGAGTCGACGCCGCCGGACATACCGACGATTACTTTTTTCTGGCTGTTGTCTGACATGGGGATCTCACGAACTTGAACACGAACCGTGCTGATAAAAACAAGCGCAGGATTTTACCACGTTGGCCGCGCCGGCGCACTGTTCATCTTGTGCTGCCCCGCGCCCTTAAAACGGCCAGGCGAAGCTGCCGACCAGCGACAGCGGGTAGCGCTCCGGCTGCTGGTAGCTGCGAATGCTCTCCGCCACCAGCGCGGAACGCAGGTTAGGCGCCTGCAAGATCTCGTCGGCGCTCAGCCACAGGCAGCGATCGATGTCGCTGTCGTGCGGCTCGGTCGGCAGCGGCTGTTCCAGCTCGATAACGAAGCAAAAACGCAGGAACGGCGTGCGATCCGGCGCGATCCACTGGTGCAGGCGCAGAAACGCCTGCGGCGCGGCGCGGATGCCGGTCTCTTCCCACAGCTCGCGCTCGGCGGCCTGCACCAGCGTCTCGTCGGCCTCCAGGTGGCCGGCCGGCTGGTTCCACAGCGCTTTGCCGTTGATGGTCTCTTCGACCACTAAAAATTTGCCGGCGGCGTGCACCACGCAGGCCACGGTGACGTGCGGTTTGAACATGCGCTCTCCTTACAGCGGTTTGTCGATGCGCCGGTAGATGTCGTCCAGCTCGGCGATGCGGGTGCGATAACTTTTGAGCAGGCAGGCGGTGTCGCCGCCGCACCGCTGGCGTTTTGCCAGCCAGGCCTGCTGGCTGTCCTGCATCGCGCCGCGCGCGCCCATGGCGAACAGGCCGCGCAGGAATTGGTATTTTGTGGCCATTTGCACGTCCAGATCGTTCAGCGTGCGGTTGGCGCAGATGGCGCGTTCATCGCTGCCTGCCGCCTTGGCGCAGTCGAAGCTGGCGGCCTGGGCGGCGAGCGGGGCCGCCAGTGCGGTGAACAGCAGCGCGGTCAGTGTGTTCCTCATGGCGCCTCCATCAGTTATCGGTCTACAGGGAATCGATGCTTTTCCATTCACCAGGTTGCAGTGAACCCAGCGAAAGATTACCCATACTGTAGCGAATCAGGCGCAGGGTAGGGAACCCGATATGCGCCGTCATGCGACGCACCTGGCGGTTTCGCCCTTCATACAGGGTGATTTTCAGCCAGCAAGTGGGGATGGATTTACGTTCGCGGATCGGCGGGTTGCGTGGCCACAGCCACTGCGGCTCGGCCACCAGCTCCACCCCGGCGGGCAGCGTGGGGCCGTCTTTCAGCGTGACGCCGCTGCGCAATGGCGCCAGATCGCTCTCCTGCGGCGCGCCCTCGACCTGCACATAATAGATTTTGCCGGTGCGCTTGCCCGGTTGGGTGAGCTGCGCCTGCAGCTGGCCGTCGTTGGTCAGCACCAGCAGCCCTTCGCTGTCGCGATCCAGACGCCCGGCGGCGTAAACGTCGGGGAAGGGGATGTACTCTTTCAGCGTGGCGCGGCCGGCTTCGTCGGTGAACTGCGGCAGCACGTCGAAGGGCTTGTTGAATAACACAATTCGGCGCGGCCCTTTCGGCGCGGCGGGTTTGGCGGCATTCGGCTTGCTGAATCGTTTAACTTTGTGATTTCTAACAGAGAATTTTTTCATAACGGTTGAGATTACGGATGATAAGCGCATTATAACCGAATCCGTTTCGGATTGGCGCGGACCGAATATTCAAGTAGTATCTACACGCATCTTACAAAGCATTAACAAAATTGCGCTTGAAGGAGAGGTTGATGGAAAGCAAAGTAGTTGTTCCGGCAGAAGGTAAAAAAATCACGGTTGACGCCCAGGGTAAACTGGTTGTTCCTCATAACCCGATCATCCCGTTCATCGAAGGCGACGGCATCGGCGTTGACGTGACTCCTGCCATGATCCACGTGGTTGATGCGGCCGTTAAAAAGGCTTACCACGGCGAACGTAAAATCTCCTGGATGGAAATCTACACCGGCGAAAAATCTACCCACGTTTACGGTAAAGACGTGTGGCTGCCGGACGAAACTCTGGACCTGATCCGCGACTACCGCGTCGCCATCAAAGGCCCCCTGACCACCCCGGTCGGCGGCGGCATCCGTTCTCTGAACGTGGCCCTGCGCCAGCAGCTGGACCTGTATGTGTGCCTGCGCCCGGTGCGTTACTACCAGGGCACCCCAAGCCCGGTGAAACAGCCTGAGCTGACCGACATGGTGATCTTCCGTGAAAACGCCGAAGACATCTACGCCGGCATCGAGTGGAAAGCCGGCTCCGCCGAAGCGGACAAAGTGATCAAATTCCTGCGCGACGAAATGGGCGTGAAGAAAATCCGCTTCCCGGAGCAGTGCGGTATCGGCGTGAAGCCATGCTCCGAAGAAGGGACCAAGCGTCTGGTGCGTGCGGCGATCGAATACGCCATCACCAACGACCGTGACTCTGTGACCCTGGTTCACAAAGGCAACATCATGAAGTTCACCGAAGGTGCCTTCAAGGATTGGGGCTATGAGCTGGCGCGCGAAGAGTTCGGCGGTGAGCTGATCGACGGCGGCCCATGGCTGAAGATCAAGAACCCGAACACCGGCAAAGAGATCGTGGTTAAAGACGTGATCGCCGACGCCTTCCTGCAGCAGATCCTACTGCGCCCGGCGGAATACGACGTGATCGCCTGTATGAACCTGAACGGCGACTACATCTCCGACGCCCTGGCGGCCCAGGTCGGCGGCATCGGCATCGCACCGGGCGCCAACATCGGCTCCGACTGCGCGCTGTTCGAAGCGACTCACGGCACCGCGCCGAAGTACGCCGGCCAGGACAAAGTGAACCCAGGCTCCATCATCCTGTCCGCAGAGATGATGCTGCGTCACATGGGATGGTTCGAAGCGGCTGACCTGATCGTTAAAGGCATGGAAGGCGCCATCGCCGCCAAGACCGTGACCTATGACTTCGAACGCCTGATGGAAGGCGCTAAGCTGCTGAAATGTTCAGAGTTTGGCGACGCTATCGTAGAGCACATGTAAGTGTGTTTGGCGTTTGAATAAGAGCGGGAGCCTTAGGGCTCCCGTTTTTTTATTGTTCAAATGGGCATGGGATATCAAGGATTGGCCGATTCACGCACCACCAGCACCGGGCAATTGGCGTGGCGCACGACGGCGGTGGCATTGGAGCCGAGGAGGTAAGTGATCGCAGAAGGGCGGTTGGACCCCATCACAATAATCTCCGCGTTAAGCGCATCAGCGAGTTCCAGGATCTGATCTTTGGGATCGCCGACGGCCACATGCGTGGTCACTCTATCTTCAGGCACGCTGAATTCTTTGGCCGCTTTCGCCAACCCTTCGGTCGCTACCGCAATGATTTCGTCTTTGGTTTCTATCGCCGCTGTGGCGGCAAAGCCGAAAGCGGCGTAGGTGGCGCGTGACGGGATCACCGCCAGAAAATGGACGTGGGAGTCTTCGAGCCTGGCGAGCGCGTTGACATGTGGGATGACCTGCTGCGTTAATTCCGGCTCGGTAATATCGACTGGAACCAAGATAGTTTTATACATACTCCCTCCTTATCATTATCAAATAACTCCACTTCTTGGATTATAGCTGTTCGACGCAGGGAAAGGAGAGATCCGTATGGCAAACCTGAGAGCGTTGTCTGCTGAAATGTCAGGTGTTTATCGACGTTATCGTTAAATGCAGGCAAGTACGCCGGGTTTTAGAGTAGAAAGGGAGCCATTGGCTCCCTTGGTGTTAGCTGGCTAAGGTTATCGGAACCTTAATGAGGGATCTCTGAAACCTCTTTGACTTCCGTCTTGTTGATTTGCTGTTTAACGCCATTGGCGTCGGTATAACCGAGCAACCCGGCAGCGGTTTCTTTCGGCTTGCCGTCACTGATGAGCGTTCGACCGTCGTGGGTATGGATGGCGTAGCTGGTGCGTGTGCAGCCTGACAGTGCGGCGATGGCAACCAGGGCGATCGCGGGAAGAACAAGCGTTTTTTTCATTTGAAGCTCCTTTTAGTTATCCAACTCACTCATGTTTGCAATCTGGTCTCGATTGATCTGTTCCGTTTTGCCCGTTTCAGCGTTTCGATAGGAGACTAACCCGGTATCTGTATCGACCTGAGGTTTGCCGTCGGTGACAATGGTCTTGCCATCCGTTGTTTTGATCGCCTGATTGGAAGCGCAGCCCGCAATGAACATCACCGTAGTTGCAGCAAGAAGCGCGGCAAAGAGTCGTTTGCTTTTCATACCTACCATCCTGGTTACTTAAACGAATTTAATATCAGGAAAATAAGTATAGGCAGATTTTCCAGATTGCCAGGGTTGAAAGTGCTTATGGTGGGATAAAAAAGTAAGAATAACTTAATTTATTGATGGGGTGATTACCCATTCGGGAGATGTCGACAGGTCAGGGGGCTCAGGCGTACGGCCCGGTGAGGGGGTTAGGGTTTCATATCATCATCTACTCACGATTTTCCGCGTGCCAGTGCGTGATGTCATTGGTGGTTTGGCGTTAATTCTGTATAAGTATTCACCGGGGATCTTTTCGAATACAACGTTGATTCGGCTGATTATCATCCATAAGGAAAGGGATATGAAAATAACGCATTCAGGCTATAAAACCGGCGCCGCCACATTATTGGCGGCGATGCTCGCACTGGCATTAATGGGGTGTGCCAAGAGCACTGCCCCCAGCCAATCCGTTCCGGCGAATAAAGAGGTCGATGATCTTTTTGCCAACCTTGGTAACCCAAAGACGCCTGCGCCGGGAAAAGAGAAAGAACAGTATTTTGCCCAGTTGCTGGCCGTGATTCAAAGCCATTTGAAAGATGCAGAAGCCTACTCAGGCAGAAGTTGTACATTGCGCATCAAGCTGGCGCCGGATGGTCTGCTGATCAGCGTTCGGGCTGAACAAGGGGAGCCGCAACTTTGCCAGGCCGCGATAAAGGCAATCGTCAATGCGCGTTTGCCTAAGCCGCCAACGGCCGCGGTTTACGAAGCGGTCAACAACGGCACGTTGGAGTTTCGGCCGATATGAAAATAAAGGGCGACAACTGCGATGCCAGATAATTAAACCAAAGTCGCAGGCCGTACTTTCATGCGGCCTGTGAGTATTGGGTTGTGCAATATTTCGTATAGCGTTTCCTAATGCTGAAGCCAGTCTTTTCGGCATTATTTCACGGCATATGTTGCCAAGACTTACCGATACATCATTGCGCTCACGCGCTCGCTTCGATCTTTAAAACCGTTGCTGCGCATCGTGACCACGTAATAGCGGTAGTGGTGTTTCTGCGCGTACTCGCGCACCAGCTCTTCGGCAAACAGGCCGCTGAAGGTGACGGTGGTGACGAAGGTCAGCCCTTTCACTTCGTAGGTGCTGATCTCTTGCGGAGTGCCGATATACGGCGGCGGGAACACGGTTTTGTGGAACTGGCAACCTGTCAGCAGCAGGGTAAACAGCAGGGCGGCGGAGATTTGCGGTATTTTCATCGGGAAATGTTTCCTTCCTTGGCGTGTTTTTAGTAACTCTATAATAGGATTACAAAATTTGGCGGGGATGTAAAAATTATCCCGCTTCGGTTGCCGTTTCGTTGAAGCGGCACCGCCGTCATCCATACGAATGAGGGGTTAAATATGCTTGTGCGCCTTGCTGCTGAAACCGATGCCGCAGCGCTGATCGCCCTGGACAGCGTTGCTCAGAATGCGCCGCAGCGTGCGGCGCAAATCCGCGCCTGGTGCGCGCAGGGCATCTGTTTTCTTGCCGAGGAACAGGGCATGGTGATGGGCTATGGGGTGCTGCACTATCACTTCTTCGGCTGCGGCTTTATCGAGATGTTGATGGTCGGCGAGCGCTATCGCCGCCGGGGCGTCGGGCAGGCGCTGATTGCGGCGTTGAAGTCCCATTGCCGGCACCCGAAGCTGTTCACCTCCACCAATCGCTCCAACCTGCCGATGCAGCGGCTGCTGCTGAACGCCGGATTTGTCGCCAGCGGCCAGATTGACAATCTCGATGACGGCGATCCGGAGCAGGTCTTTTTTATCCCGGCGCGCTGATACAAAACCACTGACAAAAAAGGGGCCCATTGGGCCCCTGCGTGATTCGCTGCGGGAGGTTTACTCCACCGCGTCGGGATGATTTTTGCCTTCCTCGATAAACGCTTCGTCGATCTCTTCGATGTTCTCCTCGCTGTCGCGGCCGGACAGAATGTTCCAGCAGGCGATGAACAGCGCGGCGATCAAGGGGCCGATGACGAAGCCGTTGATGCCGTAGATCTCCATGCCGCCCAGGGTGGAGATCAGGATCAGGTAGTCCGGCATTTTGGTGTCTTTGCCCACCAGCAGCGGGCGCAGAATGTTGTCCACCAGGCCGATCACCACCACGAAGAACACTACCAGGAAAATGGCTTTCCATAGCATGCCGGTAGCGAAGAAATAGATCACCGCCGGCACCCAGATGATAGCGGAGCCTACGGCCGGGATAATCGACAGGAACGCCATCAGCGCGCCCCACAGCAGGCTGCCGTCGATGCCGGTAAAGTAAAACGCCAGCCCGCCGAGCGCGCCTTGCACCACGGCGACCACCACCGTGCCCTTGACGGTGGCGCGGGAGACGGCGGCGAACTTCACGAACAGGTGGTGTTTTACGTGCTGGGAGAGCGGCAGCGCTTCGAGCGCCAGGTTCACCAGATAGGGGCCGTCTTTCAGCAGGAAGAACAGCAGGTAGAGCATCACGCCGAAGCCGACGACGAAGTTGAAGGTGCCCTTGCCGATCAGGAAGACGCTGCCCGCCAGATATTGCCCGCCCTTGAGCGCCACCTCGGAAAGCTGTTTTTGTATCTCGGCGGCGCTGTTGAGGTTATGTTCCGCCAGGAAGCGCTGCGCCCAACCGGGCAGGTGGCGCATAAAGTCCGCCAGCATGGTCGGCAACTGGCTGTTGTTGGTCTGCAGCTTGGTGTAGATCACGTTGAATTCCATCGCCAGCGACGAGGCGATGATCGCCAACGGTGTGAACACGATCAGGCAGATCAGCGCCACCGTCAGCAGCGACACCACGCCGTTGCGTTCGCCGACGTACTGCTTCAGCTTCTTTTTCACCGGATGGAAAATCACCGCCAGAATGACCGCCCACAGCACCGAGGAGTAGTAAGGCCCCAGCACGTCGAGAAAGGCGGCGGTAACGATGAACAGGATCAGAATAAAGAATCCCTTGGAAATGCCTTTAGACATCATAGTCGTCCCTCAAAAGATGAATTTTCAGCATAGATGAACTGAATGAAAACAACACTATCATCACCTTTACTTAACCGGTAGGGGATTTTTAGTGGCGTATTCCATAGGGTTATTAAGGGCAAGGCGGGCGCCGCAGGGTGAACAGACGGCGGCGTGAGAAAAGAAAGAGGGCTAAATAATTAACAAAATTTATCGATTGTGTTTCATTTTGTGAGCCGCGCTTGCCGCCTGCGCCAGGCTTTCCTAGTGTTGATGAGGGCGGCCGTTCGCCCGATACCACGAAGGAGTATGCAAATGACTGAACACAAACGACTCGGCGTCATCGAGAAGACGCTACTGATCGCCTTTGCCGGCCTGCTGGTGTATTTCGCGGCCACCGGCGCCTTGTCATTGTCGGGTCTCGATCATCATTGGCCTTATCCTTCGCGATAGGCAGGCATCTGCACCAGGGAAAATTCAGCACCGCTTATAACAAACAGAACAACCTTTCTGCTTATCACCCCGCCTTATGCCGCCGGCTGAGAAAAGCCAGCGCCAACAGCGCCCCTGACACGGCCGCCGCCAGCACCAGCCAGGCCGGGGCCGCCCAACCGGCTGCGGCCACGATGGCGCTCAGCGCAACCGGGCCGATCACCTGGCCGAGATAGTTCCCCTGCATCACCAGCCCCAGGCTCAGCGGCAGCAGCGTCGGTTCCGGCGTCGCCGCCGGCGTGGCGGCCAGAATGGTGGCGGGCAGCATGCCGGCGATGGCGCAGAACAGGAAACACAGCGGGATCAGCAGGGCGTTGGGCGTTATCGGCAAGAAAATGCCGATGCCGAAGACGCCGATGATCAGGCTGGTGGCCGCGAGCAGGCTACCGGCACGCAGACCGCGCGACAGCAAGAGCCCGGCGGTGAGGTTGCCGATGATGTTCGCCGCCACCGCCGCCGCGCTGATACCGCCGGCGGCCGCCAGCGTCAGACCGATGCGCTGCATCAGGAAGATCGGCAGGAAGGTCATCACCGAGAAAAATTGCAGGTTGTAGGCGGCGAACATCAGCGCCAGCAACAGCGGTCGGCGCGCCCGCAGCAGGGCGCCCAGCGCTTGCCGCAGCGGCAAGGACGATGCGTGCGCCTCGGCGGTGCGGCGGGACGTGGTCAGCGGCAGCAGCAGGGCGGCCAGCAGCGTCAGGGCCGCTCCGGCCTGCCAACTCTGCTGCCAGCCGGCGAGATGGGGGCCGAAAAACAGCGAAATGGCGATGCCCGCCGGCATGAAGGTGCTCCAGATGCCGAACACCAGGCTGCGCTGCGCCGGGGCGACGATGCGGTTCAGCACCGCCGGCGAGGCGACCACCACGATCACGAAGCCGAGGCCTTCGACAAAGCGGCTGACGATCAACCCGCTGAAGTCGTGCAGCGCGGCGCCGGTAAAGCTGGCGGCGCTGATGATCAGCAGCCCGAGCGCCAGCAGCCGCCGATCGCCCCAGCGGCGCACCAGCAGCCCGGCGGCGATGCCGCCGAACACCCCGACGAAGGGAAAGGCCGAAATAACCCAGCTCAGCGCTTCGAGCGAACGGCCGAACTCGGCCTCCAGCGCCGGCAGCGCGATGGTGGCCTTGCCCACGTGCAGCGCCGCGGCGATGCCGGCGAACAGCACGTTGATGACGGCTAGCCAGGGCGTGGCGGCGGGGAGAACGCGGCCGATGGCGTCCGGTTTAATCGCGGTCATAACACTCTCCAGTGGCGGTAACGCCATCACTATGTGCTCTTGCAACGGCTGAGGTCGTTCAAATGCTGCGCTATCACGTGGGGAAATTATTCATTTCGAGCTTTATTGAGCGCCTTCGTTGTTTGGTTCGCCAGCGTGCCGCCCGGCGTGGACGCTGATCCCCCTGCAGCGGTTTACTGTTCCGGCACGCAGCAGGCGTGTTGAATTCATTTTATAAGGAGCAGTGTATGTCAGAGATGATGAACGAGAGTGGGGCGCCGGCCATTGAATGGAGCTATGGCGGCCGGGGTGATGATATCAGCAGCAGCCTGAGCCTCGACACGGTTGAGGAGCAGCCGCAGGGTTTCTTGATGACGGTCGATCGGCCGGTGCAGATCTTTAAAGATGCGCTGTCGCCGATGATGGCCTTTGTCACGCTGCTGCGCCCGCTGTACGCCAAAACGAGCGAGGGTTTCCAGTACGTGCCGGTTTCCAACCCCTGGACCGACGTGCAGCGCCTGCCGGCCAGCGCAGGCTATCTGGGCGTGCAGGTCAACGCCGGGCTGTTCTTCCACGGCGCCAAGCCGACGCACTATAAAGATCGCGATGGCCAGATGAAACCGATCGACGGCGGCACGCTTTTGCAGCACATCACCGTGCTGCATCAGGTGGCGCAGCCGCTCGGCCCGGGTGAAGGCGCCGTCTGAGCCGGCAGCGTTATTACGGGGGCCGGACGCGGCCCCTTATCGCGCCTTGAAACCGTGCGCAGGTTGGATAAAACTGACTGCCTATTCAAGGAGAAGAGTATGTACAGCGACAACGAGAAAAAGTTTTATATCATCCTCAACCGCAATCACGAACCGGCCACGCTGTTTAACGCCTCCTGCCATCTGACGGCGGGCATCACCGATCTGATCGAACAGCGCGAGTTTCACCACTACCCGAGCAGCCTCGACGGCGTCAGCGCCAATATGAGCCACTATCCGATAGTGATCCTGCAGGCTAAAAACAGCAGCCAGCTCAGCAACCTGATTCTCAAATGCAAGGAGGAGGGTGTACTGTCCAACTTCTTCACCACCACCATGCTGTCGCACTCCGCCGAACAGCAGATCGCCGACACCGCCACCACCCCTTACGAACAGCTGGATTTCGTGGCGGTGGCGCTCTACGGCGACGCCGAACAGCTTAAGCCGTTGACCAAGAAGTTCTCCGTCTACCGCTGAAAACGCGGCATCTCAGACGCTGGCGCCGTCGTAGCTGTGGATCTGCAACGCATCCAGCGCGACGTCAGGCACGCAGCGCAGGTTGACGGCGCACATCGCGGCGCCGTCCGGCGCGGTGCCGTAGGCGAAGGGCTGAGCGCCGCAGACTCGGCAGAACTGATGGCGGATCTTGTGCTGATTGAAGGTGTAGGCGCTGAGTTGGTCCTGGCCGCTGTTGAGTGTGAAAGCGCTGATGGGGAAGAACGACAGCAGCAGCCCTTTGCGGCGGCAGATCGAACAGTTGCAGCTGAGGGCCTCGGTGGGCAGTTCGGCGTCCACGGAGAAGGTGACGGCGCCGCAGTGGCAGCTTCACTGGAATGGCATGGCGATGGTCCTGTAGCAGGGGGCGTGTTTGCCCAGTATAGTGCAATTTATCGTCACTCGGCCGCGCAGGGCCTGGTTTCCTTAGTAAATGCGCGGTTTTCTGGTAGGTTAGAGGTTAACGTCATCAAAAGGAGATCGCGATGTTAGAACATTACTATCCGGCCAATATGGGCGCCAAACCGGTCACGGACGAACAGCATAAACGGCTGGTGGCGGTGCAGGCGGCGCTGGAGCTGATCAAGGCCACGCTGTCGGATACCAATGACGGCAACGGCGTGGACTTCCAGCTGAAGGCGGCGGAGAAGCACATCGGCCCGATGGCCGACGCCATTCAGGAAGCCCTGAAGTAACGGTTCGCCGTCGCCTCAACCGCCCGCCCGGGCGGTTTTTTTTGCGCCGATTACTGCGATTTTTTTAGTAGCGCATTGCCTTTTTCCCGGCTGGTGCCGTGAGCGGCGCGATCCTACTCTAGCGATCCGAGTCCTCATCAGGATCATGCTTATGTTCCGCTTCAGCCTCTTTTCTTTCTTGTTGCCGCGGTGCCGGCGCCTCACCCAGCTTGCCGGCGCCGCGCTGTTTCTCAGCGGCGTCATGCAGGCGCAGGCCACGCAGCGCATCGAATTCTCGCCGGATGCCGCCGGCGCCTACCCTGAAGGCATCGCCTGGAATGCGCGCGCCGGTGCGTTCCTGGTGTCGTCCCTGCGTGGCGGGCAGCTCGGCCTGGTCTACCCGGATGGCCGCTATCGGCGCTTTTCCACCGGCAGTGGGCTTATCACCACCTCCGGCATGTTGGTGGACGCCGAGCGCAACCGGGTGCTGGTGTGCAACGAAGACGTGGGCGTATCCCTCAACTCAGCCTCCGGCACGCGCAATCGCGTGGCGCAGGTGCTGGAGTTCAATCTCGATACCGGCGCGCTGCAGCAGACGTACGATCTTTCATCGTTAAGCCGTGGGCCGACGCTGGCCAACGATCTGGCGCTCGACGTGCAGGGCAATATCTACGTGACCGACAGCTTCCAGCCGCAGATTTACAAGATTGACCGGGCAACGCGCCAGGTGTCGATTCTGGTGCGCTCGGCGCGTTTGATGCCCGCCGACGCACCCGCCGCAGCGCAGGGCACGCAGCCTTATCTCAACGGCATCGTGTATCACCCGGATGGCTATCTGATTGCGGCGGACTACACCCGCGGGCTGTTGTGGAAGGTGACGCTGGATAACGCATCTGCAATAAGTGAAATCAGGCTGCCGCAGCGGCTGAAAGGGCCGGACGGGCTGCGGCTCAAAAACGCCCATGAATTGGTGATCGTACAGTCTTATCCGGGGAGAAAAGGGGGCATGTCCGGCAACGTAACGCTGCTCGCCTCGAGCGACGGCTGGGCCAGTGCGCATCTCGCGGCGGTCGCCACGCCGCCGGGATTGGATGGGCCGACCGGCGCCGCGCTGCGCGATGGCGAGGTGTGGGTGGTCAACTCCCGTTACCCCCGCTTGTTTGCCGACGTCGCTCAGGCGGAGAGAACCAGGACGTTCAGCATCGTCAGGGTGGCGTTAGAGCGGAGGCCCGCCGATCGGCGATGGTTGCCAACTCAGCTGGAATAGGATTAAATGCCGCACCGACTGTATAAATAAACAGGTGTGCTGCGATGAGTCTGATGTTGAAGGGTGAAAAGATTGACCGTAACCGCTTTACCGGCGAGAAGATTGAAAACGGCAGCTTTATGCTGTGTGATTTTTCGGGCACCGATCTCACCGGCACCGAGTTTATCGGCTGCCAGTTTTACGATCGTGACAGCCGACAGGGCGGCAATTTCAGCCGTGCGGTACTCAAAGACGCCAGCTTCAGAAGCTGCGATTTGTCGA
Organism: Serratia sp. CY27727; assembly: GCF_052169275.1. Taxonomy (NCBI): domain Bacteria; kingdom Pseudomonadati; phylum Pseudomonadota; class Gammaproteobacteria; order Enterobacterales; family Yersiniaceae; genus Serratia; species Serratia sp. CY27727. The sequence goes on along the minus strand of NZ_JBJNLB010000001.1, from coordinate 171,739 downwards.
TGGCCGACTTCCGCTACGCTAGCGCCCTGGGGCTGGAGATCCGCGAATGCCGCGCGCAGGGCGCCGATTTTCGCGGCGCCAGTTTTATGAACATGATCACCAGCCGCATCGGGTTTTGCAGCGCCTATATCACCAAAAGCAACCTGAGCTACGCCAACTTCGCCAAGGTGGTGCTGGAGAAATGCGAGCTGTGGGAAAACCGCTGGCACGGCGCACAGGTGCTCGGCGCCAGCTTCAGCGGCTCCGATCTGTCCGGCGGCGAGTTCTCCGGATTCGACTGGCGCGCCGCCGACGTCACCCAGTGCGATTTGAGCAATGCGGAACTGGGCGAATTGGATTTACGCACCACCGATCTGCAGGGGGTCAAAATGGACAGCCACCAGGCCGCGCAGCTGCTGGAGCGGCTGGGGATCGCGATCGTCGGCTGAGGGGGATTAAGGCGATGATTGGGCAAATAAGCGATTGAAGGCTTTATCCGCGTCTACGGGAATGCGGCGTTGCATTACCGGGATAGTGAAGCGCGGATCCTGTGAGAGGTGGCGAGCTTGCTCGTTGAGCGGCACGACGGCGATGGCCAGATTGTCGTTGGCCTGCATAACGCCTTCCTGTTCGAACAGGGCGAACACCGGTGCGGTGTGCGCAGTACCCAACGAGCAAGCCGAAATCCAATAGTGCCCGTCTTGGGCAAATTTGCACTGTGCCGTTTGCAGGCTAATTGCGCTGATCTGTTTGGCGATCAAGGCATTCGCGTTTTCCACATAGCTTGGCGGTGCCGGCTGGCAGCCTGCCAAACTGAGTGTCAGCGCAGCTAGCGTCAGTGTTCTTTTGCCAATCATAGCCATCCTTGAGGTTATTTCCTGCGAATATAAATAATTATCGTAGCAACGATAATGTACCAGTGTCGAGAACAGATTGATTTATTAAGTTTTTATGGCTTTTTCATGACGATTAAGCGCTTCTCCCCGCTTTTATAGCAGAGAGCGATTTCGCGTGAAGGGAAGAACATAACGCGGAAGCGGCGGCTATTTGCGCTTTCATAGTCAGCCCCGGTGCTGTGAGCTTTGGCGATCAGCGCTGCGAGTCTAGCTGTTCGTTGTGTTTCACTCCGCCCGTAGCGACAGGCGTCAGCGGCCTTTTGCGATAATAAATTTATGAGCCATATGAATATAATTTAAAATATATCTTGCTTAAATAACTCAGCCGTGTGTAAATAGCGTCATCGGTTTGTAGTACAGACCTTATGAAAGCAGTTTTAGTAAAGCAGTTCTCAGTATTAGCGATATCCCTCAGATACCTCTTCTTCCGCGAATTTTCTTCTCTAGTGCCCCATAAGTTTCCAATAAAAACAGACCTCTATCGCCCTATGGCGTCGCAAAAATATAAAGGAAATATCTCTATGTCTACTAAAATGACTGGTTTGGTAAAATGGTTTGATGCAGGTAAAGGCTTCGGCTTTATCACCCCGGCAGACGGCAGCAAAGACGTGTTCGTACATTTCTCTGCTATCCAGAGAAACGATTTCAAAACGCTGGACGAAGGCCAACAGGTTGAGTTCACTATCGAAAATGGCATGAAGGGCCCTTCTGCCGGCAACGTGGTCGCGTTATAATTTTCGGCCGAGGTCCGATTTCTTACGATAGCGATGAGGGTTTAAGCCGGAGCAGTTAAGAAATAACGTCCTCAGCCTGAATAAACTCCGGGTTCGCCCGGAGTCTTTACCAATACGTCATTAGCTCAGCAGGAAGAGCGGCAACGAAATTATCCGTTGGCGGACTGGGTTCGATTCCTCGATGACGTTCCAATAATTAATTATTATTGGCAACAGAAAAACAGATTGCCGCAGAATTAATAACGCCGCGTTTCAGTCTATTTTTCTGTTGTGAAAAAGTCGCGCTTAGGCTGCGTAATGTTGGAGTGTTGGATGGACGCTTACGCCATAACATGACAGCCGGGAAAGTCACCGGCACGCGATTCATAGCCCCGGCCTTGGCCGGGGTTTTTTATGCCCGCGATCTTAACGCTGCGAGTCCAGCAGTTCGTTGTTTTTCACTACGTCCTGCGCTTTGAGGTAGCTCTCGATCAGCAGTTGATAGGCCGGGAAGATTTTGGTGTAAACCTCGGCCCACTGCTGAGCGTCGGCGCGGTTCCAGCTGCCCTGCAGCTCCGAGGCCACGCCGGCGGTGTCGATCGGCACCACGCCGGCCTGCACCACGCGCGCCAGGGTGATTTCCTGCGCCATTTTCGAGTAGGTGCCGGAGGCGTCGATCACCGCGAACACTTTATAGCCTTCGGCCACCGCGCTGATGGACGGGAAGGCCATGCAGACGCTGGTGATGGTGCCGGCGATGATCAGAGTCTTGCGGCCGGTGGCTTTGACCGCCGCCACGAAGTCCGGGTTGTCCCAGGCGTTGATTTCCCCTTTGCGGGCGACGTATTGCGCGTGCGGCGCATTCTGATGGATTTCCGGGATCAGCGGGCCGTTCGGGCCCTGCGGCACTGAAGCAGTGGTGATCACCGGCAGTTTGCTGAGGGTGGCGATGCTGGCCAGGGCGGCGGCGCGGGCGCGCAGTTCGGTCATCGGCATGTCGGCGACGGTCTGGAACAGGCCGCTCTGATGGTCGATCAGGAGCATGACCGCGTCATTGGCATCAATAACAGGACGCTGGCCGTTGAAGTTGGCTGGAGTGCTCATGGTTTTTTCCTTCTCTTGTCGTGAGGTCAATGGGTATCTGCTTTGATTGATAAGGCTGAAACTCAGCGCTTGTCTACAGTGTAGGGAGGGGAGAAAAATCCGGTAGACCGCAAAGGCGGGATGCATCGTTCCACAGATGGAACGATTGCGAGACAGGTGAGCGAACCGGCGCTAGGCTAAACTTAAGGTGCATGAGAAACATGCGGCAAGGAGCGCCATCCTGTTTACGGAGTTGACGAGGAGGGCCGCCATCATGGCTTATCGGCATATCGTTGTCGCCACGGATCTCAGCGAAGACGCCGAGTTCCTGCTGGGCAAGGGCGCCAGGCTGGCCGCCGCGCTCAATGCCCAACTTTCCCTGATCTATATCGACATTCATCGCGCCGGTTATTACGTCGATCTGGGCGTGGGCGATTATAACTACACCGATCGCACCTTTTCAGAGCGGGTGAAGAATATGCTCAATGCGATCAAAGGGCAGTCGTCGTATCCGGTTGAAGAGGTGATCGTCAGCCGCGGCGCGTTGACGGAGGAACTGAACCGGGTGGCGAAGGAGAAAGGGTTCGATCTGGTGATCTTCGGCCACCATCACGATGTCTGGAGCCGACTGGTCTCTTCGGCGCGTCAGGCGATCAACGAGCTGAACGTCGATCTGCTGGTGATCCCCATCGAGAAAAAATAGTCGCGGCCGCCTGCGGGCGGCTGTCGTTTTTCATTCACATCGCTTATCTCTGAGCGTCCATAACCGCCTATCCGCAATAGTCCCGCTGGCTGACAATCCGCCAGGAAAATAGTGACAGGCCGGGATTTTATTCTATCCATCAATATGTTGGCTAAAATCCGATAAAGGTTAACCCAGCGCATTGAAATCACTGACATACCTCCTTTTGGTTAATAAACCGCACGTTTTGACTGGCGCTCAGGGGAGGGGCGTCTTATCCTCGGGGCAATGAGATTTGTATGACTTATATAAATACGTTCACATGGAGGAGGTCTCATGCGTTTTGACAATAAAGTCGTGGTTATCACCGGTGCGGGCAATGGCATGGGGGAAGCGGCGGCGCGGCGGTTCTCCGCCGAGGGCGCCATCGTGGTGTTGGCCGACTGGGCTAAAGAGGCGGTAGACAAGGTTGCTGCTTCGCTGCCGAAGGGCCGGGCGATGGCGGTGCATATCGACGTGTCCGATCACGTCGCGGTTGAAAAAATGATGAACGAGGTGGCGGAAAAACTGGGCCGCATCGACGTTCTGCTGAACAACGCCGGCGTACACGTGGCGGGCAGCGTGCTGGAAACCAGCGTCGATGACTGGCGGCGCATCGCCGGGGTCGATATCGACGGCGTGGTGTTCTGCTCCAAATTTGCCTTGCCGCATCTGCTGAAGACCAAGGGCTGCATCGTCAATACCGCGTCGGTGTCCGGCCTGGGCGGCGACTGGGGCGCGGCCTATTACTGCGCGGCGAAAGGCGCGGTGGTCAACCTGACGCGCGCCATGGCGCTGGATCACGGCGGTGACGGCGTGCGTATCAACTCGGTCTGCCCGAGCCTGGTGAAAACCAACATGACCAACGGTTGGCCGCAGGAAATCCGCGACAAGTTCAATGAGCGCATCGCGCTGGGGCGCGCGGCGGAGCCGGAAGAAGTGGCGGCGGTGATGGCGTTTCTGGCCAGCGACGACGCCAGCTTTATCAATGGCGCCAACATTCCGGTCGATGGCGGGGCGACCGCCTCGGACGGCCAACCGAAGATCGTTTAAGCGTTAACGCACAGGCCCGGCCAGGATGACCGGGCCTGCTGTTTTAGACGCCGATACGGTCGCGCAGCGTGTAGTAGGCCGCGCCGATGGCGGTGAACGGGATTTGCAGATTGCGCCCGCCGAAGAACGGCAGGTGCGGCAGCTTGGCGAAGGCGTCGAAGCGTTCGGCGTCGCCGCGCATCAGCTCGGCGATCAGCTTGCCCGCCAGATGGGTGCAGGTCACGCCGTGGCCGCTGTAGCCCTGCATGTAGTAGACGTTATTCTCCAGCCGGCCGAACTGCGGCATGCGCGACAGCGTCAGCAGGAAGTTGCCGGTCCAGCGATAGTCGATACGCACCCCTTTCAGCTGCGGGAAGGTCTTCAGCAATTTTGGCCGGATCAGGTTGTCGATGTCGTCCGGATCACGCGCGCCGTACACCACGCCGCCGCCGTACAGCAGGCGATGATCGGCGGTGATGCGGTAGTAATCCAGCAGGTAGTTACAGTCTTCCACGCAGTAGTTCTGCGGGATCAGCGCCTGCGCGATCTCCGGCGCCAGCGGCTCGGTGGCCACCACCTGAGTGCCGCACGGCATGCTGCGCTTGGCCAGCCGCGGCTCCAGCTTGTCGCCCAGATAGGCGTTGCCGGCGACGATGACGAAACGCGCCTTCACCTGGCCGTTGGCGGTGCTGATCAGCGCCGGTTCGCCGTGGCGGATGTTCGTCACCGCCGATTGCTCGAAGATGCGCCCGCCCTGCAGGCGAATCGCCTCGGCCTCACCCAGTGCCAGGTTGAGCGGATGAATGTGGCCGCCGCTGTGATCGAGCAGCGCGCCGACGTAGCGATCGCTGGCAACCTCCTGGCGCACCCGGTCCGCATCGAGCAGCTCGAGCTGGGTATTGCCGTAACGTTCCCAGTTGCGTTTTTGCTCGATCAGCGCATGGAACTGCTTGTTGTTCAGCGCGGCGAAGATGCCGCCGGGGCGATAGTCGCAGTCGATGGCGTAGCGGCTGATGCGGCTGCGGATGATCTCCGCGCCTTCAAACATCATGCTGCCGAGCAGGCGGGCGCTTTCCGCGCCGTAGCGCTCTTCAATCACATCGATGTCGCGGCTGTAGGAGTTGACCAACTGGCCGCCGTTGCGGCCGCTGGCGCCGAAACCGATGCGCGCCGCTTCCAGTACGACCACGTTATAGCCGGCTTCCACCAGAAACAGCGCGGAGGAGAGGCCGGTATAGCCGCCGCCGATCACGCAGACGTCGCACTCGATCGATTCGTTCAGTTGCGGATAGGGCTGATGTGCGTTGGCCGTGGCCGCATAGTAGCTTTTTACGTGTTCAGTCATGAGATAAGCCCTTATTCCAGCGAGATCCAGGTAGTTTTCAATTCGGTGAACTTGTCCAGCGCGTGCAGCGATTTGTCGCGGCCGTTGCCGCTCTGCTTGTAGCCGCCGAACGGCACGGTCATGTCGCCGTCGTTGTAGTTGTTGACGAATACCGTGCCGGCTTTCAGCTGGCGCGCCATGCGGTGCGCACGAGCCAGATCGCGGGTCCAGACCGCGGCGCCGAGGCCGTAGTCGCTGTCGTTGGCCAGCTGCAGCGCCTGTTGCTCGTCGTCGAAGGTAGTCACCGCCAGCACCGGGCCGAAGATTTCATCGCGCGCCACGCTCATGGCGTTGTTCACCTGGGTGAGGATGGTCGGCCCCAGATAACCGGCGTGGTCGCCCTGCGGATGGTCGCGCCCGTCGAGGAACAGCGCGGCGCCCTGGCTCAGCCCCCGATCGATATAGCCGGCCACTTTTTCGCAGTGGCCGCTGTCGATCAGCGTGCCCATCACCGTGTCGGGATCGAGCGGATCGCCGGGAGCGAAGGCCGCCGCGTGTTTGCGCAGCGCCTGCAGGAACGCTTGCTCAATGCTTGCTTCGACCAGCAGGCGAGTGCCGGCGATGCACACCTGCCCCTGATTATAGAAGATGCCGGCGGCAGCGCTGCGGGCGGCCTGATCCAGATCCGGGCAGTCGGCGAAGACGATGTTGGCGCTCTTGCCGCCGGCCTCCAGCCAGACGCGTTTCATGTTCGATTCGCCGGCGTAGATCATCAGCTGCTTCGCCACCGGCGTGGAGCCGGTAAAGGTGAGGGCGTCGACGTCGCGGTGCAGCGCCAGCGCCTTGCCGGCGTCGTGGCCATAGCCGGGCACCACGTTCAGCACGCCGTCCGGCAGCCCGGCCTGCTGCGCCAGCTTGCCGAGCAGGATGGCGCTGAGCGGCGATTTTTCGGAGGGTTTGAGTACCACGCTGTTGCCGGCGGCCAGCGCCGGGCCAAGCTTCCAGCAGGCCAGCAGCAGCGGGAAGTTCCAGGGCACGATGGCGCCGACTACGCCGATCGGCTCGCGCTCGATCAGCGCCAGCGCATCGCGGCCGGTGGGGGCGATTTCGCCGTAGACCTTATCGATCGCTTCGGCGTACCAGCGAATGCAGCGAATGGCACCCGGCACGTCGTCGCGCAGGCTGTGGCGAATCGGTTTGCCGGTGTCCAGCGTTTCCAGCAGCGCCAGCTCTTCGTGATGCTGCTCCATCAGATCGGCGAAGCGCAGCAGCGTGGCTTTGCGCTGCGCCGGGGCGGCCTGCGCCCAGTCGCCGCGTTCAAAGACGGCGCGCGCCGCGCTGACCGCCCGATCGATGTCGGCGGCTTCGCCGCGCGCAACCTGCGCCAGCTCACGGTGCCCGGCGGGATCTTCCACGGCGAAAAATTTCCCCGCGGCGGCCGGCTGGTAGCGGCCGTCGATAAACAGCCGGTGCTCAATCTTCAGGGTCTGCGCCCGTTGTTGCCAATACTGCAAATGGTGAAAGTTCATGCCTGGCTCCGTTGATCAGAATGTCGTCGGCGTATGGGCGCTGATAATCCGGCAAATGCGCGCCGACGTGTTGCTGAAACTGTGGGGGATGCCGGTATTGATGGCGTAGCTCTGCCCGGCCTGCAGGTGATAGCTCTGGCCGTTGACCTGCAGCACCACTTCGCCCTCCAGCAGCGTGCCGATCTCTTCCCCCTGATGTTTGATGCGCTCGCCGGTGGTGGTGCCCGGTTCGTAAGTCTCGATCATCATCGCCAGCGTGCGGTTCGGGTCACCGTTGTGGATCAGCTTCATCGAAACGCCCTGGCTGCCGATTTCGATCAGATCGTCACTGCCGATCACGATCTGCGGCTCCGCCGGTTTTTCCGGCTCGGCGAAAAACGCCGACAGCGACAGACCGTATACCGTCAGCAGCTTTTGCAGCGTACTGATGGCCGGGCTGACCTTATCTTGTTCGATAGTGCTGATGGCGCTGTGGGTTAACCCAGACAGTTCGGCGACCCGGCGCTGCGACAACCCTAATTGTTGACGGATCTGCGACAGACGTTTTCCCGGTGCCAAGCTGACGTCGCTCATGGGCGTTTTTCCTTTTGATAGTTCCGACAGGCGGTGATGAAACCATCAAACAACAGGCGCGACAGGGCGTACTCGTCGCTGTTCCACTCCGGGTGCCACTGCACGCCGAGCGCGAAGGGCTGATCGCGCACGCTGATCGCCTCCACCAGCCCGTCGGCGGCGTGCGCCTCGATGCGCACGCTCGCGCCCAGGGTTTTGGCGCCCTGGCCGTGCAGCGAGTTCACCCAGAATCTGTTGCAATCCGGTATCAGTTGCGAAAGCAGCCCCCCTTCCTGAACGATGACTTCGTGGGCGGGGGCGTATTGCTGTTCCAGCGGCAGGTCGTGGTCTTCACGATGCTCCAGCAGCTCGGGTAGTTCGTACAGGCGGCGGTGCAGGGTGCCTTGGGTGGCGACCACCATCTCCTGCATGCCGCGGCAAATGGCGAAAAGGGGAATGCGCCTGTCGAACGCCTGGCGGATCAGCGCCAGGCTCAACGCGTCTCGGCCAGGATCGGCGTCAGGCTCATCGCCGTTTTCACCATAAAGGTGCGGCTGCACATTACTGGGGCTGCCCGGCAGCAAAATGCCGTCGAGTCGCGGCAGCAGTTCCGCCAGCATTTCCGGCTCCGCCAGCGCGTGCGGCAGGGCGATCGGCAGGCCGCCGGCGGCGATAACGGCATTCAGGTACTTTTCTTGCAAGGTCTGTGTGAGGTGCCCGTTTAACCTATACCTGCACATGACGACGCCGATGACTGGTCTGTTAAATATATTGTCCATGCTATCCCCTTGGTACGTTCGAAATTATGAACGATAAGCATCTCCACCGCCGATTTCGTTCAATATTCTATAAATCTAGCAGTCGATTGGGCAATATTCAAACCAAAAGTAACACTTGCAAAACAAATTTGTTTCATCTACGTTTCATTTGTGGGCATTATATTGAACAAGACGGTCAATAAACATCGACGACAGCAAAACACAAACGGCGGGTGAACCATGCAGACCAACATCGTAGAAGTGGAAAACTTTGTTCAGCACAGTGAAGAGAGACGAAGTAGCGCGTTCCAGCGCGAAGTGAAGAAGTATCTGGAACGTTATCCGTTAACCCAACATGTCGACGTACTGTTGACCGATCTGAACGGCAGCTTCCGCGGCAAACGCATCCCGGTCGGCGGCCTGAACAAACTTGAGAAGGGCTGTTACTTCCCGGCGTCGGTATTTGCGATGGATATTCTCGGCAACGTCGTAGAAGAGGCCGGGTTGGGGCAGGAGCTGGGCGAACCGGATCACGTGTGCGTGCCGGTGCCGGGCACGCTGACGCCGTCGGCGGCGGACCCGCAATATATCGCGCAGGTGCTGCTCACCATGCTGGATGAAGATGGCACTCCCTTTGACGTTGAACCGCGCAATGTGCTGAACCGAGTGTGGCAGCGCTTGCGTCAGCGCGGGCTTTCCCCCGTGGTAGCGGTAGAGTTGGAGTTCTATCTCATCGATCGTCAACGCGACGCGGAGGGCTATCTGCAGCCGCCGTGCGCGCCGGGCACGCAAGAGCGCAACACCCAAAGCCAGGTGTATTCCGTCGATAACCTCAACCATTTCGCCGACGTGCTGAGCGAGATCGACGAACTGGCGCGTTTGCAGGGCATTCCGGCGGACGGCGCGGTGGCGGAGGCGTCGCCGGGGCAGTTCGAGGTCAACCTGCACCATACCGACGACGTGCTGCAGGCCTGCGATCACGCGCTGGCGCTGAAGCGGCTGGTGCGCATGGTGGCCGAGAACCACAACATGCAGGCGACCTTTATGGCCAAGCCGTATGAGGAACACGCCGGCAGCGGCATGCACGTGCACATCAGCATGCTGAACGCGCAGGGCAACAACGTGTTCGCCGACGACGATGGCGAAGATTCGGCGCTGCTGAAACAGGCGCTGGCGGGCATGATCGCCCTGATGCCGTCTTCGATGGCGCTGCTGGCGCCGAACGTCAACGCCTACCGCCGCTTCCAGCCCGGCATGTATGTGCCGACCCAGGCCTCTTGGGGGCATAACAACCGCACCGTGGCGCTGCGCATTCCCTGCGGCGATCGCGACAACCACCGCGTGGAGTACCGCGTGGCGGGCGCCGACGCCAACCCTTATCTGGTGATGGCGGCCATTCTGGCCGGCATCGTCTACGGGCTGGAAACCGCGCTGCCGCTGCCTGAGCCGGTGACCGGCAACGGGCTGGAGCAGGACGGGCTGCCGTTCCCGATCCGCCAGAGCGACGCGCTGTACGAGTTCGAACATCAGCCGGTGCTCAATGCATTGCTGGGCGAACGTTTCAGCCACGTCTATCTGGCCTGCAAAACCGATGAGCTGGTGCAGTTCGAGCGCCTGATCACCGAAACCGAAATCGAGTGGATGCTGAAAAACGCCTGATCCCGCTCACCCTGCGACTACCGCGCGCGTCCGGCGCATTTCATCGGCTCTCCTGTGGCCGGTGAGGCTGCGCGCTGCGGTACTGAATTTCTTCTATCACGGCGTACAGGACGCCGACGAGGAAATAACCATGACTCAGTCATTCCCATGCGCAGACGTTTGCCTGTGCCGCAGTGCCTACGGGCCGGTCGCCGGCCGCCCGACAGTGACCTCAACCCGTTTTACCCGCCGCCTGAACAGCAGTTTCCCCGCGGCCTCTCTGAATGACGTTGCACGGTTGACAGCAGAGGACCAAGAGGGGAAATGCCATGACGATTAAAGCCACCGACGGCGGCCCGGCGGGCAAACCGCAGCTGCGTAAATCCCTCAAGCTGTGGCAGGTGGTGATGATGGGCCTGGCCTATCTGACGCCGATGACGGTGTTCGATACCTTCGGCATCGTCTCCGGCCTCACCGACGGCCATGTGCCGACCTCCTATCTGCTGGCGCTGGCCGGCGTGCTGTTCACCGCCATCAGCTACGGCAAACTGGTGCGCCAGTTTCCTACCGCCGGCTCCGCCTACACCTATGCGCAGAAGGCGATCAACCCGCACGTCGGTTTTCTGGTGGGGTGGTCATCGCTGCTCGATTATCTGTTCCTGCCGATGATCAACACGCTGCTGGCGAAGATTTACCTGACCGCGCTGTTCCCGGAAGTGCCACCCTGGGTGTGGGTGGTGGGCTTCGTTATCCTGATTACCGCCATCAATCTGAAAAGCGTCAATCTGGTGGCCAACTTCAATACCCTGTTCGTGCTGGCGCAGGTGGCGATCATTCTGGTGTTCATCTACCTGGTGGTGCGCGGCCTGCACAACGGCGAGGGGATGGGCACGGTGTGGAGCCTGCGGCCGTTCCTCAGTGAGAATGCGCACCTGCTGCCGATCATTACCGGCGCCACTATCCTGTGCTTCTCGTTCCTCGGCTTTGACGCGGTCACCACGCTGTGCGAAGAGACGCCCGACGCCGCCAAGGTGATCCCGCGCGCCATCTTCCTGACCGCGCTGTATGGCGGGGTGATCTTTATCAGCGTGTCGTTCTTCATCCAGCTGTTTTTCCCGACCATTCAGCGTTTCCACCAGCCCGATGCCGCGCTGCCGGAGATCGCGCTGTACGTCGGCGGCAAGCTGTTCCAGTCGATCTTCCTGTGCGTGACCTTTATCAACACGCTGGCCTCCGGTCTGGCGTCGCACGCCAGCGTGTCGCGCCTGCTGTACGTGATGGGGCGTGACAACGTGTTCCCGGAGAAATTCTTCGGCTACATTCACCCTAAATGGCGCACGCCGGCGCTCAACGTGCTGATGGTCGGGCTGGTGGCGCTGTCGGCGCTGTCGTTCGATCTGGTGACCGCCACGGCGCTGATCAACTTTGGCGCGCTGGTGGCCTTTACCTTCGTCAACCTGTCGGTGATCAGCCACTTCTTCATTCGCGAAGGGCGCAATAAAAGCTGGAAGGATCGCTTCAACTTCCTGTTCCTGCCGCTGGTGGGGGCGCTGACGGTGGGGGTGCTGTGGCTGAACCTGGAGAAGAGCTCGCTGACCATGGGGCTGATCTGGGCGACGCTGGGCTTCGGCTATTTGGCCTGGCTGACCCGGCGTTTTCGCCAGCCGCCGCCGCAGCTCGAGCGGCAGCCGCAGCAATAAAATCACAGGCGGGAATTTCCCGCCTTTCTTTTTGGCGCGTGCGGCAGTAGAGTGAAAAACCTGATAAAAAATAACCCATTGGACTCGCCTTATGCCCGCTTTGCCCTCGCGTACCCGCGCCACGCTGTTCGGTTTGTTGGCTATTGTGTTGTGGAGCAGCGTCGTCGGCCTGATCCGCAGCGTCAGCGAAGGGCTGGGGCCGATCGGCGGCGCGGCGATGATCTACAGCGTCAGCGCGGTGTTTTTGCTGGTGGCGCTCGGCGTGCCGAAATGGCGCAGCTTTCCGCGGCCTTATCTCATCGTCGGCAGCCTGCTGTTCGTCAGCTACGAGATCTGCCTGTCGCTGTCGCTCGGCTACGCCAATACCCGCCTGCAGGCGATAGAAGTGGGCATGATCAACTACCTGTGGCCCTGTTTCACCGTGCTGATGGCGCTGGCGCTCAACGGCCAAAAGGCGAAATGGTGGCTGCTGCCGGGGCTGCTGCTGTCGCTGTTCGGCATCGGCTGGATCATGAGCGGCGAGGGCGGCTGGTCACCGGCGCAGATGCTGGCCAACGTGCGCAGCAATCCGCTCAGCTACGGGCTGGCGTTCAGCGGCGCGGTGATCTGGGCGCTGTATTGCAACCTGACCAAGAAGATCGCCCAGGGCAGCAACGGCGTGGTGCTGTTCATTGTGCTGACCGCGCTGGCGCTGTGGCTTAAATATGCCTTCAGCGCGGAAAGCGGCATGCAGTTCAGCGCCGGCGTGATCGTGACGCTACTGTGCGCCGGGGTGGCGATGGGGGCGGGGTATGCCGCCTGGAACGTCGGCATTTTGCACGGCAACATGACGCTGCTGGCGACCGTCTCTTATTTTACCCCGGTGTTGTCGGCGGTGTTCGCCGCGCTGGTGTTGCACACCTCGCTGACCGTCAATTTCTGGCAGGGCGTGGCGATGGTCACTCTCGGCTCGCTGATCTGTTGGCGGGCAACCCGTGGAAATTAACGGAAATTATCCGCCGTCGGCGCAATGTTGAACTAGAATTTAACTAGCCATGTTGCCTGAAGGAACGACGACGATGAGAAGCGACATTCAATTTATTCAACAACCCGAAATCGACGTGCATCACTACGAGCGCGGCGATACCGTGCGCCTGACCACGGCGAATTTGCGGCATGAATATCAGCTCGACGTTTATATTTTGCGCCGCGACGACAAGCTGATTTACGGCTCGGTCGTCGCGGCGGCGCCCAAGACCGATATCCCGGTCGCTAGCTGGGAGGTGAAAAACGGCGAGGAGGTGGCGTTCCGCCAGGAAAACATCGCCAAGGCGGTGCCGGCGGTGAACTGATTTCGCTTTACGTATTTTTTACTGATTTTGATGAAGGCCGACGTTTATACGTCGGCTTTTTCTTTGCCGCGGCTCAATGGTGGGCAGGTGACACCCTGATGACATTTGGCTCAAAAACTGCGCTAAAAATCGATGTGCATGACAAAAATCACAGCGAATGTGAATTTGCATGAAACATAATTTGACAAATGTGAACGCAATCGATTACCTATTCGCGAAATGCGTAACTGGATCACAGATTCTTACAGTCAGTGGTTTCTATAATGCGCGCGTCATCCGAGTTTCTGTGTGAAGACAACGCCAGGTGTCGGCAGACTCATTGTCATCTTTTCTAAACGGGCAGGAAATGGCCCTTTAAGCATGTGGTAATAAAATGAAAAAAATAGCTCTCGCAGCAGGTGTACTGCTCGCAGCGTCTTACAGTGCATCATCAATGGCTGATAGCAAAGACAGTCAATATGTCTCCGACTGGTGGCACCAGAGCGTCAACGTGGTGGGCAGCTACCACACCCGCTTCGGGCCGCAGCTGAATAACGACGTGTATCTCGAATACGAAGCCTTCGCCAAGAAAGACTGGTTCGATTTCTACGGTTACGTTGACGTGCCGAAGTTCTTCGGCGTGGGCAATACCCCGGATCGCGGCATCTGGGACAAAGGTTCCCCGCTGTTTATGGAGATTGAACCGCGCTTCTCCATCGACAAGCTGACCGGCACCGATCTGAGCTTCGGTCCGTTCAAAGAGTGGTACTTCGCCAACAACTACATCTATGATCTGGGCCACAACGCCGACGGCCGTCAGAACACATGGTACATGGGTCTGGGCACCGATATCGACACCGGCCTGCCGATGAGCCTGTCGATGAACATCTATGCCAAATACCAGTGGGAAAACTACCAGGCCGCCAACGAGAACAGCTGGGACGGTTACCGCTTCAAGGTGAAATACTTCGTGCCGCTGACCCAGGTGTGGGGCGGCAACCTGAGCTACATCGGCTTCACCAACTTCGACTTCGGTTCCGATCTGGGCAAGGACAGCCATTGGGTTGACGGCACCGGCAAACAGGTGCGCACCAGCAACTCGATCGCCTCCAGCCACATTTTGGCGCTGAACTACGATCACTGGCACTATTCTTTCGTAGCGCGTTACTTCCATAACGGCGGCCAGTGGCAGGATGGCGCGGATATCGGCACCCCGCAGGGCCCAATCAAGTCTACCGGCTGGGGTTATTACCTCGTGGTCGGCTATAACTTCTGATTTTCCGTGTTATCAGAAACAGAAAACCCCGCTTGGCGGGGTTTTTTTGTCATCACTGGGCTTGTTCAACCGGGAGATGCTTCACCGGCATAAACAGCCTGCCTTTGATCACGTGACATTCATTATTTATCCAACTAATGATTTGTTCACGGCTGACGCCTTCCGACTGCGCGTAACGATGAAGATCGCCGTTAAAGTGCCGAGTGATGTATTCCATGAGGGTCATTTGCACGTCTTTTGCTCCTGAACGCCCACCCGTTGCCAGCCTGGCCACCGCGGGAGGTTGAGGTTTCTCAGACAGCGAATGTAAATTATTGGCAACCAAATCTCAACATAAAGCACCAGATTGGGGCGACAGCGGCGGGAAAAAGAATCCCGCACGGAGAGGCGGGAAGTGTTCGCTATTATCATTATGGATGATAAGAATAAGATTTGAGGTGCGACGAAAAAGAGCACGCTAACTCTTTTTTGTTACCCTCCCACGCTAGCGTAAGGCTTATTTTTCTTCAAGAAAAATCTGAGGTAAGTTTCGGAATTCTCGAGGCGTGTTGCGTTGAAACAAGCTATTGGCGCGACTGCTGTCAAACTGCACTTGTTATCTCGGAGTTTTCCTTATACTTCGTCCGGAAAAGACCCGCTATAGTCAACAGAGTCCCCCACGCAGGAATACACAGCATGAACAAACGTCGTACGACCCTCACGGTGTTGGCGCTGATTGCGTCGCTGGGGTTGTCATCCGCCCCGGCCCTGGCTGACAAAGGCGGCAATGGTAACGGCAACGGTAATGGCCATGGCAACAGCGGCAATCACGGTAATAGCGGTAACCATGGCAACAACGGCAACAACGGCAACAACGGCAACAACGGCAACAAAGGCAATAAAGATAAAGGCGGCTATAGAAACGACGATAATCTGGTTTCCGTCAGCCTCTCGCGCGACCGCGCCCGTTCGCTGGCGCGCAACTACGGCCTGACCGGCTACAGCGCGCTGCCACCGGGCATCGCCAAGAATCTGGCGCGCGGTAAACCGCTGCCGCCGGGCATCGCCAAAAAAGTGGTGCCTTACTCGATGCTGCGTGATCTGCCGCAGTACCCGGGTTATGAGTGGCGTATCGCCGGCGACGATCTGGTGCTGGTCGCGCTCAGCACCGCGATTGTGGCTTCCGTCATCAACGGCGTTTTCGACTAAGGTTTGTCGAGCGTTATCGGGCCTCGCTGCGGCGGGGCCTTTTTATTTGCCAGCGCGGGGCGGACGTGGTGAACTTTGGGCCTTACGTTTTCACTGCATCATAAGGGAGGCGCCATGTTCAGGGCGTTATTGATAGCCTGCTGTTTGACCAGTTTTCCCGCGTTGGCAGAGGGCGCCGCCGCCATCGGCGAGCTGGTGAACCAACGGCTGTCGTTGATGAAGGACGTCGCCGGTTACAAGGCGCAGCGGCATTTGCCGATCGAAGACCTGGCGCAGGAGGCGAAGGTGTTGGCCAGCGCGCAGGCGGAGGCGGGGCGTTTGGGGTTGGAGCCGGCGTCGGTGCGGCCTTTTATCGCCGCGCAGATGGACGCCGCCAAGGCGATTCAGTACCGCTATCGCGCCGACTGGCTGGCGAACCCGGAACCCGGCTGGCAGCCGCGGCCGTTGGCGCAGGTGCGCCCGCAGATCGCACAGCTGAGCAGCCAGATATTGCAACGGCTGGCGGAGCGGCTGCGCGCCGGCCCGCTCGGCGAGGCGGATCGGGCGGCGTTTATGGCGTCCGTGGATCAGGTGAATCTCAGCGCCGCCGACAAACGGCGGCTGGCGGATGCGCTGCTGGCGGTCAAAACCGGCAGCGCACGCTGAGCGTCAGTCGCGGCCGACGGTGCTGCGGCGGAAGGTCAGCATCCGGCTGCGGTTGGCGATGAGATCCACGTTGTAACCGCGGAAATAGAGGCAAAAGCGTTTTAACCACGGGCCGTCCTGGCACTCCACCAGCATGCGGCCCTGGCCGAGCGGGCTGAGCGTCCCGGTCTGCGCCGCCGGGCCGACGCCGATATGCACCCGATCGCCGCGAATTTCAAAGGCGGTGCGATAGTGCGGGTGATACCACAGCCCCTGCACATGCTTCAGGCAGTCGCCGTTGGCCGTGACCGGCAGGAAACGGCGCGCCACATGCCCGACCTCGCCCTCGACCGCTTCGCCGGTCCACTTCAATTTGATTGGCATATGGGCGGACAGCGACACCGCGTAGCCGTCTTCGCCCTGATACAGCGGTTCATCGCTGCCCAGATAGGCCAGATTGCCATTTTTGACCTCCAGCCAGTGCGGCTCCGCCGGCGTGGCGTAAAGGCCGTCGGGGGTCGCCGTGCTGCGCTGCGGCAGCGGTTCGCCAAGCAGCGCCGCCATCACCTGCAAAGCCATACCGAAACTGTCGCAGTCTTCGCGGTTGGCCACCAGCGCGACGCCGGCCTGGCGATCGGGCGCCAGCAGGAAATAGGTTTTGTAACCGGCGTGGGAACCGCCGTGGCCGAGCAAGCGGCGGCGGCCCAGCGGGGTTTGCGCCAGCCCCAGGCCATAGGTGCTGAGCTGGCCCTGATTGAGGCGGCGCGGGGCGCCGAGTTGCGCCAGCACGCCCTGGCCGGGGCCCTCGTCGGCCAGCAGCGTTTGCAGCCAGCGGGTGAGGGCGTGGAGGCTGCCGGTCAGGCTGCCGGAGGCGGAAAGGTGCAGGCCGGCGCTGGCGTGTTGCCAGCCCTGCGACGCTCGCCAGTAACCCGGCACCAACCCCGGCACCACGTCGAACCAGCTTTCCGGCGCCCGCATCTGCACCTGCAGCGGCCGGGCGATGTGCTGTTGCACCAACTGGTCGAAATCATACCCCTTGCTGCGCAGTGCGGCCTCCAGCAGCCGATAGCCGGTATTGCTGTAGGCGACCTCGCTGCCGGCTTCGTAGTTCAATCTTTCCAGCCCCTCGACAAACTGCATCACCGGCTGCGCCTCGCTGACGGCATGCAGCGAGATGCCGAGCAGGCCGAGCGTCTCGCGCACGTCGGGCAGGCCGCCGGTCATGTCCAGCGCCTGGCCGACGGTGACGTCTGCCAGCGCAGGCTGCAGGGCGGGCAGCAGTTCGCCCAGGCGTTGCTCCAGCCGAATGGCGCTGCCGGTGGCGTTCAGCGCCAGCGCGGCAAAGATGTGCTTGGTCACTGAGGCGTAGCGCACCACGCTGTCGGCGGTGAAGGGGGTATTCTGCGCCAGATCGGCCAGGCCGGCGCAGGCGGTGGCGCGGAGTTGTTCGGCGTCAAACAGGGTGATGGCGCCGCCGGGTTCGCCACGCCGTTGCCAGCCGGCCAGCAATTGTTCGGCGAGGGCGCCGGCAGCGCGCCAGTTTAACGGTGTTACAGACATAGGGCCTCCAGAGTGATGGTTCGAAACGGGCCAGCTCGGCCACACGCCGCCCGGCGCTGACGAGGAGCGCGGGCTTTTCGGCTGATTGTGGCGCAGTGCGTTTTTCGTCGGCCGCTGTTTTGTGCGCTGTTTAGACCAGTCGGTGGGGAATCACGCGAAACTTTGATATGGCGCGCAGAACGCGGCTGACGTTGCGGTTAAAGGCAGGGGGAGAAACAGGCGCCCGGCGGCGCCTGCAGAGGGGATCAGTTCAGTCTGGCGGCGCCGTCCAACAGGCCTTCAATCATCTGCTTGAGCAGGCGCTGGAGCGAGGCGGCGCGCTGCGGTTCGAACGCGTAAGGATACTGTTCGGACATGTAGTTCACCTGCGCCAGCTCAAGCTGGATCGCATGCTGTTGCTGTTGTGGCTGGCCGTAGGCGCGGGTGATGTAACCGCCCTTGAAGCGGCCGTTCAGCACGTGGGTGTACTGCTGTTGCTGCTCGCAGCAGGCGACCAGCCGATCGCTCAGCGCCTGGGCGCAGCTTTCGCCGCCGTTGGTGCCGAGGTTGAGATCCGGCAACTTGCCTTCGAACAGCCGCGGGATCACCGAGGCGATGGAGTGCGCGTCGAACAGCAGCGCATAGCCGTGCCGCGCTTTGAGGCGCGCCAGTTCGTCTTGCAGTTGCTGATGATAAGGTTGCCAAATTTGCTGCAGATAGCCGGCGCGCTCTGCGTCCGTCGGCGCTTTGCCCGGCAGGAAGCTTGGGCGGCCGTCGAACAGCACGTCGGGATACAGACCGGTGGTGGCGGTGGTGTACAGCGGCTTGTCGTCCGCCGGGCGGTTCAGATCGATGACGAAGCGCGAATAGTTGCCGACCAGCACGCTGGCGCCCATCGCCCGGGCGAAGTCGTACAGCTGTGGTATGTGCCAGTCGGTATCGGGCAGCGGGCGGGCGTCGTCGGTCAGCCCGGCCTCGACCGCCGGCGTCAGTTGCGTGCCGGCGTGCGGGATGCTGATCAGCAGCGGCAGGCTGCCGGTCTGGAAGCTAAAAGGATCGCGAATGGTCATTGACGTACTTCTCCTCGGAAAATCACCGTACAGGGCAGCTGACCGCCCAACCAATAAGCCAGTTCCGCCGGCCGCGACAGCGGCCAGTGAACGAAGTCCGCCACCTTGCCGGTTTCCAGCGTGCCGTGGCTGTGTTGCAGCCCCAGCGCTTTGGCGGCGTGGGTGGTGACGCCCGCCAACGCTTCTTCCGGCGTCAGGCGGAACAGCGTGCAGGCCATGTTGATCATCAAACGCAGCGACAGCGCCGGCGAGGTGCCGGGGTTGGCGTCGCTGGCGATCGCCATCGCCACCTGGTGCTTGCGGAACAGCTCCACCGGCGGGCACTGGGTTTCGCGCAGCAGGTAATAGGCGCCGGGCAGCAGCACCGCCACGGTGCCGGCGTCGCCCATGGCGCGGGCATCTTGTTCGGTGGCGTATTCGAGATGGTCGGCGGAAAGCGCGTGATGGCGCGCCGCCAGCGTGCTGCCGCCGAGGGCGGAGAGCTGCTCGGCGTGCAGCTTGACCGGCAAACCGGCGGCTTCGGCGGCGGCGAAGACCCGCTCCACCTGCGCCGGCGAGAACGCCAGATGTTCGCAGAAGGCGTCAACCGCATCCGCCAGGCCGGCGGCCGCCGCCTGCGGGATGATGGTGTCGCAGACCAGATTGATGTAGTCGTCGGCGCGGTTGGCGTATTCCGGCGGCAGCGCATGGGCCGCCAGACAGGTGGTTTTCACCTCGACCGGCAACAGCGCGCCCAACTTGCGCGCCACCCGCAGCATCTTCAGTTCGCTTTCCGGGCTGAGGCCGTAACCGGATTTGATCTCCACGCAGGTGACGCCTTCCGCCAGCAGCGGCCGCAGGCGGAACAGCGCCTGCTCCAGCAGCAGCGCTTCGTCGGCCGCGCGGGTGGCTTTCACCGTGGAAATGATGCCGCCGCCCTGCGCGGCGATCTCGGCGTAGCTCACGCCGTTCAGCCGCTGTTCGAACTCGCCGCTGCGATTGCCGCCGAACACCAGGTGCGTGTGGCAGTCAACAAAACCGGGGGTGATGATGCCGCCGTCGAATTTCACCGTTTCGTCCGCGATCAGGCCGGACGGCAGCGCCGCATGTTCGCCAATCCAGACGATCTTGCCGTCGCGCACGGCGATCGCGCCGTCGGTCAGGGTGTGATACTTGCCGTCGCGCATGGTGACGATATCGGCGCCGTGCCACAGGCTGTCACAGTGAATCTCAGACGTCATTGCTTTCCTCCGCCGGAGCCGCAGCTCCCACATGGTTGTATATACAATTAAAAACAACCTAACGCATTCATCGGGATGTCACAAGGGGCGGGCGAAATTTTGTTATCAGGATGTGATCGATAGCGGAGATGCGGGCGCAGGGCGCGCCCGCCGGGGATCAGACTTCGCTGGTGAAGCGGCCGAACAGTTGATAACGGCTGCCGGGGTACAGCAGCCGGGCCGAGGTCACCACGGTTTTGCCGGACCAGGTGCGGCGATGGATCAGCAGGCCGGGTTCGTGGTCCTCCAGCTGCAGCAGCTCGCGCTCGCGCCGGGTGGGGATCACCGCTTCGACGATGTGTTCGCCGGCGGTCAGCGGCGCGGCCTGCGTCAGGTAGGTGTAAGGCGTGACGCGGTCGAAATCCTGCTTCAGGTAGTCCGGCGCCACCAGCGGGTTGACGCAGCGGTCTTCCACCTGCACCGGCACGTCGTTTTCGTAATGCACGATCTGCGAGTAGAACAGCCGTTGGCCGGGTTGAATGCCCAGCGCCGTCGCTTCTTCCTCGCTGGCCGCACGGGCCTTCAGCTCGAGGATTTTGCTGCTGTGGCGATGACCGCGCGCGGCGATCTCATCGGCGATGTTGTGCACTTCCAGCAGCGCGGTATGCGCCTTGGCTTCGGCGACGAAGGTGCCGACGCCCTGCATGCGAATCAAAAAACCTTCGCTGGTCAGCTCGCGCAGCGCGCGGTTGATGGTCATGCGGCTGACGCCCAGTTCCGCCACCAGTTCACTTTCGGAGGGCACGCGCTGGTGCGGTTGCCAATGCCCCGCACGGATTTGATTCACGATCGCCTGTTTGACCCGTTGGTAGATCGGGGCGGGGGCATCGCTCATTGCAGCCGCCAGTTGTAACACGGTCTGTTGTTCAGCCACGACGTTAACCTCGTCAAATAAAAAAATAATAACACCAGTTTACTGTTGATGTCGGCGTATGTATATGTATATACAACTAGTGGCCGTCGCGCCAGAAACTTGCCGGCGGCCGCCAAAAATTCCCGAAGGCGCGCCATCGCCGCGCCTCATTCGCCGTTACACCAACAGTGGAATACTGCCATGCCTGCTTATTTTGCCCCACGCGCTTTGCTCCCTGAGGGCTGGGCGCATAACGTCCGGCTGGACGTCGATGCGCAAGGTTATCTGACTCAAGTTACCGCCGACGCTGAGCCGCAAGGCTGCACCCGGCTGCACGGCGACGCGGTGCCGGGCATGCCGAACCTGCACTCCCACGCTTTCCAGCGCGCGATGGCCGGGCTGGCGGAAGTGGCGGGCAACCCGCAGGACAGCTTCTGGACCTGGCGCGATCTGATGTACCGCCTGGTGCAGCGCCTGACGCCGGAGCAGGTGGAGGTAGTCGCCCGTCAACTGTATATCGAAATGCTCAAGGGCGGATACACCCAGGTGGCCGAATTCCATTATCTGCATCACGACGCTGACGGCAAGCCTTACGCCGATCGCGGTGAGATGACCGGCCGCCTCAGCGAGGCCGCGTATCAGGCCGGCATCGGCATGACGATGCTGCCGGTGCTGTACAGCTACGCCGGTTTCGGCGCGCAGCCGGCGCAGCCGGGGCAGAAACGTTTTATCCAGGATACCGAAAGCTATCTGCACCAGCAGCAGGTGATTGCCCGCCAGTTGGCGGATCGTCCGTTGCAGAATCAGGGGCTGTGCTTCCATTCGCTGCGTGCGGTGGAGCTGGGCCAGATGCAGCAGATTTTGGCCGCGTCGGATCGCACTTTGCCGGTGCATATTCACATCGCCGAACAGCAAAAAGAGGTGAACGACTGCCTGGCGTGGAGCGGGCAGCGCCCGGTAGCCTGGCTGTATGACCATCTGCCGGTCGATCAGCGCTGGTGCCTGGTACACGCCACCCATCTGGATCGCGATGAGCTGGAAGCGCTGGCGCGCAGCCGCGCGGTGGCCGGACTGTGCCTGACCACCGAAGCCAACCTCGGCGACGGCATCTTCCCCGGCGACGCTTACCTGCAGCAGCAGGGGCGCTGGGGCATCGGTTCCGACAGCCACGTTTCGCTCAACGTGGTGGAAGAGCTGCGCTGGTTCGAATACGGCCAGCGGCTGCGCGATCAGCGCCGCAACCGTCTGACGACGCCGGAACAGTCGGCGGTGGGCGATGTGCTGTACCCGCAGGCGCTGCAGGGCGGCGCGCAGGCCTGCGGCGCGCCGATCGGCCGGTTGCAGAGCGGCTATCGCGCCGACTGGCTGGTGCTGGACGGCGACGATCCGTATCTGGCGGCGGCGCCGGACGCCTCGATCCTCAACCGCTGGCTGTTCGCCGGCGGCAAAGAGCAAATTCGCGACGTGTTCGTCGGCGGCCGGCAGGTGATCGAGCAGGGGCGGCACGCGCTGCAGCAGCAGAGCGGCGCCGAGTTCCTGCAGGTGCTGAAAACCTTTCAGCAGGAGGCGTAATGAGCCTGACCCGTTTTAACTTCGCCGCGCTGCCGGTCAGCCCGTGGCGCAACGGCGGTGGGGAAACCCGTGAAATCATCAGCTGGCCGCCGGGCGCGCAGGATTTTGACTGGCGCGCCAGCATCGCCACCATCGCGCAGGACGGGCCATTTTCCGCCTTTGCGGGCATCGATCGTTCGATCACGCTGCTGGAAGGCGACGGCGTGCGGCTGTTCAGCGCCGGGCATATCGACCATCAATTGGCGCGCGTCGGGGAGCCGTTCGCGTTCTCCGGCGACGTGGCGCTGGAAGCGACGCTGCTGGGCGGCGCCAGCCAGGATTTCAACATCATGACGCGCCGCGGCCGGCAGGCGGCCGAGGTGCGGCGCAGCACGGCGCCCGTCGCCTTGCCACCCAACCGGGCGGGCGTGCTGTATGTGCTGAACGGGGTCTGGTCGCTGCCGGGGGGCGGCGAACTGCGGGCGCGCGAGGGCGTCTGGTGGACGGCGGCGGCGGGCGGTGAAGTGGCGCCGCTGACGGCCGACGGCGCTCTTCTGTGGGCGAACATCACAGCCTGCTAACGCAGAGTAGAGTCCTGCGCCCGGTTATGGGATTATTCACTTTTCCCCATTAATCATAAAGAAGGGCGCATGGCTTCGCTGAAAGACGTCGCAAAACTTGCCGGAGTCTCGTTGATGACGGTGTCCCGCGCCATCAATGAACCCGGCAAGCTGCGGCCGGAAACCTACCGCCGCGTCAAACAGGCTATCGACCAGTTGGACTACGTGCCGGATCTGTCGGCGCGGCGTATTCGCGGTGACGGAAATCGCGTGCAGACGCTCGGCGTACTGGCGCTGGACACCGCCACGACGCCGTTCTCGGTGGAAATGATCCTGTCGATCGAGAAAACCGCGCGTGAACGCGGCTGGAACAGCTTCGTCGTCAACCTGTTTGCCGACGACAACGCCGAACAGACCGTCGATCTGCTGCTGGCGCATCGTCCGGATGGGGTGATCTTCACCACGATGGGGCTGCGCGAGGTGACATTGCCGGCCAAACTGCTGGACAAAAAGCTGGTGCTGGCCAACTGCGTCAGCCCGGCGCATTCGATCGCCAGCTACATTCCTGATGACGAGCAAGGGCAGTATGACGCCACGCGCACGCTGCTCGCCAAAGGCTATCGCGCGCCACTGTGCATTCATTTACCGGCAGATACGCTGGCGGCGGGCCTGCGCCGCCGCGGTCTGGAACGCGCCTGGCGCGAAGCGGGGTGCGATGTTGAACAGCTGCGGCAGTATCATCTCGATCTGAGCGGCGGCGATCAAAGCTATCGCGACTGCGTCGCGCTGCTGGAGCGGCATTTCTCTCCCGGGCGGCGCGATTGCGACGTCGTGGTGTGCGGAAACGATCGGATAGCCTTTCTGGTGTATCAGGTATTGCTGGCGCAAGGATGGCGGATACCGCAACAGGTGGCGGTGCTGGGTTACGACAATATGGTCGGCACCGGCGAGCTGTTCCTGCCGGCATTGACGACGGTGCAGCTGCCGCATTACGAGCTGGGCCGCCTTGCGGCGCTGCATGTGATTGAGCAGCGGGAGCAGCGTGAGACGGTGAAAGTGCCTTGCCCGCTGTTGGAGCGGGGTTCGCTATAAGCGCACCGGGTGCGTCGCTGCGCGCCCGGTGCTCATTCCCATTATCCCCAGATGCTTGCCAGCCGCCATCCCGTGATGGGCTCAAACTGTGCCCGGCCGCCTTCGGCGAACAGGCTGAGGTGGCGCTCGCCCGCCGTCGGATAGATGCGGCTGGTCAGGCAGGCCTGGCCCTGATTGACGAAGATCTCCAGCGATGAGCGGTCAATGAAGATCTGTAGTGACAGGGTGTCACCTTCCGGCAGCGGCACGCTGCGGCAGGTGCACAGGGCGGGGTTGTCATGAAAACGTTCCAGCACCAGTCGGTGCGCCTGATTGTCGACGAACAGCCGCGCCCCATTCCCGATGGCCAGCCCGTAACGCTCGGCGTCGTTGTCGGCCGGTCTCAACGTCAGGGTGAGTTCCTGCACGTCGTCCGCCAGCGGCAGATGTTGATTGGTCAGCGTCTGTGCCAAAAAGGTGTGCGATTCTCGGCGCAGCGCCGCCAGTTCACGCGCCGGGTTCATGCGGACGCTGCCGTCGGCGGCCAGCGTCAGCTCACGCGGTAGGGTGAGGGCGCCCGCCCAACGGTGCGCTTTGCTGGGCATTGGGGATTCCCACATATCCATCCAGGCAAACAGCAGCCGACGGCCGTCGGCGGCGGTGAAGGTCTGCGGCGCATAGAAATCGTGCCCGGCATCCAGCTCGCAGAAGGGCTGCGTCACCCTGAAGTCGCTGTCCGGCCGCCAGTGGCCGAGCAGATAACCGCTCTGGAAGCGATTGCGGTAGCGGTAGCCCTGCGCCGCCAGCCCCTGCGGCGAAAATAGCAACAGGTGCTGTTCCCCCAGCGGGAAGAAATCCGGGCATTCCCACATATACCCTTGATGCGCCGCCAGCGCGCCGGCCAGCACCCGATCGAAGCGCCAGGCGCGCAGATCTGCAGAACGGTACAGGCGCACCTGGCCGAGACCGTTTTCTTTGGCGCCGACCACCAGCCACCATTCGCCGTTCTCGCGCCAGACTTTCGGATCGCGGAAATGCTGAATGCCGTCCGGCGGGGCCAGCACCGGCCCATGTTTAACGAAGCGTATGCCATCTTCGCTGGTGGCCAGACATTGCACTTCCCGCACCTGGCTGTCGTCGCCGGGCTCGCCCAGCCACACGTGGCCGGTGTAAATCAGCGTCAGCACGCCGTTGTCATCCACGGCGCAGCCGGAAAAACAACCGTCTTTGTCATAGGGCGCATCGGGCGCCAGGGCGATGGGCTGGTGCTGCCAGCGGATCAGATCGCGGCTGGTCGCGTGCCCCCAGTGCATGGGCCCCCAGTGTTCGCTGTAGGGGTGATGCTGGAAGAAGGCATGATAGACGCCGTCAATACAGATCAGGCCGTTGGGATCGTTGATCCAGCCGGCGGGCGGCACGAGATGGAACTGCGGGTAGTATTCGTCTCGGCGCTCTGCGCGCAGGGCCTCGACCGCATGGTCGGCTTGAGCTAAGGCAGTGTTCATTGGATAGACTCGCTTGATTTAATGGCGGATTGAAAGGGGGTTGCGCTGGCGGAACGTTCGCCGCGCAGCAGGAAACAGGAGACAAGCGTCGTGGCGGCGACCGCGCACCCCATCAGCAGATAGGTGTCGGCAAAGCCGATGCGGTCATAACCGTAGCCCGCCAGCGGCGACAGGAAGCTGGCCATCACCTGGGTGATGAACTGAAAGCCCACCAGGTAAAGCGTTGAGGAGAGGCGACTGTCGAAGCGGCTGGCGATGTATTTAAAGATAGCGATCAGCAGGATCGGCAACTCTACGGCGTGCAGCAGTTTCATGGCGGAGATCATCAATGCGCCGCTGACCAAGCCTGAGCCGAACATGCGCAGCGCCATCACGCCACCGGCCAGTAACAACCCCTGTTTGGCGCCGATGCGGTTCACCAGCAGCGGCGCCAGGAACATGCCGCCGGCTTCGAGGAAGACCTGCAGCGAGTTGAGGAAGCCGTACATTTCGTTGCCCTGTTCGCGAGAAGCGAACTGCGAAGCGAAGTAGACCGAAAATTGCTGATCGAAAACGTTGTACACGCTGATACCGAGCACAAACACCACCAGCGCCCAGAAGCCCGGCATACGCAGCAGCGCCAGCGCATCCTGCAGCCGCAGATTTTCCGGTTTGCCGAACGCCAGGCCGGCCATGGCGTTCGGCTTCAGCTCGCGCACCTGGCTGAGCAGCAACAGGAATACCACGGCGGCGGCGGAGGCCAGCCAGAAATTGATGTTCGGATCGATATTGAAGATAAAACCGGCCAAAAAGGTGGCGCTGGCCCAGCCGAGCGATCCCCACATGCGGGCGCGGCCGAATTCGAAACCGCTGATGCGGCTGACTCGCTCGGTATAAGATTCCAGCGCGCCGATGCCGGCGAAGAAGGTGGCGCCGATAAATACCCCGCCGACCAGCGCGCCGAGCGGCAGGCTGCTGGCCAGCAGCGGGGCGTAAACGTAGATAAAGAACGGGCCGGTCAGCAGCAGCATCACGCCGAGAAACTGCAGCAGGTGCTTGCGCAGCCCAAGTTTGTCCTGAATAAACCCGTACAGCGGCTGGGCGCACAGCGCCACCAACGAGATAGCGGAGAAGATCAGGCCGGTCTCGGCGCCTTTCAGGCCGATCTTCTGATTCAGCCACAGCGAGATCAGCGAAAAACTGGCAGACCAGGTGAAGAAAAAGAAGAACAGCAGGCCGCTGAGCAGCACGTAATATTTTTTAGTTTCGCGGTTCATGGGTAGGGCCCCGGTGAGTGAAGTTAGCTCTATTGTTAACGTTAACTCGCAAAGGGATGAAGCCAGCAGATATCACGCATGCGATGTTAATCACAAAAGTTAACGTTAACATTTATGCCTTGTGATCGAGGTCACGGGTTGGCAAGGGGGCGATGCGCCCCCGGAGGATTAACGTTCGTTCAGCGAGCGCAGATGGTCGTCGCGGCGCAGCGTCATCAGCGCAAACAGGCTGACCACCGAGGTGGCGACCACGTAGTAGGCGGGAATGTCGATATTACCGGTCTGTTTGATCAGGCCGGTGATAATCAGCCCGGCCGAACCGGAAAACACCGCATTGGACAGCGAGTAAGCCAGCCCCAAGCCGGTATAGCGCACCCGGGTCGGGAACATCTCCGCCAGCATCGCCGGGCCGGGGCCGGCCAGCAGGCCGACCACGGCGCCGGCGATCATGACCGCCAGCCCTTTGGCCCACAGTGAACTCTGCGCATCCTGCAACAGGTGCAGCAGCGGGAAGGTGAACAGGATCACCGCTGCCACCGCCGTCAGCATCACCGTTTTACGCCCCAGTTTGTCGCTGACAATGCCCGCCGGCAGAATGGTCAGGGCGAAGCCGACGTTGGCCAGCACCGTCGCCACCAGCGCCTGCTGGAAGGTGGCGTGCAATGAGGTTTGCAAATAGGAAGGCATCACCACCAGGAAGGTATAGCCGGCGGCCGACCAGCCCATCATGCGGCCGATGCCGATCAGAATGGTTTTCACCACGCCGCCCAGCTTCGCTTCCGGCGGCGCGGCGGCGTGTTCCGCATGTTGCTGCGCCTGGGTGAACGTGGGCGTTTCCTCGAGCTTTAGCCGCAGCCACAGCGCCACGGCGCCCAGCGGCAGCGCCAGCAGGAACGGAATGCGCCAGCCCCAGTCATGCAGCTGCTGCACGCTGAGCAGCGCGGCCAACAGCGCCACCAGCCCGGCCCCGGCCAGCAGGCCGAGCGCGACGGTCAGCGACTGCCAGGCGCCGAACAGCCCACGCTTGCCCTTCGGGGCGAACTCGGTCATCAGCGACACGGCGCCGCCGAATTCGCCGCCGGCGAACAGCCCCTGAAACATGCGCAGCAGCGTCAGCAGCAGCGGGGCGGCGACGCCGATCGAGGCATAGGTCGGCATAACGCCGATCAGCGCGGTGGCCAGCGTCATCAACAGCAGAACCGCAATCAGCGTTGGTCGACGGCCGATGCGATCGCCGATGCGGCCGAATATCACCGCGCCGATCGGCCGACAGAAAAACGCCAGCGCGAAGGCGGCGTAGGTGAGGATCAGGCTGGTGATTTCATTTTCACCCTGCAGCGTGAAAAAATTGGCGGCGATGACGGTGGCCAGGAACCCGTACACCCCGAACTCATACCATTCGATAAAGTTGCCGACCGAGCCGGCCAGCAACGCCTGACGCGAGCGGCGCGCGTCGAGAGTCTGTTGATTCATCCCCGTTCCCATACTTTTGAATTATTGTTCGTCAGTTCTAAATTTATACGACAAAACAATCAATTGATTTCAGCGGGAACTGTGAGGCGCTCAGCGCCTGCCGTCGATACGCCACCATTCGGGGCAAATATCGGCGAACGCAGGGGATGGCGGAAGAGTGAAAACAAAAAAGGGCCGAAAATTCGGCCCTGAGACGGCTTGGCATAAACCCCTGCGTTACCGTTTAGGCCCGGCGTTCACCAGTTTTTCGCCCGCCGGGGTAACGGTATATTTGGCGAAGTTATCGATAAAGCGCTGCGCCAGATCCTGCGCCTTCTCCTGCCACAGCGACTCGTCGGCGTAGGTTTTGCGCGGATCGAGGATCGACGGATCGACGCCCGGCAGCGCGGTCGGCACCTCCAGCCCGAAGATCGGCAGCGTGAACGTCTCGGCCTGCTCAATGTCGCCATTCAGAATGGCGTCGATAATGCCGCGCGTATCCTTGATCGAAATACGTTTGCCGCTGCCGTTCCAGCCGGTGTTGACCAGGTAAGCCTGGGCGCCGGCGGCCTCCATGCGTTTCACCAGCACTTCGGCATACTGCGTCGGGTGCAGCGTCAGGAACGCGGCGCCGAAGCAGGCGGAGAAGGTCGGCGTCGGCGCGGTGATGCCGCGCTCGGTGCCGGCCAGCTTGGCGGTGAAGCCGGACAGGAAATGGTACTGGGTCTGCTCCGGCGTCAGGCGCGATACCGGCGGCAGTACGCCGAAGGCGTCGGCGGTCAGGAAGATGATCTTGCGCGCATGGCCGGCTTTGGACACCGGTTTGACGATGTTGTCGATGTGATAAATCGGATAGGAAACGCGGGTGTTCTCGGTTTTGCTGGCGTCGTCGAAGTCGATGCTGCCGTCGGCCAGCACGGTGACGTTTTCCAGCAGCGCATCGCGGCGGATCGCCTGGTAGATTTCCGGTTCCGCCTGCGGCGACAGCTTGATGGTCTTGGCGTAGCAGCCGCCTTCGAAGTTGAACACGCCGTCGTCGTCCCAGCCGTGCTCGTCATCGCCGATCAGCTGGCGCTTCGGATCGGTGGAGAGGGTGGTTTTGCCGGTGCCGGACAGGCCGAAGAACACCGCCACGTCGCCTTGCTCGCCGACGTTGGCCGAGCAGTGCATCGAGGCGATGCCCTTCAGCGGCAGCAGGTAGTTCATGATCGAGAACAGGCCTTTCTTCATCTCGCCACCGTACCAGGTGCCGCCGATCAGCTGCATGCGTTCCGTCAGGTTGAAGGCGACGAAGTTCTCCGAATGCAGCCCTTGCTGCTGCCAGTCCGGGTTGGTGCATTTGGCGCCGTTCAGCACCACGAAGTCCGGCTCAAAATCCGCCAGTTCTTCGTCGCTCGGGCGAATGAACATGTTTTTCACGAAGTGCGCCTGCCAGGCCACCTCGGTGATGAAGCGCACTTTCAGACGCGTGTCGGCGTTGGCGCCGCAGAATGCGTCGACCACGAACAGACGCTTGCCGGAGAGCTGGTTGCCCACCAGCGTCTTCAGATGCTGCCAGACCTCCGGCGAGAGCGGCTGGTTGTCATTTTTGCCGGTGCCGTTGTCCGACCACCAGACGGTATCGCGCGTAGTGTCGTCGCGCACGATGTATTTGTCCTTCGGCGAACGGCCGGTGAATTCACCGGTCGCGACGTTGACCGCACCCAACTGGGTGAGGGTGCCGCGTTCCAGCGGCGGCAGATCGGCGCGGGTCTCTTCGGCGAACAGTAATTCATAGCTGGGGTTATAGACGACGTCGGCGGCCTGATGAATGCCGTAGCGAGCGAGGGTTTGTGGGGTAACAGCGCGTGAAGACATATTCTACTTCCTTATGAGTCATATTATGCCTCTTTCCCGTGCGGTGCCGCGCGCAGGATTAAGGTTCGGATCAAGCTGACCGGATTCAGCTAATGCGTTTCCGGTTCTTTATTAATAAAGCAGGGGGCTTTTTCGCCCTCCTATAGCATAGCAGCGAATTTAAACCTGCTTACTTTAATTACAAAATGCTGACGATAATTAATTAAAACCAACCTTGGCGGAGGGTCACAATATTGAATTTCGCCGGCGTAATTTAGTTTTGCATTTTTATTTTTTATCATATCGTCAGGGCTGTCTACTGTTTTATTTCTTATTAGAAAAGCGAAATCCACAATAGGATTTTTCGTAATCATTTGTTTTTGCTTGGCTATGGCAGGACTGTTGCGCCAGGTGAATCTAACCGTACTGTACGCTTGTCAGCAGGGTGAATAATGAAACAGATAAATGCAGAACTGGCCTGTGATAAAAATACGGCATCGTCCGAATCCTCAGGGTTAATTAATCAACTTCGTCAAATAGATATCGGTGCGGTGCCGATCGCGTTGTTTATCACGATTTGCGCGATCGTGGCGATTTCCGCCTATGCCAACTTCCTGCCGAAGAATATGATCGGCGGCCTGGCGGTGATAATGACGCTGGGCTTTGCGCTGGCGCAGTTGGGAAAAAGCATTCCCGTGCTGCGCGATATCGGTGGGCCGGCCATTCTGTGCTTGATGGTGCCGTCGGTGCTGGTCTATTTCAATGTCTTCCAGCCCAACGTCATGGGCACCGTCCATTTGCTGATGAAAGACGCCAATCTGCTCTATTTCGTCATCGCCAGTCTGGTGGTCGGCAGCATTCTCGGCATGAACCGGGTGATCCTGATTCAGGGGATGATTCGCATGTTTGTGCCCTTGGTGGTCGGTACGGTGACGGCGGTGATCACCGGGCTGCTGGTGGGCAAGCTGTTCGGCTTTACCTTTTATCACACCTTCTTCTTCATCATCGTGCCGATCATCGGCGGCGGCATCGGCGAGGGGATTTTACCGCTGTCGCTGGCCTATTCGGCGATCCTGGGCTCGACGCCGGACGTCTACGTCGCGCAGCTGGCGCCGGCGGCGGTGCTGGGCAACATCTTCGCCATCGTGACCGCCGGTGTGCTGGCGCGCATCGGCATGCAGCGCAAGGCGCTGAGCGGCGACGGCATGCTGATCCGCTCGGCGCAGGAGAACGCGATGTTCGCCATCAAGGAGCAAAGCGGCAACGTCGATTTCCAACTGATGGGCGGCGGGTTGCTGGTGATCTGCGCCTTCTTTATCGTCGGCGGCCTGTTCGAACACATCGTGCATATTCCCGGCCCGGTGCTGATGATCCTGTTCGCGGTGTTGTGCAAGTACTGCCGGGTGATCCCTGCCTCGATGGAAACCGGCGCGCACAGTTTCTACAAGTTCGTCTCCACCGCGCTGGTGTGGCCGCTGATGATCGGTCTGGGCATGCTGTACGTGCCGCTGGAAAGCGTGGTGGCGGTGTTCTCGGTCGGTTATGTGGTGGTCTGCGGTTCGGTGGTGCTGTCGATGGGGCTGGTCAGTTTCCTGATTGCGCCTTACCTGAAGATGTTCCCGGTGGAAGCGGCGATCGTCACCTGTTGCCACAGCGGCCTGGGCGGCACCGGTGACGTAGCGATCCTGTCGGCATCGAACCGCATGGGGCTGATGCCGTTCGCCCAAATCGCCACGCGCATCGGCGGCGCTTCCACGGTCATCGGCGCGACGCTGCTGCTCGGTTGGTTAGTCTGAGTCCAGGGTTTCTTATGGATAGCCGGGGTTGGATTGCCCCGGTTTTTTTATGCTTTTTTTCCGCTTATCGTGATAATGCTGATGATTACCTTGAAAATCATTCGTATGGCGCAAATGTATAGTCGTACTTTATCTAAGAAAATTCTGTACTCGGCGAAAATGTGTCTATTCTTTTTTCTTAAGGGATTATCGTTCTCATTCAGAGTGCCGAGGGAAGGCGCCACCGCATTACCGATATCCCCGTATTGATTCAACACCGGGCCGCTGCCGTTCAGGCAATCCGCCAGTTGGGGCATCCCCCCGATTGAATTGACGAATATGGAGATAAGGTTATGTCATCAAGCAATGCTTCCGTTAAGGCCGAAGGCGTATTAGCCCTGCTGGGCGCTTATAAACCCGATGAAGACGACACCATTACCGTGCTTCATCCGTCGAAAACGTTCGCAAACGCCGGCCTGGAGCTGGTGCGCGGCGATCGCAGCTGGCACGACAAGGGCGTGACCGACATGCCGGTCTCCCTGAGCTACAGCTTCTGGGAAAAGGCGCCGGGCAACATGTCGAGCATGGGCATCAGCGGCTTCAGCAGCTTTAACGCCGAACAGCGCGAGCAGGCCAAGCTGTCGTTGCAGTCGTGGTCCGACGTGGCCAACATCATCTTTACCGAAACCGGCGACACCGCCGCCGCCAACATCAAATTCGGCCTATTCGACTACAGCTCGCGCGGCTCCTATGCCTTTGCGTATAACCCGGATACCTCGCCTTCGGTTGCCGGGCAAACCTGGTATAACGCCAAGAACCACACCTTCGTCAACAACCAGATCCATGAGAACGAGTACGGTCGCCAGACCTTCACTCATGAAATCGGCCATGCGCTGGGGCTGCAGCATCCGGGCGACTATAACGCCGCGCCGGGCGTCAGCATCACCTACGGCAAGGACGCGACCTATTTCGAGGACAGCCGCGCCCACAGCGTGATGAGCTATTTCAGCGAAAGCAACACCGGGCAGGATTTTAAAGGCGCGTACTCATCCGGACCATTGCTCAACGACATCACGGCGATCCAGCATTTCTACGGCGCCAACATGAACACCCGCACCGGCGATACGATCTACGGCTTCAATTCCAATACCGATCGCGACTTCCTCACCGCCACCGGCGCGCAGGACAAGATTGTTTTCACTGCCTGGGATGCCGGCGGTAACGACACCTTCGACTTCTCCGGCTTCGGCCAGAATCAGCGCATCAACCTGAATGAAAAAGCGTTCTCGGACGTTGGCGGCCTGAAAGGCAACGTGTCCATCGCCGCAGGCGTGACGATTGAAAATGCCATCGGCGGATCGGGCAACGATGTGCTGGTGGGCAACGCCGCCGACAACGTGCTCAACGGCGGCGCGGGCGATGATGTGCTGTATGGCGGCAAAGGGGCGGATCAGCTGTGGGGCGGCGCCGGCAAGGACACCTTCGTCTATTTCGCGGCGGATGAATCGACGGCGGCGGCACCGGATTGGATCCGCGACTTCGTGCGCGGTGAAGACAAGATCGATCTGACGCTGTTCAATACCGGCAGCGCCGACGGCATTCGCTTTGTCGATCAGTTCAGCGGCAAGGTGGGGGAAGCGATGCTGAGCTATGACGCGCAAAATCACGTCAGCGACGTGGCGATCAACCTGGGCGGCGCCTTTGACGGCAGCGATTTCCTGGTGAAAGTGGTGGGGCAGCCGCTGGATGCGGGTGATTTCGTGTTGGCGTAATGCAGGCAACAAAAATAGGGCGTTTTGGGCAAAAACCCGACAATTCCTATTAATTCCGTCATATTAGCGTGACATAGTAGCGCGCAGAAGGCCGGGCTTGCATACCTCGGGCTTCTGTCGGATCGCCAACCTTTTCGGTTGGCGATTCATTTTCCGCCTTTCAGCATGTTGATGGCGGCGCCGAGCAGGATGCGCCGTTCGATATCGTTGCTGTCCGCCAGCTGCCGCGCCAGATGTTTTTCCAGCGTTTCCACCGACAGCGCTTCGCCGCGATGGCGCAGCTGCATCACGCCGTCGCCGATCAGGCGTGCGACCTCATCCCATACGGGTTTAATCTCCTGTTCCGAGAACGTCATGGCCTACCTCGGTTGGTTGATTTTTGCCCAATGTAGCAGCTGAACTGCGGCTTCGCTACCGGCTGCCTAAAACAGGAAGCATAAAAAACAAGCCATCAGTATTTCTTCTGGTTTTTACGCTCAATACTTGCGGTGTCGAAAAGCAGGAGAAAACATCATGAACTGGGTCGAAACCTTGGCGGAGTACTACCGCCTGAGCCGCACGGGTGAAACGCAGCATTGGCTGTGTCGCCGCTGGTTGCCGCAGGGAGAGGCGCGCTTGGCCTATTTGCGGGAGTTGCTGGAGCCGACCGCGCCGCGGCGGCGGTGAGTAGGGCACCGGCGTTTGGCCGGCGTCGTTTCGCGTGATTAACCGAAAGCGATCGCCGCCCAACGCAACAGCAGCAACGCCAAGCAGATCAGCAGCAGCACCACCACCATTTTACTGAGCTTGGCGCCCATGCGTTTTGTTGCCACGTTGCTTCCCCTTTAGCTGAAATACCATCCACCGGCGAGGATGATGAGGAAAAGCGTCACTAACGCGACGCCGTTGAGTAAATCGCTGAAGGTATCGTCAGCATCGATGTCATTTTGCCGCATGTTGCCGCCTGGCGGTCGCCATTGGGTGAATAATGTTCACAGTATGCGCCCGACAGCGCGGCAGGCACAGCGAAGAACGGTAAAAACGCGTAAAGGCGGCGGTGGCGGAACGCGCAGTCGCGCTTGCGACGGATGCAGACGGCCGGCAATACGTTGTACTATCCTGTCTGCATTGATGCATTTTTCCTAAAGGTATAATCATGGCGACGGCAATTCCACAGAAATACGAGCACCTTGAGCGCTGGGCGTTCGGCGATACCGAGCAGCAGGCCGATGAAGTGGTGCAATTGATCCTCAATGGCACCAAAACGGCCACCTGTTCCAACCTCGACGGCGAGGGGATCCCGCAGGCCGGCGATCGCTTCCTGGTGGTGGACGGCAAGGGTGAGCCGGTCTGCGCGGTCGAGCTGACCGCGGTGGAAATGAAAACTTACGATCAGGTCGATGAAGCGCACGCCTTTGCCGAAGGCGAGGGCGATCGCTCGCTGGCGCACTGGCGCAAAGAGCTGCAGCGCTTCTTTGAAGAGTACGATCTGTTCTCGCCGGACATGACGCTGGTGCTGATGAATTTCAAAGTCGTCGACAAATTCTAATCTTATGCGCGCCGTTCCCTACGAGTGCCAGTGGGCCAGCCCGGAACTGGCCGCCGATCTGATCGCCGGCCGCGCGACGCTGGCGCAAGACGAAAATTGGGCGCGCAGCGGCGCCCGCGATCGAGCGGAGTACGTCGAGTGGGCCAATCACGTGTGCGGCATGGCCTGTCTGAAAATGGTGCTGGGCCACCGCGACGGTGAAGCGCCGCCGCTGCTGGAGCTGGCGCGGCGCAGCCTGCCTTACGGCGCCTATGTGCGCGAAGGGGAGCGGATAAAGGGGCTGATTTACGCGCCGTTCGTCGAGTTCGTACGCGAGCAGTTCGCGCTGCAAGCGGTGGTGAAGGTGGGGCTGGAGGCCGCTGACGTGCCGGCGCTGCTTCAAGAATGCCGCTACTTTATCGCCTCGGTGCATCCCTCCATTCGCCGGCCGGAGAGCATACCGCCGCAGCGGGGCGGGCATCTGGTGCTGATCACCGCCGCCGATGCGCAAAGCGTGACCTTCCACAATCCTTCGGGCGACAGCCCGGCGACGCGCGAGCGGGTGCACCTGCCGCTCAGCCGCTTCGCCCCTTTCTTTGCCGGCCGCGGCATCGCCATCGCATAAAAAAACGCGCTGTTTCCGATGAAAACAGCGCGCCGTCAGCAGTTCTGATGCATTTTCATGCCAGCCGCATCACCCAGGCGTCCGCCTGCCGATCGTAGTGCTGCTTGTACAGCAGTGACTGTTTGCCGTCGAGGATCGCCGGAATGCTGGTGTGTTCATCCCAGCCGTCCAGCTGCATGCACAGATCCGGATCGGACTTGCAGGGAATGCTCAGGGTGCCGGCGCGGTCGGCGCCGGCGTGAAGATGCGCGTCATCGACCTCGAAGCTGCCAATTTTTACGACGGTTTTGCTCATGGGAACTCCTTGCTCAATGGTGTGGTAGGAGGTTAGACCAGTTCGGCCATCGGTAAGAGCATAGCCAAATGAGCAAAAAATGCCACATAAAAATTACATTTTGGAAATAATTTCCACGGCGGTAAAGCACCGCGCCTAGTACTCCACCACAAAACTGAGATTGTCTTGATAGCTGCCGACCGCCACTTCCGTCTGCGCCGCATTGACCGCCGCCTTATACGGGATGCTTTGCGCCAGCCCGGTGCCGGCGCCGCTTTGTTTGTTGGTGCTATCCCAAACGGTCGTCGTATTGGGCAAGTAAATCTGATACTGCATGAAATTGCTGGTGCCGCTTTTCATACGCCGCCAACCGGAGACCGGGTTATTGCCGTTGGTGAAATAGGTGTTGTATCCCTCGGTTTTGGTGCAGGTCAGGGTGATGCTCTGATTGACAGGATTGAACTGCCCGACCAACGCCATGCTGCCGAAGTTGACGTTGGGCGCGGTGCCGATCAGGCAGTCTTTGGTGATGGCGACGCTGACGCTGACCGTGCTGGCCTTGTTGACGCCGTCCCACCAGATGCACAGGCCGAGCACGCCGAGGCCGCAGATATGGTAGTTCCAGATCAGGTTGATGGTGTCGGTATAGGTGCCCGAACGCACGTTGGCACCGGCGGTGGTTTTGATATACAGCGGAAAGTTGACGTTGGAGGAGATCAGGATCAGCGACAATAGATTCAGTGAACTGTAGTCAATGGTCTGCCCGATGCTGTAGGGATATTGATAGTTGGCGTCGGGATAGATCAGATAGGCGATTTTATCGCCGGAACCGTCGGTGTTGGCGACCGCCATGCCGTTGGTTGTCGACGCAACCTTGACCGTGACGGTGTTCTGCGACAGCAGCGATAGCCCGAGGCCGGTGCAGTTGAGGCCGGCGGTGCCCTGGGCGTTGATCTGCCCGTTGTAGACCACGAAAGAGCTGCTTCCCGGTAAGGTGACGGTGCCGTTGGTGGTGGCGCAGTCGGCGAATGCGCGCTGACAGAACAGCAGCGAGAGGGTTAACAATAAGAAGGCTTTCAATCCCCGAAACATAGTGACTCTCCGTCGTTGAATTAGCGGCAGACAACCGGGCCGACGCGCTGGATGCCCTGAGGCTTCGCCAGGCTGAATTCCGCCTGACACGGCGGGCCGCCGTCGGCCGGGATCACGCTCAGCCGATTGTGTTGTTGCACCGGGTCGATATAGGTCATGCCATCCCAACCGACATAGCTTTGCTGATTGCCGCCAACCACCGCCACCTGGCTGCCGTTGGCCAACGGTTTGCCTTGCTCGTCAACCAGTTCGACGTCGGCGGCGGAGATGGGTTGGATGGGGAACTCAACCAGAAAACCGCTGTGATCGCGAATGGCGACGGTTTTCTCCACCGTCGGCAGCGCGACGTCGGCGGGCAGGTTGAGCGGATCAATCTGGAATTTCGCATGGTAGTAAGAGGTGACGGTCGGCACCAGTAAATAGCCCTGGGCGTCGGTCTTGCCGATCGGCTGGTTCTCATAGCTCACCGGAATGTCGGCGTATCCTTGCGTGGACACCAGCGCAAAGGCATCGTTGATGGTGTTGGTGGCGTACACGCCGCCGTTCATCGCCACCAGCGAACCGCTGATTTCTCCCCAGTGGTTGGTTTCATCGCGGGTGCCGTATACGCCCGCTCGGGCTTCGAGTCTGCGGGTGCGCCAGGTCAGATCGGCCTGGCGGTAATCGCCGCCGCTCGGGTTATTGGCGTAGGCCAGATTCCAGCCGAAACCGCCATCGGTCGGCGCGGCGCGGCTGTAGCTGACGCGTTCGCTCCAGCGGTTGTTGTTGTCGCGCGCGGCGCTGAAGCTGGCTGTGCCCCAGCTGTCGAACGGAATGGAGAGCTGCAGTTGGGCGCTGTAACCGCTGCTGCCGATTTCCCGGTTCAGCGAGGCGTACAGGCTGCTGTTGCGCCAAAGCGACACGCTGTAGGACAGGTTCACCAGGCGGGTTCGCTGAGCGATGGCGTCGCGGACGTCAAAATAACCGGCGCCGAGGCTGCCGAGCCGGCCCAGGCTGACGCTGCCGGTCAACTGATCGGTGCGGCGGCTCAGGCGGTAGTCGCTTTTATACACGGAAATGTCGCCAAAATCGGTGCTGCGCAGGATGCGTTGGGCGTTGAGGCTGAAACGTTGGTTGCTGTAGTTGTAACCAAAGCTGCTCTGATCGCCGTGGTTGCCGGTGTAGCGATAGACGGGCTGGGGATCCGGCTGTTGCAACGGCCTGCCGGTCAGCGGGTCATAATACGTGGGGGATTGTATCTGCCGGCCGCCGTTAAACGCTTCGTCGCCGGCCTGGCTGACGCTGTAGGAGGCGTTGAAAACCCCCCATTGCCCGACGCGAAGGTCGGCGCCGGCGCCGCCGACCGCCAACTCGGCTGCGCCTTCGGCGCGTCCTTCCAGGGTTAACCAATCAGTGACGCCGTAACGTAAACTGGCACTGCCTACCCATTGCCCGTAATCGGCAGAATTCAACCCGTAGTTGCGCCGCAGCAAGCCGGTGGAAATGCTGAAATCGCTCATGCCGGTCTGCAGCAGGTTGCTGGCCACGTAGAACGGCACCGTGGTGCTGACCTGGCGGCCGAGGGCGTCGGTGGTGACGACGGTGGCCTGACCCGCGCCGTTAATGTAGGGCACGCTGTTGAGGGTGAACGGCCCGGGATTGATGTTGGTGGTGCTGTTTTTATAGCTGTTGATGTATAAATCGACGCTGCTGGGCAATGCCGCCTGGCCGGAAAATTGCGGCAGCGGGTAGGTGATAAGATCCGGGCGCACCGCGAAATTGCGCGCCAATTGCAAGCCGCCGATGCGCACGGCGCTGCTCCAGGGGAGCGAGCCGGTGGTAAGGTCACCGGCGATCACACTCAGCATCCGCTGGTCGTCGTTGAAACGCCAGTAGCTGTCGTATCGAATATAGCGCCCGCCATCGTCGTTCGGCCCGCCGTTAAACCCGCTGCGGTAGATGCCGGTGTTGGCGATGACGCCGAACCCGTCGAACAGCCGCTGTTCGCTCCACGCCGACAGGTAGCCCGGCCGGCCATTGCCGTTGCTTTGGCTGGCATAGATATCGTAGTTGAACAGCAAACCCAGGCTGCTTTGCGCCGGCAAGCGCTGCAACGGTGAATGGGCGCCGATGGTTTGCTGCGGCAACCAGTCGTTGGGCACGTTGATCAGCAACTGCTGGCTCTCGCCGCTGTAGCTGACATCCACCTTCTCCAGCCGATCGACGGCGATCTCTTTCGCCTGCTTATCCGCTACCGGCAGCCCGGCGTCGAGCAGTTGCTGGGGCGTCATGTAGTAATGGCCGCCGCGGTAGTTGACCGGCACGACGTTGCCGGTTTGGCGCCCGTTGACGACCGGCTCCAGATACAGCGTGGTGTCCGGCATGCTGACGGCGCTGGGCGGCGGCGGCAGATCGTCGCCGAGCGCAAACGGCAGCCAGCCGCCGGCCGCCATGCTCAGCATGGCAAACGCCAGCGGCCTAAGGCTGAAACGCCGCGTCGATAGCCTCCCTGTCGGCTGCACCTGGGCCTCAATAAGACGGAATGGCTACGGGCTGTTTGTTGTCATTGACCGTGGCCATCAGTTTGCCGCTGCTGAAACCGCCGGCGGGCGGCAAGGCGAAGCGCATTTGCGAACCGGGCAGCACGTATCCCATCAGACCGGGATTCAGGCTGCGGCCTTGCAGCGTCACTTTCGACATGCGGGCATGCACTGCGCCTTGATTTCGCACCTCCAGCCAGCGTTCGCTGCTTTGCTGCTGTAGACGATAGCTGAGCTGAGGTTGGCTGGCGGTCGCGTAATCGCGCGGTTTTTCGCTGTCCTGTTTGGTCCAAATGCCCTTACCGCTGACGAACAGCGGCACCGAGTAGCGCATCTGGAATTTCAGCCCCATCTCCGCACCGCCGGGAGCGGCGCCCGACGACTGTTCTTTCACCGGCACTTCATCGACCAAAATGCGGTAGGCGCGCTCCTGTCCCGCCGCCGGGGCCGACTGTTTGATCAGGCGTATCAGCTGGCGTTTGCCTGGCGCGATCGACGCCACCGGCGGGCTGGCGATCACGTCGCTTTGGTTGCTGTAATCGTCTTTGCCGGCGGTTTGTCGCCAACCCAACACGCGAATTTGCATATAGACCGGTTTGCTGTCGCGATTTTCCAGCCACAGCGCGGTGGCCTGTTGTTGATCTTCAATCACCGGATCGATTGGCCAAATGAGAATGGAGGCCGCGGCCAGGGCGTGCTGCTGGCTTGCCAGGAGCAGGGCTGCCGTTAACGGCAGGCGGAAGGGTATGCGCATAACTCATCCTTATTGCAAAAAAACTTAATAAGTGACCGTCAACAAGACCGTATCGCTGTAAACGCCACTGGTGGGCAGGGTACTGGTCGAAAACAGACGGGCGTAAACCTTGATTTCTTGCGTGCTGCCGGTGGCGGCGACGGTCTGCGCCGCGCCGCCGTTGGCGCCATCCCCCCAAAGGGTGGCGTAGTTGCTGTCTTGATAAAGTTGATACAGAAGCGTTTCCGACGTGGCGGCGTTTTGTAATTTTCTGCCGCCGGCGATGGATCCGGTCACATGATTGCCGACGCCGAGGGCCAGTGTAACGCTCAGCCCCGGGTTGCAGCGAAACAGCACCGAACCGGCGCCGCTGCTGGAGACGACGCTGACCGCGTTGCTCAGCGAGGACAGCTGGCCGAAGTTCAGGGTGCCGAAGGTGGTCACGTCGCTGACGCCGCTGCCCAATACGCAGCCTTTTACCACGGTTGCATTGACGGTGAACGGCTGGCTTTTGGTCAAGTCGTTGACGCCGGTATCGCTTTGGGCCGGGGAAAGCGGCAGGCAGAACAGCAAACCGCAAATGAAAGCGCGCATCGTCATTACCAATTGATCGTGACCTGTACCGTATCGGTGTAGCTGCCTGTCGGGGGCGTGGACTGCGCCGGAATCATGCCATAGACCGGCAGCCAGTTGTCCGAACCGTTGGCGGTTTGTGACACGCCCGTCAGATTGTCCCAAATGGTGCTGTGGGCAGCGTTGGTATACAGGTTGTAATTCACCCGTTGGCCGGCCGCGCTTTGCAGGTAGCGGGTCGCGGTATTGCCGCTTTGCCCGCCGCCAAGCAGAACGCTGTAGCTGGTGCCGTTAGTGCATTTCACCCGAATGGCGCCGGCGTTTTGCTGCCCGGCGACGCTGGTGGCGGTGCTGAGAAAATACAGCGTGCCGAAATTCAGCGTGCCGAAGCTGACGTTGCCGCCTGAGCTGCTGCCGGCTTCACAGGCGCTGAGCAAGGTCGCGCTGACGCCGAGGGTCGCCGTTTTACTGTCGGCCTGCGCCAACAGGCTGCACGCCCATAATCCGCCGCAGCAAAGCGCGAGCCGCACCGTTACCAGGTGACCGTCATCGTGACGGTGTCGTTATAGGTGTCCGCCGCTGGGGTAGAACCGGCCGCCGGCACGCGGCCATACACGATCAGCGGAACGGCGGCGCCGGTGCCGGTGCCGGTCAGCGCGTT
The DNA here is from genome assembly GCF_052169275.1 of Serratia sp. CY27727. Taxonomy (NCBI): domain Bacteria; kingdom Pseudomonadati; phylum Pseudomonadota; class Gammaproteobacteria; order Enterobacterales; family Yersiniaceae; genus Serratia; species Serratia sp. CY27727. The sequence continues at coordinate 129,933 of NZ_JBJNLB010000001.1, read as the reverse complement.
GGCGCCGCTGCCCCAGGCGGTGGTGCGCGCGGCATCCTGGTAAAGGTTATAGCTGATGAATGCGCCTGCGGTGCTGGCCATGCGGCGTTGGGTGCCTGAAGTGACGTGGAGCCCGTTGTCCAGCGCCACCGTGTAGTCTGTGCCGGTGGTGCAGGTCAATGACAGCGTACCGGCCCCCCCTGCGCCGGTGGCGCTGGCGTCGATAATGTTGGCCAGTGAAGAGTAAGTGCCGAAGCTGATGGAGCCGAAGTCGTTGACGGAACCGCTGCTGTTGCCGCCCCCCACGACGCAACCGGCGCCGATGGTCAGCGTCACGCCTAACGTGCCTTGAATGGTGCCTGCTGCGTTAGCCGCGCCGTTGGCGCACAGCAGGGTTGCTACCGAGGTCAATGCCATCAGAGTTTTTTTCATCTTATATTCCTTGCCGTATGAGAGAAAGCCCGCAAAGACGCCACCCAGAGGTGGGTTGAACGTATTCATTTAGCTGCACTTTAATTAATAGAATAAGAATCGGGAATTGTCTTGATGAAAGCGAGAAACTTTTTATTTCCATCCCCCGGCTGACGGGGCTTGCAGGTGAGGTATACCGATAAATTGAAATGATTAGAATAATAACGAACGGTGATGGGAATATTATTAGCGTTATTTTATCGCCGGGGCGTTTTATTCCCCGGCGCGGTATCGTTTACAGGTGAAAATCCAGCGCGCCGTCGCGCACCAGCTCGCGCGGCAAGTTGTTCTTGATACGGCTGCCGATGCGCTTGGCGATGCCCAGCGGCTGCCCCTGGTAGGTGACGATGCATTCATCGCCCGCCGGCGGCAGTTCCGGGTAGAGATCGCGGCCGTGATACCACTCCTGCGCCAGCGTGGCGTCCAGCTCGAAATGCGCTTTGCCGCCGGTGCCGGCCAGCGCGATCGCCGCCTCGTGCTGCCAGCGGAAACCTTTAGGGAAACGCTCCGCCAGTTTGAGGCCGATGCGCGAGAAGCGCACCTTGCCGAACAGCGGTTCCAGCTCGGCCGGGAACAGCCAGATCTCTTTGTCGCGTTCCCATAGCCGGCCGTCATCGCCCCAGGTTAAGCCGGATGCGGCGGCGGCTTGGGCGACCTGCGCCGCTTCTTTGCCGGACAGCGGGCTGAACGGGAATTTACCGACTTTGTAGGTCGGCTTCGGCAACGGCGCCACGGCGCGCCGTTTGCGCAGGCGGGCGACGAAAAAGCCTTCGCTGTCGTAAATCTGCGGGAAGACGTGCAGGAAACCTTCGACGGTCAGCGCCTTGTTGGCGTCGGGGAACAGCTCGCCCAGCGGCTCGATGCTGACCGCGTCGCCGTAGGTGTCCAGCAGCCAGCGCACCACCTGCTGGTTTTCCTGCGCATTGAGGGTGCAGGTGGAGTAAACCATCACGCCGCCCGGCGCCAGCGCATGAAACGCACTGTCGATCAGCTCGCGCTGGGTGGCGGCGATTTCGGCCACGCTTTCCGGCGACCAGTTGCTCATGGCGTCCGGATCCTTGCGCACCACGCCTTCGCCGGAGCAGGGGGCGTCGAGCAGAATGGCGTCGAAGCTCTCGGGCAGCGCGGCGCCGAACACCCGGCCGTCGAAGTGGGTCAGCGCGGTGTTCTTCACGCCGCAGCGGCTGATATTGGCGTGCAGCACTTTCACCCGGCTGGCGGAGTATTCGTTGGCGACGATGCCGCCCTGATTGCCCATCAGCGCGGCGATCTGGGTGGTTTTGGATCCCGGCGCCGCCGCCACGTCCAGCACCCGAGTCGGCGCCGCGCCGCCCGCGAACAGCGCGCTGACCGGCAGCATCGAACTGGCTTCCTGAATGTAGAACAGGCCGCTCAGGTGTTCGGCGGCGCTGCCCAGGCGCAGCTCTTCATCGTCGCGCTCGATCCAGAACCCTTCCGCGCACCAGGGAATGGGCTCCAGTCGCCAGTCGTAATCCTGCACCAGCGCCAGGAAGTCGGCGACGCTGATTTTCAGCGTATTGACGCGCAGGCTGCGGCGCAGCGGGCGCTGGCAAGCGGCGATAAAATCGTCCATCGCCAGCTCGGTGGGCATGATGGCGCGGGTGGCGTCAAGGAAAGCGGGGGGCAGAAAAACGGCGGTGGATTTGGCCACGGGCGAACTCTCAGGGTGCAATAAAGATAAGGGCGAGAGTTTATCACAAAGCGGAAAAAAACAGGGCCCGGCGATGCCAGGCCCTGAGGAAAATGCGAAATTTAATCGCGCGGAATGGCGGTACCCCAGGTTTTCCAGTCCTTAGGCTCTTCCGGATTCAGCAGGAAGTGTTTGTTCGGCGTGGCTTTCGGCGCCAGCGGAATGGTCGGCGGCGTGGCGAAGGCGATACCGCCGCGGATGAACTGCTGGAAGGTGCCGCTCTTGATCACGCCGCCGGTCAGGCCGAACTGCAGGTTGTAACCCGAAGCCAGCCAGAACACGCTGTTGTTGCGCACCAGATGCTGATATTTCTTACTGATGCGCAGCGCGACGTGCACCCGATCGGACATGGCGCCAAGGTAGAAGCCGGTGATGGTACCGACCTCTACACCGCGGAACAGCACCGGCGTGCCGATCTGCAGCGAGCCGGTTTCGGCGGCGTCGAGCACTACGCTCAAGCCGTCGAGATAGCGCGAGTCGGTGATGCTGGCCTGCTGCAGCTCGAAGGTGCGCAGCTCGCGGCCGCGCCCCGGCTCCACGTTGATATAAGGCTGGAGCAGGGTATCGAGATTGCTGACGCCGGCGGCGGAGATCTCCGGCGAAACGATCGAGAAGCGGCTGCCCAGGCGCGCGAAAGTGTGCACATATTCCGGATACAGCACCGCTTTGGCCAACACTTCGTTGCGCTCCGGCGCCAGCTGAAGCGACTCTACCTGGCCGACGTCGATACCGAGGTAGCGCAGCGGCATACCCGCCGACAGCTTGCTGGCGTCGTAGGTTCGCAGCATAATTTGGCTGCCCACCGCGCGGGCGGCGGTTTCGCTGGCGTACAGCACGCGGTTGGCGCCCTTGTTGAGCGTCACTCCCTGCAGGTTGTCGAAGCTGATGGCGCCTTTCAGCGCGCGGTTAAGCGGCGAAGCCTGCACCGTCAGCCCGCTGCCGTTGAGCTGCACCTTGGCGCCGCCTTCGGCCCAAAAGATGCTTTCGCGGGTCAGCAGCTTGCGGTATTCCGGGCTGATGTAGACGTCCACCTCAAACTCGTTGGCCTTCGGCCGAACGTTGACGATCTCGCCCACCTGGAATTTGCGGTACAGCACCACCGAACCGGCCTGCACGTCCGGCAGGCTGGTGGCGCTGAGGGTCAGGGTGGTGGAAGGGGCGTTGCCGACGATGCCTTCCTCGGCTTTTTCGCTGTTGGCGTACAGCGGGTATTGGCCGCCCGGTTCCCCCTTGCTGCCGGGAATAATGCGCACGCCGCCGTCCACCCATTCCTGAGCGCTGGCGCCGAGCACTTCCATACCGTCGATGCCCAGCTTGACGTCGAGCCGGCTGTTGACCACGAATTTACTGTCTTTGTGCAGCAGGCCGCGATACTGCGCGTCGATGGCGGCGGTGAACACCACGCCGCCGGCGGTCAGGGTGCGGCTCAGGATCTGGCCGACTTTCACGCCGTGCACCACCAGCGGTTGCCCGACGTCGATGCCGTAGCTTTGCGGCGCATTCAGCGTGACGGTCAGCACGCCAGGCTGCTGCAACAGCGTTTCGCTGCTGTCCAGCACGTTGAAGCGCTGCTGCGGCTCACCTTCGCCCGGCACCAGCTCCAGCGTGGTGCCGGTCAGCAGTTGGCTGAGCTTGGCGTCGTTGAGGCTGATGCGCGGGCTGCGCATCACGATGCGGGTGCCGCTGCGCATCAGATCGACCACCGAAGGATCGATGGTCAGTTCACCGACCACTTTGCTGTCCTGTTGCAACGTCAGCTTGGTCAGGGTGCCGACCTGCAGCCCCTGGTACATCAGCGGCGTGCGGTTTTCACTCAGGCTGTTGCCGCTCGGCAGATCCAGCAGGATATTGACGCCGCGCTGGCTGTGGGCCAGATCCGGATACAGGGTATAGCTCTGATCGCCCTTGGCCTGCTGGCCATCGGCCGGCGAATCGAAGGCGATGGCGCCGTTGACCAGCGCCGCCAGGCTCTCCATTTGCACCGTCGCGCCGGACAGGCTGAAATCGCCCTTGAAACCGGAGACATTCCAGAAGCGGCTGTTGCTCTTCACCAGGTTGGCGAAACGGCGGTCGATCAGTACGTCGATGGTCACGCCCTTGTTGCCTTCGCTGATAGTGTAGTCATACACCTTGCCGACCGGGATTTTACGGTAGTAGACCAGCGAGCCGCTGTTGAGCGAGCCGAGATCGTCGGCGTGCAGGTGGATCATCAGCTCGCCGGTGTTCAGGCGGTATTTCGGCTGGGTATCGAGCGCGGTGAAGTGGGTTTGCTCCTTGCCGCTGCCGGGCATCATGCCGATATAGTTGCCGCCGACCAGCGCATCGAGCCCGGAGACCCCGGCCAGCGAGGCTTTGGGCGTCACCAGCCAGAACTGGGTGCCTTCGCGCAGCGAGTCTTCCAGATCGCTTTTGATGCTGGCCTCCACCACGATGCTGCGCAAATCTTTGCTCAGGCTGATTTTCTGCACCGTGCCGACCTCTACGCCCTGATAGCGCACCGGCGTGCGGCCGGCGACGATGCCCGCCGCCGATTGGAAATCGATGGTGACGGTGGTGCCGCGCTCCTGGACATTGTTATAGACCAGCCACCCGGCGATCAGCAGGGCGATGAACGGCAGTAACCAGAACGGTGAAATGCGGCGCTTGTTCTTGACCCGCGCTTCAGTCGGTGTAGTCGGCGTTTCCTGTTGCATGTGCATCCCAAATCAATCGGCTATCCAGCCACTCAACGGCAAGAATAGTCAAAATGACCGCCGAGCCAAAGTAAAACGCGGCCGGTCCCATAGTAAAAGATAACAGCTGGTCGCGGTTTACCAGCGACATCATCAAGGCGATAACGAACAGATCGAGCATCGACCAGCGGCCGATCCAGGCGACCAGACGCAGCAGACGAATGCGCGTCTTCAGGCTGTGCGAGGTTTTGAAGTGAATGCTGAACAACAGCGTGATCAGCACGATCACTTTGGTAAAGGGCACCAGCACGCTGGCGATGAACACAATGGCGGCGATCGGCACGTTGCCGGAGGTGGCCAGCGAGACCACGCCGGAGAATATGGTGTCTTCGAGGCGCACGCCGTTGGCGTAAATGATGGAAATCGGCAGCAGGTTGGCCGGTATCAACAGGATCATCGCCGCGATCAGCGCCGCCCAGGTTTTCTGCAGGCTGTAAGGCTGGCGGTGGCACATCGGCACGTGGCAGCGCGAACAGCGGCCGCGCGCGTCGGGGTAGCCGGTATAGTGGCAGGACAGGCAAATGTGCAGCGCCGCCGGCGGGCCTTTCGGCTGTTCCTGCGGATAGTAACGCTCCCACAGCTGCTCCAGGTTGGCGTGGATCAGCGTCAGGATGCTGAGCAGGGTGAGCGACAGGTAGGCGATCAGCGCGCTGCCCGCCTGGATGTCGGCGTAATCCTGCACCTTGATCGCCGCCACCGCCATGCCGATCAGATAGATGTCCAGCATCACCCACTCTTTCAGCCGCTCCAGCATCAGCAGCACCGGCCGCAGGTTCATGCCGAGCGCGTGGCCGAAGCGCAGGTACAGCAACGACAGCGCCAGCGTCAGCGGGGCGCCGATGGTGCAGAACGCCACCATGCTGGCGGTAAGCGGGTCGCCCTGGCGGCTCATCTGCCAGATGCCTTCCAGCAAACTGGCGTCGATGCGCGTGCCGAGCAGGCGGATGCTGATCAGCGGTTCGGTGAAGGCGAACGGCATCAGCAGCAGCATGGCGATCGCCATGGCGGTCAGGCGCGTCATCGACCAGTCGCGGCCGTTCACCACCTTGGCGTTGCAGCGCGGGCAATAGGCGGCCTGGTTGCCGCTGAGCGGCGGCAGCACGAACAGCAGATCGCACTCGCAGCAGCGCTGGTGGCGCGCTTTGGAAAGGGGGGCGGTGATCGCGTGTATTTTCATCTTTGACAAGTCGCTGCCCTTGAGCCCGCCGGAACTGTCAGCGTAGCTGAAAAATAAACCGGCCGCGTCACTGGCGATCGGGCGCCGGACGGTAAAACGAGGTAAACCGGGATTCTGAGCGGCAAACATACCCCGAGCGACAGGGTTTTGTGAAGCAACAGATGATTAACCTTGTGGCTATACGCATTTAATGCTTATTTTATAGGGCCTAAGCTTTGGGCTTCTGGCCATCTTCACTGTTTCAATGGTTATCACATGACAAAAGAACAATTCTACGCGGAATTAAAACGTGACCTGAGCGCGTTGCTCGGCGGGGAAACCAACTTTATCGCGGCGCTGTCCAACGCCAGCGCGTTGCTCAACGAGCGTCTGGATGACGTGAACTGGGTCGGTTTCTATCTGATGGATGGCGGCCAGCTGGTGCTGGGGCCGTTCCAGGGCAAGATCGCCTGCGTGCGTATTCCGGTGGGCAAGGGCGTGTGCGGCACGGCGGTGGCGGAAAATCGCGTGCAGCGCGTCGGCGACGTGCATGCGTTCCCGGGCCATATCGCCTGCGATGCGGCCAGCAACGCGGAAATCGTGCTGCCGCTGGCGGTTGGCGGCCGAGCGATCGGCGTTTTGGATATCGACAGCACGGTTTATCAACGCTTCGACGAACAGGACGAAGCGGGCTTGAAAGCAGTGGTAGCGGGGCTTTGTGAGCAACTGGAACAGTGCGACAGTGCGAAATATGTGACTGTGGCGGCAAGTTGATCGACGGTTAACGTGGCAATTACCGATGGCGTCATTATAATGACGCCTGTTCATGCCTGTGGCTTGTTGGCAATACCGTTGTAATCAGGAAATTTCATGGAAAATCAACCTAAGTTGAACTCTAGTAAAGAAGTCATTGCTTTTCTTGCCGAGCGTTTTCCGCTCTGCTTTAGCGCCGAAGGCGAAGCTCGTCCGCTGAAAATCGGTATTTTTCAGGATTTGGTAGAGCGCGTGCAGGGGGAAGAGAATCTCAGCAAAACGCAATTGCGTTCTGCCCTGCGCCTGTACACCTCAAGCTGGCGTTACCTGTACGGCGTCAAAGTCGGCGCGCAGCGCGTCGATCTGGACGGCAATCCGTGCGGTGAACTGGAGCAGCAGCATGTCGATCATGCTCGCCAGCAGCTTGAAGAAGCCAAAGCGCGCGTTCAGGCACAGCGTGCCGAACAAAACGCCAAAAAACGTGAAGCCGCCGGTGAATCCGCCGATGCCGCGCCACGCCGTCCGCGCCCAGCCGGTAAAAAGCCCGCTGCACGTCGCGAAGGCGGAGCCGCGCCGGAGAACCGCAAGCCGCGCCCACAAACTCGCCCACAGCCAGCTCGTCAACCTCGTGCAGCAAAAGAGGAAAACCAGCCGCGTTATGCGCCAGTCACGGATATCTCTAAACTGCAAATTGGCCAGGAAATCAAAGTCAGAGCAGGCAAGAGCGCGATGGATGCTACCGTACTCGAAATCGCTAAAGATGGCGTACGTGTGCAGCTCTCTTCCGGTCTGGCGATGATTGTGCGCGCAGAACACTTGCAGTTCTGATACGGAGGCCAACCCAGGCATGAACAAATTCGTCAGATTAACAGCGATTGCAGGGCTGCTGTGGGCGGGTGTCAGTTACGGCGCGGAAACAGCCAACATCCGCATCGGCCTACTGCCTCAACTGCAACAGGAACCTCAGCACGCTACGGTGAGTGAGCGCGTCACCTCGCGCTTCACTCGCTCTCATTACCGCCAGTTCGCCCTCGACGCGGAGTTTTCAGGCAAGATCTTCGATCGCTACCTGAACATGCTGGACTACAGCCATAACGTGTTGCTGGCCTCCGACGTGGCGCAGTTCGCCGGCAAACGCAATCAGGTGGGCGAAGAGCTGAAAACCGGCAAGCTGGACACCTTCTACGCGCTGTTCAATCTGGCGCAGAAACGCCGCTTTGAGCGTTACACCTATGCGTTGTCGTTGCTGGACAAGCCGATGAACTTTACCGGCAACGGCACTATCGATCTCGACCGCAGCAAAGCGCCGTGGCCGAAAGACAAGGCCGAGCTGGATAGCCTGTGGGATGCGAAAGTCACCTATGACGAGCTGAACCTCAAGCTGACCGGCAAGACCGACAAAGAAATCCGCGACACGCTGACCAAGCGCTATCAGTTCGCCATCAAGCGCCTGACGCAAAGCAACAGCGAAGACGTCTTCCAGCTGGCGATGAATGCCTTTGCGCATGAAATCGACCCGCACACCAACTATCTGTCTCCGCGCAACACTGAGCAGTTCAACACCGAAATGAGCCTGTCGCTGGAAGGCATCGGCGCGGTGCTGCAGATGGATGACGACTACACCCTGATCAACTCGATGGTGCCGGGCGGCCCGGCGGCGAAGAGCAAGGCGATCACCGTGGGCGATCGCATCGTCGGCGTCGGCCAGGCCGGCAAACCGATGGTGGACGTGATCGGCTGGCGCCTGGACGACGTGGTGTCGTTGATCAAAGGGCCGAAAGGCAGCAAGGTGCGCCTGGAGATCCTGCCGGCCGGCAAGGGCACCAAAACCCGCGTGGTCACCCTGACCCGCGAGCGCATCCGCCTGGAAGACCGCGCGGTGAAAATGACCATCAAGACCGTCGGCAAAGAGAAGGTGGCGGTGTTCGACATCCCCGGCTTCTACGTCGGTCTGACCGATGACGTGAAAGTGCAGCTGCAGAAGATGGCCAAGCAGAACGTCAAGAGCGTGATCATCGATCTGCGCACCAACGGCGGCGGCGCGCTGACCGAAGCGGTGTCGCTGTCCGGCCTGTTCATTCCGAGCGGCCCGGTGGTGCAGGTGCGCGACAACAACGGCAAAGTGCGTGAAGACGCCGACACCGACGGCGTGACCTACTACAAAGGCCCGCTGGTGGTGCTGGTCGATCGCTTCAGCGCCTCCGCCTCCGAGATCTTCGCGGCGGCGATGCAGGATTACGGCCGCGCGCTGATCGTCGGCGAGCCGACCTTCGGTAAAGGCACCGTGCAGCAGTACCGTTCGCTGAACCGCATCTACGATCAGATGCTGCGCCCTGAGTGGCCGGCGCTGGGGTCGGTGCAGTACACCATTCAGAAGTTCTACCGCGTCAACGGCGGCAGCACCCAGCGCAAAGGGGTGACCCCGGACATTCTGATGCCGACCGGCGTCGATCCGGCGGAAACCGGCGAAGCGTTTGAAGACAACGCCATGCCGTGGGACAGCATCAATGCGGCGACCTACAGCAAGACCGGCGATATGGCGCCGTTCGAGCCGGAGCTGCTGAAAGATCACCAGCAGCGCATCGCGCAGAATCCGGAGTTCCAGTACATCGCGCAGGATATCGCGCATTACAAGGCGCTGAAGGATAAACGCAACATCGTGTCCCTCAATCTTGCGGTGCGCGAGAAAGAGAACCACGACGACGATGCGACCCGTCTGAAACGCATCAACGAGCGCCTGGAACGCGCTGGCAAGAAGCCGCTGAAATCGCTCGACGATCTGCCGAAGGATTACCAGGAACCGGATCCGTACCTGGATGAAACCGTGCATATCGCGCTGGAGCTGGCTCATCTGGAAAAAGATCGGCCCGCTCAGCAGCCAACGCCGGCCAAATAAGGCCGCGTCCGGCAGGATGAAAAACGCACCCTCGGGTGCGTTTTTTTATGGTGACGCGAAGGCCTGCTTCCCCCCGCAGGGGAATGGGGGCGGGCTTATGCGTCGCCTGACAAATTTATGGCAAAAAACCCTCCGCCTTGCGCAACAATCGTTTACAATTTGCCAAATCCCGGTCGCGCGCCGTTTTTGTAAAGTTTCGTATTTTTAGTAGGTTAATGACGCGCGACTCTTGAAACTGTGACGAATGCCCATACGATCTAGGGTATCTTCGACAGCGTTTTGTTAACATTTATGAGGAAGTAAACATTTTATGATGCGTATAGCTCTGTTCCTGCTCACCAACCTGGCGGTGATGTTGGTTTTCGGGCTGGTGCTCAGCCTGACAGGAATCCAATCCAGTAGCGTTCAGGGCCTGATGATCATGGCCGGTCTGTTCGGCTTCGGCGGCGCTTTCGTGTCGTTGCTGATGTCCAAGTGGATGGCGCTGCGCTCCGTCGGCGGGGAAGTGATTGAACAACCGCGTAACGAAACCGAAAACTGGCTGCTGGAAACGGTGCGCCGTCAGTCGCAGCAGGCGGGCATCGCCATGCCGCAGGTTGCTATCTACCACGCGCCGGACATCAACGCCTTCGCCACCGGCGCGCGCCGCGACGCCTCGCTGGTCGCCGTCAGCACCGGCCTGCTGCAGAGCATGAGCCGCGACGAAGCGGAAGCGGTCATCGCGCACGAAATCAGCCACGTCGCCAACGGCGATATGGTGACCATGACCCTGATTCAGGGCATCGTGAACACCTTCGTCATCTTCATTTCGCGCCTGATCGCGCAGGTTGCCGCCGGCTTCCTGGGCAACCGCGACGGTGAAGGGGAAGGCAACGGCAACCCGATGATTTATTTCGCGGTGTCGATGGTGCTGGAACTGGTGTTCGGCATCTTGGCAAGCATCATCACCATGTGGTTCTCGCGTCACCGTGAGTTCTACGCCGACGCCGGCTCCGCCAAGCTGGTGGGTCGCGAGAAGATGATCGCCGCCTTGCAGCGCCTGAAAACCAGCTACGAGCCGCAGGAAGCGGGCAGCATGATGGCGTTCTGCATCAACGGCAAATCCAAGTCGTTCAGCGAGCTGTTCATGTCGCACCCGCCGCTCGACAAGCGCATCGAAGCGCTGCGTTCCGGCCAGTACCTGAAGTAATCGGCTGAATGAAAGGAAAAACCCCGGCTCGCCGGGGTTTTTTTATGGCCGCTATTTCACCTCGCGGCTCGGCTGCGCCGCTTGCGCCGTCGATTGGGTGATGCGCAGGCTGCTGACCGCCGCCGCCAGAGTGGCGAATATTCCTGCCAGGAGCAGCGAAGCGTGGGTGCCGGAGGTGGGGAACAGGTTGAACATCAGCGCCACCAGCGCGGCGCCCGAGGTTTGCCCCAGCAGCCGGGCGGTGCCCAGCATGCCGCTGGCGCCGCCGCTGCGGTTACGCGGCGCGGCGGAGATGATGGTGTGATTGTTGGGCGACTGGAACAGGCCGAAACCGGCGCCGCACAGCACCATGCGCCAGATGATGTCCCCATTCGACGGGTCCGCGGGCAACAGCGCCAGCGAGAACAGCCCGAGCGCGAACACCGCCAGCCCAATGCAGCCCAGCAGGCCGGCGTGCACGCGCTCCACCAGTCGGCCGGCGATCGGCGCCATGACGACGATCGCCAGCGGCCACGGCGTCAGCAGCAGCCCGGTCGCCACTTCGTCGCGGCCCAATGCGCTTTGCAGGAAGAACGGCAACGACACCATCGCCAGCATCTGCGCGGCGAACGAGCAGATTGAGGTGCCCATCGACAGGGCGAAGATCGGGATGCGCAGCAGGTCGACCGGCAGCAGCGGAAATTCCTGGCGCAGCTGGCGGCGCACGAACACCGTGCCAATCGCCAGCAGCGCGGCGATCTCGCTGAAGATCAGCGTCAGGCTCTGGCCCTGGGCGAAGCCGCTGATGGCAGTGATCAGCAGGCCGAAAGTCAGCGCGTTCAGCACGGCGCTGGTGGGATCGAAACGGCGGTTATCGCTTTTTTGGCCGTTGGCCGGCAGAAACTTCATGCCCAGCAGCAGCGCGACGAGGCCGATCGGCAGGTTAATGGCGAACAGCCACTGCCAGGACGCGACCGACAGGATCGCCGCCGCCACCGTCGGCCCGGCCGCCGAGGAGCAGGCGACGATCAGCGAATTGATGCCCATGCCGCGGCCGAGAAAACGCTGCGGATAGATGATGCGGATCAGCGCGGTGTTGACGCTCATGATGGCGGCGGCGCCAAAGCCTTGCAGCACGCGGGCGATGGTCAGTGTGAGCAGCGAGTCGGACAGGGCGCAGAACAGCGAGGTGATGCTGAACACCAGCAGCCCGGCCTGATAGATGCGGCGATAACCGATCAGATCGCCGAGCGACGCCAGCGACAGCAGAGAGACGGTGATCGCCAGCTGATAGGCGTTAACCACCCAAATGGAGCTGGCCGGGCTGGCGTTGAGATCGCGCGCGATGGTGGGCAGCGCCACGTTGGCTATCGCGCCGTCGAGCACGGATACGGTAATGCCGAGGGCGATGGCGAGGATCGCCCCATAGCGTTGTGGGACGGGGAGGCCGTCGGAACAAGGACGCATGTTGGTCTCAGCGGTATTTATTCAGGGGAGTATTATCATGCTAATCATATTCGCCCGTGATTGCATGCCCCTTGTCCGCTGAATTGTAAACGGCGGTGAGCGGGCCGGCGGTTATCCATTTGGCTTCAATCGCTTAGCGTTCAACTGCGTTGCGCGTCGCGATCTGTTCCGATTATACTGAAACCCTTGTTTAAATTTCCTGAAACAGAACCGTTAAGTAGGGTATTCGCCATGGCTAACGCAGATTCAGACAAGCAACCGGATGCCGTCTCATCCGTAATGAAAGTGTTCGGTATTTTGCAGGCGCTCGGCGATGAGCGCGAGATTGGCATTACTGAACTATCCCAGCGGGTGATGATGTCCAAAAGCACCGTCTACCGTTTTCTGCAGACCATGAAAGCGCTGGGCTACGTTTCGCAGGAAGGGGAGACGGAAAAATATGCGCTGACGCTCAAGCTGTTCGAGCTGGGCGCCAAATCGTTGCAGAACGTCGATCTGATCCGCAGCGCCGACGTGCAGATGCGCGAACTGTCGAACCGCACCCGCGAAACCATCCACCTTGGCGCCCTGGACGAGGACGGTATCGTCTATATCCACAAGATCGACGCGATGTACAACCTGCGCATGTATTCGCGCATCGGTCGCCGCAACCCGCTGCACAGCACCGCCATCGGTAAAGTGCTGCTGGCCTGGCGCGATCGGGATGAGGTGGCGCAGATCCTGTCGCAGATTGAATTTACCCGCAGCACCGAGCATACCCTGACCAGCGCCGCCGAACTGCTGCCGGTGCTGGAGCGGGTGCGTGAGCAGGGATACGGCGAAGATGCCGAAGAGCAGGAAGTGGGGATCCGTTGTATCGCGGTACCGGTATTCGATCGGTTTGGGGTGGCGATCGCCGGGTTGAGCATCTCCTTCCCGACGCTGCGCTTTTCCGAAGCGGCGCGGGAGGAGTATGTGGCGCTGTTGCACGTCGCCGCCCGGCGCATCAGTGAACAGCAGGGCTATTACGACTATCCGTTCTGACCCTTCGCTTCCATGAACAAGGCGCTGCCATGGCAGCGCCTTGTGGCTATTTAACGCCCGGCATCAGCCGCTGCGAAATCCGTTCCAGCACTAACATCAGCAACAGCGTGGCCGCCACCAGGATCATGGTCAGCGTCGCGCCGTTGGCGATGCTGCCGCGATCGGTCAGGCTGAAGATAGTGACCGGCAGCGTCGCCCAGCTCGGCGGGTAGATCATCATGGTCGCGCCCAGCTCTCCCATCGACAGCGACAGGCTGAGGGCGAAGGCGGAGATCATATAGGGGGCGATCATCGGCAGGGTGACGTGGCGCAGGCGGAACAGCGGCGAAGCGCCCAGGCTGGCGGCGACGTTCTCGTAGTCGCCAGGCAGCCGGGCCAGCCCGGCCATCACGTTGCCGAAGGTGAAGGCGGAAATCAGCACGAAGTGGGCGACGGGCACGATCAGGAAGGTGCCGTTCATCTGCAGCGGCCCCTGGCTGAACGCCACCAGCACCCCGAGACCTATCGACACCGAAGGCACCGCGCTGGGAATGAAGAACAGCGTGCTCAGCAGGCGCTGGCCGCGCCCCTGATGGTGGCGCAGCGCCAACGCCGCCCAGGTGCCGCACAGCAGCGCGAACAGGCTGGCGCTGAAACCGATAGCCAGGCTGGCGACCAGCGCGTCCCAGGAGGCGCCGCCAAAGGCCTGGCGGAAGTGGCTGAGGGTGAAACCGCTCGGCAGCACGCCGTTCCACTGTTCGCTCAGGCTGGACATCAGGATCACCGCCAGCGGCAGGCAGAAGAACAGCGCGAACAGCGTGACCGCCAGCGTGCAGGTCAGGGTGCGGCCGGTGCGAGACCAAATCAACATCGTCAGTTCCTCAGCCCGGCGCGCGCCGCGGCGTAGCGGTAAAGGGAGAACAGCCCGAGCGACAGCGCGATATTCACGACGGCGATCGCGCAGGCGACGGCGTAATCCGACTCCAGAATCGCTTTGGAGTAGACCATCATCGGCAGCGTGGTGACACCCTTGGCGCCAATAAACAGCACGATGCCGAACTCATTGGTGGTCAACAGCAGGCACAGGCTGCCGCCGGCCAGCAAGGCCGGCAGCGCGGCGGGCAAAATCACCTGGCGCACCACGCGCCCCGGCCGGGCGCCGAGGATGCTGGCGGCTTCGAGCTGGCTGCGATCGATCTGCGACAGCGCCGCCATCAGCGGACGCATTACCAGCGGCGTAAACACGGTGATTTCCGCCAGGATCACGCCCCAGATGGAGTAAAGAAAGTCTACCGGCGGCAGGGTAAAACCGAAGGTCGCCATCAGCGTACCGTTCAGCAGGCCGGCGGAGCCGTAGATAAAGGTGAAGGCCAAGGTGATCAGGAAGGTCGGCATGGCGATAAAGGTATCGATCACCCAGGCGATCAGCCGGCTGCCGGGGAACGGCGTGAACACCAGCAGCAGCGACAGCAGGGTGCCGAGCACCAGGCAGCCCAGCGTCGCCAGCAGCGCAATCTGCAGCGTATTGAGCAGGGCGCTGACAAAGCGTCGGGATTCGAACACCTGCTGCAGCGCGGCGGCGCTGAACAGCCCTTGATCGTCGGTAAACGCCTGTTTGACGATCAGCGCCAGCGGATAGAAAAACAGCGTCGCCAGCACCAGCAGCGGCAGCAGGATCCATAAACGGCGCGGTGAACGCGGCCGCCGGGCCGGGCGAATAAGCGTAGAGTCGGTCATGTCAGTCCTCGATCAGTACCGCGTCGTCAGGGGCGAAATAGAGCGGCACGCGCTCGCCGATCTGCGGCATCCGGCTCTGATGGGTGGTGACCACGCGCAGCGGGTGGCCTTGCGCGTCGAACTGCAGGTGCGTCAACTCCCCCTGCCAGTGAATATCGCGCAGCGTGCCGACGATGCAGTTGCTGCGCTGGGCATCGGCATCGAGCGCAATATGCTGCGGCCGAATGCACAGCAGTTTGTCGAAGCCGCGTTGTGCGCCGTAGGTGAAACAGCCGATCACTTTTCCGGCGCAGCTGACGGTGGTCATGCCTTGGCCGGCGGTGGTTTCCAGCGCGGTGGCCGGCAGCAGGTTGGCGCGGCCGAGGAACTCGGCGGCGAAGCGGTTTGTGGGATGACGGTACAGCGCGCGGGTCTCGCCGTGGGCGATCAGGTGGCCGTCGCGCATGATGCCAATCTTGTCCGCCAGCGTCAGCGCTTCGCCCTGATCGTGGGTGACGTACAGGATGGTCAGCTCCGGCAGCTCGCGGTGCAGGCGGGCGATCTCTTCCACCATGCTGTGGCGAATCTGCGCGTCCAGCGCCGACAGCGGTTCATCCAGCAGCAAGACTTTGGGGCGCACCGCGATGGCGCGGGCGATCGCCACGCGCTGCTGTTGGCCGCCGGAGAGCTGGCTGGGATAACGCCTGGCGTAGGCGGACATGCCGACGATGGCTAGCGCCTCCTCGACGCGCTCGGCGGTGAGGCCGCGCGGCTTGCCCTGGGCGCGCAGGCCGAACGCCACATTGTCCTCGACGCGCATATGCGGAAACAGCGCGTAGTTCTGTACCACCATGCCCAGACCGCGCTCATAGGGCGGCACGTCGGTGACATCGACGTCACCGATGGCAATACGCCCGGCGGAAGGCTGCACGAAACCGGCGATCGCCCGCAGCACGGTGGTTTTGCCCGAGCCGGAGGGGCCGATCAGCGCCAGCACTTCGCCGGGGGCGATGGTGAGCGTCAGGGGTTTCAGCACTTCGGTGCCGCGATACGACACGCTGACGCGGTCGAGTTGGATGCCCGACGGCCCGGCGATGTCGAGGCTGTTATCCTGTGCCTCGGCGCGGGAAGAGAGGGTAGAAGGCATTGTCAGCGTCATTCGGTCACCTTGTGCCAGCGTGAGATATCGGCGGACAGGCTGCTTACCACCTGATTCCAGTCCGGCGCCCAGATGTCCACGCCTTCCAGAGCCGCCTGCGACCGCTTGAAGTTATCGTCGGTCGGGATGACGTCCTTACGCACCGGCATGCCGTAGGACATGGCGCTAACGCTGCTCTGCGCTTCTTTGCTCAGCAGGAAGTCGATCAGCTTTTTGCCGTTGGCGCTTTGCGGCGCGCCTTGCACCAGGCCGACATAGTAAGGCAGCGCCAGCGTGCTGCGCTTGCCGTCCGGCCCGGCCGGCCAGAACACCTGCACGTTCGGGTTGCTGCGCATCTGCGCCAGGTTCATCTGCAGATCGCCGTTGGCCACCAACAGCTCGCCTTTATTGACCAGCGCGGTCAGCTTGCCGGTGGAAGCGGAAGGGCCGACGTTGTTGCTTTGCAGCTTGCCGAGGTAGTCGAAACCGGCGTCTTTGCTGCCGAAGCTGTGAAACGCCTGCAGCAATACTGCGGTGCCGTCACCGGCCTGGCCCGGCGTGGAGTACTGCAGCTTGTTGCGGAACTGCGCGTCCAGCAGCTGTTGATAGCTGGCGGGCGCCTGCGGCAACAGTTTGGCGTTATAGATGAAGCTCAGGTAGTTGTTTACCAGCGGCACGAACTGCGGCTGAGCGTTGGCGATCTGCGCCGCATCCTGCGGGGTGAAATCCTGCAGCAGTTTTTCCGCGGCGGCGCGCTGGATGAACGGCGGCGGCGTCACCAGCACGTCGGCCTGCGGGTTGCTGCGCTCTTTCGACAGCCGCTCTACGATGGCGCCGGAACCGCCTTCGACGTACTGCACCTTGATGCCGGTTGCCTGAGTGAAGGCGTCGAACTGGGTTTGATACCAGCTGTGATCGCCGGCGTGCAGACCATCGGCGGAGTAGACGGTCACCACCGCGTCGGCGGCCCAGGCCGGCGCGGTGCCGAGTGCGATGGCGGTCATCACGACCAGACGTGAAAGTTTCATAGCTTCAGCCTCACTGTTGCGGAATTATGCGTAACTGGTATACACCAGATATGCGGCCACGCTAATCGGCGAATATGACAAACAAATGAAAGCGGCAAAATATATTTGCCGGCAACGGGGAATTGGGCGTGGGGGAGAAAGGCGGGGCGGCGGGCGCAGCCCCTGTCATGCGGGGTTAAAGCGTATCGACTTCGATGCGCAGGCTGTCGTGGCGCCAGTACTCGATATCGAAATCGAGAATGCGGCCGTGCTGGTCGTAATTCAACCGGCGCAGCAATAAGGCGGGCAGGCCGACCATGGCGCCGAGCGCGTTGGCGGCGCGGTAAGGCAGGGCCGTCGGGTAGAACGACAGGTGCATGTTGCTGTAAATCAACGCGTAATGCTGTTGATAGACTTCGGTCAGGCTGCCGTTGAGATCGTGGCTGAGTAGTTCCGGCACCCGCTGCGGCAGGCAGTGGTTTTCGCAATAACAGATGGCGCGGCCGTCGGCGTAGCGCACGCGGCGCAGCAGATACACCTGGTCGAAGGGTTCGAGCGCCAGCGGCTGCATCACGTCGAGCGGCACCGTGGTTTTTTCGCCGGACAGCAGCGCGGTGCGCGGCGCGCGCCCCTGCTCCTGGCACAGGCGGTGGAAGTTGGTGTTCTGCGTCGGATCCAGCCACAGCCGTTCCGGCGTGACGAACCAGCCGCGGCGATCGGCGCGATAGATGGCGCCGGTGGCCTCCAGCTGCGCCAGGCTCTCGCGAATGGTAACGCGGGTGGTGGAGAAGATGGCGCACAGCTCGCGCTCCGAAGGCAGCTTATCGCCCGCCTGCAGCGCGCCGCGGGTGATGCGCGCCTGAAGCTGATCCTTGATCTGCAGGTAGTGGGGCATTTCGCCCTGATGTTCTTTCATTTCATCTCGCTATGGCATCGGCCCGTCATTCCGGCACGCGCTTATTATACATAGCCAGATGAATTTTTTGTTTCACCGCGCTTTGTCGTTTGACCAGGGAAGGAATTTGCCGCCACAATGCCTGCAATCTGGTATAGACCAAATAGGTGAATGACATGTCCGATCGAAACTACCTGCTGTTGACCCCCGGCCCGTTGACCACGTCGAAAACGGTAAAAGAGGCGATGCTGTTCGACAGCTGCACCTGGGATGAAGATTACAACCTGGGCGTGGTGCAAAGCATCCGGCAGCAGTTGGTGGCGCTGGCGACGCCGTCCGCCGGTTACACCTCGGTGTTGCTGCAGGGCAGCGGCAGCTTTGCGGTGGAGGGCGTGCTGGGCACGGTCATCGGCCCGCAGGACAAGCTGCTGATCGTCAACAACGGCGCCTATGGAGCGCGGATGATCGAAATGGCGCGGCTGATGGATATCGACCACCACGCTTTCGACTGCGGCGAGGTCAATGAGCCGGACGTGGCGGCGATGGAGGCGGTGCTGAAAAGCGATGCACGCATCAGCCATATCGCCATGGTGCACTGCGAAACCACCACCGGCATGCTCAACCCGCTGCAGAAGGTCGCCGGCCTGGCGGCGCGCAACGGCAAGACCTTTATCGTCGACGCCATGAGCAGCTTCGGCGGCATCCCGCTGGATGTGGACGCGCTGGGCATCGATTTTCTGATCAGCTCCGCCAACAAATGCATTCAGGGCGTGCCGGGCTTCGCTTTCGTCATCGCCCGCCGCAGCGAACTGGAGAAATGCGCCGGCCGCTCGCGCTCGCTGTCGCTGGATCTGTACGCCCAGTGGCGCTGTATGGAAGACCAGGCCGGAAAATGGCGCTTTACGTCGCCGACCCACACCGTGCTGGCCTTCGCGCAGGCGCTGAAAGAGCTGGAACAAGAGGGCGGCATTGCCGCGCGCCACCACCGCTATCAAACCAATCAGCGGCGGCTGGTGGCGGGCATGCGCGAGCTGGGCTTTGAGACTCTGCTCGATGACGCGTTGCATTCGCCGATCATCACCGCATTCTATTCGCCAAAGGCCGACACTTACCGCTTCGCCGAATTTTATCAGCGCCTGAAACAGCAAGGGTTTGTGATCTATCCCGGCAAAGTGTCGCAGAGCGACTGCTTCCGCATCGGCAACATCGGGGAAATTTATCCGCATGATATCGAACGTTTGCTGGCGGCCGTCGGGCAGGCGATGTACTGGAATCAATAAGGATTGACCATGAAACAGATCAACGCAGTGATCCTCGACTGGGCCGGCACCACGGTGGACTTCGGCTCCTTTGCGCCAACGCAGATTTTTGTCGAGGCATTCAAACAAACCTTCGATATCGACATCAGCCTGGCGGAGGCGCGCATTCCGATGGGGCTGGGCAAATGGCAGCACATTGAGGCGCTGGGCAAGCTGCCGGCGGTCGACGCGCGCTGGCGGCAGAAACTGGGCCGCTCGATGAGCCACCAGGATATCGACGCGCTGTATCAGGCGTTTATGCCGCTGCAAATCGCCAAAGTGATCGACTTCGCCGATCCCATCGAGGGTGTGCCACAGGTGATTGCCGGGCTGCGCGAACAGGGCATTAAAATCGGCTCCTGCTCCGGTTATCCGCGTGCGGTGATGGAGGTGCTGGTGCCTGCCGCCGCGCAGCGCGGCTACACGCCGGATTACTGGGTCGCCACTGACGATCTCGCGGCCGGCGGGCGGCCGGGGCCGTGGATGGCGCTGCAGAACGCCATCGCGCTGGGCATCGATGCGGTGGCGCACTGCGTGAAGGTGGACGACGCGGTGCCGGGCATTCATGAAGGGCTGAACGCCGGGATGTGGAGCGTCGGATTGGCGCTGTCCGGCAACGAGTTTGGCGCGACCTGGCAGGAGTACCGCCAAATGGCGGCGGCAGAGATCGAGCTGCGCCGTACGGCGGCCGCCGATAAGCTGTATGCGGCGGGCGCACATTATGTGATAGACACGCTGGCGCAATTGCCGGGCGTTATCGCCGACATCAACCGGCGGCTGGCGGACGGCGAGCGGCCGTAACGACCGGGCGCGGGGCATAAAAAAACCGGGGAGAATCCCCGGTTTTTTCGTTTTGAGACGGCGTTAACGGTGAGCCAATTCGACTTCGTCTTCGCTGTCCATCACGGTTTTGTCGGTTTGCTTCATCAGCTGGCTGGTGATGGTGCCCGCCGCCATGGAGCCGTTGACGTTCAGCGCGGTACGGCCCATGTCGATCAGCGGTTCGACCGAGATCAGCAGCGCGACCAGCGTCACCGGCAGGCCCATCGCCGGCAGCACGATCAGCGCGGCGAAGGTGGCGCCGCCGCCCACGCCCGCCACACCGGCGGAGCTGATGGTGACGATGCCGACCAGGGTGGCGATCCATACCGGATCCAGCGGGTTGATGCCGACGGTCGGCGCAACCATCACCGCCAGCATTGCCGGGTAGAGGCCTGCACAGCCGTTCTGGCCGATGGTGGCGCCGAACGACGCCGAGAAGCTGGCGATGGATTCCGGCACGCCCAGGCGACGGGTCTGCGCTTCCACGTTCAATGGAATGCTGGCGGCGCTGGAGCGGCTGGTGAAGGCGAAGGTGATCACCGGCCACACCTTGCGGAAGAATTTCAGCGGATTAACGCCGGTGAAGGCCAGCAGGGCGGCGTGAACCACGAACATGATGCCCAGGCCGATGTACGAGGCCACCACGAAGCTGCCGAGCTTGACGATGTCGTGAATGTTGGAACCGGCAACCACTTTGGTCATCAGCGCCAGCACGCCGTACGGCGTCAGTTTCATGACCAGACGCACCAGCTTCATCACCCAGGCTTGCAGGGTGTCGATAGCCACCAGCACGCGCTCGCCTTTCGGCTTGTCGTCATTCAGCAGCTGCAGCGACGCCACGCCGAGGAAGGTGGCGAAAATCACCACGCTGATGATCGACGTCGGGCTGGCGCCGGTCAGATCGGCGAACGGGTTTTTCGGGATGAACGACAGCACCATCTGCGGCACGGTCAGGTCGGCCAGTTTACCCACGTAGTTGGTCTGGATTGCCGTCAGGCGCGCGCTTTCCTGCGCGCCCTGCACCAGGCCTTCGGCGGTCAGGCCGAACAGGTTGGTGACCAGTACACCCACCAGCGCCGAGATCAGCGTGGTGAACAGCAGCGTGCCGATAGTCAGGACGCTGATTTTGCCCAGAGAAGAGGCGTTATGCAGCTTGGCCACCGCGCTCAGGATCGAGGCGAACACCAGCGGCATGACGATCATTTGCAGCAGCTGCACATAGCCGTTGCCGACGATGTTGAACCAGCTGATGGATTCTTTCAGTACCGGGTTGTCGGAGCCGTACACCAGCTGCAGGCCCAGGCCGAACACCACGCCGACCACCAGGCCGACCAGCACTTTTTTCGCCAGGCTCCATTGCTTGTGGCGGGTTTGCGCCAGCAGCAACAGGAGCGCGACAAACACCAGCACGTTAATCACGAGCGGAAAATTCATCCCCAATGTCTCCAATCATCTTTCTTATAAAAACGACTACGCATCACGTATGTCGCGATGTAAATATCGTAACAGTTTGCCGAGTTGCCCACTTATATCCAAATGGAATTTGATATAGCTTTTTGTGTGTTTTTGTTCGTTTTATATACATGAAGGTGATTGGTTGAGCGTATTTTTGTGATCAGAGTCTAATATTTCTGATTTGCTCGACATAGGATTGCACCGGCAGGGTGAAATCACCTTGCCAGCAGATGGCAAACGCCACCAGGCATAGACACAACACACGCTCCAGCTGGTTGCCCTTTTGCGAGTTGAGCAGCGGCAGGCGAAAACGCCAGCGGCACGGCCACAGCAGCGGAACGCCGGCGGGGGTGAGCATATCGGCCAGCAGATGGCTGAAGTAACCGATGATCATGGCGTGCAGCGCGTCGGCCGGGATCGGCCAGCTGCGCGGCACGTCCAACTGGAACAGCGCCATGCCGCCGGCGATCGCCAGCAGGCTGTGGGTGAAACCGCGGTGGCCGAATGCGCGGGCGATGGGAATGGCGAGCCAGCGCAGACGCTGGCCCAGCACCGACTTGGGGTGATCAATGTCCGGCAGCAGCGAGGTCAGCAGCGCGGCGGGTATGATGTGCCACCAGTCGCCGGTAGCCAGCTCTGGCGTCACTTCCGCCTTCTTGGCGAAGATCGCGCAAGCGACAGAGAATATAAGGTGTCCTTCCGCGGTCATGCTGTTGCGATTCCGGCTGGTAAACTGTTAATTTATCCAGTATATGGGAAAATTCCCAGTAGTGGAAGCAGTTACCCTGTAACCAATTGTTTATTTTCCCCTGTTTTACAACGGGTTGTTACGGCAATGCGTAACAAATCATCGCTTTTGACGGGCGTGAACAAAAAGCGGGCAATGGGCGGTGCGGAACGGAGAGAAACAAGGGTGGTTTTCAGTACGCAGCGGCGGGAGGAAGCGGCGGCCTTGAACAGCGCTGCGTGGCAGTGACAACGCTCCACGGGCCGTCGCTTTCCCTGCCGCCCAGCATAATAATAACAACATGCCAATTCAATAATAATGAAACACTGTTTCGTTTGTTTTGCGGCGCGGATCCCCTTTATGCGCAGAGCGGCAAAGCCAGGGCGCCGGTGGCCGGCGCCGCAGGTCAGGCAAAGTGGGCGGGGGTGAGCTGTTCCAGGGTCTCCAGCTGGTGGTCCGCCAGCGCCCAGCGCGGATCGTGGCGGTATTCGGCGGCCGGGATGACGATGGAACGCATGCGCGCGGCCTTGGTGGCGATCATGCCGTTAAAGGAGTCTTCCAGCGTGATGCAGCGCAGCGGATCGCTGCCCAGGCGCTCGGCGGCGATCAGGTAGACCTCCGGATGCGGTTTGCTGTACGGCAGGTATTCGGCGGAAACCAGCTGATCGAAGTAGCCCTCAAGATCGAACATCTTCAGCACCTGCCGTTGCATGTGCAGCGGCGAGGCGGAGGCGAGGCCGATGTTCAGCCCCTGCTCGCGGCACAGCTCCAGCGCCTGCCGGACGCCCGGCAGCAGCGGGCGCGTCTCGTGCACCAGCTCGATGGCGCGTTCGATAATCCGCGCCGACACCTCATCGAGCGATACGCCTTGCCACGGCATCGCCTGGTACCACATCTTCACCACCAGATCGATGCGCAGCCCCAGGGTGTCCGGCAGCTTGTGGCGATCGGACAGATCCAGACCCAGCGCGCCGAAGATATCCAGCTCGGCCTGCAGCCACAGCGGTTCCGAGTCGATCAACAAGCCGTCCATATCAAAAATTGCGGTTTCAATGCGTTGCGAATAAGCCATTAACGGTTAACTCCTGCCGGCGCGGGTGAATGTGCCCGATACTCTATCATCGCCGGTGGTGAGACTAAAATCTTTGCCTGCGCGTTTGGCTTTTGCCAAAGCGAAGGATATTCCACACCTCGCGTAATTTTAACCACCAGCGTTGGTGTTGGCGCTCGGTGACCTGTTGCAACATGCGGGCATAGTCCAGCACCAGTCCCGGCGTCCAGGTCATGCTTTCGCCACGGCTGCGCAGCACCGCCAGCATCCACAGATTGGGATCCAGCACCAATAACAGAAAACGGCGCCACAGATGTTTATCGCCCAGCACGCCCTCCAGCGCGCTGTCGAGTGCGCCGATGACCGTGGTGGAGCAGTTGCGCCGAGTCAGGTTGTAAGTCGCGTCCTGCCGATACCGCCGCCAGAATGCGCGCAGCGCCGCCGGGTTATAGCGATAGAACTGAATTTTCTTGTCCGGCGGGCACCAGGCGGCGATCTCGCCCGGCAGGTCGGGCAGGAAACGCCCGTCGACGTTGTTCTGTTCGCCGGCATGCAGCAACTGGCGGAAATCCTGAACGGAATGGCTGATGTCGTTGAGCGGGTAGTGACTGATATACACATCCGGCGCGAGCGCCAGGGCGGCATGACCGGTGGAGATATTGCCGCCGCCGTCGACCGCCGCGATGTATCGGTCGACGATGTAACGCCGGCGTGGATCTTTAGCCGCACCAATCGGTGTCCAGACATACACCGTGAGCGGCGTAGCCTCGTCCGCCGGGGGCGGTGGCTGCCGCGCGGGGTGCTGATTCAGAGAGAAGCTTGCCAGCCTCCGGGCGATACGCAATAAAGCCCAGCCGGAAAGCACCATCATCACGCCGAGGCAAAAGGGCACCGTCATCCGGTGCGGCGCCGGCCAGCCGACAAAAATCATCAACGAAAGCAGGATCTCGCCGCCGCCCGCCAGCGCCACGGCTTTCCATCGACTGTGTTGAATCACCGTGGAGGAGGCGATGCGCACGGCGCCGTCAAGCAGCAGCGCGCTGCCAAACACCACGGTGGCGACGATGTTATCGTCTGCGGGCACGTCCAACATTAAAAAGGCCATAAACACGAAGCCCAGCCCCTTCAGCAGCACCGGCCTGCTGGCAGAAGAGCCGATCACCAGCGCGGCGGATATCGCCACCAGCCCCTCCAGCGCCAGGATGACCGCCAGCGCATCCAGCGCCAGCACGGATCGGCCATCCTGCAGTATGTCGAACAGCACCAGCGCCCCTGCGGCTATCCACAGCCAACCGAACAGCACCAGCAGGCGGCGCTGGCCGTGCAGCGCCTGCGCGCCCAGCAATAAGATAATCAGTCGAATCATGGCGGCCTCTGCCCGAATGGATAACTTTATCTCTTCAATGATAGTGCCCGGACGGCGTTAAGCAGTTGATTTCGGCGAATTCGGCTAAGCTTGTAGCACAGCGGGAATGAAGAAAACGGTGGGCGAGCTTTGCCAACTGCAGGTAGACTTAGCCGATTCGGTTACGTCGCTAACAAGGGGAACACATGACGTATCAACAGGCCGGGCGTATCGCCATTTTGAAACGCATTCTCGGATGGGTGGTTTTTATCCCGGCGTTGCTGTCGACGCTGATTTCAGTGCTGGGCTTTGTCTACCAGCACAGTGAAAAAACCAAGGGCATCAACGCGGTGATGCTGGATTTTGTCCACGTGATGGTGGACATGGTGCGTTTCAATACGCCGTTCCTGAACCTTTTCTGGTACAACTCCCCGGTGCCTGACGTGGATAAAAGCCTGTTCAGCGGCGCCAATCTGATGTTCATCATCATCTACATACTGATCTTCGTCGGGCTGGCGCTGCAGGCTTCCGGCGCGCGCATGTCGCGCCAGGTCAAGTTCATCCGCGAAGGGTTGGAAGACCAGATGATCCTGGAGCAGGCCAAGGGCAGCGAAGGGCACACGCGCCAGCAGCTGGAGGAGCGCATTACGCTGCCGCACCACACCATCTTCCTGCAATACTTCCCGCTGTACATCCTGCCGATCGTGATTGCGGTGATCGCCTGGTTCGTGATCCGCCTGTTGGGGCAGTTGGCCGGCGCGGCCTGAGGCATGAACGGGGCGCCGAGCGGCGCCCCGGAACGTTACGACGCCTCGGGCTGCAACAGCGCCTCCACCGCGCGTTGCGCAGCCACCAGATGCTGGCCGCCGAACAGGTTGCTGCGGTTGAGCAGGTAGTACAGCTGATACAGCGGCTGGCGCTCGATAAACCCGGCACCCAGAGGCCACACGCTCTGATAGCCGTCGTAGATCTGCGGCGGCAGCTCCGGATACAGCGGCAGCATCGCCAAATCGCACTCTCGGTCGCCCCAGTAACTGGCCGGGTCGAACAGAATCGGCCCGTTGGCGGTCATCGCGCAGTTGCCCGGCCACAGGTTGCCGTGCAGCAGGGAAGGCTGCGGCTGGTGGTGCTGCAAGCGCAGATACACCCGATCGACGATGTCGTCGATATCGCCGAAGGTCATGCCTTTCTCCGCCGCCAGCTGCAGCTGCCAGCCGATGCGCTGCTCGGCGAAGAATTCCGACCAGCGGCGCTGCCAGGCGTTGGGTTGCGGGGTGGTGGTCAGATCGCTGTCGAAGTCGAGACCGAACTGCGGTTGCTCGCTCCACTGGTGCAGATGCGCCAGCTGCTGGCCCAGGCAGTAGGCGCCGTGGGCGTCGAGGGGTTTCAGCTGCTGATACTCCAGCAGCAGGAAGCTGTAGTCGCGATCGCTGCCGACGCCGTACACTTCCGGCACCCGCACGCTTTTGCTGCGCGCCAGCAACGCCAGCTGATCGGCCTCGGCGGTGAATATCGGCAGTTGTTCCCGGGCGTCGCATTTCACGAACACCTCGTTGTCACCGTAACTCACGCGCCACGCCGGGTGAATGTCGCCCCCGGGCAGTTCAATCCTTTCGCGTATCTCTGCGCTGCCAAGATGTTCACTTAACAGACGGCTAACGGCTTGCCACATGGTATCTCCCCCCTCTGTGCTGCCTGATAATTCATTAGGTTAGCGTCTTTCCCGTGGTGAAAACACGACGCGGCGCACAGCCGGCGTCAAAGGCGGCGATTTTTTCAGCGTCTCGCCAGCTCAAAGTATATACCCTATTGATTAATTTAAGCGCAATACCGGTTGCAACTTGATGACAACAACGCAATGAGCGGGGGCAGGCGATGCGGCGAGCAGAGGGCATCGCCGCATCGGAGGGGATTAACCGCCGGTGAGGGCGGTTTGGTTACGCTGTAACGGACGCAGCTTGCTGTACAGCAAGGCGATAACGAACAGCACGGCCTGTACGATGACGATGCAGGGCCCGGTGGCGCCGTCGATGTGGAAGCTGATCAGGGTGCCAAGCACGCAGGAGAACACCGACACCACCGTCGCCACCACCAGCATGCGTTCGAAGCGGCGGCACAGCATAAAGGCGATGATGCCCGGGGCGATCAGCATGGCGATCACCAGGATCACCCCCACGGCCTGCAGCGAGGCGACGATGGTCATCGCCAGCAGGCACAGCAGCCCGTAGTGCAGCAGCTTGACCGGCAGGCCAATCACCCGCGCATGATGCGGATCGAAGCAGTACAGCATGAAGTCTTTGCGCTTGAGCAGCACCACCGCCAGTGTGATGCCGGCGATGAGCAGGGTTTGCTTCAGCTCGCCGTCGGTAATGCCCAGCATGTTGCCGAACAAAATGTGGCTCAGGTGCTGGTCGGTATCGATGCGTGAGAACAGCACCAGGCCGAAGGCGAACATGCCGGAAAAGACGATGCCCATCACCGTGTCTTCTTTCACCCGGCTGTTCTCTTTCAGGTAGCCGGTGGCTACAGCACAGAAGATGCCGGAAAGGAAGGCGCCGATCGCCAGCGGAATGCCGACCACGAACGCCACCACGATGCCGGGCAGCACCGCGTGCGAGATGGCGTCGCCCATCAGCGACCAGCCTTTGAGCACCAGATAACAGGAGAGCACGGCGCACACCACGCCGGTGACGATGGCGGCGACGATCGCCCGCTGCATGAACGGGTAGGCGAAGGGTTCGCTGAGCAGTTGATACAGGGTGTCCATCAGCGGCCTCCGGTTTGCGAATGCGCCACGCGACGTTTTGCCGCCAGCAGGCCGTGTTTCGGCGCGAAGAAGAACGCCGCCAGGAACACCAGCGTTTGCAGGGTGACGATCACCCCCCCGGTGGCGCCGTCGAGGAAGAAGCTCAGGTAGGCGCCGATGCCGCTGGTCAATGCGCCGATGATGATGGCGATGATCACCAGCCGGCTGAAGCGATCGGTCAACAGATAGGCGGTAGCGCCCGGCGTGATCACCATGGCGATCACCAAAATGGCGCCGACGGTTTGCAGCGCGGCGACGGTGCAGGCGCTGAGCAGGGTGAAGAACAGGATCTTCAGTCGCAGCGGCGACAGGCCGATCGACACCGCGTGGCTTTCGTCGAAGAACACCGCCAGCAGGTCTTTCCACACCAGGCACAGGATCAGCAGCGAAACGCCGATAATGATTTCCACCTGCAGCACGTCTTCATCGGCGATGCCGAGGATGTTGCCGAAGATGATCGACTGCACGTTGACCGAGGTGGGGTTGAGCGACACGATCAGCAGGCCGACGGCGAAGAAGGTGGAGAAGATAAAGCCGATGATGGCGTCTTCGCGCAGCCGGGTGATGTGGCGCACCAGCGTCATCGCCAGCGCCGCCAGCATGCCGGTGAAGAAGGCGCCGGCGGCGTAGGGCAGGCCGAGGGCGTAGGCGCCGGCCACGCCGGGCACCACCGAGTGCGACAGCGCATCGCCCATCAGCGACCACCCTTTCAACATCAGGTAGGCGGACAGGAACGCGCAGGCGGCGCCGACGATGGCGCTGACCCAGATGGCTTTCACCATGTAGTTGTAACTGAAAGGTTGCAGCAGAAGGTCCAGCATCAGGATTGTTTCTCCCTGGCCTGGCTGTTGGCCGGCGGATCGCTCTTGGTGTGGCCGTAGAACACCGCCGGGCGCTCATCGTCGGTCAACACCGTAACGGTGCGCGGATCGTTGTCGTCGTGCAGATCCGGGCCGGAGAGGTTGATATGGCGCAGCACGCCGCCGAACGCCTGCTCCAGATTGCTCTGGGTGAAGGTGGTCTCGGTCGGGCCGGCGGCCAGCACCGTGCGGTTGATGAGGATCACCCGATCGCAAAACTCCGGCACGCTGCCGAGGTTGTGGGTGGAGACCAGGATCAGGTGCCCCTCGTCGCGCAATGCGCGCAGCAGATCGATAATGGCATTCTCGGTTTTCACATCCACGCCGGTGAACGGTTCATCCAGCAGCAGCACGGTGCCCTGTTGTGCCAGCGCGCGCGCCAGAAACACGCGCTTCTTCTGGCCGCCCGACAGCTCGCCGATCTGTCGGCCGCGCAGCTCGCTCAGGCCGACGCGCTCCAGCGCCTTGTCGACCCGCAGCCGATCCTCGCGCGACGGAATGCGCAGGAAGTTCATCTTGCCGTAGCGGCCCATCATCACCACGTCTTCCACCAGCACCGGGAAGTTCCAATCGACGTCTTCGGTCTGCGGCACGTAGGCGATCAGATTCTTTTTCAGCGCCTCCGCCACCGGTTTGTCGCTCAGCGACACCCGGCCGGCGGTGGGCCTGACCAGGCCCATGATGCTTTTGAACAACGTCGACTTGCCGCTGCCGTTGACGCCGACCAGCGCGCAGATCGAACCGCCGCTCAGGGTAAAGCTGGCGTTGTGAATGGCGGTGTGTCCGTTGTTGTAGGTCACTGTGACGTCGTCCACGTTCAACTCAGGGCGGACAAACGGTTCATGGGTCATTGATCGAATCCTTTGGCGATGGTTTGCACGGTGGTGTTAAGCAGGTCGATGTAGGTCGGCACCGGACCGTCGCGGGTGGACAGCGAGTCTACGTACAGCACGCCGCCGTATTTGGCGCCGGTTTCTTTCGCCACCTGTTTGGCCGGCTTGTCGGAAATGGTGCTCTCGCTGAACACTACCGGAATATGGTGGGCGCGCACTGCGTCGATCACCCGGCGCACCTGCTGCGGCGAGCCTTGCTCATCGGCGTTGATCGGCCACAGATAGACTTCTTTCAGCTGATAGTCCTGCGCCAGGTAGCTGAAGGCGCCTTCGCTGGTCACCAGCCAGCGCTGTGCGGCCGGAATGCGCGCCAGGCGTTCGCGCAGCGGGGCGTCCAGCGCGCCGATTTTCTCTGCGTAGGCTTTGGCATTGCGGTTATAGGTTGCCGCGTTGGCCGGATCGTGCTCCACCAGCGCTTTGCGGATGTTCTCGATGTATACCAGCGCGTTGCTCGGCGACATCCAGGCGTGCGGATTAGGGTTGCCGTTATACGGTCCTTCGCGGATCGGCAGCGGGGTAATGCCTTCGGTGACTACCGCCGCCGGCACCTGCTTGATGTTTTCGAAGAAACGCTGGAACCAGCGTTCCAGGTTCATGCCGTTCCACAGGATCAGGTCGGCGTGCTGCGCTTTGACGATATCGCGCGGGGTCGGTTGATAGTCGTGGATCTCGGCGCCCGGCTTGGTGATGGATTCTACCACGGCGGCATCACCCGCCACGTTCTGGGCGATGTCCTGAATGATGGTAAAGGTCGTCACCACGCGCAGCTTTTTTTCCGCCAGCGCGTTTTGGCTGACCAAGGCGGCGCCGAGCAGCAGGCAGGCGAGCGTGAAAGGGCGTAACAGTGTGGCAGCGCGGAAAGGGCGACTGCGACGAAAAGCGCAACTTATCAATGGCATGATGACGTCTCCTGGTTCAAATGAAAATGATTATCAATATCAATTGAAGCAAAGTCAAGCGTCACTTGCCCACCGCCGGCGGGGTACATCTTCAACTGAAAAAATAATACCCTCCGGGAAGTTATAGCATTTTATGTATCAGTATGTAACCGCTGAAGGTAGTCCTTACAGGCGCATATCGCCACCTCCGGCTGTTTTCCCAATGCCAACTGCCCGAACCCCTGTGCCAGGCGCTGTACATCCTCTTGATCCAGCACGGTTATGAACGCAAAACTGTTGCTGCCGAGCTCATGGTGCACGCCATTTTCGTCTGTCACCGACGTGACAAAACCTTCGCGCGTCAATTGCCCGGTCAGCTTCGCCAGGTCGGTTAATCCCTCTTCCTGATAGCGAAAAGTCACCACAAAGCAGTTTGTTGCAGATTGACTCATAAATCACCTCTTGGTATATGGATAGCTTGAGATTAGCCCAAAAAATTACTGCAGGTGTCCTTACAAGTTGTATATGCTACGCAACTCATTGAAAGGAGTGAGGGATTCTGTGAAAACAAAAATAGGTTGCCTTACGGCAATTTTGCTTTTGTCGGGGTGCGCCAAAGATCCGCAAACGGCAAGCAATATTTCAGGCAGTGGCACAACGCGCGGCGGTTGGTTAAAACCCCCTCCGCAGGCACCGGTAAACCGCACAGGCACGCCGGTTGTCTATAACGATTACATTCGTCAGGCCGCCAGCAACTACGGCGTTGACGAAACGCTGATTAAAGCGATTATTCAGGTGGAGTCCGGGTTTAACCCGAACGTGGTCAGCACCTCGAACGCAGTGGGATTGATGCAGCTTAAGGCTTCTACCGCCGGCCGCGACGCCTATCGCATGAAAGGACGAAGCGGGCAACCCAGCTCGCGTGAGCTGAAGGATCCGGCGGTCAATATTGATCTGGGAACGGCCTATATCAATATTCTTCAAAGCCAGCAGCTAGCCGGGATCAACAACCCACAGACTTTGCGTTATGCCACCATCGTTTCGTACGTGAATGGGGCGGGCGCCATGTTGCGTACCTTCTCATCGGACAAGCGTGTGGCGGTCAATCGCATCAATCAGATGAGCCCGGATGAGTTTTATCAGCACATCCAGAAAAAGCATCCGGCGCCGCAGGCACCGCGCTATTTGTGGAAGGTGACCACCGCCTATCAGGCGATGTCGCAGTAACCCTCTCTCTTGTCGAATCGGCCGCTGAACGCGGCCGATTTTGTTTCCGGCACCGTTCCAGCGCGCGAGCTGCTTCTCATTTTTCGTTATTTCCTCACCGCTTATCGGAAAAACCGCACGAAAAGTTAAATTTACGTTAGCAGATAAATCTTTACGTTCATTCAATAAGTTACCGGTAACATTTTTGCGCTTGGATGCATTCTGACCTTCAATAAATATACAAATAAGTAACAAATTATTTTAAAAACCCGTATCGAACGCAAGGTTGCGGTTAAATAGTTGTGACTATCTTTGGATGGAATGTGACATGTCGAATCATAAAACCAACAATTCGCGGCGCGATTTCTTGTTGAAATCGATGACCTTAATTCCTGCGGCGGTAATTGGTGGCAGCGGCGTTGGCGCGCTGACGGCACCGACACCGGCGGTCGCGGCCTCGAACACCTCAACGCAGAACGATTACCAACCGACCTTTTTCACCCCGGAAGAGTGGGCCTTCATCAAGGCCGCCGTGGCGCGCCTGATCCCGGCCGACGAGCGCGGCCCAGGCGCACTGGAAGCCGGCGTGCCGGAGTTTATCGATCGCCAGATGAATACCCCGTACGCCACCGGCGCCATCTGGTACATGCAGGGGCCGTTCAACCCCGATGTGCCGAAGGAGATGGGCTATCAGCTGCCGCTGGTACCCAAGCAAATCTACAACCTCGGCATCAGTGACGCCGACGCCTACAGCAAGAAAACCGCCGGCAAGCCCTTCGCCGAACTGGATGGCGCGCAGCAAGACGCCATGCTGCAAAAGTTCGAGTCCGGCGAGGCGGAGTTCCCGCAGCTGCCGTCGAAACTGTTCTTCTCCTATCTGCTGCAAAACACCCGCGAAGGTTTCTTCAGCGATCCCATCCATGGCGGCAACAAAGACATGGTGGGCTGGAAGCTGATTAATTTTCCGGGCGCGCGCGCCGATTTTATGGACTGGGTTGAGCGAGGGGAGCGTTATCCCTTCCCGCCGGTTTCGATTCGTGGGGAGAGGGGCTAAGCATGGCAACGGTAATGAAAAAAGTAGACGCGGTGATCGTCGGCTTCGGCTGGGTGGGCGCGATCATGGCCAAAGAGCTGACCGAGGCCGGCCTCAACGTGGTGGCGCTGGAGCGCGGCCCGATGCGCGACACCTATCCGGACGGGTCTTATCCGCAGGTGATCGACGAGCTGACCTATAACATCCGCCGCAAACTGTTCCAGGATCTGTCGAAAAGCACCGTCACCATTCGCCATAACAGCAGCCAGACCGCGGTGCCTTACCGCCAGCTGGCGGCGTTCCTGCCGGGCACCGGCGTCGGCGGCGCCGGTTTGCACTGGTCGGGCGTGCATTTCCGCGTCGATCCGATCGAACTGCGCATGCGCAGCCACTATGAAGAGCGCTACGGCAAAAACTTCATTCCGAAGGACATGACCATCCAGGACTTCGGCGTGACCTACGACGAGCTGGAACCGTTCTTCGACAAGGCGGAGAAAGTGTTCGGCACCTCCGGCACCGCCTGGACCATCAAAGGGCAGAAAGTGGCGCAGAAGGGCGGCAACCGCTTTGCGCCGGATCGCTCCGACGATTTCCCGCTGCCGGCGCAGAAAAATACCTACTCCGCCCAACTGTTCGAGAAAGCGGCGCTGGAGGTGGGTTACCACCCTTACAACCTGCCGTCCGCCAACACCTCGGACTCTTACACCAATCCGTACGGCGCGCAGATGGGCCCGTGCAACTTCTGCGGTTTCTGCAGCGGCTACGCCTGCTACATGTATTCCAAGGCCTCGCCGAACGTCAACATCTTGCCGGCGCTGCGCATGGAGAAACGCTTCGAGCTGCGCACCAACGCCAACGTGCTGAAGGTCAACCTGACCGACGACAAGTCCCGCGCCACCGGCGTGAACTACGTCGATGCGCAGGGGCGCGAGATTGAACAGCCGGCCGATCTGGTGATCCTGGGCGCGTTCCAGTTCCACAACGTGCATCTGATGCTGCTGTCCGGCATCGGCAAGCCTTACGATCCGGTGACCGGCGAGGGTGTGGTCGGGCGTAACTTCGCCTACCAGAACATGACCACCATCAAGGCGTTCTTCGATAAAGACGTGTTCACCAACCCGTTTATCGGCGCCGGCGGCAACGGCGTGGGCGTGGACGACTTCAACGCCGACAACTTCGACCATGCCAAAGAAGGCTTCGTCGGCGGTTCGCCGTTCTGGGTCAACCAGGCGGGCACCAAGCCGATCTCCGGTCTGCCGACGCCTCCGGGCACCCCGGCCTGGGGCAGCAAATGGAAAGCGGCGGTGGCGGATGCTTACACTCACCACGTTTCGATGGACGCCCACGGCGCGCACCAGTCGTACCGCAACAACTATCTGGATCTCGATCCCAACTACAAGAACGTCTTTGGCCAGCCGCTGCTGCGCATGACGTTCGACTGGCAGGAGAACGACATCAAGATGGCGCAGTTCATGTACGACAAGATGGCGCCGATCGCCAAGGCGATGAACCCGAAACTGATCGCCGGCAGCCCGAAAAACGCCAACAGCCACTTCGACACCACCAGCTACCAGACCACCCACATGAACGGCGGCGCGGTGATGGGGGAAGATCCGAAGACCAGCGCGGTCAACCGCTATCTGCAGAGCTGGGACGTGCACAACGTGTTCTCGATCGGCGCATCGGCCTTCCCGCAGGGGCTGGGCTACAACCCGACCGGCACCGTGGCGGCGCTGGCTTACTGGTCTGCCCGCGCCATTCGCGAGCAGTATCTGAAAAACCCAGGCCCATTGGTGCAGGCATAAGGACGGCGAACGATGAAAGCATTTGTACCGGCACTGGTTCTCAGTGCAGTGAGTTTTTCCGTTTGGGCGCAGGACGCCACCGTCAGCAGCGAGCTGATCAAGCGCGGTGAATACCTGGCGCGCGCCGGCGACTGCGTGGCCTGCCACACCGACGGCAAGAGCGGCAAAACCTTCGCCGGCGGCCTGGCGATGGAGACGCCGATCGGCACCATCTACTCCACCAACATCACGCCGGACAAGAAAACCGGCATCGGCGATTACAGCTTCGAGGATTTCGACAACGCGGTGCGTAAGGGCGTAGCCAAAAACGGCAGCACCCTGTATCCGGCGATGCCGTACCCGTCGTTCGCGCTGGTGAAAGA
The DNA here is from genome assembly GCF_052169275.1 of Serratia sp. CY27727. Lineage (NCBI taxonomy): Bacteria > Pseudomonadati > Pseudomonadota > Gammaproteobacteria > Enterobacterales > Yersiniaceae > Serratia > Serratia sp. CY27727. The sequence goes on along the minus strand of NZ_JBJNLB010000001.1, from coordinate 95,301 downwards.
AGACGACATGCGCGCCATGTATGCCTATTTCATGCACGGCGTGCAGCCGGTGGAGCAGGCCAACAAGGATTCCGACATCCCGTGGCCGCTGTCGATGCGCTGGCCGCTGAGCATCTGGCGCGGCATGTTCGCGCCGTCGCCGGCGGACTTCGTCGCCGACGCCAAGGCCGATCCGATCATCGAGCGCGGCCGCTACCTGGTGGAAGGCCTGGGCCACTGCGGCGCCTGCCATACCCCGCGCAGCATCACCATGCAGGAAAAAGCGCTGAGCAACAGCGAAAGCGACGATTACCTGTCCGGCAGCAACGCGCCGATCGACGGCTGGGTGGCTTCCAGCCTGCGCGGTGATAACAAGGACGGCCTGGGCAGTTGGAGCGAAGCCGAGCTGACCGAGTTCCTGAAAACCGGCCGTAACGACAAGGCGATCGTATTCGGCGGCATGAGCGACGTGGTGGAGCACAGCCTGCAATACCTGAGCGATGACGATCTGACCGCTATCGCACGCTACCTGAAATCGTTGCCGCCGAAAGACGGCAAGCAGCAGGCGGCGCCGGTCGAAGACAGCGTGGCCAAGGATCTGTGGCGCGGCGACGACAGCAAGCCCGGCGCGGCGCTGTATGTCGATAACTGCGCGGCCTGCCACCGCACTGACGGGGTGGGCTACAAGCGCGCCTTCCCATCGCTGAAGGGCAATCCGGTGGTGCAGACCGAGGACGCGACCTCGCTGATCCACATCGTGCTGACCGGCAATACCACGCCGGCGGTGCAGGGGGCGGTGTCCAACATCACCATGCCGCCGTTCGGCTGGCGTCTGAACGATCAGCAGGTGGCGGACGTGGTGAACTTCATCCGCACCAGCTGGGGCAACAGCGCCAAACCGGTGAGCGCCTCCGACGTGGCCGACGTGCGTAAAGACCGCTCGATGATCCGCGACGAGAAGGAGATGGGCAGCGCCGAGGTGCCGGACCATCCGGACGCGAAGAAGTAAACCGTTTAAGGGCTCCGCAAGGGGCCCTTAGTTTTTACTGGGTGCGCCGGTTTTTTCAGCATTTTCTGTTCGCAAATCGTTCGTTCGGCCGATAAAACATAGACCCGCAACGGATTTTTCATTATCCTTTGCCGTCCTTTCATCAGGCGCAAGTATGAAATATCGCTTTAATTCACTGATTATTATTAAAAAATTCGCGGAGAAGGATATCCCGTTAGGCGCAATCGTTGGCGCCGCAGATTAAGGTAGACTGTCTCATGAGTACGATTTCTCCCGATTCAGGCACGCTGACGGCCGCTCAGCCCGCCAAATGGAACAAAACCGACACCGTCTGGATGTTCGGTCTCTATGCCACCGCGGTGGGCGCCGGCACGCTGTTCTTGCCGATCAACGCCGGCCTGAACGGCCCGCTGGTGCTGCTGTTGATGGCGCTGTTCGCTTTCCCGCTGACCTATTTGCCGCACCGCGCGCTCAGCCGCTTCGTGCTTTCCGGCTCCAGCCGCGACGGCAATATTCACGATGTGGTGGTCGAACACTTCGGCGTACTGGCCGGCAAAATCATCATGATGCTGTATCTGATGGCGTTTTTCCCGATCGTGCTGGTGTACAGCATTTCGATCACCAATGCGCTGGACAGCTTCCTGATCCACCAGTTCCACGTGGCGCCGCTGCCGCGCATCTGGCTGAGCCTGGCGGTGGTGGTGGTGCTCAATCTGGTGCTGCTGCGCGGCAAAGACAGCATCGTGGCGGCGATGGGCATGCTGGTGTTCCCGCTGTTGGTGTTCCTGATGGGCATTTCGCTGTACCTGATGCCGAGCTGGAATACCGCCAATTTCGTTCACGGCCTGGCCGCCACCCGCTTCGACACGCCGGGGCTGTGGCATTCGCTGTGGCTGGCGGTGCCGGTGATGGTGTTTTCCTTCAGCCATGCGCCGATCATCTCTTCCTTCGCCTCGACCCAGAAGAGCCTGTATGGCGATAAGGCGGAACGCCGCTGCGCGCGCATCATGCGCTACAGCTATGTGCTGATCTGCGTCACCGTGCTGTTCTTCGTGTTCAGCTGCGTGCTGAGTTTGTCCCATGAAGACATGCAGCAGGCGAAAGATCAGAACATCACGGTGCTGACCACCCTGGCCAACAAGTTTTCCAACCCGCTGATCGCCTATCTCGGCCCGGTGATGGCGATGCTGGCAATGGCGAAATCCTATCTCGGCACCTCGCTGGGGGTCACGGAGGGGGCGACCAGCCTGATCGACGGCGTCACGCGCGCGGTCGGCAAACCGCTCAGCTCGCGCATGACGCACCGCATCTCGGCGGTTTCGCTGTTCCTGCTCACCTGGGCGGCGACGGTGTGGAACCCCAGCGCGCTGCACATCATCGAAACCATCAGCGGCCCGCTGATTGCAGCTATCCTGTTTATCCTGCCGATGTACGCGGTGCGCGCGGTGCCGGCGATGCGCAAATACCGCGCGGCGAGCAACGTCTTCGTGCTGGTGATGGGCCTGATCGCGCTGTCGGCGCTGATTTACGGCCTGGTGTGATCCCCTGGGCGCGCCGCCTTCGGCGCGCCTCTCAATCCTGCGTTACACATCCCTTTGCAATTAATCGTCGGGTTGCCGGGCGTTATCTTTGATAATGCAAGCCATTCTCATTAGTATTTCCTGATTGCGTTCATGACTAAGGAGTCTTTCGTGCACCGTCGAATCACTTTGCCGGCGCTGATTTGCGCCGCCTTACTCGCCTCTCCGGCGATGGCCACCACCTATCCGCTGACCCTGACCGACACCTCCGGCCAGACGCTCACCCTCCAGCAAGAACCGAAACGTATCGTGGTGCAGGACGGGCGCGACATTCTCACGCTGGCGCTGCTCGATCGCGCCAACCCGTTCGGCCGGCTGGTGGCCTGGAATAACCTGCTGAAGAAAAGCGACGCGGCGACCTGGGATATCTTGCAGAGCAAATGGCCGGCGGCGAAAAACATCATCGATATGGGATTCAGCGACAAAGGTGAAGTGAATCTGGAGAGCGTGATCGCCAAGCGGCCCGATCTGATGATCGCCCAGCTGCGTTCCAAACCTTCGCTGAGCCAAACCGGCGTGCTGGATAAGCTTAAGGCGCTGAATGTGCCGGTGCTGTTTATCGACACCATGCTCAAGCCGGTGGAAAACACGCCGAAAAGCGTGACGCTGCTGGGGGAAACCCTCAACCGGGAAAGTGAAGCCAAGCAATATACCGATTATTATCAGCAGCATTATCAGGCCATTCTGGCCAAGACGCAGGCGGTGGAACCCAAGCCGCTGGTGTTCTTTGAAGCCAAGGCCGGCCTGAACGGGCTGGAGTCCTGCTGCTTCACCCATGCGCACGTCGGCTGGGGCGCGTTGGTGGAAGCGGTCGGCGCGCGCAACATCGGCTCTGCGCTGTTGCCGGGCGCGACCGGCGACGTGGCGCTGGAAAAGGTGATCGCCATGAAACCGGATGCCTACATCGTTTCCGGCTCGCAGTGGGCCAGCAAGACCAACGCCGCGGTGCCGTTCGGCTATGGCGTCACGCAACAGCAGGTGGATGAGGCTTTCAATCGCATGAAACAGCGCCCGGGCTTCGCGCAGGTGTCGGCGGTGAAAGAAGGGCGGTTCTACGGCATCTACCATAACTTCTACAACCATCCGTACAACATTGTCGGGCTGGAGTATCTGGCGAAGTTTATCTATCCGGCGCAGTTCCCGGATCTGGAGCCGGCCAAGACCTACAGTGAGATCCTCAGCCGCTTTACCGAAGTGCCGGAAGGCAAGGGCATTTTGGGCGCGCAGGCGCCGGCGGGGAAATAACGGCAACGGGCGCGATGACGCGCCCGTTTTTGATCTTTAAGCGGCGGCCGGCGTATAGGTGGAGATGATCTCCAGCACGCCGTTGATGATGAACTGCACGCCCATGCACACCAGCAGGAAGCCCATCAGGCGCGAGATCGCCTCGATGCCGCTTTTCCCCACCAAGCGCATGATGGCGCCGGAACTGAGCAGGCAGCCCCACAGGATCACCGCGACCGTCAGGAAGATGGCGACCGGCGCCACCGCCAGCACCCAGGGTTCAAAACCCAGCGTGTTATCTTTGACGCTCGACGCTGAGCTGATGATCATCGCGATGGTGCCCGGCCCGGCGGTGCTCGGCATGGCGAGCGGCACGAAGGCGATGTTGGCCGAGGTCTTATGGCGCAGCTCGTGCGACTTGCTCTCCACCTCCGGCGCCTCATCGGCGCTTTGTTGCGGGAACAACATGCGGAAACCGATGAAGGCGACGATCAGGCCGCCGGCGATGCGCAGGCCGGGGATCGAAATGCCGAAGGTGTTCATCACCACCTGGCCGGCGTAAAACGCCACCGTCATGATGCAGAACACATAAACCGAGGCCATCAGCGACTGCTGATTACGCTCTTCGCGCGTCATATTGCCGGACAACCCGAGCAGCAACGCCACCGTGGTCAGCGGGTTGGCCAGCGGCAACAGCAGCACCAAACCCAGTCCGATGGCCTGGAATAACTGCAAAATACCCGTCATAAAAGAGACTCCCTGTGCAACGTTCAAGCCGCCACGCGGCGGCCCATGAGCTGAACAGCCTAGCCTGCCGTGCGCCTGGCGGCAATGGGGATAGCTCGTAACGTTAATTAACCGTCGGCCGGCGTTCATCACTGCCGTTGCACTCGCCGGCGAGCTCCGGTTCATCCTCACACCCCAGCGGTGCTTTGTTGCCCGCAATCGCCCGCGGCGCTGAACGCGAGCCAAAATACACCCGCCTATACAGCGTCGCTAATACCGCGCATAGCACGACGAGGACTGCGAGTAACCGGTTCATATTATGAGCTCAAGACCTGTTCACCAGTGAATAACGTAAGGATAGTGATGCCAAGACGCTCTGTCAGCGTGTTGTCGCCGAGAGTAGGCACGTCCGTGCTGTAATTATTATTAATTATTTTTAACTGTTTTTACCATTTAAGCGCTTAAGAGATTAAACACTTCTATACTGGTAAGGCTTTGTGGCATTTCTTTATAATCGAAAAGCTTAAAAGGAGTTTTACTATGGAAGTGGCAAAAGAATGGGTAGCGGCGAAAAAAATCTCCTGGGGCAGCGTCATTGGTGGTGTTATCACCGTATTGGCTGTTTCACTGTTGCTGTCGACGTTGGGCACCAGCCTTGGATTTTCCATCGTGGATCCGACGTCAGACGATCCAATCAATGGAGCCGGTACCACCGTAGTGATTTGGTCCGCTGTTTCAATCATTATTAGCTTGGCTGCCGGCGCTTTTATTGCCGGACGTTTGGCTGCTAATGACGGCCTTATTCATGGCTTCCTGGTATGGGCTACGTCACTGATTGTGGCGGCGGTGCTGGGCGGGATGCTGGTCGGGTCTGCAGTGAAGGCCACCGGCAATGCGCTGGGTGCTATCGCTTCGACCTCTGGCAGCTTGCTCTCCGGTGCCGGTTCAGCGATTGGCAAAGGGGCAGCCGGGTTAGCGGACGTGGGTGGCAAGGTGTTTGACAAGTTGGGTATAGACACCACGTTGGAACCTGAACAGCTGCATGGTGATGTGGTTACGGCGCTTAAAAAAAGTGGTATTCCGTCATTGCAGCCTGAATTCATGCAGCAACAGTTGAATGCGGCCAAGACTGATTTGGCAGACGCAGTAAAAGCCCTGGCACTTCAGCCCGACAATAGCGATGCGATTATTAAGCAACTGGTCGACAAGCTTAAAAAACATGGTGAGGCCATCTCGCAAGATGTGGATCAAGACACACTGAAAAAAGCGCTGGTTGAAAATACCAATATGACGCCGCAGGAAGTAGACCAGACTGTGAAGAATTTGGTCGACGCCAAAAATAAAACTGCGCAGCTGGTTAATCAGCGTTTGGATGAAGCCGAAGCAAAAATCAATCAGGCAAAACAGGAGTATGCTGAGCTGAAACAGAAAGCGCGCGAACAGGCTGCCGCGGCTGCGGACGAATTGTCTCGGGCTGCCCTGTGGTCATTCTTTGCGTTGTTGATTGGCGCAGTGGTCAGTGCATTAGCAGGCTTGTGGGGCGTTAACACCAATGCCCGACGTGTAACCGTATCATCTCCGCAGGCGTAATCTCCAGGCTCGTTTGCGCGTCTCGATGATATAGGGATGAGAGCCTGAAATACCGACGACGATGAAATGACAGCCAGGAAAGACTGGCGCTTACCCCGGCCATGTGCCGGGGTTTTTATTGTTTGCGGCGTGATTAATGACCACCTTAATCGCTGTGTAGGGTATTAGGCATCAATTGCCACGATCCCTGGGGACAGGTGGATAACATAGATGCGCTGTAAATAATAATGAGTGTGATTATGAAACAAGAACTGCATATTTTGCTGGGGAAAGCCGTTGCCTTTCTGCTCTACTGCGCTTTTTTGGCGGCCTTGGTCGGCCTGGTATTTATCGACGTACACTGGCTGCATAATTTCGTGCATGAAACCTCGCTGACCGAAGCGGCGCAGGAGCTGTTGCTGCTCGCCATCTCCGGCGGTTTCTTCGCCGTGGCCCGGCGGCAGGCTGAACGCCGCTCCGCCTGGATGCTGGTCGGCGGTTTCTTTCTCTGCATGCTGATCCGCGAGATGGATTTCGCCTTCGATGCGCTGTGGCACGGCGCCTGGGTGTGGTTCGCGCTGGCGGTAGCCTTGGCCTGCCTGGTGCATGCAGCGCGGCACATCGCGGCGGCGGTGCGCGGCCTGGCCTATTTCGTGACGCATCCCGCCTACGGCATGATGTGCGCCGGCCTGCTGTGCATTTTGGTGTTTTCACGCCTGTTCGGCATGAGCGCGCTGTGGCAAACGCTGATGCTGGACGGCTACAACCGGGTGGTGAAAAACATGGTGGAAGAGGGTTGCGAACTGCTGGGCTACGGCCTGTGCCTGCTGGCCACCCTCAGCTACATGAAAACCGTTTTTGCGCCGGCTGACGCGAAAGCGTGAGGGCGGCGCTTTATTTATCCGGAACAATTTTAGTGATACTATTCGCTTAGCCGAATGTGGCTGAGAAGGTATGCGTTCCATTCTGTATACCCAGTGAGGTTTCAATCTGGCAATTGTGGGCGAGATCTGAAACCTGGCTGACCAAACCCAAAATCCAATTTTCGTACTGCATGTGATCTGTCGTGTGGGTCACCACTGTAGATAAGGAATTATTAATGCCTGTTATTACCCTTCCTGACGGTAGTCAGCGTCATTTCGATCACCCCGTTTCCCCGATGGATGTCGCGCGCGATATCGGCCCTGGCCTGGCGAAAGCCTGTATCGCCGGCCGCGTCAACGGCGAGCTGGTCGACGCCGGCGATCTGATCGAATCGGATGCGCAGCTGGCCATCATCACCATCAAAGATGAGGACGGCCTGGAAATCATGCGCCACTCCTGTGCTCACCTGCTGGGTCATGCGATCAAGCAGCTGTGGCCGGATACCAAAATGGCGATCGGTCCGGTGATCGACAACGGTTTCTATTATGACGTGGATATCGACCGCACCCTGACGCAGGAAGACCTGGATCTGCTGGAAAAGCGGATGCACGAGTTGGCCGATAAGGATTACGACGTCATCAAGAAGAAGGTCAGCTGGCAAGAAGCCCGCGACACCTTCGCTGAGCGCGGCGAAATCTACAAAGTGGCGATCCTGGATGAGAACATCAGCCATGACGATCGTCCTGGCCTGTACCACCACGAAGAATACGTCGACATGTGCCGCGGCCCGCACGTGCCGAACATGCGTTTCTGCCACCATTTCAAGCTGCAGAAAACCTCCGGCGCTTACTGGCGCGGCGACAGCAAAAACAAAATGCTGCAGCGTATCTACGGTACCGCCTGGGCAGACAAGAAGCAGTTGAACGCCTACCTGCAACGCCTGGAAGAAGCGGCCAAGCGCGATCACCGCAAGATCGGCAAGCAGCTCGACCTGTATCATATGCAGGAAGAAGCGCCGGGCATGGTGTTCTGGCACAACGACGGTTGGACCATCTTCCGCGAGCTGGAAGCCTTCGTGCGTATGAAGCTCAAAGAGTACCAGTACCAGGAAGTGAAAGGTCCGTTCATGATGGACCGCGTGCTGTGGGAAAAAACCGGCCACTGGGAAAACTACAAAGACGCCATGTTCACCACCGCGTCGGAAAACCGCGAATATTGCATCAAGCCGATGAACTGCCCGGGCCACGTGCAGATCTTCAACCAGGGCCTGAAGTCGTACCGCGATTTGCCGCTGCGCATGGGCGAGTTCGGCAGCTGCCACCGCAACGAGCCATCGGGTTCCCTGCACGGCCTGATGCGCGTGCGCGGCTTCACGCAGGATGACGCCCACATCTTCTGTACGGAAGAACAGGTGCGCGCTGAAGTGAACGAATGCATCCGCATGGTGTATGACGTGTACGGCACTTTCGGCTTCGACAAGATCGCCGTCAAGCTGTCCACTCGCCCGGAAAAACGCATCGGCACCGACGACATGTGGACCCGTGCGGAAGAAGACCTGGCCGCCGCGCTGACCGAGAACGGCATTCCGTTTGAATATCAGCCGGGTGAGGGCGCCTTCTACGGACCGAAAATTGAATTTACCCTGCATGATTGTTTGGATCGCGCATGGCAATGTGGTACCGTGCAGCTCGATTTCTTCTTGCCGGGCCGTTTGGGCGCTTCGTATGTTGGCGAAAACAACGATCGCGTCGTGCCGGTAATGATTCACCGCGCCATTTTGGGCTCCATGGAACGTTTCATCGGTATCCTGACCGAAGAATACGCCGGGTTCTACCCGACCTGGATCGCTCCGGTGCAGGTGGTGGTGATGAATATCACCGACAGCCAGTCTGATTACGTCCAGCAATTGACCAAAAAACTGCAGGATGCAGGCATTCGCGTGAAAGCGGACTTGAGAAATGAGAAGATTGGCTTTAAAATTCGCGAACATACTTTACGTCGAGTCCCTTACATGTTGGTGTGCGGCGACAAAGAGGTCGAAGCAGGCAAAGTTGCCGTTCGTACCCGCCGTGGCAAAGACCTGGGAAGCCTGGACGTAAACGAAGTCGTAGACAAGCTGCTGAAAGAGATTCGCAGCCGTAGTCTTCATCAACTGGAGGAATAAAGTATTAAAGGCGGAAAACGAGTTCAACCGGCGCGTCCTAATCGCATTAACAGAGAAATTCGCGCGCAAGAAGTTCGCCTAACCGGCGTCGATGGCGAGCAGATTGGTATTGTCAGTCTGAATGAAGCTCTTGAAAAAGCTGAGGAAGCGGGCGTTGATTTAGTAGAAATCAGCCCAAATGCCGAACCGCCAGTTTGCCGAATCATGGATTACGGCAAATTCCTCTACGAGAAGAGCAAGTCGACGAAAGAACAGAAGAAGAAGCAAAAAGTTATCCAGGTCAAGGAAATCAAATTCCGTCCTGGCACCGATGATGGCGACTATCAGGTCAAACTACGCAACCTGATTCGCTTTCTGGAAGATGGCGATAAAGCCAAAATCACCCTGCGTTTCCGCGGGCGTGAGATGGCGCACCAGCAGATCGGTATGGAAGTGCTTAACCGCGTCCGTAAAGACCTGTGTGAAGATATGGATCTGGCAGTGGTCGAATCCTTCCCTACGAAGATCGAAGGCCGCCAGATGATTATGGTGCTCGCTCCTAAGAAGAAACAGTAAGGCTTACAAGTAATGGAACCCGCGCGGCGCTTGCGCTGTGTGGGTTTTATTCGCCCAACTGATTCGTTGTTTAACAATGCGAAGTGGATTTAATTAAAATGCCAAAGATTAAAACTGTACGTGGTGCAGCCAAGCGCTTCAAAAAAACCGGCAGCGGTGGTTTTAAGCGTAAACATGCCAACCTGCGTCATATTCTGACCAAAAAAGCAACCAAGCGTAAACGTCACCTGCGTCCGAAAGGCATGGTGTCTAAAAACGATCTGGTCCTGGTTACCGCGTGCCTGCCGTACGCATAAGCCATTTTTTTTGAATTTAGAATAAGACTTTAGGAGAGAGCATATGGCTCGCGTAAAACGTGGTGTAATTGCACGCGCACGTCACAAGAAAATTATGAAGCAGGCGAAAGGCTACTACGGTGCCCGTTCGCGCGTATATCGTGTTGCCTTCCAGGCAGTAATCAAAGCAGGCCAGTATGCTTACCGTGACCGTCGTCAACGTAAGCGTCAGTTCCGTCAGCTGTGGATTGCACGTATCAACGCAGCTGCTCGTCAGAACGGTCTGTCTTACAGCAAGTTCATCAACGGCTTGAAAAAAGCGTCGATCGAAATTGACCGTAAGATCCTGGCTGACATCGCAGTCTTCGACAAAGTGGCCTTCGGCGCACTGGTTGAGAAAGCGAAAGCAGCTCTGGCGTAAGTCAGTAGAAGAGGGAGCTTGCTCCCTCTTTTAATCTTTGTTTTCAGCGACAAATATTGACTTTCATTGTCCGCAGCTATATCACTGGTGGGCAATCATCGACAAGGTACCGCAATCATGCACGCAGCTATTTTTCGTTTCTTTTTTTACTTTAGCGCCTGATTTCAGGAGGCTTTGCGCGTAAGAAAAGAAACGAAAAGTAGCGCCTAAGCCTCCCTCGTGGAGGCTTTTTTGTTTTTGGCCATCGTCCCGCCTTGCAACGCGTTGCGGTGAGTATGGCTGGCGTTCAGCTCAGGTGAGCCGCCCGGCCGGCAACGCATTGAAAAGTCTTTGAAGATTGCTCAAAGGCGTGTTCGAATATAGATAACAATTACTTAGGGCCATCCCGGCCAGAGGAAGAGGAAAGCAATGCCACATCTCGCAGAGCTGGTTGCCAATGCCAAGGCAGCCGTAGAAGATGCCCAGGATGTTGCCGCGTTAGATTTGGTGCGCGTCGAATATTTTGGCAAGAAAGGTCATTTCACCTTGCAGATGCAGTCTCTGCGCGACGTCCCGGCGGAAGATCGTCCGGCGGCCGGCGCGGTGATCAACCAGGCCAAGCAGGAGGTGCAAGACGCCCTGAACGCGCGTAAGAACGCGCTGGAAAGCGCTGCGCTGAACGCGCGCCTGGCGGCTGAAACCATCGACGTCTCCCTGCCGGGCCGTCGCATGGAAAACGGCGGTCTGCATCCGGTGACCCGCACCATCGACCGTATCGAAACCTTCTTCGGCGAGCTGGGCTTCTCCGTTGCCACCGGCCCGGAGATTGAAGACGATTACCACAACTTCGACGCGCTGAACATTCCGGGGCATCACCCGGCGCGCGCCGACCACGATACCTTCTGGTTCGACGCCACGCGCCTGCTGCGCACCCAGACTTCCGGCGTGCAGATCCGCACCATGAAGAACCAGCAGCCGCCGATCCGCATCATTGCGCCGGGCCGCGTTTATCGTAACGACTACGATCAGACGCACACCCCGATGTTCCATCAGATGGAAGGGCTGATCGTCGATAAAGACATCAGTTTCACCAATCTGAAGGGCACGCTGCACGATTTCCTGAACAACTTCTTTGAAGAAGACCTGCAGGTTCGTTTCCGCCCGTCCTACTTCCCGTTCACCGAGCCGTCCGCTGAAGTGGACGTGATGGGCAAGAACGGCAAATGGCTGGAAGTGCTGGGCTGCGGCATGGTGCATCCGAACGTGCTGCGCAACGTGGGCATCGATCCGGAAGTTTACTCCGGCTTCGCCTTCGGTATGGGCATGGAGCGCCTGACAATGCTGCGTTACGGCGTCACCGATCTGCGCGCATTCTTCGAAAACGATCTGCGTTTCCTCAAACAGTTTAAGTAAGGCGGGAATATCACATGAAATTCAGTGAACTCTGGTTGCGCGAGTGGGTAAACCCGGCCATCAGCAGCGAAGCATTATCCGATCAAATCACCATGGCCGGCCTGGAAGTGGACGGCGTGGATCCGGTTGCCGGCGCGTTTAACGGCGTCGTCGTGGGCGAGGTGGTCGAGTGCGGTCAACATCCGAACGCCGACAAACTGCGCGTCACCAAGGTTAACGTAGGCGGCGATCGCCTGCTCGACATCGTCTGCGGCGCGCCAAACTGCCGTACCGGCCTGAAAGTGGCGGTCGCCACCGTGGGCGCGGTGCTGCCGGGCGACTTCAAAATCAAGGCCGCCAAACTGCGCGGCGAACCTTCGGAAGGCATGCTGTGCTCGTTCTCCGAGCTGGGCATTTCCGACGATCATGACGGCATCATCGAGCTGCCGCTGGATGCGCCGATCGGCACCGACATCCGTGACTACCTGAAACTGAACGACAACACCATCGAGATCAGCGTCACGCCAAACCGCGCCGACTGCCTGGGCATCATCGGCGTCGCGCGCGACGTGGGCGTACTGAACCAGGTTGCGCTGACCGAGCCGGACATGAGCCCGGTGGCCGCCACCATCGACGCCACGCTGCCGATCCGCGTTGACGCGCCGCAGGCGTGCCCACGCTATCTGGGGCGCGTGGTGAAAGGCATCGACGTCAAGGCGCCAAGCCCGCTGTGGATGCGTGAAAAACTGCGTCGTTGCGGCATCCGTTCTATCGATGCCGTGGTAGACGTCACCAACTATGTGCTGCTGGAGCTTGGCCAGCCGATGCACGCTTTCGATCTGGGCCGCATCGACGGCGGCATCGTGGTGCGCATGGCGGAAGAAGGGGAAACCCTGACGCTGCTGGACGGCAACGAAGCCAAACTGAGCGCCGACACCTTAGTGATCGCCGATCATCAAAAAGCGTTGGCGATGGGCGGCATCTTCGGCGGCGAGCATTCCGGCGTCAACGGGGAAACTCAGGACGTGCTGCTGGAATGCGCCTTCTTCAGCCCGCTGTCGATCACCGGCCGCGCACGCCGTCACGGCCTGCACACCGATGCGTCTCACCGCTATGAGCGCGGCGTCGATCCGGCGCTGCAGTACAAAGCGATGGAGCGCGCCACGCGCCTGCTGCTCGACATCTGCGGCGGCCAGGCCGGCCCGGTTATCGACGTAACCCACGAAAACGAACTGCCGAAGCGCGCCACCATCACGCTGCGCCGTGAGAAGCTGGATCGTCTGATCGGCCACGTGGTGCCGAGCGAGCAGGTCAGCGACATTCTGCGCCGCCTGGGCTGCCAGGTGACCGAGCAGGGCGACAGCTGGCAAGCGGTCGCGCCGAGCTGGCGTTTCGATATGGAAATCGAAGAGGATCTGGTGGAAGAAGTGGCGCGCGTTTACGGCTACGACAACATCCCGGATGTGCCGGTGCGCGCCGATCTGGTGATGACCCAGCATCGCGAAGCCGATCTGACGCTCAAGCGCGTGAAGACCATGCTGGTCGATCACGGCTACCAGGAAGCGATCACCTACAGCTTCGTCGATCCGAAAGTGCAGGCGCTGCTGCACCCGAATGAAGAAGCGCTGATCCTGCCGAGCCCGATTTCGGTCGAGATGTCGGCGATGCGCCTGTCGTTGTGGACCGGTTTGCTGTCCGCGGTGGTGTATAACCAGAACCGTCAGCAGACGCGTCTGCGCCTGTTCGAAAGCGGCCTGCGCTTTGTGCCTGATAGTGCGGCAGATCTGGGTATTCGTCAGGACGTCATGCTGGCAGGCGTGATCGCCGGCCATACGCACGATGAGCATTGGGATCTGGCGCGCAAGCCCGTCGACTTCTATGATTTAAAAGGGGATCTGGAGTCTGTCCTCGAACTGACCGGTAAATTATCCGAAATTCAGTTCCGGGCGGAAGCCAATCCGGCCCTGCATCCAGGGCAGAGTGCGGCGATTTATTTGCACGGCGAACGCGTAGGTTTCATCGGTGTGATTCACCCGGAACTTGAACGTAAACTGGATCTTAACGGCCGCACCGTGGTGTTTGAACTGGAGTGGAACAAGCTTGCGAGCCGCGCCGTGCCTCAGGCGCGGGAGATTTCGCGCTTCCCGGCAAACCGCCGTGATATCGCCGTTGTGGTGGCTGAAAACGTCCCCGCAGAAGATATTTTGGCCGAGTGTAAGAAAGTTGGCGCAAATCAGGTAGTTGGCGTAAACTTGTTTGACGTGTACCGTGGCAAGGGCGTGGCAGAAGGTGACAAGAGCCTGGCTATCAGTCTGGTATTGCAGGATACCGCTCGTACACTGGAAGAAGAGGAGATAGCCGCTACCGTTGCAAAATGCGTAGAGGCTCTAAAACAGCGATTCCAAGCATCCTTGAGGGATTGAACCTATGGCGCTTACTAAAGCTGAAATGTCAGAACACCTGTTTGAGAAGCTTGGGCTTAGCAAACGGGACGCCAAAGACCTGGTGGAACTGTTCTTTGAAGAGGTCCGTCGGGCCCTTGAGAATGGCGAACAGGTAAAACTGTCGGGTTTTGGCAACTTTGATCTGCGTGACAAGAACCAACGTCCGGGGCGTAACCCGAAGACCGGCGAAGACATTCCGATTACGGCGCGCCGCGTGGTGACCTTCCGTCCGGGGCAGAAGCTGAAAAGCCGGGTAGAAAACGCCAGCCCGAAAGGGTGAGTGACGTGTGATATCAAAAAAGGCCGCTTGCGCGGCCTTTTTCTTTTTGAGGATAAAATTCAGTTTATTCCTAATGGGCAATGTAAGAATTAAAATCCTGCGTTCAAACGCTACGGCGGAAGTTTATTTAAGCTCGATTTCGGAATATTCTTAACTCTTATTTGGTGAGTGGCATTGTTTTCGCTTCAATAACGGCCGTGATAATGGCCAGGGCCATCGCCACGGTGGCCGCCGCCCCAGTGCGGGCCCCAGCAGCAGGCGCTGAGGCTTGCTGTCAGGGCCACAACGGCCAGCAGGCTGCCTATACGTTTAGTCATCTTATTATCCTCCGATGGAAATTCGCTTAATTATAATTGCCACGCCGCTTGAGAGCCGTCAGTTATTCGTTAAGCCTTGTCAGCGGTTATGATAATTAAAGGCGAGGGCAAACAGTGTAGGGATTGTGTAAGGCCGTCGAAAACAATCTGAAAATAGGCATCGGTGAGATAGTGGTTAAATAAACGCGCTGATATAACCACTGCAGCAAGAAAAATAGAGTGAGAAGGCAAAATGAAAAAGATCCTGTTGCTGGTGTGTTTCCCGCTGTTGCTGCCGCTGGCGGCGCAGGCCGATGTCTCTGTCGATATCAATGTGCCGGGCGTTTCTCTGCATCTGGGGGATCAGGACCGTCGCGGCTACTACTGGGATGGTTACGACTGGCGTCCACCGCAGTGGTGGCATGCGCATCAGGGCCGCGGTCTGGGTGAGCGCAATGCGCGCGGCATGTACTGGGACGGCGGCCGCTGGCAGCCATCGCCGCCGCGTGGCTATGATCACCGTGAGCCGGCACGCAGCGGCAATCCGTTCCGCGGCGATCGCGATAATCGCGACCACGAGCGCAATCATGACGATCGCGGTGCCTCCGACCGCCGCGATGACGGCCGCGGCCAGCCTTATCCACCGGGCAACGCCGGCCCGCATCGTTAACCCTGAGTTTATCGGCGGCTGGTTTTGCCATCATCGTTGCGATGACGGGCAAGGCCAGCCGCTGCTTTCCTGCGCCATCATCCACGCAAGGCTTCCCCTTGCGGCGTTAACCCCCTAATATTCGACTCAAACGTCAATTATCCGGCCACGACAGCGGCCGGCAGGGAACCGCCGCGCCATGCCAACCAGCCGTACCTTCACCTTATTGTTGCAACATCAACGCTACCGCGATAAACGCCAGATCGGTCTGTTGGCGCTGGGCGTGGCGGTGGCGTTGCTGTTCAGTCTTTGCGCCGGCGACCAATGGATATGGCCGTCAGAGTGGTTCAGCGATCGGGCGCAACTGTTCGTCTGGCAACTGCGTTTGCCGCGCGCGCTGGCTGTGATGCTGGTCGGCGCCGCCCTGGCGGTGGCGGGCGCGGTAATGCAGGCGCTGTTTGAAAACCCGCTGGCGGAGCCCGGTCTGCTGGGCGTCGCTAACGGCGCCGGCGTAGCGCTGGTGCTGACGGTGTTGTTGGGGCAGGGGTTGTTGCCGGTGGCGCTGATGAGCGCCGCCGCGATAGCCGGTGCGCTGGCGATGACCTTCCTGTTGCTGGGCTTCGCTCGCCGCCGACGTCTGACCAATGCGCGGCTGTTGCTGGTCGGCGTGGCGCTGGGCATCGTGTGCAGCGCGCTGATGACCTGGGCGGTCTATTTCAGCACCAGCCTCGATCTGCGGCAGCTGATGTACTGGATGATGGGCGGTTTCGGCGGGGTCGACTGGCGCCAAAAGTGGCTGGTGCTGGCGCTGCTGCCGGTGCTGCTGTGGCTGTGTGGCCAGGGCAAAGCGCTCAACCTGATGGCGCTGGGCGAGGTACAGGCGCGGCAACTAGGGCTGTCGCTGCATCTGTGGCGTAACCTGCTGGTGCTGGCGATCGGCTGGCTGGTCGGCGTCAGCGTGGCGCTCGCCGGGGTGATTGGCTTCGTTGGGTTGGTGATCCCGCATATTTTGCGGCTTATCGGCCTGACCGACCAACGCTATCTGTTGCCGGCCTGCGCGCTGGCCGGGGCTGGGGTGTTGCTGGTGGCCGATGTGGTTGCCCGCATTGCGCTGCTGGCGGCCGAGCTGCCGATCGGCGTGGTGACCGCCACGCTGGGGGCGCCGCTATTTATCTGGTTACTGACCCGGGCAAAAGGCGTAAGGTAGTTCTCTTCATTCACCTGCCATTAAAAAACCAAAGGATGACAACCGATGAGCAAGCCAATCGACAACCTGCCGTTACAAACCATTGAAAATCAGCCGACCACGCTGGGCGCCTACCGGGGTAAGGTGTTGCTGGTGGTCAACGTGGCCTCGGAGTGCGGCCTGACCAAACAGTACGAAGGGCTGGAAGCGCTGTACGAAGCCTACCGCGATCAAGGGCTGGAAGTCCTCGGGTTCCCGTCCAATGAATTCCTGGGCCAGGAGCCGGGCAGCAACGAAGAGATCCTGGCGTTTTGCCGTGGCACCTTCGGCGTGCAATTCCCGATGTTCGCCAAGATTGAGGTGAACGGCGAACGCCGTCATCCGCTGTACCAGGCGCTGATTGCCGCACAGCCGGAGGCTGTCGCACCGCAGGGCAGCGAGTTTCTGGCGCGGATGACCAGCAAAGGGCGTGCGCCGAAGCACCCCGGTGATATTCTGTGGAACTTCGAGAAATTCCTGATCGCGCGCGACGGCACGGTGATCCAGCGCTTCTCGCCTGACACTACGCCGGAAGATCCGGCGCTGGTGGCGGCGGTGAAACAAGCGCTGGCAGGATAAGACAGATGCTGCAACTCGTTGAGGTTGGGGTGGCGGGGCGCCTGGCGCCTTTTTCGGCACAGATTGACGGCGGGTTGCAGGTTCACCTGATCGGCCCCAATGGCGCAGGGAAGAGCACCCTGTTGGCGCGGGTGGCGGGCATGCTGCCGGGGCTGGGCGAAGTCTGCCTGGACGGACGCGCGTTAGCCGATTATCCGGGGCACGCGCTGGCATGCCGGCGCGGCTATCTCAGCCAGCAACAGCCGCCGGTGTCGCTGATGCCGGTGTTTCAGTATTTGGCGTTGCACCGGCCTGCCGGCGCGGCGCAAACCGAGGTGGAGCACGCCATCCTCTATCTGTGCCAGCGGTTGAAGCTGGTGGATAAGCTGTCACGCACGTTGACGCAGCTTTCCGGTGGCGAATGGCAGCGGGTGCGGCTGGCGGCGGTGTTGCTGCAGGTGTGGCCCAGCGTCAATCCGCACAGCCGATTGTTGTTGCTGGATGAACCGACCAATAGCCTGGACGTGGCGCAAAAGGTCGCGCTGGATCGCCTGCTGCGCGAATTCTGCCAAAGTGGGCGCAGCGCGCTGGTGTGCGCGCACGATCTGAATCATACCCTGCAGCAGGCCGATCGGGTTTGGTTGCTGCACGCTGGGCAGCTGGTGGCGCAGGGCATCACCCGTGAGGTGATGGCGCCCGACCTGTTGTCGCAGATCTATGAAGTGGATTTTCACCTGCAATGGGTGGGGAACCAGCGTTGGATCATGACGCGCACGGCTTAATTCGTCCCGGCAGCATAAATGTAAACGAAAACTAAACGTAGTGAATATAAATAGCCGGGTAATCATCGGCTATTATTGTTCCACCGCTCATTTTATCGTGGGTTTTATTGAAAAGCGTCAATGACGTGCTAGGCTTGATTCGGCGAAAATAAAATAAGTAAATAATTATTAAAAAGAATAAACAATTGATTTTATTGGTAAATTAAATTAACGGTAACGACATCTATCCATCAGTTCTCCCACTGATGACACGTCTCGTCTTAAGGTTTAGTTAAGCTTGCGGCCTTACATTGTCAGTTAATCCACGGAAACGATTCTTCTCTGGCGTTTAATATTCGTTAAACGAAAGGGATTTACAGTGTCATCAAAAGCAGCTCGATACGTTTGGGGTTAACTATGGATCAATTTTTGCCTTTCTCTCGTCCGGCCATCGGCGATGAAGAAATCGCCGCGGTAGAGAAAGTGTTGCGTTCCGGTTGGATCACCACCGGGCCGCAAAACCAGCAACTGGAAAGCGACTTCTGCTCCACTTTCGGCTGTAAGCACGCCATCGCCGTCAGTTCCGCCACGGCGGGTATGCACATCACGCTGATGGCGCTGGGTATCGGCCCCGGCGACGAAGTCATCACCCCTTCGCAAACCTGGGTCTCCACCCTCAACATGATCGAGCTGCTGGGCGCCACGCCGGTGATGATCGACGTTGACCGTGATACGTTGATGGTCAGCGCCGCCGATGTCGAGGCTGCCATCACCCCGAACACCAAAGCGATTGTTCCGGTGCATTACGCCGGTGCTCCCCTGCAAATGGATGCGCTGCGCGCCGTAGCCGCACGCCATCGCTTGCCGCTGATCGAAGACGCCGCCCACGCGGTCGGCACGCGCTACAACGGCGAATGGGTCGGCGCACGCGGCACGGCGATTTTCTCTTTCCACGCGATTAAAAACGTGACCTGCGCCGAAGGCGGCCTGATCGCCACCGACGACGATGCGCTGGCGGATCGCCTGCGTTGCCTGAAGTTCCACGGTCTGGCCGTCGATGCCTTCGATCGCCAGCAGCTTGGCCGCAAACCGCAGGCCGAAGTGGTGGAGCCGGGTTACAAATACAACCTGTCCGACATTCATGCGGCGATCGCCGTGGTGCAGCTGTCGCGCTTTGCTGAGCTGAACGCGCGCCGTAAGGCGCTGGCACAGCGCTACCTGAGCGCGCTGGAAGGCTCGCCGTTCCAACCGTTGGGCGTGCCGGATTATCCGCATGATCACGCCTGGCACCTGTTTATGGTCCGCGTCGATCCCGCGCGTTGCGGCATCGATCGCGACCAGCTGATGGAGCGCCTGAAAGAGGTTGGCGTCGGCACCGGGCTGCATTTCCGCGCCGCGCATACTCAGAAATTCTACCGTGAGCGTTATCCGCAGCTTTCTTTGCCGAATACCGAATGGAACTCGGCGCGGCTGTGCACCTTACCGCTATTCCCTGATATGACCGACGCCGACGTGGATCGCGTGGTCAATGCCTTGTCTTCTGTTGTGGAGTCTTTACGTGCCTCGCGTTGAACCGATTAAAAAAGTCTCGGTAGTCATCCCGGTATACAACGAGCAGGAAAGCCTGCCGGCGTTGCTGGAGCGGACTACTGCCGCCTGTAAGCAGTTATCTCAACCTTATGAAATCATCCTCGTCGACGATGGCAGCAGCGACAACTCCGCTGACATGCTGACTGCGGCGGCGGAAAAGCCGGATAGCCACGTGATCGCCGTCTTGCTGAACCGCAACTATGGCCAGCACTCGGCCATTATGGCCGGTTTCAATCAGGTGACCGGCGATCTGGTGATTACGCTGGACGCCGATCTGCAGAACCCGCCGGAGGAGATCCCACGGCTGGTCAGCGTGGCGGAAGAGGGCTATGACGTGGTGGGCACCGTGCGCGCCAACCGTCAGGACTCCTGGTTCCGCAAAAGCGCCTCGCGCGTGATCAACATGATGATTCAACGCGCCACCGGCAAGTCGATGGGGGACTACGGCTGCATGCTGCGCGCCTACCGTCGTCATATCGTTGAGGCGATGCTGCACTGCCATGAGCGCAGCACCTTTATCCCGATCCTGGCGAATACCTTCGCCCGCCGCACGACCGAGATCGACGTGCGTCACGCCGAACGCGAGTTTGGTGACTCGAAGTACAGCCTGATGAAGCTGATCAACCTGATGTATGACTTGATCACCTGCCTGACCACCACGCCGCTGCGTTTGCTCAGCGTGGTCGGCAGCATCGTGGCACTGTCCGGGTTTGTGCTGGCGCTGGTGCTGATAGCGCTGCGTCTGCTGCTCGGCCCTGAATGGGCCGCCGGCGGCGTGTTCACCCTTTTCGCCGTCCTGTTCACCTTTATCGGCGCCCAGTTTGTCGGCATGGGGCTGCTGGGTGAATACATCGGCCGCATCTATACCGACGTGCGCGCGCGTCCTCGCTATTTTGTTCAGAAAGTGGTCGGTGCACAGCAGGGCCACAATACTCAGGAAGAAGAATGATGAAAGCTATTGTATTTGCTTACCATGATATTGGCTGCGCCGGTCTGAAAGCGCTGACTGAGGCGGGTTATGACGTGCAGGCCGTGTTCACGCACACCGACGACCCTGGCGAGAACAACTTCTTCTCCTCCGTGGCCCGTTTGGGCGCCGAATTGGATCTGCCGGTCTATGCGCCAGAGGACGTAAACCACCCGCTGTGGGTTGACCGCATTCGCGCACTGCAGCCGGACGTGATCTTCTCGTTCTATTACCGCCACATGCTGAGCGACGAGATCCTGTCGCTGGCACCGCAGGGCGGTTTCAATCTGCACGGTTCGCTGCTGCCGCGTTACCGTGGCCGTGCGCCGGTGAACTGGGCGCTGGTGAACGGCGAAACCGAAACCGGCGCCACGCTGCACAAGATGGTGAAACGCCCGGACGCCGGCGACATCGTCGGGCAGCAAAAAGTGGCCATCGCCGACAGCGATACCGCGCTGACGCTGCACAAAAAAGTGCTGGAAGCCGCGCAGATCGTGTTGAAAGAGCAACTGCCGAAGCTGAAGAACGGCACCGCCACCTTCACCAAGCAGGATGAGTCCCAGGCCAGCTACTTCGGCCGCCGCACCGCGGCGGACGGCGAGATCCTGTGGCACAAATCCGCCAAAGAGATCAACAACCTGGTGCGCGCCGTCACCGAGCCGTACCCGGGGGCGTTCAGCTACCTCGGCCAGCGCCAGCTGATCGTCTGGCGCTCTCGCGTGCTGGATACCCAACACGATAAGCAGCCGGGCACCGTGCTGAGCACCTCGCCGCTGGTCATCGCCTGTGGCGAAGGCGCGTTGGAGATCGTCGCCGGTCAAAACGACAGCGGTCTGTACGTGCAGGGCAGCCGCCTGGCGCAGGAAATGGGCATCGTCACCGACGTGCGTCTGGCCGCCAAGCCGAATGCCGCGATGAAACGCCGCACCCGCGTACTGATCCTTGGGGTCAACGGCTTCATCGGCAACCACCTGACCGAGCGCCTGCTGCGCGACGATCGCTACGACATCTACGGTCTGGATATCGGCTCTGACGCCATCAGCCGCTTCCTCGACAACCCGCGCTTCCACTTCGTGGAAGGCGACATCAGCATCCACTCCGAGTGGATCGAGTATCACATCAAGAAATGCGACGTGGTGCTGCCGCTGGTGGCGATCGCGACGCCGATCGAATACACCCGTAACCCGCTGCGCGTGTTCGAGCTGGACTTCGAAGAGAACCTGAAGATTGTTCGCGACTGCGTGAAATACAACAAGCGCATCATCTTCCCGTCCACCTCTGAAGTGTACGGCATGTGCGACGACAAAGAGTTCGACGAAGACCATTCACGCCTGATAGTCGGGCCGATCAACAAGCAGCGCTGGATCTATTCGGTCTCCAAACAGCTGCTGGATCGGGTGATCTGGGCTTACGGCGCCAAAGAAGGCCTGAAGTTCACGCTGTTCCGTCCGTTCAACTGGATGGGGCCGCGCCTGGATAACCTGGACGCGGCGCGCATCGGTTCTTCCCGCGCCATCACCCAGCTGATCCTCAACCTGGTGGAAGGTTCGCCGATCAAACTGATGGACGGCGGCGCGCAGAAACGTTGCTTCACCGACATCAACGACGGCATCGAAGCGCTGTTCCGCATTATCGAGAACCGCGACGGCCTGTGTGACGGCCAGATCGTCAACATCGGCAACCCGACCAACGAGGCGAGCATTCGCGAGCTGGCGGAAATGCTGCTGGAAAGCTTCAACAACCACCCGTTGCGCGACCGCTTCCCGCCGTTTGCCGGCTTCAAGGACGTGGAGAGCAGCAGCTACTACGGTAAAGGTTACCAGGACGTCGAGCACCGCACGCCGAGCATCAAAAACGCTCACCGCCTGCTGGGCTGGCAGCCGACCATCGAGATGAAGCAAACCATCGCCGATACGCTGGACTACTTCCTGCGCACTACCGTTCAGGAAGGGAACGGTGCATGAAGAAAGTCGGTCTGCGGGTTGATGTAGATACCTTCAGCGGCACCCGTGAAGGGGTGCCGCAGTTGCTGGATCTGTTCGAAAAGTACGACATTCAGGCCAGCTTCTTCTTCAGCGTGGGACCGGACAACATGGGGCGCCATCTTTGGCGCCTTTTGCGTCCGAAATTTTTGTGGAAAATGCTGCGTTCGAACGCCGCCTCGCTGTACGGTCTGGACATTCTGCTGGCCGGCACCGCCTGGCCGGGGCGCAACATTTCACGCGCGCTGGGGCCGCTGATGAAGCGCACCGCCGAAGCCGGCCATGAGGTCGGGCTGCACGCCTGGGATCACCAGGGGTGGCAGGCCAAGGTTGGCCACTGGAACGAAGCGCAGCTGACCGAACAGGTACAGCTGGGCGTCGACGCCCTGAGCGCCTGCACCGGCCAGCCGGTGAAATGCTCCGCCGTGGCGGGTTGGCGCGCCGATACGCGCGTGCTGGAGGTCAAACAACGCTTCGGCTTCCATTACAACAGCGATTGCCGCGGCACCCATCCGTTCCGTCCGGTGCTGAGCGACGGGCGCCACGGTACGGTGCAGATCCCGGTGACGCTGCCGACCTTCGATGAAGTGATTGGCAGCGAAGTCAGCATGGCCGACTTCAACGACTATATTCTGCGCGCCATCGAGAACGATCGCGGCGTGCCGGTGTACACCATTCACACCGAAGTGGAAGGCATGTCGCAGGCGGCGATGTTCGAACAGTTATTGCAACGCGCACAGCGGCAGGGCATCGAATTCTGTCCGCTGAGCGCGCTGTTACCGCAAGATTTGGCGTCACTGCCGTTGGGCCGCATCAAGCGCGCTCCTTTCCCCGGCCGCGAAGGTTGGCTGGGCTGTCAAACCGATGTGAAGGACGTTACATGAAGGCGCTAAAAGGATCCTGGGCCATTGTGCTGGCCGTTTTTTTTGCTCTGGTTTACCTGATCCCGCTTAACGGCCGCCTGCTGTGGCAGCCGGATGAGACGCGTTATGCCGAGATCAGCCGTGAAATGCTGCAGCGCGGCGATTGGGTCGTGCCGCACCTGCTGGGGTTGCGCTATTTCGAAAAGCCGGTGGCGGGTTACTGGTTCAATAACATCAGCCAGTGGCTGTTTGGCGAAAACAACTTTGCGGTGCGTTTCGGCTCGGTGTTCAGCACCGGCATGACCGCGCTGCTGGTGTTCGCGCTGGCGATGCTGATGTGGCGCAATGCGCGCCGCGCCAGCCTGGCGGCGCTGATGTTCCTGTCGATGGTGCTGGTGTTCAGCATCGGCACCTACAGCGTGCTGGATCCGATGATCTCGCTGTGGCTGGCGGCGGCGATGGTCAGTTATTACCTGACGCTGAAAGCCACCTCGGTCAAAGGCAAGCTGGGCGCTTACGCGTTGCTGGGCCTGGCCTGCGGCATGGGCTTTATGACCAAGGGCTTCCTGGCGCTGGCGGTGCCGGTGATTGCGGTGATCCCGATCGTCATTCAGCAACGCCGCATCAAGGATCTGCTGTGCTATGGCCCGGTGGCGATCGTGACCGCTACGCTGCTCAGCCTGCCGTGGGCGCTGGCGATCGCGCAACGTGAACCCGATTTCTGGAATTACTTCTTCTGGGTCGAGCATATTCAGCGTTTCGCCGAAGATAACGCCCAGCACAAGGCGCCGTTCTGGTATTACCTGCCGGTCCTGCTGGCGGCGGTGCTGCCGTGGCTGGCGCTGCTGCCTGGTGCGCTGCTCAAGGGTTGGCGCGAGCGCGTACAGCGTCCGGAGCTGTTCTTCCTGCTGAGCTGGGCGCTGATGCCGCTGATCTTCTTCAGCATCGCCAAAGGCAAGCTGCCGACCTACATTCTGCCGTGCATGGCTCCGCTGGCGCTGCTGATGACCGCCTATGCGGAAGACTACGCCGCCACGCTGCGCGCCAGGCTGTTCAAGGCCAACGCCTGGCTGAACGGCCTGTTCGGCCTGATCGGCATCGTGGCGCTGGTGGTGTTGAGCTCCGGTCTGCTGCCGAAAGCGCATCTGTTTACTCCGCAGGAGTGGCCGAAACTGGTGCTCGGCCTGATCGCCTTCGGCGGCTGGCTGCTGTTCGCGCTGGTTTCCGTACGCGACAACGGCCGCCAATGGCGCTGGGCGGCGGCTTGCCCGGTGCTGCTGTGCCTGGTGATCGGTTACGCCATCCCGCAACAGGTGACCGATTCCAAACTGCCGCAAAACTTTGCCCGCGCCACGATGGCCGAACTGAGCGACAGCCGCTATGTGTTGAGCGACAGCGTCGGGCTGGCGGCCGGCCTGGCCTGGGAGCTGAAGCGCAGCGACGTGCTGATGTACAGCCAGAAAGGCGAGGTGGCCTATGGTCTGGAGTACCCGGACGCCAAGGGGCACCTGATCAGCGATGCCGACTTCCCGCAGTGGCTGGCGCAGGCGCGCAAGCAGGGGAACGTGTCTCTGGTGCTGCAGCTGTCCCGTGGCGAAGCGCTGCCGCAGGAACTGCCCGCCGCAGACAAGGTGGATCGCATGAACCGCCTGGTGCTGATGTGGTATAAACAGCAACCATGATGGGTTTTCTGTTGGTGATTGTGGTCAGCCTGCTCACCTGCGGTGGGCAGCTGTGCCAGAAACAGGCGGCGCACTGTTGGGAACGGGCGGATGAGGCGCGGCTGAAGCTGACGCTGCGCTGGTTGGCGCTGGCGGTGCTGCTGCTGGGGCTGGGCATGGCGGTGTGGCTCAATGTGCTGCAACGCCTGCCGCTCAGCCTGGCTTACCCGATGCTCAGCCTGAACTTCGTGATGGTGACGCTGGCGGCGCGCTGGCTGTTTCATGAGTCGACGACCGCCCGCCACTGGTGCGGCGTAGCGTCGATTATGTTGGGGATCCTGCTGATGAGCGTGCATTCATGAGGGGCTATGCCTGGGGCGCCGCCAGCGTGTTGCTGGTGACGTTGGCGCAGTTGCTGATGAAGTGGGGCATGGTGCAAATCCCGCTGATGTCGTTCGCCGACGTCTCGTTGGCGCTGATCGGCGGCTACTGGCTGCCGCTGTTGGCGGTGGGCGGCGGCATCTGCGGTTATGCGCTGTCGATGCTGTGTTGGTTCTTTGCGCTGCGCCACCTGCCGTTAAACCGCGCTTATCCATTGTTGAGCGTCAGTTACGCGCTGGTCTATCTGGCGGCGGTGATCCTGCCGTGGTTCAACGAGTCCGCTACGCTGCTGAAAACGCTGGGCACGCTGTTTATTCTGTTCGGCGTCTGGCTGATTAACAGCAAGTCCGAGACTAAATCGCCGGAATAGGGCCAAAACCGGCGATCCTGTCATTATCTCCCTTATGGCGCTTGCCTTTTTCCCCGTGCGGGAGATAAATTAACGCCAAATAGCACTCTCCTTACGTGGTGCCGGCTTTGCCTCGCAGGCGGTGTGGTGGTGTACCGGATGGCATAATGCGGCAACGTGTTCAATGAAGGGATATTATGCGGATGCGTGTGTGGTTTTTATTAGCCAGTTTGATCCTCGCCGGGTGCAGCAGCCATGCGCCGCCGCCCAGCGGCCGCCTGGCGGACTCTATCGTGGTGGTGGCCCAGCTCAATGAGCAGCTGCGCCAGTGGTACGGCACGCCATACCGTTACGGCGGCCTGGATCGGGGCGGGGTAGATTGTTCCGGCTTTGTTTACCGCACGTTCCGCGATCGTTTTGACATGCAACTGCCGCGTTCGACCGAAGAACAGACCTCGCTGGGCACCAAGGTTTCCCGCGATGAGCTGATGCCGGGCGATCTGGTGTTTTTCAAAACCGGCGGCGGTGAGAACGGCCTGCACGTCGGCATTTACGATACCAACGACCAATTTATCCACGCGTCGACCAGCCGTGGAGTGATCCGCTCCTCGCTCGATAACGTCTACTGGAAGCGGGTGTACTGGCAGGCGCGACGCATTTAGCCTTAACCCATTGATTTGGTGTATCATGGCGGCATCTCATGTTTTGGACGGTGCCTGCCATGAACAGCCTGCGTTTACTGATCTCCGACTCCTACGATCCCTGGTTCAACCTGGCGGTGGAAGAGTGCATCTTCCGCGAAATGACCACGCAAAAAATTCTCTTCCTGTGGCGCAATGCCGAAACGGTGGTGATTGGCCAGTCGCAGAACCCCTGGAAAGAGTGCAACACCCGGCGCATGGAGCAGGACGGCATTCGGCTGGCGCGGCGCAGCAGCGGCGGCGGGGCGGTATTTCACGACCTGGGCAACACCTGTTTCACCTTTATGGCCGGCAAGCCGGGCTACGACAAGAGCGTCTCGACCGACATCATTCTGCAAGCGCTGCGGCAGCTGGGCGTCGCGGCCGGCGCGTCGGGGCGCAACGATCTGGTGATGGAAACCGCCGACGGGCCACGTAAAATATCCGGCTCGGCCTATCGAGAAACCCAGGATCGCGGTTTCCACCACGGCACGCTGCTGCTGAACGCCGACCTGGAACGGCTGGCGAACTACCTCAATCCGGATCCCAAAAAGCTGCAGGCCAAGGGCATCACCTCGGTGCGTTCACGCGTCGCCAATCTGGCGGAGTTTTTGCCGGGCATCAGCCATGAGCAGGTATGCGACGCCATCGTGCAGGCTTTCTTCGCCCACTATGGCGAAACGGCCGAGCCGGAGATCATTTCGCCGGACGTGTTCCCCGATCTGCCCGATTTTGCCGCGCAGTTCGCCAAACAAAGCAGCTGGGAATGGAATTTCGGCAAGGCGCCGGCGTTCAGCCACTTGCTTAACGAGCGCTTTGTCTGGGGCGGCGTAGACCTGTTCTTCGATGTGGAGAAGGGGGCTATCGTTCGCGCGCAGGTGTTCACCGACAGCCTTAATCCCGCCCCGCTGCAGCGGCTGGCGGATATGCTGGTGGGCTGCCCGTATCGAAGCGAGCCCGTTGCCGCCTGCTGTGATCGACTGATGGCGGACTATCCTCAGCAGGCGGCCGAATTAGCCGAACTGCGGCAATGGCTGAGTGAAACGATCCGTTAGCGAAGGCCTGGTGATAAAGGGATGAGCGTGCTCATCCCTTTTTTTATCGCTGAAATCGATGTTTGCACGGCGGTAGCGCAGATTTTCTGAAAATCAAGGTGGGCATTTTTTTGCGTTTTCAATGCCGAGAATAACGGGCGGAATTGATGCGTTATTAAATTTAATCAGTCATCGTTAACGGCAGGGAAAATCGGCGTTAAGGCGGGAAGATTATTTTACTTTATTTAAGATTTTTCTTAAATAAAACAAAGGAGATAAGTCAAATTTGGCCGTCAATCCATTCTACTTAAGCCAAATACCTTTTCACATAACGCGTTTGGCGGGCGCCATGGCATAAGTTCGGCTGCTTTTCTTTGCGCCTTTCACGATTGTCGTATAGCTTTAATCTATCAATTAAATGATATTTCATGGGTATTTACATTGATATTTCCGATTAATCCCAGAGGGATTGATCGATAAAATATATTGATATACGATGATACGCTAGCCATTCATCCTGTGGCATTAAAATGAACATCCAACTCGAAGCTGACTTTATTAGTAGCTATGTTTTTCAACCTGTTTACTCAATGGAGGGTGGGCTGTTGGCGGTGGAAATGTTGAGCCGATTCAACAGTCTCGACGGTGATTTAGCCATGCCGGCCGAAATTGGGATTAATTTATTGGCGCCTGAACAAAGGATTGAGTTATTTAATGAGCAACTGAAACTTGCGGAGCAGCATGCGGCTTGGTTTACCGGTAACAACGTGCAGTTGACCATCAATATCGAAGAAACCATCGTTGAGCTTATTCTTTCCGATTCGGCGTTGTGCCAACGGATCGGGCAATATCCTTTTATTGCATTTGAAGTGAGTGAGAGTTTTCCGAATCTTTCGGCCGGGAAGAACAACCCGAGCGTGCGGCGATTAAGCGAAATGTTTACGCTGTGGCTCGATGATTTCGGTTCCGGTAAAGCCACGCTGACCGCGTTGTACGATGGTTTGTTTGACTACGTAAAGATAGACAAGCGTTTTTACTGGCAGCTGTTTACCCATCAGGGATATGACGTGGTCATCGACTCGTTGTTAAAGAATATCAACCTGTTATGTAAAGGCGTGATCGTCGGAGGAATAGAGAAAAAAGAGTATTTTAATAAACTCAGGTACGCCGGTGTTTTAGGTCTGCAAGGTTTTTTATGGCCCAGCGTTGGTGTGGATAATCTGCAAGCTTTGCTGGCGACGCCCAGCGAGTTCAATAATTAAGAAGTGATATAAAAAATTACACACAATGAGGTAAATCATGCACGGAGTGAGGTTACCGTGATTCCGCTACCGTTATTGATCCTCGTTGTTGGGCTGATAACACCGTTTATCAGCCGGCGTTAAACCGCGCTTCCTCAGCCAGGCGGAACGCCAAACTCCCCGCATCCGTCCTGACGACAGGCGGATGCGTTCTCCCTGCATTCCTTCGGTGTTAATCCGCTCGTTCAGGCTCTACACTACGCTGAAACGGAGGGCCTATGCCGCAGTTCGATAACGCTTACTACCAACAGTTACCCGGTTTCTACACCGCTCTGAACCCGACGCCGCTTAAGGATGCGCGCCTGCTGTACCACAGCGAGCCGCTGGCGCGCGAGCTGGGGCTGGATGAAAGCTGGTTTACTCAGGATAAGACCCCGATTTGGGCGGGAGAAACGCTGCTGCCGGGCATGCAGCCGCTGGCGCAGGTGTACAGTGGCCACCAGTTTGGCGTGTGGGCCGGGCAGTTGGGCGATGGCCGCGGCATTTTGCTTGGCGAACAGGTTCTGGCGGACGGCAGCCACCGCGACTGGCACCTGAAGGGCGCCGGGCTGACGCCGTATTCGCGCATGGGGGACGGCCGCGCGGTGCTGCGTTCGGTTATCCGCGAGTTTCTGGCCTCTGAGGCGCTGCACCATTTGGGGATCCCCACCACCCGAGCGTTGACCATCGTCACCAGCAGGCAGCCGGTGTTCCGCGAGCAGCCGGAACGCGGTGCCATGCTGATGCGGGTGGCGGAAAGCCACGTGCGCTTCGGCCACTTCGAACACTTTTACTACCGTAAACAGCCGGAGCAGGTACGGCAGCTGGCGGATTTCGTCATTGCCCGTCACTGGCCGCAGCTGCAGGATCAGGCCGAGCGTTACCTGTTGTGGTTTACCGACGTGGTCGAACGGACGGCGCGCCTGATCGCCCATTGGCAAACCGTCGGTTTCGCGCACGGCGTGATGAACACCGACAACATGTCGATTCTCGGTATCACCATCGATTACGGTCCTTACGGCTTCCTTGACGACTACCAGCCCGGCTATATCTGCAACCATTCCGATCACCAGGGGCGTTACGCCTTCGACAATCAGCCGGCGGTGGCGTTGTGGAACCTGCATCGTCTGGCGCAGACCCTATCGGGGCTGATGACCACCGAACAGCTGCAGCAGGCGCTGGCGGCGTATGAGCCGGCGCTGATGCGTGCCTACGGCGAACAGATGCGCGCCAAACTCGGCTTCTTCACGCCGACGGCGCAGGACAACGACGTGCTCACCGGTCTGTTGAGCCTGATGGCGCAGGAAGGGCGGGACTATACCCGCACGTTCCGCCTGTTGAGCGAGACCGAACAGCAGCAGGCGCAGTCGCCGCTGCGCGACGAGTTTATCGATCGCGCGGCGTTCGACGCCTGGTATCAGCAGTATCGTCAGCGTTTGCAACAGGAGCAGGTGAGCGATGCGGAGCGGCAACGGGCGATGAAGGCGGTGAATCCGTGGCTGATCCTGCGCAACTATCTGGCGCAGCAGGCGATTGAGGACGCGGAGAACGACGACGTGGGCCGTTTGCAGCGATTGCATCAGGCCCTGCTGCGGCCGTTCGACGATGTGCCGGAGTATGACGATCTCGCCGCGCTGCCGCCGGACTGGGGCAAGCACCTGGAGATTTCCTGCTCCAGCTGAGATGAAGAAAGGGCGCTTGATAGCGCCCTTAAATTTTTTATTGGCGCAGGTAGACCTGCGGCAGCGACACTTCGGGATGATGCACCACGCCAAGATCGGCCTGATACCAGCGGGTGAGGATCTCCGTTTGCAACACTTCCTGCGGCGTGCCGCTCGCCACCAACCGCCCCTGATGCAACAGCAGGATCCGATCGGCGTACAGCGCGGCCAGATTGAGATCGTGCAGCACGCAGCAGACGCCCAGCGGTTGTTGGCGCGTCAGCGAGCGCAGCAGGCGCAGGGTGTGCTGCTGGTGATACAGATCCAGCGCCGAGGTCGGTTCGTCGAGGAACAGCCAGGCGGGGGACGGCTGCGGTTGCCACAGCTGCGCCAACACCCGCGCCAGCTGCACCCGCTGTTGTTCACCGCCGGACAGCTGGCGGTAGTCGCGCTGCGCCAGCGCCAGGCAGTCGGTTTGTGCCATCACCTGTTGGATCGCCTGATGCTCGTCGCGTTTGCCGTGCGGCGAACGCCCCATGCTGACCACTTCTTCCACGCTGAATGGAAACGCCAAATTGCTGTACTGGCGCATCACGGCCCGGACTTTGGCCAACTGTTGCGGCGCCCAGTGTTCCAGTGGGCGGTCAAGCAGCCGACATTCGCCGCAGTCCGGCGTCAAATAGCCGGTCAGCAAGCGCAGCAGCGTCGATTTGCCGGCGCCGTTAGGGCCGATAATCGCCACCATTTCACCGCCGGCAAGGCTGAGCGAAACGTCGTTGATCAACCGGCGCGTACCGAGGCTGTAACGCAGCTCCCGGGCTGTCAGGCAGGCGACGTTATCCACCGGCTCGCTCCCGCTGGCGCATCACCAGCCACAAGAAATAGGGACCGCCGATCAGGCTGGTCATCAGCCCCACCGGCATTTCGGCCGGCGCCACCAGCGTGCGCGCCAGCGTATCGCTGACCAGCAACAGGCAGGCGCCGCCCAGCGCGGAGCAGGGCAGCAGCCAGCGGTGATCGCCGCCGAGGCGCATGCGCACCAGATGCGGCACCACCAGGCCGACGAAGCCGATCACACCGCTCATCGCTACCGCCGCGCCGATCAGCAGGGCGCTCAGCAACAGCAGCTGCAGCTTGGCGCGCTGGACGTTCACCCCGAGGTAGTGGGCCTCTTCGTCCCCCAGCTGCAACAGGTTCAGCCGGCGCGCCTGCAGCAGCGTCAGCAGCGCCGCAGGCAGGATCAGCGAGGCGGAAACCGCCAGGGTCGGCCACTGCGACTGGCTGAGGCTGCCCATCATCCACAGCGAGAACTGGCGCAGCTGTTGATCGCTGCTGACGTAAGAGAGCACGCCGATGGCCGCCATGCACAGGGCGTTGATGGCGATGCCCGCCAGCAGCAGCCGCGACAGATTGCCGTGCCCGCTGCGGCTGATGCCGTAGATCAACAATGACACCAGCAGGCTGCCGAGGAACGCCGCCAGCATATGACCGTACAGCGCGATCGTCACCGGCAACGCCAGCGGCATCACGATGAACAGCGCGACAAACAGCGCGCCGCCGCTGCTGATGCCCAGCAGGCTCGGATCCGCCAGCGGGTTGCGGAACAGCCCTTGCATCACGGCGCCGGACACCGCCAGCGCGCAGCCGATCACCACCGCCAGCAGCACGCGCGGCAGGCGAATGTTCAACCAGATGTGCCAGGCTGCGTCGCTGAAGGGTTCGCGCCATAGGGTGCGAAACGACAGCGTCAGCGCGCCCAGGTTGGCGGCGACCAGCGCCAGCAGCGTCAGCAGCACCAGCAGACCGATGATGGCCAGCTGGGGCGAGGTGCGACAGCGCATTACTTTTGCTCCGCCGCGTGGCGCAGCTTGGCCAGCGCCGCCGGCGTTTCCAGACCGAAGCCCAGCAGCGCCATGTCATCGACGATCAGCACGCGGCGCTGCTTGCCCGCCGGCGTCAACGCCAGGCCCGGCAGCGTCCACAGCTGCTGTTCGCCGCCGAGGGTGCGCACGCCGTCGGTGGTAACCAGCAACAGATCCGGCGCGCTGGCGATGACGCCTTCCTGCGACAGCGGACGGTAGCGGTCAAAGCCCTGCATGGCGTTTTTCAGCCCGGCGGCGGCGATCACCGCGTCGGCGGCGGTGTGTTGCCCGGCGGCCATCGGCGTAATGCCGCCGTGGCTCATCACGAACAGCACCTTGACCGGCAGCGGGGAGGTATCCACCGCCGCCAACTGCCGTTGATAGCGTTCGCTCAGCTGTTTGCCTTGCTCAACGCGCTGCAGCGCTGCGGCGATCGTAGCGATTTTCTGCGGCACCGCCTGCAGGGTGGTGTCACCCGGCACGCTGACCACGTTGACACCGCTGTCCGCCAGCTGTTTGAGCACCAGCGCCGGCTGTGCCAGCTCGGTCGTCAGCACCAGCGTCGGCTTCAGCGCCAAAATGCCTTCGGCGTTCAGCTGGCGCATGTAGCCGACGTCCGGCAGCTTTTTCACCGCTTCCGGATGCAGACTGGTGCTGTCGCGGGCGATCACCTCGTCGCCGGCGCCGAGCGCGAAGGCGATTTCCGTCACGTCGCCGCCGATCGAGACGATGCGCTGCGCCGCCGCGGCGGTGAGCGGCAGCGCCAGCGACATCATCAACGCCAGGCGGCGGATCAAGGAAGATTTCATGCGGCGATGTCCTTGGCGGCGAGCGCGGCAACCTGCTCGCGCCACTGGGTTTGTTCCGGCTGGCCTTCGGTGCGCTGGCCATACAGCTGCGCGATCTGCGTGCCGTCGGCGGCGAACAGCTCCAGGCTGGTGACGATGCCGTCCTTGGTCGGTTTGCGGGTGATCCAGCTTTCGGCGATGGCGTCTTCAATCAGGTGCAGCGTGAAGCGGCGGTTGAACACGTTGATCCAGCCTTCCTGCGGCATCAAACGTTCGATCTGGCCGGTGAAGATCTGCACGCAGCCGCGGTTGCCGACGAAGATCATGATCTCGTTTTGCTGTTGCTGCGCCGCTTCGAGCAGCTGCGACAGCGCGCTGTTGTCCACCTGGTAGGCCAGATCGTCGCCGACGGCGCGGAAGGCCTGTTGGCGCGTCAGCTTGTTGCGGCTCAGCAGCTGGAAGAACTGGTGAACGTCGGTCATCGCGCGCCACTCACCGTCGATTTTGGCATGATCCTGCGTCGTTTCATCGGTGGTTGCCGCCTCGGCGGGCTTCAGCGCCAGCGCCGGGTTTTCTTCGCTCAGGTGGCGCTCCACCAGCGCCATCCAGGCCGGCAGATCGGTTTCCTCGGTGGTGTAGACCTTGTGCAGCGCATCGCCCTGTTGGTCGAAGAATTGAATGCTGTGGCGCACGCCGCGCTTGTTGGTTTCGCTCATGGCGAAGACGCTGGTCCAGTGGTTGAGGAACAGGCGCAGATCCAGCTCGCGTGGGTTGAGGATCAGCCCGGCGTGGCCGTTGAGGTGCTGGTTGCGGTAGCGGCCCATCTGCTCATGCACCGCATAGCTGTTGCGGGTGATGGACTTGGTGACGCCGACCTGCTCAAGCTCGGTCAGCAGGGTGCGCGCGTCGGCCTGCAGGCGGCGGGTGTCGTGACCGACGCGGGCGTGCGTCAGCTCCGCTTCGCTGACGCCGAGGATCGCAGCCAGATCGCGGGCGTATTTGCCGGGGTGATCGATTTTAGCCTGTTGGTAGCGTTCGTATAGGGTGTTGCTCATGCGGGATTCTCCTGCGCTGTAATGCGAACGGCGGACAACCGGGTTGTCCGCCAGATAGTCAAATGATTACCACTGGTAGCTGACCAGCAGTTTGGCGTTGCGGCCATCCTGCGGGACGCCCTGCGGCGAGTAATATTCCTTGTCGAAGGCGTTGCCCAGCACCACGGTGGTGGTCATGCCCTGCAGCCGATCGCGGCCCTTGTAGCTCAGATAGAAGTCGTTGACGCCATAGCCGCCTTGTTCCGAGTAGGTGGCGGGCACTCGCTTGGCGCGCTCGGCGAAGGTGGCAACCCAGCCGGCGGACAGGCCGGTTTCGCCCAGCGGCACGTCCAGCGAGCTGGTAACGGTATCCGGGCTGATGTCGGCCAGCCAATCGCCGCTTTTCGCGTTCAGCTCGCCATTGCGAGACTTGTCCTTGCCGCGTGTACGGTTGTAAGCCAGATCCCAGTTAAACCACTTGGTCTGATAGTTCAGCGAGGTGTCCCAACCCCAAATTTTGGCGCGAGAGATATTCGCTGAGGCGGTCTGCGTGCGAGTGACATACATGAAGATGTAGTCTTTGGCGTCGGTATCGAAGTAACTGGCCTTGAATTGCAGGCTGTCATCCGTCAGCAGCAGATCGTCGAAGCGCAGGCCGAAACCGGCTTCGGTGGTGCTGGTGGTTTCCGGCCGCAGATTAGGATTGGGCACCCAATAGTTGCCGGGGAAGTGGCGCGAATCGTTGTACATCTCGCCCATGGTCGGGGCGCGGAAGGCCTGGGAATAGGAGCCGAACAGCATCAACCAGTCGGTCGGCGAGTAGCTCAGGGCTCCGCGGGACGACCATTTGTCGGCCTTGACGTCTTCGTGGCCCTGGCTGCTGCCTTTGTAATCGTCGTAGCGCGTGCCTGCCAGCACGGTGATCGGAATGTCGCGCAGCGTAATTTCATCCTGTAGCCAGCCGGAGGCGAAGTTGATCTTGGCCTGCGGGAAGCTGGTGGTGGCGCCGCCCGGCTGCTGTTTCTGTTCATAGACCTCGGAGCCGTAGGTCAGCAGGTGTGACGCAAAGCTGTCGGCGAACAGGCGCGTGCGGTTTTCCAGCTTGCCGCCGTTGGTGGTCTGCTTGCGGAATTCGTCGGTCGCGCCGGCGTTGTGTGCATTGATTTTGACTTCCGAGGTGTACAACTTGGCGGTGGCGTCCAGCCAATCCTGGCCGACTGGCTTGAGTTTATAGCTCAATGCCGCATCGCGCTGGATGGTCGAGCGGTTGGTCATCGGGTTGCCGCTCGAGCTGCCCGGCGTCTGCGGATTTTTCGGCTCTTGAGCGCTGTTGTTGTAGTAGCGCAGATCGCCGCTCAGCGACTGGTTGTCGTCGATCTTCCAGGTGCCTTTGGCCAGCACGTTGCTGATGGTTTCGTCGTTAGGCGCATCGAAGCCGTTGCCCTGGCGCAGATCGCCGACGTCGCGAGTGCCGAAAGACAGCAAACCGTCGAGGTTATCGGTCTTGCCGTAGGCGCTGGCGCCCATGCCCAGGCTGTGATCGCCGCTGCCGGCGGTGCCGTAGACGCGGAACCCGGTATCCTGGCCCGGCAGCAGCAGATCGGCGGCATCAACGGTCTCGTAGGCGATAACGCCGCCCAGTGCGCCGCTGCCGTACAGCAACGCAGAGGGGCCGCGCACAATTTCAATGCGCTTGACCAGCGCCGGATCGAGGAAGGTGCCGCCGATGTGGCCGGTATCGGTCCCCTGGCGGATGCCGTCGACCAGCGTCAGCACGCCGTTTTTTCCGTAGCCGCGCATCGTCACGTCCTGGCCGTTGCTGCGCCCGGTGCCGTTGACGGTGATGCCCGGTACGCGGCGCAGCATATCGGCGGCCGAAGTGGCGGTCTGGCTTTCCGGCGAGTTGCCTTCGATGACCGTGACCATCATCGGCGCTTCAAAGCTGCTGCGCTGGTTGCCGGTGGCGACCACGGTCATGGTCTCGTCGGCGGCTTTGGCTTTTTTGGCCGGCGCCGCGTTGGAAGAGGATGTTGTGCTGGTGTTTTGTGCCAAGGCCACCGTAGGCAGAGCGCAGGCAATCGCCAGACTCAAAGCGGAAAAACGCAGCCGGGTGGAAAATGTCAGAGGCATGGTGCAACTCTCCGTATGTAATAAAACATATCAATAGATTTGCTGGCTGCCTGGATCAAAAGATCGGGGTGGCTGGCGTTTGAGGGTTCTGTGGTTATTTGGTCAGGATCAATTTCCCGGCTTTGGTCTGCCGCAGCTGATAGCGCTGGCCCTGATGGGTAATGAACGCGATGCCGTCGGCGCCGAGCAGCTGTGCGCTGTCGTAGCTGGGCGGCGCGTTTGCGCTGTGCTCGGTCGGGGCCGCGGCGGCGGGGGTAGGCGTGTTGGCAGTATCCATTATCATTGTGCTTATAAAACAGACCATTAAATGGTAATTAATATCAAACTGAGAATCATTATCATGTGAAGGAAAGGTTACATCAAGGAAAATTTTCTTACCGATGGAACCTTTTTGTCGAATGGACATCCGGCGGCGGGCCGAGCGTACCCGGCCCGTAAAAAAGGGGGGTTATTTCAGCAGGGTTTCGATGCGGTCAAACAGGCGTTCGGGCTTGGTGATCGGCGCAAAGCGCGTGACGCGCTGGCCGTCGGCGGTGAGCAGGAACTTGGTGAAATTCCATTTGATGCGGCGGCTGCCCAGAATGCCGGGCGCCAGGCGTTTCAGCTCATTGAACAGCGGGTGCGCGCCGGGGCCGTTAACGTCTATCTTGCTGAACAGCGGGAAACTGACGCCGTAGTTGAGGCTGCAAAAGTTGGCGATCTCCAGCGGGCTGCCCGGCTCCTGAGAACCAAACTGGTTGCAGGGGAAGCCGAGCACCACCAGGCCGCGTTCGCGATAGTATTGCCACAAATTTTCCAGCCCGCGGTACTGCGGGGTAAAGCCGCACTTGCTGGCGGTGTTGACCACCAGATAAGCGCGCGCCGGAAAATCGCCCAGCGTTTTTTGCTCGCCCTGCAGTGTGACGCAGGGGATGGATAACAGAGAGTGAATCATGCCGGGGCTCCAGGTGCGTTTCGGCGGGTGCAAATAGGTTGCAATCAGTATAGATGAGCGGTGCGGGAGGGATAAAGCCGGGGCGAAGCCCCGGCCTAGGTTGCGTCAGAAACGGCTATCGACCGCATCCGCCAGCATCGCCAGCAGCTGTTCGCTGTCGGACCAGCTCAGGCAAGGATCGGTGATCGACTGGCCATAGGTCAGCGGCTGGCCGGCGACGATCTTTTGCGTGCCTTCCACCAGGAAGCTTTCCGCCATCACGCCGGTGATGGCGGCGGAGCCGGCGCGGATCTGTTGGCAGACGTTGTCGGCCACTTCCAGCTGGCGGCGGTGCATTTTCTGGCAGTTGCCGTGGCTGAAGTCGATCACCAGGTGTTCCGGCAGATCGAACTCGCGCAGGCTGTCGCAGGCGGCGGCGATGTCGCTGGCGTGATAGTTCGGCGTTTTGCCGCCGCGCATGATGATGTGGCCGTACGGGTTGCCGCTGGTCTGGTAGATGGTCATTTGGCCATGTTTGTCCGGCGACAGGAACATGTGCCCGGCGCGCGCCGCGCGAATGGCGTCGATGGCGATGCGAGTGTTGCCGTCGGTGCCGTTTTTAAAGCCGACCGGGCAGGAGAGCGCCGAGGCCATTTCACGGTGGATCTGGCTTTCGGTGGTGCGCGCGCCGATGGCACCCCAGCTGATCAGATCGGCGATGTATTGGCCGACCACCATGTCCAGGAATTCGGTGGCGGTCGGCAGGCCGAGCTGGTTCACTTCCAGCAGCAGGCGGCGCGCCATTTCGATGCCGCGGTTGACCTGGAAGGTGCCGTCCAGCGCCGGATCGGATATCAGGCCTTTCCAGCCGACGACGGTGCGCGGTTTTTCGAAATAGGTGCGCATCACGATCTCCAGGCGATCCTGGTAGCGTTCGCGCAGGGCGTTCAACCGGCCGGCGTAATCGACGGCGGCGTCGAGATCGTGGATGGAGCAGGGGCCGATCACCACCAGCAGGCGGCGGTCTTCACCGGTGAGGATTTTCTCAATGCGTTTTCGTGACGCGGTCACGTTGTCGGCGACGGCCGCCGAGATCGGCAGCTTGTCCGCCAACGCTTGCGGCGTGACGAGGCTGTCGATGCGCGCGGTCCGCAGTTCATCTGTTTTGTGCATGTTGTTCCCTGGAAACTGTTCTTCTCTGCGGCAGGAGTGCCGGGAAGTGATGGCGATCACAATAACGCAAAAAGCGCTGAATTCAACCGTAGAGATTGTGTTCTGTTGATCAAAGCCGCGAAAAAAAGCACAAAAAAATCAGCGGCTGCTGAAATAAACGGCAGGCGGCGGGGCGCGGCGGCCCCGCGAGGCAAAGGTCAGAACATGCGGCGGCTCATGCCGAGGATGTCGAGGATTTTGGTGGAGATCTCTTCGACCGAATAGTTGGTGGTATTGAGGTAGCGGATCTGATTTTTGCGGAACAGCGCCTCGACTTCGGCGATCTCCATGCGGCACTGGCGCAATGAAGCGTAACGGCTGTTTTCACGCCGTTCCTCGCGGATCGCCGCCAGGCGTTCCGGATCGATGGTCAGGCCGAATAATTTATGCTGAAACGGTTTCAGCGAGGCCGGCAGGTGCAAATTGTCCATATCGTCGGCGATAAACGGGTAGTTGGCGGCGCGGATGCCGAACTGCATCGCCAGATAAAGGCTGGTGGGGGTTTTGCCGCAGCGCGACACGCCGAGCAGGATCACCTGCGCCTGATCGAGGTTGCGCAGCGAAATGCCGTCGTCGTGCGCCAGCGTATAGTCGATGGCGGCAATGCGCGCGTCGTACTTGCCGAGGTTGCTGGCGGTCAGACCGTGGGTGCGGTTCGGCACCGGCGTCGGCTCCACTTCCAGCTCGCCCTGCAGCGGGCCGACCAGCGCCTGCACGATATCCTGGCAGAAGCCCTGGCTCTGCACGATCACATCGCGCACTTCCGGCGAGATGATGGAGTAAAACACCAGCGGCCGCACGCCGGTTTCATTATAGATATCATCGATTTGTTGGCGAACTGCGCGAGCGCGCGCCTCGGTTTCGACAAACGGCAGGGTATAGGTGGTCGCCGTGACCGGGAACTGCGACAGCACCGCGTGTCCCAGCACTTCGGCGGTGATCGCCGTACCATCCGAAATATAAAAAACGCTTCTTTCCACCCAAGGCTCCTTACCTGAAAACGGTGTTACTGCTGTCATCACTGTCAATATCATGAGCCGCAGACGATCCGCCGGTAAAGGGGCGAGGGGAAAAATTGTGACGGC
Source organism: Serratia sp. CY27727 (assembly GCF_052169275.1). Lineage (NCBI taxonomy): Bacteria > Pseudomonadati > Pseudomonadota > Gammaproteobacteria > Enterobacterales > Yersiniaceae > Serratia > Serratia sp. CY27727. Next base: position 55,879 of record NZ_JBJNLB010000001.1, on the reverse strand, counting down.
GGGGCGGTAAAGCGCCTTGCGGCGGCGCGTGAAGAAAAGCGCGCTTTGGCGGCGGTAAAAATCGCGGCGCAGCGACGCTTTTCGATCCGAAACGTAAATTTGCCGCTATTTTCACCAAAAACGGTAGCGTTTGCGTGGTCATTAAAACAGAAGTTTAAAAAGAGCGTAATTTGTTGAGAACTAAGCTTTTCGTGCGATTGGGAACGGTTCCCAGGCAAATCAGCCGGTTAGGACATTCTCTTAAAAACCACTTTCTTCAGTGGGTTGATCGATTCACCTTTCCATTTTCCCCGGATCAGTGTGCTAGTCTGATTCGGCTCCGTGTTAGCGGCGCCGTAAAGCAAGCGAATTAAATCCGTCTTTACCCTACTGATAGCAATAAGGATTGTCTCGATGTCCAACAATGGCCCAGACTTGCGTAATGTGCTTTGGTACAACCAGCTTGGCATGCACGACGTTGACCGTGTCGGCGGCAAAAACGCCTCCCTCGGTGAAATGATCACCAATCTTTCCGATTTGGGCGTGGCCGTGCCGAACGGTTTTGCCACCACCGCACAGGCGTTTAACGATTTCCTCGAACAAAGCGGTGTTAACCAGCGCATCTATCAGCTACTGGATCAGACCGACGTTGACGACGTTGCACAACTGGCCAAGGCCGGCGCCCAGATCCGCCAATGGGTGATCGACACGCCGTTCCACGCCGAGTTCGAACGCGAAATTCATCAGGCTTACCAACAGCTCGCCGACGGCGAACCGGAAGCTTCCTTCGCGGTGCGCTCCTCCGCCACGGCGGAAGACATGCCGGACGCGTCCTTCGCCGGCCAGCAGGAAACCTTCCTCAACGTGCAGGGCATCGACGCCGTAATGGTGGCGATCAAGCACGTGTTCGCATCGCTGTTCAACGACCGCGCCATCTCTTATCGCGTGCATCAGGGCTATGACCACCGCGGCGTGGCGCTGTCGGCGGGCGTACAGCGCATGGTGCGCTCGGATTTGGCCTCTTCGGGTGTGATGTTCACCATCGATACCGAGTCCGGCTTTGATCAGGTGGTGTTTATCACCTCCGCCTTCGGCCTGGGTGAAATGGTGGTGCAGGGCGCAGTGAACCCGGATGAGTTCTACGTGCACAAACCGACGCTGCAAAACGGCAAGCCGGCGATCGTGCGCCGCAACCTGGGTTCGAAAAAGATCCGCATGGTGTACGCGCCGTCGCAGGATCACGGCAAGCAGGTGCGCATCGAAGACGTGCCGGAAGCGCAGCGCAGCCGTTTCTCGCTGACGGATGACGAAGTGCAGGCGCTGGCGCAGCAGGCGATCCTGATCGAAAAACATTACGGCCGCCCGATGGATATCGAGTGGGCGAAAGACGGCCATACCGGCAAGCTGCTGATCGTGCAGGCGCGCCCGGAAACCGTGCGCTCCAACGAACAGACCATGGAGCGCTACCAGCTGAACGGCTCCAGCCCGGTGCTGGTGGAAGGCCGCGCCATCGGCCACCGCATCGGCGCCGGTCCGGTGAAAGTGATCCACGACATCAGCGAAATGGATCGCATCCAGCCGGGCGACGTGCTGGTCACCGACATGACTGACCCGGACTGGGAACCGATCATGAAGAAGGCCGCCGCGATCGTCACCAACCGCGGCGGGCGTACCTGTCACGCGGCGATCATCGCCCGTGAACTGGGGATCCCGGCGGTGGTGGGCTGCGGCCACGCCACCGACGTGCTGAAAGACGGCCAGAAAGTCACCGTCTCCTGCGCGGAAGGCGACACCGGCTTCGTTTACAGCGATATGCTGGACTTCAGCGTGCAGAGCTCCGAAGTGACCGAGCTGCCGGATCTGCCGCTGAAGATCATGATGAACGTCGGCAACCCGGATCGCGCCTTCGACTTTGCGCGTTTGCCGAACGAAGGCGTGGGCCTGGCGCGGCTGGAATTTATCATCAACCGCATGATCGGCGTGCACCCGCGTGCGCTGCTGGAGTTCGATCAGCAGACGCCGGCGCTGCAAAACGAGATTCGTGCGCTGATGCAGGGTTACGATCATCCGGTCGAGTTCTACGTCGGCCGCCTGACCGAGGGCATCGCGACGCTGGGCGCCGCCTTCTGGCCGAAGCGCGTGATCGTGCGCCTGTCCGATTTTAAATCCAACGAGTACGCCAACCTGGTGGGTGGCGACAAGTATGAACCGCACGAAGAGAACCCGATGCTGGGCTTCCGCGGCGCCGGCCGCTACGTGGCCGACAGCTTCCGCGATTGCTTCGCGCTGGAGTGCGAGGCGGTGAAACGCGTGCGTAACGAAATGGGGCTGACCAACGTCGAAATCATGGTGCCGTTCGTGCGCACCGTGGCGCAGGCGGAAGCGGTGGTGGCCGAGCTGGCGCGTCAGGGGCTGAAGCGCGGCGAAAACGGGCTGAAAGTGATCATGATGTGCGAGATCCCGTCCAATGCGCTGTTGGCGGATCAGTTCCTCGAACACTTCGACGGCTTCTCCATCGGCTCCAACGACATGACCCAGTTGGCGCTGGGGCTGGATCGCGATTCCGGCGTGGTGTCGGAGCTGTTCGACGAACGCAACGACGCGGTGAAAGCGCTGCTGTCGATGGCGATTCAGGCGGCCAAGCGCCACGGTAAATACGTCGGCATCTGCGGCCAAGGCCCGTCCGACCACGAAGACTTCGCCGAGTGGCTGATGGAGCAGGGCATCGACAGCCTGTCGCTTAATCCGGACACCGTGGTGCAGACCTGGATCAATTTGTCGAAAAAGAAATAATTTCTCGGCATCGCTGAGGCATTAACGCCGGGCCGCAGTTAACGCTGCGGCCTTTTTATTTCTGAATGTAAATAACGGCGCGTAAAATAATCAATTCGACGAAAAAAGAATAAAAAAAAAGCCCACCGTAGGAGATGGGCAAAGACTACACACAGCAATTCACATGTATGGCATTACATTGTTCAGAAAGGTTGCTTTAAAATCAGTGATTTGAAGCAATAGATGGCCATAATACTAGATTTTTGAACGCGACTAGTCATTAAGAATCATCCTAATCGATAGCGGCATCACATTTTATTTGCGGGAGTTATCTCTTTTTGCCGTTTGCAACAAACAGGGATTTACATTGCACCTTTCATTCGCGGTACCGTAATCAATATATGGCGGCATTATATTGGGTGGAGATATTACTCGAATGGGGTAGGAATAACGGCAGGAATGAAAAGTTCCGCCCGACGATGCGGGCGGAAGAGGGGAATCAGCGTTTTTCCAAATCTTCGATGACTTGCTCCGGCGCGGTGGTCGGCTCCGGCGCTTCATCCATCCAGGCGGTCAGCAGGCGATAAGATACCGCCAACACCACCGGGCCGATGAACAGGCCAATCATGCCGAAGGCCAGCAAGCCGCCGATAACGCCGGACAGGATCAGCAGCAGCGGCAGATCGGCGCCCATGCGGATCAGCACCGGGCGCAGCACGTTATCCAGCGTAGCCACCACGCAGCTCCAGACCAGCAGCACGGTGCCCCAGGTGGTATCGCCGTGCCAGTACAGCCAGATGATGGCCGGCACCAGCACCAGCAGCGGCCCCAATTGCGCCACGCAGCAGATGAAGATCAGCATCGTCAGCAGAGTGGCGGCCGGAATGCCGCTCACCGCCAGACCGATGCCGCCCAGCACCGACTGCACCAGCGCCGTCACCACCACACCCAGCGCGACGGCGCGGATCGCCTGGCCGCCCAGCAGCACCGCCGCATCGCCGCGCGCAGAGCCGAGGCGCACCGCAAAGTGGCGGATGCCCAACGCCACCTGCTCGCCGCGCGCATACAACAGGGCGCTGAACAGCAGCATCAGCGCGCAGTGCAGCAGCAGACGGCCGATATGCGCCGCCTGCGCCACGAACCAGGTAGCGGTCTGGCCGAAGTACGGCTGCACCTTCGCCAGCAGCGCGGCGCCGCCGGCGTTAACCAGCGTATGGTAGCTGGAATAGAGCCTGTCGCCGATCATCGGCACGGACTGCAGCCAGGCGAGATCGGGAATATGCAGTTTGCCCGGCGAGCTGGCCCAGGCGATCAGCGGCGCGCTGTTATCCACCACACTGCTGATCAGCAGAGAGATAGGCAAAATGAACAGCAGGATCAGCAGCAGGGTCATCACCAGCACCGCCAGCGAGCGGCGGCCCCACAGCAGCTTTTGCAGTTTGAGCAGCAGCGGCCAGGTGGCGATCACCACCATTCCCGCCCAAGCGAAGCCGAGAATGAACGGTTGGATCACCCAAAAACAGGCGACGATCATGATGGCGATAAACAGCACGCCGAAAATAATTCGCGGTAAGTCGTAACGCGATTGCGGGAGTGGCATCAGTGGCTTCTCATCCTGGTCAATTAAATCCCTGGCACCGGCGAATCGGGTGCCTGTCGGTCGGTTTATTACCGCCGGACGGCCGCCTGTGGCGGCGTTCGCAGGGCGGTAATAATGTGAATGCCTTCACTAAACGAGTATGTTAGTTTTTAGTGTCACTAAAAAATAGGGTGGGTCTGAATTAAAGGCCCGATTCAGCGTACATCAGCGCATAAAAAATAGACGGACAGGGTCAAAAAAGCGAATGATCCCACAGATTTCTCAGGCGCCCGGCCTCGTTCAACGGGTGCTCGACTTTTTGGAAGCACTGAAGCAAAACGGATTCAACGGCGATACCGCCACCAGCTATGCCGACCGGCTGACGATGGCCACCGACAACAGCATCTATCAGCTGTTGCCCGATGCGGTGGTGTTTCCCCGTTCCACCGCCGACGTGGCGCTGATCGCCCGCCTGGCCGGGGAAGAGCGATTCAATGCGCTGACCTTCAGCCCGCGCGGCGGCGGCACCGGCACCAACGGCCAGTCGCTCAATACCGGCATCGTGGTCGATATGTCGCGCCATATGAACCGCATTCTGGAGATCAACGTTGAACAAGGCTGGGTAAAAGTCGAAGCCGGGGTGATCAAGGATCAGCTGAATCAATATCTGCGGCCGTTCGGCTACTTCTTCTCGCCGGAACTGTCCACCAGCAACCGCGCCACCCTGGGCGGCATGATCAATACCGACGCCTCCGGTCAAGGCTCGCTGGTGTACGGCAAAACCTCCGATCACGTGTTGGGCCTGCGGGCGGTACTGCTGGGCGGCGAGATGATCGATACCCGCGCCATGCCGACGGCGCTGGCGGAAACGATTGCTCTGGACGAGACCGCCGAAGGGCGTATCTACCGCACGGTGCTGAACCGCTGCCGCGAGCAGCGCTCGCTGATCCTGGAGAAATTCCCCAAGCTCAATCGCTTCCTCACCGGTTACGATCTGCGCCACGTGCTGAGCGACGATCTGCAAACCTTCGATCTGACGCGCATCCTGACCGGCGCCGAAGGCACGCTGGCGTTTATCACCGAGGCGCGGCTGGACATCACGCCGCTGCCGAAAGTGCGTCGCCTGGTCAACGTGAAGTACGACTCCTTCGACTCGGCGCTGCGCAATGCGCCCTTTATGGTCGAAGCCAAGGCGCTGTCGGTGGAAACCATTGATTCCAAGGTGCTGAACCTGGCGCGTGAAGACATCGTTTGGCACTCGGTGAACGAACTGATCGCCGACGTGCCGGATAAAGAGATGCTCGGGCTGAACATCGTCGAGTTCGCCGGTGACGATCGCGCGCTGATCGACGGCCAGATGGAAACCCTGTGTCAACGGCTGGACGAATTGATCGCGCAGCGGCAGGGCGGCGTGATCGGTTACCAGATCTGTGGCGATCTGGCGGGCATCGAGCGCATTTACAACATGCGCAAGAAGGCGGTCGGGCTGCTGGGCAACGCCAAAGGGCGCGCCAAGCCGATTCCGTTCGCCGAGGACACCTGCGTGCCGCCGCAACACCTGGCGGACTATATCGTCGAATTTCGCCAACTGCTCGACGACCATAACCTGAGCTATGGCATGTTCGGCCACGTCGACGCCGGGGTGCTGCACGTGCGCCCGGCGCTTGATATGTGCGACCCGCAGCAGGAAGTGCTGATGAAGCAGATCTCCGATCGGGTGGTGGCGCTGACCGCCAAATACGGCGGCCTGCTGTGGGGTGAGCACGGCAAGGGTTTCCGCGCGGAATACAGCCCTGAATTCTTCGGGGAAAAGCTGTATGAGGAGCTGCGCCGCATCAAAGCGGCGTTCGATCCGGATAACCGCCTGAACCCGGGCAAGATCTGTGCGCCGCTGGCGGTGGATGCGCCAATGATGCAGGTGGACGCGGTCAAACGCGGCACCTTCGATCGCCAGATCCCGGTCGAGGTGCGTACCTCGTTCCGCGGCGCGCTGGAGTGTAACGGCAACGGCCTGTGCTTCAACTTCGACGTGCGCAGCCCGATGTGCCCGTCGATGAAGATCAGCGGCAACCGCATTCATTCACCGAAAGGGCGGGCGACGCTGGTGCGCGAGTGGCTGCGTCTGTTGGCCGAGCAGGGCGTCGATCCTTTGGCGCTGGAGAAACAGCTGCCGCAGCAGCGAGTCAGCCTGCGCGGTTTGATCGAGAAGACCCGCAACAGCTGGCACGCCGGCAAGGGCGAGTACGACTTTTCGCACGAAGTGAAAGAGGCGATGTCAGGTTGCCTGGCCTGCAAGGCCTGCTCCACGCAGTGCCCAATCAAGATTGACGTGCCGGGATTCCGTTCGCGCTTCCTGCAGCTCTACCACACCCGCTATCTGCGCCCGGTAAGCGACTACATGGTCGCCGGCGTGGAGAGCTATACCCCATTGATGGCCCGCGCGCCGAAGGTGTTCAACTTCTTCTTCCGCCAGCCGTGGCTGCGGGAGATGAGCCGCAACGCCATCGGCATGGTCGATCTGCCGCTGCTGTCCAGCCCGACGCTGCGTCAGCAGCTGTCCGGCCACCGCGCGACCACGCTGACGCTGGAGCAGCTGGAAGGGCTGAGCGCCGAGCAGCGCGCAGATCACGTGCTGATCGTCCAGGATCCGTTCACCAGCTATTACGACGCCAAAGTGGTGGCGGACTTTGTCCGGTTGGTGGAGAAGCTCGGCTATAAACCGGTGCTGCTGCCGTTCTCGCCGAACGGCAAGGCGCAGCATGTGAAGGGGTTCCTGACGCGGTTCGCCCGCACCGCGCGCAAAACCGCCGATTTCCTCAACCGCGTGGCGCAGCTCGGCATGCCGCTGGTGGGCGTCGATCCGGCGCTGGTGCTGTGCTACCGCGACGAATACCGCGAGATCCTCGGCGCCGAACGCGGCGATTTCCAGGTGCTGCTGGTGCACGAATGGCTGCAGCAGCGGATCGCGGATCGCGCCGAACAGCCGGCGACCGGCGAACCCTGGTATCTGTTCGGCCACTGTACCGAAACCACCGCGCTGCCGGCCAGTGGCCAACAGTGGGCGGCGATCTTCGCGCGCTTCGGCGCCAAACTGGAGAACGTCAGCGTCGGCTGCTGCGGCATGGCGGGCACTTACGGCCATGAAGCCAAGAACCTGCAAAACTCGCTCGGCATTTATGAGCTATCATGGCACCCGACGCTGCAGCGTTTGCCGCGGCAGCGCTGCCTGGCGACCGGCTATTCCTGCCGCAGCCAGGTGAAACGCATCGAGGGCAATGGCGTGCGCCACCCCTTACAGGCACTTCTGGAGATGATTGAGTGAAATTGTGGAAACGTGAAACATCGCTGGAGCAGTTGAACCGCGCCGGCGACGGCTGCATGGTCAGCCATGTGGGCATCGAGTTTACCCAGCTGGGCGAGGATTTCCTCGAGGCCACCATGCCGGTCGATGGCCGCACCCGGCAGCCGTTCGGGCTGTTGCACGGCGGGGCGTCGGTGGTGCTGGCGGAATCGATGGGATCGATGGCCGGTTACCTGTGCAGCGAGGGCGAGCAGAAAGTGGTGGGGCTGGAGATCAACGCCAACCACCTGCGCGCGGTGTTCGATGGCCAGGTGCGCGGGGTGTGCCGCGCACTGCACGTTGGCCGCCGTCATCAGGTGTGGCAAATCGAGATCTTCGACGCGCGCGATCGGCTGTGCTGCACCTCGCGTCTGACCACGGCGGTCATCGACTGATTCCCGCCGGTTTCCGCAGGCGAGCGGCCTGCGGAGCCTTGCGCCTTACAGCTGAAACGGCACGCGTTTGACGAAGTCCTTCTGAAACGCGTTTGCCTTCTCCCAGGTGCCTTCCATTGCATATTTTTGGCAGATCAGCGTCAGCGTGTGGCGAGCGAAGTGGTAGCTTTGCACCCGAAAAAGCTGGCAGCGCTGTGGGTTGTTGATCTCGACGATCAGCCGGTTGTGCAGCTTGCTGAGCGCATGCAGGTAGCTGTCGTCGTCGCCGTTCTCCAGACACAGATTGGCCATGGTGAGGCTGACGCTGTTGTACCGCTTCAGGTGGTCGATATTGCATTCCGGGCGCCGCAGCGCCGCTTCGGCCATGTAAAAGTCCACCGTGGCGTCGCGCACGCTGAATTTGTAGTCATCAATCTTGCCCAGCAACCATGCGTTGATCGAAAGAGTCATTGGCTTCGCGCTCAAATTACAATTGAATGATAATCATTATCATATAAACTGCCGCGTTGCCGATCAATCCCCGGCGCGGCGTTTTTTCATCGCGCGGGGGTGTAAAAGGCCGTCGACGACCCAATTTAATCCTGAGCGACTAAACTTTAACCTGAGGGTGCGCGCTTGCGCCGCGCCACGAAATGCCGATAAACGCACATTTACGACAGACAGAATGCAGAAATAGGTATTTTCTATGAATGTTTAGATCGGCAACACCCCGCGGCGCTGTAACGCTGACGGGCCACCGGGGAGTGCGGTACGGTGATGCAGGATAGAGAACAAATTCATAGGGATAGCATGCACGCCTTGCCGCCAGACGCCGCAAGCCGCCTCGGGTGTCCCGTTGGCTTGCCGCGCGCCGCAGCGAAAAACCGCGCTCGCGGCGGATACCCCCGCAAAACAAACGGTTGAAGTGATAATCGTTATCACTAACATATAAGCAACCCAGATTGGCTGTGGCCAAACACGAGTGTGAGGTAGACCCTATGCAAACGGAAAATGTCGGCACTTTTTCTCTGGATGAAAATGTCTGGCAAGGCATTTCGCTCAGCGACAGCGCCGTACGACAAATAACCAAACTGATGCAGCAGGATCCGCAGGTGAAAGGGCTGCAGCTAGGGGTGAAACAATCCGGCTGCGCCGGCTTTGCCTATGTGCTGGATCTGACCCGCGAACCCGCCGATGACGATCTGCTGTTTGAGCGCGACGGCGCCAAACTCTATGTGCCGCTGAAGGCCATGCCGTTCATCGATGGCACCACGGTAGATTACGTCCGCGAAGGGCTGAATCAGATATTCAAATTTAACAACCCTAAAGCTCAGCATGCCTGCGGGTGCGGCGAGAGCTTTGGCGTTTGAGCGATGCAATCAACATGACACGAAGCAATGTAGAAATGCCTAATGAAGTGCAGGCTTGGGTCAGCGAAGGTCGCTACAAAGAAGGTTTCTTCACCCAGCTGGCAACCGATGAGTTGGCCAAAGGCATCAACGAAGAGGTGGTGCGCGCCATCTCGGCCAAGCGTAACGAACCCGAGTGGATGCTGGAATTCCGCCTCGAGGCCTACCGCGCCTGGCTGCAGATGGAAGAGCCGCACTGGTTGAAGGCCAATTACGATCGTCTGAACTACCAGGACTACAGTTACTATTCGGCGCCGTCCTGCGGCAGCTGCGACGACGCCTGCGGTTCGCAACCCGGCGCCGAGCAGCAACCGGGCGCGGCGACGGAAAAAGATTACCTGACCAGCGAAGTGGAGCTGGCGTTCAATCAGCTCGGCGTGCCGGTGCGCGAGGGCAGCGAGGTGGCGGTGGACGCCATCTTCGACTCGGTCTCTGTCGCTACCACTTACCGTGAAAAACTGGCGGAGAGCGGGGTGATCTTCTGCTCGTTCGGCGAAGCGATCCAGGAATACCCGGATCTGGTGCGTCAGTACCTGGGGCGCGTGGTGTCGTCCAACGATAACTTCTTCGCCGCGCTGAACGCCGCGGTGGCTTCCGACGGCACCTTCGTTTATGTGCCGAAGGGCGTACGCTGCCCGATGGAACTGTCGACCTACTTCCGCATCAACGCCGCCAAAACCGGCCAGTTCGAGCGCACCATCCTGATCGCCGACGAAGGTAGCTACGTCAGCTATATCGAGGGCTGTTCCGCCCCGGTGCGCGACAGCTATCAGCTGCACGCGGCGGTGGTGGAAGTGATCCTGCATAAAGACGCCGAAGTGAAATACTCGACGGTGCAGAACTGGTTCTCCGGCGGCGAGAGCAAGGGCGGTATCCTCAACTTCGTCACCAAGCGCGCGCTGTGCGAAGGCGCCGGCTCGAAAATGTCCTGGACCCAGTCGGAAACCGGCTCGGCCATCACCTGGAAATACCCGAGCGTGATCCTGCAGGGCGACAATTCGATCGGCGAATTCTTCTCGGTGGCGCTGACCAGCGGCCATCAACAGGCCGATACCGGCACCAAGATGATCCACATCGGCAAAAACACCAAGTCGACCATCATCGCCAAAGGCATCTCCGCCGGCCACAGCGAGAACACCTATCGCGGCCTGGTGAAAATCCTGCCGGGGGCGGAAAACGCCCGTAACTTTACCCAGTGCGACTCGATGCTGATCGGGCCGGACAGCGGTGCCCACACGTTCCCTTACGTTGAAGCGCGCAACAACAGCGCTCAGCTGGAGCACGAAGCCACCACCTCGAAGATCGGCGACGACCAGCTGTTCTACTGTCTGCAGCGCGGCATCAGCGAGGATGACGCCATTTCGATGATCGTCAACGGTTTCTGCAAGGACGTTTTCTCCGAGCTGCCGCTGGAGTTCGCCGTCGAGGCGCAGAAACTTCTGGCCATCAGCCTGGAACACAGCGTGGGTTAATCGCCGCATTTTTAGCGCCGCCGGCGCTATCTGAGGACACAGCATGTTAAGCATCAAGAATTTGAAAGTCAGCGTGGAAGGCAACGAGATCCTCAAGGGATTGGATCTGGAGATCAAACCGGGCGAAGTGCACGCCATCATGGGGCCGAACGGCTCGGGCAAGAGCACGCTGTCCGCCACGCTGGCCGGGCGTGAAGAGTATGAAGTGACCGAAGGGGAAGTCACTTTCAAAGGCAAGGATCTGCTGGAGCTGGATCCGGAAGATCGCGCCGGCGAAGGCGTGTTCCTGGCCTTCCAGTACCCGGTGGAGATCCCCGGTGTCAGCAACCACTTCTTCCTGCAGACGTCGGTCAACGCGGTGCGCAAATACCGCGAGCAGGAGCCGCTGGATCGCTTTGACTTCGCCGATTTCATCGAAGAGAAAATCGCGCTGCTGGATATGCCGGCCGATCTGCTGACCCGTTCGGTCAACGTCGGCTTCTCCGGCGGCGAGAAAAAGCGCAACGACATTCTGCAGATGGCGGCGCTGGAGCCGGATCTGTGCATTCTCGATGAAACCGACTCCGGCCTGGACATCGACGCGCTCAAGATCGTCGCCAACGGCGTCAACTCGCTGCGGGACGGCAAGCGCGCGTTTATCATCGTCACCCACTATCAGCGCATTCTGGACTACATCCAGCCGGATTACGTACACGTGCTGTCCCAGGGGCGCATCGTCAAATCCGGCGATTTCTCGCTGGTGAAACAGTTGGAGGAGCAGGGCTATGGCTGGCTTACCGACCAACAGTAATTCAAACGCGCTGCAGCAACTGTATCGCCTGTTCGAAGGCCGCGGCGGCGAGCGTTCGCCGCATGCGCTGGCGCACTGGCAGCAGGCGCTGCGCCTCGGCTGGCCAACGCGCAAGCATGAAAACTGGAAATACACGCCACTGGAGAGCCTGCTGGAGCAGCAGTTCCTCGAACCGCAGCCCGCGCCGGTGAGCGCTGAGCAGCTTGAGGCGCTGACGCTTGGCATCGATGCCTGTCGGCTGGTGTTTATCGACGGCCGCTACAGCGCCGCGCTCAGCGATGGCGATTTGGGCGAATACCAGTTCGAATTGACTGCCTACGGCACGCCGCAGGCGCTGCCGGAGCCGATCCAGCCGGAAATTTTCCTGCACCTGACTGAAAGCCTGGCGCAGGAAACCAGCCTGATTCGCTTGCCGGCCGGCAAGGCCCCGGCCCGCCCGCTGTACCTGCTGCACATCAGCAGCGGACGCGGCGCCACCGGGGAAGTGAACACCGTGCATCATCGTCACCATCTGGAGATCGGGCGCGGGGCCGAGGCGGAAGTGATTGAACACTACGTCAGCCTGGGCGAAGCCGCGCACTTCACCGGCGCGCGCCTGACCGCCAACGTGGCGGACAACGCCGGGCTGTTGCACTGCAAGCTGGCGTTTGAGAGCCAGCCGAGTTACCACTTTGCCCACAACGATCTGGTTATCGGCCGCGACGCGCGGGTGAAAAGCGACAGTTTCCTGCTGGGCGCCGGCCTGACGCGCCACAACACCAGCGCGCAGCTGAGCGGCGAAGGCGCAAATCTGGTGATCAACAGCCTGGTGCTGCCGGTGGGCAAAGAGATCTGCGATACCCGCACCTATCTGGAGCACAACAAGGGCTATTGCGAAAGCCGCCAGCTGCATAAAACCGTGGTCAGCGATCGCGGCAAGGCGGTGTTCAACGGCATGATCAAAGTGGCCAAGCACGCGATCAAAACCGACGGCCAGATGACTAACCATAACCTGCTGTTGGGCAAGGTGGCGGAGGTGGATACCAAGCCGCAGCTGGAGATCTACGCCGACGACGTCAAATGCAGCCACGGTGCCACCGTGGGGCGCATCGATGAAGAGCAACTGTTCTATCTGCAGTCGCGCGGCATCGACAAACACGCGGCGCAGCAGATGATCATTTTCGCCTTCGCCGCCGAGCTCACCGAAGGCATCGCCAATGACACCATCCGGGAACGGGTGCTGGCGCGTATCGCCCAGCGCCTGCCGGGGGAGGCTGAATGAGTTATCCGATTGAACGCGTGCGCGGCGATTTCCCGCTGCTGGCGCGTGAGGTGAACGGCCAACCGTTGGCCTATCTCGACAGCGCCGCCAGCGCGCAGAAACCGCAGGCGGTGATCGACCGCGAGCTGGAGTTCTACCGCCACGGTTATGCGGCGGTGCATCGCGGCATTCACACCCTGAGCGCCGAGGCGACCCAGCAGATGGAAGCGGTGCGGGAACAGGCGGCACGCTTTATCAACGCCGCTTCAGCGGAAGAGATGGTGTTCGTCAAGGGCACCACCGAAGGCATCAATTTGGTGGCCAACAGCTTTGGCCGCCACCTGCTGCAGCCGGGCGATGCGATTCTCATCACCGAGATGGAGCACCACGCCAACATCGTGCCGTGGCAGATGCTGGCGCAGGAGCGCGGGCTGCAGCTGCGGGTGTGGCCGCTGCAGCCCGACGGTACGCTGGATCTGGCGTTGCTGCCGGAGCTGGTCGACTCGTCCTGCAAACTGCTGGCGCTGACCGAGGTCTCCAACGTGCTGGGCACCGTCAACCCGGTGCGCGACATCATCGCCCGCGCCAGAGCCCTGGCGCCGGAGCTGACGGTGCTGGTGGACGGCGCGCAGGCGGTGATGCACCAGCGCGTCGATGTTCAGGCGCTGGACTGCGATTTTTACGTATTTTCCGGCCATAAGCTGTACGGCCCTTCCGGTATCGGCATGCTGTACGGCCGCCAGGCGTTGTTGCAGCAGATGCCGCCGTGGGAAGGGGGCGGCTCGATGATCCGCCAGGTCAGCCTGACGGCGGGCACCACCTTCGCCGATCCGCCGTGGCGCTTCGAGGCCGGTTCGCCGAACACCGCCGGCATCATGGGGCTGGGGGCGGCGTTCGATTACGTTGAAGCCCTGGGCCTGAATGCGATCCACGATTATGAACAGTCGCTGATGCACTACGCGCTGGAGGCGCTCAGGCAGGTGCCGACGCTGAAAATCTATGGTCCGGCCCATCGCGCCGGGGTGATCGCCTTCAACCTGGGGGAGCACCATGCCTATGACGTCGGCAGCTTCCTCGACCAGTACGGCATCGCCATTCGCACCGGCCATCACTGCGCGATGCCGCTGATGGCGTTTTATCAGGTGCCGAGCATGTGCCGCGCTTCGCTGGCGTTATATAATACCCGCGAAGAGGTGGACCGGCTGGTGGCCGGGCTGCAACGCATTCATCAGCTATTAGGCTAGGCCGGGGCGCGTCCCCGGCGGTACGAAAGGATCCCCATGGCGAATTTGCCGGACAAAGATAAATTGGTGCGTAATTTCTCCCGCTGTTTGAACTGGGAGGAGAAATACCTGTACGTGATTGAACTCGGCGCCAAATTGCCGCCGCTGGACGAGGCCGAGCGGCAGGCCGGCAACCTGATTTCCGGCTGTCAGAGCCAGGTATGGATCGTGATGCGCCGTGATGAGCAGGGGCAGGTCGAGTTTCACGGCGACAGCGACGCGGCGATCGTCAAAGGGCTGCTGGCGGTGGTGTTTATTCTTTATCGTCAATTGACGCCACAGCAGATCGTCGATCTCGATGTGCGGCCGTTTTTCGGCGAGCTGGCGCTCAGCCAACATCTGACGCCTTCGCGTTCACAGGGGTTGGAGGCGATGATCCGCGCCATTCGCAGCAAAGCGGCGCAGCTGGCCTGACCCATAACGCCCGCATCCTCAAGGCTCATTGATACCTTCGCTTTGTCAATGAGTCTTTACAATCCGCAGTTTTCCTCCCGGCAATGCTCCCAATTCAGTGATATTTCAGCAGCTTACCTATTGACGTTTCGTTGACAATCAGCGGCGGCGATTACGTTATAACGTGTTGATTTTTAGAGGACTTATTGCCTTTGATACCAGCGTTGCTAGTATTAATCAGGTATTGTCTGATTTACCCACCGCCAGGCGCTCGTTAGCCTTGGGGGCGAACCGTCATAAAAAAATATAGGGATGATAATGAAACGTGCGTTGAGTTTAATGGGCATGGTCTTCGCCACCGTATTGGCCGGCACGCAGGCCGCCAGTGCGACCGAGTACCCGCTGCCGCCGCCGGACAGCCGTCTGATCGGTGAAAATACCACTTATACCGTGCCAAACGACGGCCGTCCGCTGGAGGCGATCGCCGCCGACTACAAGATCGGCCTGCTGGGCATGCTGGAAGCCAACCCCGGCACTGACCCGTTCCTGCCCAAGCCGGGTACGGTGCTGACCATTCCGACCCAAATGCTGCTGCCTGACACCAAGCGTGAAGGGATCATCGTCAACCTGGCCGAGCTGCGTCTTTACTACTACCCGAAAGGCGAGAACAAAGTGATCGTCTATCCGATCGGTATCGGCCAGACCGGGATGCACACGCCGCTGGAGGTGACCTCCGTCAGCCAGAAGATCCCTAACCCGACCTGGACGCCAACCGCCAATATCCGTAAACGCTATCAGTCCCAGGGCGTGACGCTGCCAGCGGTGGTGCCGGCCGGCCCTGAGAATCCGATGGGGTTGTTCGCCCTGCGTCTGGCGATGGGGCGCGGTGAATACCTGATCCACGGCACCAACGCCAACTTCGGTATCGGCATGCGCGTCAGCTCCGGCTGCATTCGTCTGCGTCCGACGGATATCGAAGCGCTGTTCAATCAGGTGCCGCGCGGTACGCGGGTGCAGGTGATCAACGATCCGGTGAAGATTTCGGTTGAGCCGGACGGCAAACGCTATGTGGAAGTGCATCAGCCGCTGTCGCGGGTAGAAAGCGACGATCCGCAGACCATGCCGATTGCGTTGTCTAAAGCGGAGAAAGCCTTCGCTGCGGATGCTCAGACCGATCGCGCCATGTTCGATAGCGCGGTTGTACGCCGTTCTGGCATGCCGGTGCTGGTCAACGTAGGGGAGAGCCCGTCGGCGGTGAGTTTGACGCCTGCAGCGACGCCTGAGGCGAATAAGAGCCCATTCAAGGCAGCGCCAATCAGTTCCGTGAACTAAGTTTGCAGGATTGTGTGGTCGAAGAGGGGTTCAGCGTGCTGAGCCTCTTTTTTTGCCTGCGGTGCAGGAAAAACCAGTCCAAGGGACAGGCAAAAAAAACGGCGCACAATGTGCGCCGTTTTCAATAACCAAAGCTATCTTACTTTTTGTAAGCGTGAGCTTGGTTGTCCAGACGCTGGTTAGCGCGTGCTGCGTCGTCTTTAGCAGCTTGAACGTCAGAACGCATTGCGTTCACGTCGTTGCTCAGCTGATCAACTTTAGCGTTCAGAGTCTGAACGTCAGAAGACAGTTGATCGATTTTAGCGTTGCTAGAGCAGCCAGCCAGCAGAGTGGAACCCAGGATTACCGCGCCCAGTACCAGTTTAGTACGATTCATTATAACACCCTCTAGATTGAGTTAATCTCCATGTAGCGTTACAAGTATTACACAAACTTTTTTCGAAAGAGAATAATTTTTTAGTGTTGAGGTGCTTTATTTTGATCGTTCGCTCAAACTTGCATCTGGTTTTACAAATTAGTTAAAAAAACGAGGGAAAACAGCCGGCTTCCATGGGACTACTCCGATTCTTTATTAGCTAAATAATGAGCGGATCGCGGTTGCGTTTTGAGAAAAATAGTTTACTGCCGATAAAAAAAACGCCGCAAAGCGGCGTTTTGATCAAGGCAATTATGTCACGTTTTATATTACAGCACGTGTACCGAGGCAGTGTTGGTGGTGCCGCTCGGCACCAGCGCGCCGGAAACCATCACCACGACGTCGCCTTTCTGTGCCAGGCCGCTGGCCAGGGCGGCTTCTTTACCGATGCGGTAGAAGTCGTCGGTAGAGGCGATTTCCTTGACCATCTGCGGGATGACACCCTTGCTCAGCACCAGCTGGTGCGCGGTGGTTTCATTGGTGGTCAGCGCCAGGATCACCGCGTTCGGGAAGTATTTACGCACGGATTTCGCTGACTTGCCGCCGCTGGTGGCGACCACGATCAGCGGCGCGTCCAGTTTCTCGGCGGTTTCAACCGCACCGCGGCACACCGCTTCGGTGATGCGCAGCTTGCGGCGATCGTTCAGGGCGTCGATGCGGCTTGGCATCACGCGATCGGTACGCTCGCAGATGGTCGCCATGATGTTGACCGCTTCCAGCGGGTATTTGCCCTTGGCGCTCTCGCCGGACAGCATGACGGCATCGGTGCCGTCCAGGATGGCGTTGGCAACGTCGCCGGCTTCCGCGCGGGTAGGGCGCGGGTTCTTGATCATGGAATCGAGCATCTGGGTGGCGGTGATCACCACTTTACGCGCGCGGTTGCATTTCTCGATCATCATCTTCTGGGCGAAGATCACTTCTTCGACCGGGATCTCCACGCCCAAGTCGCCACGGGCAACCATGATGCCGTCGGACGCTTCGAGGATCTCGTCGAAGTTGTTCAGGCCTTCCTGGTTTTCGATCTTGGAGATGATCTGGATTTGCTCGCCGCCGTGGGCTTTCAGGTGTTCGCGGATCTCCAGCACGTCGGAGCGTTTACGGATGAAGGACGCCGCCACGAAGTCGACGCCTTGCTCGCAGCCGAAGATCAGGTCGCGTTTGTCTTTTTCGGCCAGCGCAGGCAGTTGGATGGATACGCCCGGCAGGTTGACGCCCTTGTTCTCGCCCAGGTCGCCGTTGTTCAGCACTTTACAAACGACTTCGTTCTCGGTCACGTTGGTGACTTCCATGCCGATCAGGCCGTCGTCAACCAGCACGGTATTGCCGATCTTCAGGTCGGCGGCGAAGCCGGCGTAGGTGACCGCCACGCGTTCGCTGTTGCCGATCACGCTCTGGTCGGTGGTGAAAGTGAAGGTTTGGCCGGCGACCAGCGAGGCGTCTTTGCCGCCTTCCAGTTTCATGGTGCGAATTTCCGGGCCTTTGGTATCCAGCAGGATGCCGGCGTTGATGCCGGTTTTCGCCATCACGGCGCGCATGTTCTTGATGCGGTTGCCGTGCTCTTCATAGTCGCCGTGAGAGAAGTTGAGACGCATCACGTTCATGCCCGCATTGAGCAGGTTGGTCAGCATTTCTTCCGATTCGGTTTTTGGACCGATGGTACAAACAATTTTGGTCTTTTTCATGGCGGAGTTTTCTACAAGTTGTGATGGATAAAAAAACGAATTTGACCGGCGCGGTTTACGCCGGTAGGGAATTTGGGCCGTGCCTGGTGGTGAAAAACATAGTTAAGGATAGGTGACGACAGTTGAAGTGGGGCGGAAAAATTCAGCCCGCGCGGGGGCGCGGGGATGCTGCGCAACGGGGTAAGATCACATCGTGTTGTTATTGCGTTTTCGCAGATCAAGGGCTGAAACCATTCAACTGATAGACGTTGCGCATTATAAAGGCTAAGCGGCGGGAAACAAAATAAAAAACCGCGGCGGTGCGGCGGATATAGCAAAACGGGGCCAAATGTGGCGCAAATGCAACGCGTTGTGGGCCGCTTGTTGCGCAAATAACCTTTCTGTAAATATGGCTTACCGCGGTAGGGGGATTTCCAGCAGCACGCCGGCGCTCAGGCAGAAGCAGCCGCTGGCGACGTTGGCCGGCAATATCAGGCTCTCGCCGGCTCGCACCACTCGCGTATCGCCGCCGAGAGTGAACTCGAATTCACCGGATATCACTCGGGTTTGCAGCGCGTGCGGGGGCTTTTGCAACTGGCCGAAGGCGCCGGCCTCGAAACGCACTTCCGCCGCCGGCGAACCGTCGCTCATCACGCCTTCACGGCGGGCAAGGCCATTGTCGAGCGGTAAAAAGGCGGTTTTGGCGGTAAAAGTGGTCATGTGGCGTTCCTGATGACGGTAGCACGGCGCGATCGACATAACGAGCAGGCGGTCGGGCAGAGACGAAATAACGGGAAGTATAACGCGACAGCGGGAGGTGAATCAGCAATATGGTGCGTCCGAGTGGACTCGAACCACCGACCCCCACCATGTCAAGGTGGTGCTCTAACCAACTGAGCTACGGACGCACTGCGCTGCTTCTGAAATTTGGTGCGTCCGAGTGGACTCGAACCACCGACCCCCACCATGTCAAGGTGGTGCTCTAACCAACTGAGCTACGGACGCACTGTACTGCTTCAGGAATTTGGTGCGTCCGAGTGGACTCGAACCACCGACCCCCACCATGTCAAGGTGGTGCTCTAACCAACTGAGCTACGGACGCATCTTTTCCTGTCTGTCATGGCTGACAGCGGGGACGAATATTAACGAGCTACCCGCGTGCTGGCAAGGGGAAAAGCGCAATTTTATTTGGTATTTCACGCGATTGCTGAGGTTGTGCGCAGTCCGGCGTTTTTTTCTGCAAACCGCAGCCCGGCCGGGGATGAAACCGGCCGGGAGCGGATTCAGCGCGTGGATCGCTGCAGGATGACGGTGGTCGGCTGTTTCTGCAGCCAGCGCATGCGCAGCGCCATCATGATGGCGGCGAAGGTCAGGCCGATGATAAAGCCGATCCAGAAACCGCTCGGCCCCATCGCCGGCACCACCGCGTCGGTTAACGCCAGCAGATAGCCGCTCGGCAGGCCCAACACCCAATAAGCAATGAAGGTGATGAAGAAGATCGCGCGGGTATCTTTATAACCACGCAGCACGCCGCTGCCGATCACCTGGACAGAATCCGAGATCTGGTACAGCGCCGCCAGCAGCATCAGCTGCGAGGCCATCGCCACCACCGCCGGGCTGTCGTTGTATAGCAGGGCGATCGGTTCGCGGAAGGCGGCGGTAAACAGCGCGGTGCAGACGGCCATGGTGATGCCGACGCCGATGGCGGAGTAGGCGGCAACGCGCGCGCCTTCGACCGAGCCTTCCCCCAGACGATAACCGACGCGGATGGTGGCGCCGACGCCCAGCGACAGCGGCAGTACGAACATCAGCGCGCTGAAGTTAAGCGCGATCTGGTGGCCGGCGACCGCGACGATCCCCAGTGGCGACACCAGCAGCGCCACCACGGCGAACAGCGTGACTTCGAAGAACAGCGCCAGCGCCACCGGCATGCCGATGCCGATCAGGCGTTTCAGCGCCGCCCAGTCCGGGCCGCCGAGATCGCCGGTTTGGCGTTTGATGTCGCGCTGCGACGGCGCGCGCTTCACGTACCCGCGCATCATCAGGAACATGATCCAGTAGACGCTGCCGGTGGCGACGCCGCAGCCGACGCCGCCTAGCTCCGGCATGCCGAATTTGCCGTAGATGAAGATGTAGTTGATCGGGATATTCACCAGCAGGCCGAGGAAGCCGATCACCATGCCGGGCTTGGTTTTGGACAGCCCCTCGCACTGGTTGCGCATCACCTGGAAGAACAGGTAACCCGGCGCCCCCCACATGATGGCGTGCAGATAACCGACGGCTTTATCCGCCAGCTGCGGATCGATGTTGTGCATCATGTCGATGACGAACTTGCAGTTATACAGCACGACGATCAGCAGCACGGACACGCCGGAAGCCAGCCAAAAGCCCTGGCGCACCTGGTGAGCGATGCGATCGCGACGCCCGGCGCCGTTGAGCTGGGCGATAACCGGGGTCAGCGCCAGCAGCAGGCCGTGGCCGAACAGGATGGCCGGCAGCCAGATTGAAGTGCCGACCGCAACCGCCGCCATGTCGGTGGCGCTGTAAGCGCCGGCCATGATGGTATCCACCACGCCCATGGCGGTTTGCGATATTTGCGCGATGATGACCGGGATAGCGAGAGCCAATAAACTACGCGCTTCAATTAAGTACTTCTG
This sequence comes from Serratia sp. CY27727, assembly GCF_052169275.1. Lineage (NCBI taxonomy): Bacteria > Pseudomonadati > Pseudomonadota > Gammaproteobacteria > Enterobacterales > Yersiniaceae > Serratia > Serratia sp. CY27727. The sequence continues at coordinate 35,183 of NZ_JBJNLB010000001.1, read as the reverse complement.
CACGCATACACCTTTTCTATTTATATATGTGGGAGGGAGGGCTGCCGCGAGAGGACAACAATTAAAATAGCGGAATTTTGTCAAAAAGATTGTACCTGCTCGGCGTCGTTAAGCAAACGCCGCAGATAAATAGTTATTAAATGCGCAGCCATTCGTTTTTTGCCTACGCGGATTTGGTTTTCAGCGCCAACTGGGGCAAACTGCCGATAGCGTTTTAACCTATTTAGCAAGAAGAGGCACATATGTTCACCGGTATCGTACAAGGCACCGCGCCGCTGGTCGCCATTGATGAGAAACCCAATTTCCGCACCCACGTGATCGAAATGCCTGCCGAGCTGCTGCCGGGGCTGGAGCTGGGCGCGTCGGTGGCCCATAACGGCTGCTGCCTGACCGTCACCGCGGTGGAAGGCAACCGCGTCAGCTTCGATTTGATTAAGGAAACGCTGCGCCTGACCAACCTCGGCGATCTGGCGCTGGGCGACATCGTCAATATCGAGCGCGCGGCGAAGTTCAATGACGAAATTGGCGGCCATTTGATGTCCGGCCATATTATCTGCACGGCGGAAGTGGCCAAGATTTATACCTCGGAAAATAACCGGCAGGTATGGCTGCGCATGCCGAATGCCGAATTGATGAAATATGTGCTGCACAAAGGCTTCATCGGCATCGACGGCATTAGCCTGACCATCGGCGAAGTGGTGAATAACCGTTTCTGCGTGCACCTGATCCCGGAAACGCTGGATCGCACCACGCTGGGTAAGAAACGCCTGGGTGACAAGGTGAACATCGAGATCGATCCGCAAACGCAGGCGGTGGTGGACACCGTCGAGCGCGTGCTGGCCAATCGGGAAGCGGCGCTGGCGGCGGCGATGGCGCCGGCGCATAAAGACTGACAGCGATTCGGGCGTTGCCGCCGGAATCGAATCATAAGCAGAGAGGAGAAACGCGTGAAGTTTTATGGGAAAACGTTGTTGTTAACCGCGTTGCTGGCGCTGAGCGCCTGCAGCAGTTCGCCTGAGCAGGGCGCGCAAATGGCCGATGCGGATGATACCTGCGGCGCTTCGCAGTATCAAAACTTCGTCGGCAAACCGATGACCTCGCTGGAAGGCGTGCGGATCGACGCCAAGGTGCGCGCCATTCCGTACAACTCTGCCGTCACCATGGATTTCAACCTGCGCCGCCTGAACTTCCTTGGCGACAGCGACGATAAAATCATCCGCGTCTACTGCGGCTAAGCCGTACGCGTCGAACGAGCAAAAAAAGGCCCCGGCGATATTGCTGCCGGGGCCTTTTTTGTCGGGCAAACGCTTAGCGGGCGACGCGGATGCCGCCTTCAACGCCTTTGGGGCTGAACACCACCTGCCACAGCTGCAAATCGCGCGCCCGGAACGCGCCGGCGCAGGCGTTCAGGTAATAGCTGAACATCCGCTCGAAGCGTTCGGAATAGCGCGGTGCAAGCTGCGGCCACGCCTGTTTGAAGCGCTCGAACCAGGCCATCAGCGTGCGGTCGTAGTCGGCGCCGATGTTGTGCCAGTCTTCCATCACGAAATGGCCCTCGCTGGCTTCGGCGATATGGCTCACTGAAGGCAGGCAGCCGTTCGGGAAAATGTACTTGTTGATCCACGGATCGACGTTCATGTCGGTTTTGTTGGAGCCGATGGTGTGCAGCAGGAACAGACCGTGCGGCGCCAGATTGCGTTCTACCACATTGAAATAGGTGCGGTAGTTTTTCGGCCCGACGTGCTCGAACATGCCGACGGACACGATGCGATCGAACTGCTGATGCAGATCGCGGTAATCCTGCAGCAGGATCTGCACATCCAGCCCGGCGCAGCGCGCCTGAGCCAGCTTCTGCTGTTCTGCGGAGATGGTCACGCCGACCACCGATACGCCGTAATTTTTCGCCGCATAGGCGGAGAGGCCGCCCCAGCCGCAGCCGATGTCCAGTAAGCGCATGCCCGGTTGCAGCTGCAGTTTCTCGCAGATCATCCGCAGCTTGGCTTCCTGTGCCTCCTCCAGCGTGGTGGCGTCTTTCCAGTAGCCGCAGGAATATTGCATGTAAGGATCGAGCATCAGGGTAAACAGATCGTTGCCGAGATCGTAATGTTCTTTGCCGACGATCCAGGCGCGCTTTTTCGATTGCAGATTGGTCAGGCGCGCGGCGGCGATACGCAGGGTATCTTTCAGGTGGTGGGGGAGTTTCTTCTCCAGCCCGGCGCTGACCACGCGCTGGAAGAACATATCCAGCCGCTCGCATTCCCACCAGCCGTCCATATAGCTTTCGCCCAGGCCCAGCGAACCTTGCTGCAAGACGCGTTTAAAGAAATCGGGGTTTTTAACCTGAATATCGAAGGGGCGCGAACCGTTGATTTCAATGCCGGCCAGGCCGAGCATTTCGTGCGCGATACGGTACCACTGATTGTCCTGGATGCTCAGATCTTCTATACACGATGAACTCATAGCTTCTCCATCACCTTCTTCTGACTGATGACCCGTTAGGAAACAGCTTAGACAATTTCTGCGGGTGCATACGTTTACCGGCGGAAAATAGGCCCGCGGCGTCTGATATCCGACTATGAACAGAGGAAATTTAAAGAAGCGACCCGGCGCGAACGGCGCGGGATAAACGCATCCTTAAAAAAAGAGTGTGACGCAAAGCGCGTACACAAGCGCTAATTGAGATATAGAGATTATAAGGTGTTACTTTACAAGGTTGTTTTTGAGTATAGGCGTGCCGAGGCGTTGACTCAACTGTAAATCGCACTCGGCACGCATATTCTTTAAGTGATTATTAAACTTGGCAATTATGACGCTGAGTTAGCATGTTCCCGCTGCGGCTTTTGCTGCGCATCGGCCGCTTTTCCCCGCTGCAGGAAATACCCCAGCGCGGCCAGGATTACCGTAGACACCATCACCGTCACCGTCGCCAACAGCGGCTGGGCAATAAACGCCGACACCAGCATGCTCGCCACAAAGCACAGCCCCAGCTGCAGCGTATTTTGCAGCGCGGCGGCCTTGCCGCTGCTTTCCGGGAACGGCATCAGCGCATTCGCCACCATGATCGGGTAGCCGGCGCCGTTGACCAGCGCCATCACGCAGAATGGGATCAGCAGCGTAGTGAGCGTCGGATCGGTCAGGGTGGCCACCAGATACAGCGCCACCATGCTGACACCATAAGCTACCAGCAGCCACGGCAGCAGGGTTTTGCCATTGATGCGCTTGAGTGCGGCGCGGCAGCCGTAGCCACCCAGCAGGAAGGCCAGCGTTTGCGGCACATAGCTCAGGCCGATATCGCTCGGGCTGTAGCCCATATCACCGAGGATGAACGGCGAGCCGGTCAGCCAAGCGAAGAAGCCGGCCGAGCAGGCGGCGTACATGGCGACGTTGCCGCTGAACACCGGGGATCTCAACAGTTGCCAAAAGCTGACGCCGTTTTTTGGCGCATCGGGGCTGGGCTGCGTTTTGGCGCGCTCTTTGAGCAGCAGCGTCGGCAGCAGCAGCAGCGCGGTGATGGCCAACAGTGCGGCGAAGATCGCGCGCCAGCTGGCGTGGTTCAGCAACCAGGCGCCGAGCAGCGGTGCCAGCGCCGGCGACAGCGCTACCAGCGGCATAATGGTGGCGAACACGCGGTTGGCCTGGCCTTCGCGGTAACGGTCAACCACCAGCGCTTGCCAGATGGCGGCGGCGGCGCAGACGCCGACGGCCTGAATAAAGCGCAGGATCCAGAGCTGCACGGCGTTTTCCACCCACAGCATGCCCAGGCAGCCGAGGGCGAACAGCGTCAGCCCGATCAATAATACCGGTTTGCGGCCCAGACGGTCGGAGAGCGGCCCCCACAGCAGCTGCGCGAAGGCGAAGCCGGCCAGGAAGATGCTCAGGCTGGCGCTCACCGCGCCGGCGGAAATTTGCAGTTCTTCCCGCATGGCGCCGAAGGCGGGCAGGTACATATCGGTCGCCAGATAACCCAGCATGCTCAGGCCGGCGAGGTAGAACATAAAGCCAAAGGAATTTCGCATGGTATTTCTCGTTAATATTTTAATGTCGCAGGTTTTTAGCGCCGGCCAGTGTATCCGGCTGGATCTCTGCTTGTGAAACGGTAATATTTGCAAAGTGCTGTTAAAAAAATTGAAGGCAAGGCGATGTGGTCTGAATATTCTCTTGAAGTGGTCGATGCGGTGGCGCGCACCGGCAGTTTCAGCGCGGCGGCGCAGGAGCTGCACCGGGTGCCGTCGGCGGTCAGCTATACCGTACGGCAGCTGGAGCAATGGCTGGCGGTGCCGCTGTTTGAGCGGCGTCATCGCGATGTGGAGTTGACGCCCGCCGGTGCGCTGTTTATCAAAGATGCGCGAGTTGTTATCAAAAAAATGCTCGACACCCGCCGCCACTGTCAGCAGGTGGCCAACGGGTGGCGCGGCCAGCTGAATATTGCGGTCGACATCATCGTCAAACCGCAGCGCAGCCGCCAACTGGTGCTGGATTTCTACCGTCATTTCCCCGACGTCGAATTGATGCTGCAACCCGAGGTGTTCAACGGCGTGTGGGATGCCTTGGTGGACGGCAGGGCGGACATGGCGATCGGCGCCACGCGAGCGGTGCCGGTCGGCGGCGGCTTCGCCTTCCGCGACATGGGTTATATGAACTGGCTGTGCGTGGTGAGCCCGCAACATCCTCTCGCGCAGTTGACGGGGCCGCTGAATGACGATCAGCTGCGGCCGTACCCTTCGCTTTGCCTGGAGGACACCTCGCGCAATCTGCCCAAGCGCGTCACCTGGACGCTGGATAACCAGCGGCGGCTGGTGGTGCCGGATTGGACTTCGGCGCTCGACTGTCTGTGCGCCGGGCTGTGCGTCGGCATGATGCCGGCGCATCGGGCGCTGCCGCGGGTGCAGCGCGGTGAGCTGACGGCGTTGCAGCTGCAGCAGCCGTTTCCCGCCAGCCCTTGCTGCCTGACCTGGCAGCAGGATAAACCGTCACCGGCGATGAGCTGGCTGCTGGCGTATCTGGGCGATGGGGAGACGCTGAATCAGGAGTGGCTGAGCGAGGTGGAACCGGAAGCCGCGCAGGCTTCCGGCGCGGGGGATTAGCGGCGGTAGTCGATGAATGGGCCGTCGGCGACCGAGCGGCGTTCGATCAGCTTCGGATGCACTTCGATCACCTGCGACTCTTCGCGTTTGCTGATAATGCGATCCAGCAGCATGGTGAAGGCCATTTCGCCCAGACGCTCTTTCGGCTGGTGAATGGTGGTCAGCGCCGGGGTGAAGTAGCGGGCGTTGCGCACGTTGTCATAGCCGATCACGGAAATATCCTGCGGCACCCGCAGCCCCAGCTCGTCGGCCGCGCAGATGGCGCCCATCGCCATGATATCGCCGCCGCAGAATACCGCGGTAGGCCGCTGTTTTTGCGACAGGATTTGGTGCATCGCCTTGTAGCCGGACTCCGGTTCGAAGTCACCCTGGACGATCCACTCTTCGCGAATGTCGATATGCGCTTCCTGCAGCGCCTTCATAAAGCCCTGATGACGGCCGCCGCCGGTGTTGCGCGACAGCTGGCCCGGAATGGCGCCGATATCGCGGTGGCCGCGCTCTATCAGGTAACGGCCGGCCAGATAGCCGCCTTCGAACGCGTTATCGATGATGGTGTCGGTGAAGTCGCCGCGCGCGGCGCCCCAGTCCATTACCACCATCGGGATGTTGCGGTAATCTTCCAGCATGCCCAGCAGCTGATCCGGGTATTCTGAGCACATGACCAGCAGGCCGTCGACGCGCTTTTGCGCCAGCATCGCCAGGTAGGCGCGCTGCTTGTCCAGATTATTGTGCGAGTTGCACAGGATCAGGGTGTAGCCTTTGCTGTAGCAGCTGTTTTCCACCGCCTCGATCACTTCGGCAAAGTAGGGCGCTTCGCTCGAGGTGGCCAGCAGGCCGATCGACTTGGTGTGATTGACTTTCAGGCTGCGCGCCACGGCGCTCGGCGAGTAGTGCAGCTCTTTGATGGCGGCCCACACGGCCGCTTTGGTCTCTTCGGCGACGAAACGAGTCTTATTGATGACGTGCGAAACGGTGGTGGTGGAAACGCCCGCGCGTTTGGCCACATCTTTAATCGTTGCCATGTAAGGAATGACTCCTGAACTCACATGTTTACAGCATGTAAGTGTGATGTTAATCGTTTGCCTACGTAGATCCTTCTCCAGAGAAGCGAAAACTGAGTTTTTAGTGTGTTGAAGTCTTCAGCGCTTAATCAGGAGGGGCATGGATGCCGGTACGCAGTTGTGAACTGCGAATTTTGTCGCATATTGAACAAAAGTGGAAGAGGTAATCGAGATTATAAACCGGGAAATGATAACAAGATTTTATCGGCGAACTGTGGGAAAATGATTTGACGTACTAATTGTACGCCTTTTATCCTTAGGAAAGCCCATTTTAAAGGAGTTGTCATGGATACCGAATTGAAGATGTCGCTGTTCACCACCGTCTGCGCCTTGGCGGTCATTATCGCTTTCAGCTTCGTTGCCGCGTTGAACTGATTTACCCCCGGTTATAAAAAAGGCGCAGCCTGGCTGCGCCTCATCACCTCAGAACCTGCGCTTACGCCAGGTTTTTCGCTGCGAAGGTCCAGTTGACCAACGCCCAGAAGTTTTCCAGGTATTTTGGTCGCGCATTGCGGTAATCGATGTAATACGCGTGTTCCCACACGTCAACGGTCAGCAGCGGTTTGTCTTCACCGGTCAGCGGGGTGGCCGCGTTGGAGGTGTTGACGATCGCCAGCGCGCCGTCCGGTTTTTTCACCAGCCAGGTCCAACCGGCGCCGAAGTTTTTCACTGCGGCATCGGTAAACTGCTCTTTGAACGCAGCGAAAGAGCCGAAGGATTTGACGATCGCCGCCGCCAGTTCGCCCTGCGGTTCACCGCCGCCCTGTGGCGACAGGCAGTGCCAGTAGAAGGTGTGGTTCCACACCTGCGCGGCGTTGTTGAAGACGCCGCCGTTTGAGGTCTTGATGATCTCTTCGAGCGATTTGCCCTCGAACTCGCTGCCTTTCACCAGGTTGTTCAGGTTAACCACGTAGGTGTTGTGGTGTTTGCCGTAGTGGTATTCCAGGGTCTCGGCGGAGATGTGCGGCTCGAGCGCGTTTTTCTCATACGGTAATGCAGGTAATTCAAACGACATTGCTTCCTCCTTTACAGCGCCACTCTTTTTCCGCCGGAGCGGGAGCCGAATGGGCCGTTTTTTATTGTGGTCTTTTAATCTTAACAATTTTCATCATAAAAAACAGGAAGAAAAGCGAGAAATACGCGTGAGGCGGTGTGAGGGGCGATAGCTTGAGCAGACGGTTGCGACCGGGGCCGCAACCGCGCAGAGCAGGGAATTAACGAATGGTTTTCGGCGTTACTACGCGGCGCGCGCCGATGTAGTGGTTCTGCCAATAGTCGTTGTCGAGCTGGCTGATGCGGATCTCTTCGCCGGTGCGCGGCGACTGGATGAATTTGCCGTTGCCGAGATAAACGCCGACATGATCCGCCACGCCGCGGTTGTTGATGCGGAAGAACACCAGATCGCCACTTTCCAGTTCGCTTTTCTTGATCGGCGCCGCGTCGCGCAGGTGATACATCTCGTTGGCGGTGCGCGGCATCTTGATTTTTACCACGTCTTTATAGGCGTAATAGATAAGGCCGCTGCAGTCGAAACCGGTGCGCGGCGAGCTGCCGCCCCAGCGGTAAGGTTTGCCCATCTGGCCCATCAGCTTGGCCATCGCGGTCTGCTTGGCATGCTGATAGCGTTTTTTGTGCGCCGGGCTGAGTTTCAACGGTTTTTCATCACGCGCCAGCTTGGCGGTGGCCATACCGGCTTCGCGGTGGCGGCCGTAGCCTTTTTTGTAGCCCTTTTTCGGCGGGGTGACTTTAATCTTGGCGGTTTTCTGCGCTTTGGCCTTGGGTTTGGCGCTGGCGATCTTTTTCGCGCTTTTCTCGCTTTTCGCCTTGGCGGTCTTGGTTTTTTTCGCGGGGGCCGTCACTTTGGCTTTTTTAGTGGTTTTGTCCGCTTTCTTTTTTCTGCGGTCATCGGGCCGCGCTTCATTAGCATGGCTTTTACGCTGCTCGGCGGCAACACGCGCCTGTGGCGCAGCGTGCGCCAAATTGAAGAAGAGCTGCGTAAAAAGCAGCGCAAAGAGCGTAAGAATTAAACGCATGTCGACGTCACCAACCTTGGCCCCGAAACGGATATCGAAAGAGTTACAGTATTCCCGAATTTCGCCATATAAAACAGCGAAGAACTCATAAATAATAATCCATATTGTGAGAAAACGTTAATGACATTTTTTTTGGTTCAAAATCAGCCCGTTGGTGTATGAAAAAGCGCCGGCAGGGGGCTATGGATATAATTAATCCGCGCCGTCAGCGCCGCGCAATATATTAGTGAAATGGTCGGATTAAAAATGTTATTCTCAACGTATGTTTTGACCGGAATGACGTGGCCGGTGAAACGCGATCGGCGGCGGGTGAATATCCTTGCAAAAGATGGCGTTTTCTTGCGACTGTTCCAGCCGCTACAATAGCCCGCGTGATGCATGTTGTAGCCATGAAATGTGGCTTGAGGAAGCAATAAATGACGACGACACTTGAAAAAATTCAGCACCAGATCGCTGAAAACCCGATTCTGCTGTACATGAAAGGTTCGCCAAAGCTGCCGAGCTGCGGCTTCTCCGCACAGGCTGTGCAAGCGCTGTCCGCCTGCGGCGAGCGTTTCGCTTACGTGGACATTCTGCAGAACCCGGACATCCGCGCCGAGCTGCCAAAATACGCCAACTGGCCGACGTTCCCGCAGCTGTGGGTAGACGGTGAGCTGGTCGGCGGTTGCGATATCATTATCGAAATGTATCAGCGCGGCGAACTGCAGCAGCTGATCAAAGAAACGGCAGAAAAGTATAAAGCGCAGGAAGACCAGCAGTCTTAATCGACGGGCTTGCGGTTATCGCGTAACGGGCGGCGCCAGTGCAAACTGGGCCGCCTTTTTCGTTGGGCTTATTCGGCGAGATCGCCGGCGGGCAGCGGCCAACCGCCGAGACGTTTCCAGCGGTTAACCAGCTCGCAAAACAGCAGGGCGGTTTGCTCGGTGTCGTACAGCGCAGAGTGCGCCTGGCTGCTGTCGAACGGCATTCCGGCCGCGATACAGGCCTTCGCCAACACCGTTTGGCCCAGCACCAGGCCGCTCAGCGCGGCGGTGTCGAAGGTAGCGAACGGATGGAACGGGTTGCGCTTCAGGCCGGCGCGTTCGGCCGCGGCCATCAGGAAGCTGTGATCGAAGTTGGCGTTGTGCGCCACGATAATGGCCCGGTTGCAACCGCGATCCTTGAGCCCTTTGCGCACCGCTTTGAAAATGGCGTGCAGCGCGTCATATTCGCTGACCGCGCCGCGCAGCGGGTTGTGCGGATCGATGCCGTTAAACGCCAGCGCTTCCGGCTGCAGGTTGGCGCCCTCGAAAGGCTCCACGTGGAAGTGCAGGGTCTCGTCCCGCTGCAGCCAGCCATCTTCATCCATTTTCAGCGTGACGGCGGCGATCTCCAGCAACGCATCGGTATTGGCGTTAAAGCCGGCGGTTTCAACATCTATTACTACGGGATAAAACCCACGAAAACGACCACTCAGGGCGTTAAGATCACTTTTTTCGGCCATCAGTTTCTTATCTTCATCGAATGCAGCGCGCATTATGGCAAATTTTGCGCCCGGTTGCAGGCGCTATCGCGCGGAGAATCAGCAGGGCGCCGGTGCGCCCTGAAGGGGAGGCTTAGTGGCCGAGGCCCTGGCCGGCGTGTTTGTTTTCGATCAGCTCGATTTTGTAACCGTCCGGATCCTCGACGAAGGCAATGACCGTGGTGCCGCCTTTCACCGGGCCGGCTTCGCGGGTGACCTTGCCGCCTGCGCGGCGGATGCTGTCGCAGGTGACGGCAACGTCGTCCACGCCCAGCGCCAGGTGGCCGAAGGCGGTGCCCATATCGTAGCTGTCGGTGCCCCAGTTATAGGTCAGTTCGATAACCGCGCCTTCGCTCTCTTCCGTATAGCCGACGAAAGCCAGGGAGTACTTGTACTCCGGGTTTTCGCTGGTGCGCAGCAGGCGCATGCCTAATACCTTGGTGTAGAAGTCGATGGCGCGTTGCAGGTCACCGACGCGGATCATGGTATGGAGTAAGCGCATAATTCCTCTGAATTGACAGTGCCGTGGCAGACGGCGGGTGGATTGAAGCACAAGCGAGTATAGCCTTGTCCCGCAAGGGAATTCAACGTGACGAGTAAGTGACGATGTCACGTATTGGTTTTCCGTCAACGGTGTCTAAATATTGATCGAGCGTACCGATCGATACAGAGTAATTGATCTGCACAATCAATTATCTATTCCAGCGGCAATCGTGTAAAAATTGAACGGCAATAGAGAACAACACCAGGGAACACCGGCCCGCCTCGTGCGGGCCTTTTTGCGCGCGGCGCACAAAAAAACGGCCATGCGATTGCGTGGCCGTTGGGGTCAGGAAGGGTTACTTCGCCAGAAACGGATAGTCGGTATAGCCTTCGGCGCCGCCGCCGTAGAAGCTTTCCGGCTTAGGTTCGTTCAGCGGAGCGTGCTGACGGAAACGCTCTACCAGATCCGGGTTGGCGATGTAGCTGCGGCCGAAGGCCACCGCGTCGATGAAGCCTTTTTCGATCAACGCTTCGGCTTTCTCGGCGGTGTAGGCGCCGGCGCCGACGATCACCCCGTTAAAGTGGGCGCGCACCGAGTCGCGGAAGGCGTCGGAATACGGTTTGCCGCCGGCCCAGTCCGGTTCGGAGATGTGCAGGTAAGCGATGTTGCGCTTATTCAGCTCTTCCACCAGATACAGCGCCGCTTCTTCCTGATCTTCACCGTTGTCCAGCCCGTTGAACGGCCCCAGCGGCGAGATGCGGATGCCGATGTGTTCGGAACCCCATTCGGCGATGGTGGCGTCGACCACTTCCAGCGTCAGGCGAGTGCGATTCTCGATGCTGCCGCCGTATTGATCGGTACGTTGGTTGGAAGCCGGTGACATGAATTGATGCAGCAAATAGCCGTGCGCCGCATGCAGTTCGATGAAGTCGAAGCCGGCTTCCCGCGCGTTGGCGGTCGCCTGGCGGAAATCGTTGACGATGCCCGGGATCTCGCTGGTTTCGAGCGCACGCGGCGTGGAGGTCGGTACGCGCACCCAGGCGCCGGTTTCATCACGCACGGTGGTGCGAGTTTCGGCGTTGATTGCGGAAGGGGCGACCGGTGCTTGCCCGCCCGGCTGCAGGCTGGCGTGGGAGATGCGGCCTACGTGCCACAGCTGTACGGCGATATGGCCGTTTTTATCATGCACTGCCTGCGTGATGTTTTTCCATGCGGCGATCTGCTCCGGCGTATGCAACCCCGGCGCACCGGCGTAGCCTTTTGCCTGGAAGGAAACCTGGGTCGCTTCGGTCACGATCAGGCCGGCGCTGGCGCGCTGTGCATAATATTCCGCCATCAGCGGCGTAGGAATGTCGCCCGGCTCGATGCTGCGCAAACGCGTCAGCGGAGCCATAAACACGCGGTTGGGCAGGGTGATGGCGCCAACCTTCAGCGGAGAGAGCAATTTTTCAGTCTTCATAGTGCATCCTGTATTTAATAGACCGGTCGTCTAGTAATGAGCGATAAAAAACCACGAACTGCATTTTCAATAAAAAGAAATTGTTACCGTTACGCTTGCGGCGGGCGCAGCAGCAACTCGATGCTTTCCAGCGCGCTGGTTAACGGCGCCAGCGAGTGACGGATCTTGGCGCGCAGCGAGGCACCGAGCCACAGTGAATACAGCGTTTCTGCGGTCGCCGCGGGGCTCATGGCCACCGACAGCGAGCCCTCGGCGATACCGCGCTCGATGGCCTCCTGCAGGTGGCCGATCACGCGAGCGGTGCCCGTTTCCAGCGCATGACGCATCGGTTCCGACAGATCGCTCACCTCGGCGGAAAGCTTCACCGCCAGGCAGGCGTTGTGGCATTCGCTGCGGCAGTGGTAGCTGATGGCCTGAGCGTAATAGCCGAGCAGCTGGTGGCGGGCATCGCCGCGCCTGTCGGCAAACAGCGCCTGCATTTCTGCATCATAATGGGCGAAATAGCGTTGCAGCATCGCTTCGCCGAAGGCTTCCTTCGAGCGAAAATAGTGGTAGAACGAGCCTTTCGGCACGCCCGCGGTGGCCAGCAGTTCGCTCAGCCCCATGCCGGTAAAGCCCAGGCGCAGGCTGAGGGTTTCGCCGGTGGCGAGCAGATGTTCACGTGTGTCCACGTTGCAATGCGTTGATTTGGTCATCATGGTGCCGAGCATAATAGACCGATTGGTCTAGGTCAATGGGAATAAAAAAACCGGCGCACAAAACGCCGGTTGTCTGCAAACTATTGTGCCCCAGCGGCACGCGGAAGTTAAGCCCTTACGCCGCGTTGCGGCAACGCTGCAGGATATCCAGCCGGGATTGATATTCGCGGGTCTGTACGTTCAGCATGCCCAACAGGGTGTGGAACAGGTTGTCCTGTGACACGTCGTCCTTTTCCGCCAGCGCGTTCAGGCACTGGCGATCGACGCCGAAATTGCGCTGATAGTCGGCCGACATCCACATCAGGAAAGGCACGTGCGTCTGCTGGCTCGGCGCGAAGACATAGGGCGTGCCGTGCAGATACATGCCGTTTTCCCCCAGCGATTCGCCGTGATCGGACAAATAGACCAGCGCGGTATTGAACTGGTCGTCATACTGCCGCAGCAGCTTGATGGTGGCATCGAGCATCGCGTCGGTATACAGGATGGAGTTGTCGTAGGTGTTCACCAGCTGTTCATGGCTGCAATCCTGGATCTGATTGCTGTTGCAGGTCGGCGAAAATGTTTGGAATTCTGGCGTGCTGCGGCGGTAGTAAGCCGGGCCGTGGCTGCCCATCTGGTGCAGCACGATCACGCCGTCGTCTTTCAGGCCATTGATATAGTCGTTCAGTTTATACAGCAGCGCGTTGTCCATGCAAACCTCGCCGTCGCAGTCCTGCGGCAGTTTCAGCTTGGTCATGTCGATGTGCGGCACCCGGTCGCAGGCGCCTTTGCAGCCGCCGTCGTTATCGCGCCACAGCACGCTGACGCCGGCATGCGCCAGCACGTCGAGCATGCCTTCCTGATGCGTTGCCTGAGTCGCGTCGTACTCCTTGCGCGGCATGTTGGAGAACATGCAGGGCACGGAGATCGCCGTTTCGGTGCCGCAGGAACTGGCGTTCTTGAAGTAGACCACGTTGTCCTGCTTCAGGCGCGGGTTGGTTTCGCGTTGATAGCCGCCGAGGGAGAAGTTTTCGGCGCGAGCGGTTTCGCCTACCACCAGGATCACCAGCGTTTTCTTGGCCTGCCCGGCGATCAGCGGCCCTTTGCGTGCGTCCTCGCCGATCTTGACCAGCGGCAGATTGCGGGTGAAGTAACGCTGTTCGGTAAACTTGATGGTGCCGGCGACGAAGTTGGAAGGGGTCAACATCTTCACCACGCTTTTATTGTTGCGGATCAGCGAAGCATAGTCTTTGTAGAACAGCGCGGCGACGATCAGGATCACCGCCAGCGATAGCATGACGTTGGCGGCGCGCAGTCCAACCATGTACCACCAGGGGCGAGTCTGGCGAATCTGGGTGAAGCAGACCGCTACCGCCGGCAGAATGCCGAGCAGCGCCAGCCACAATCCCATGCGCGGCGTCAGCAGCGCCGTCGCCTCCTGAGGGTTGGTTTCGAAGGCGTTTTGCATCATGTTGCCGTCGATCACCACACCATAGCTGAACATGAAATAGTTGGCTGCGGCGCTGCCGAGCAAGAAAAAGATGATCAGCGGCTTGCGCAGGTAGGGCACGGTCAACACGCTGAAGATGATATTCAGCGCACAGAAGATCACCACCGGCATGCTGGCAGCGAAAATCACGCTGTGGACGCTATCGAAGGTGATATACGACCAGGCGCGATGCAGGAATAACGCGTTTTGAAACAGAGTGAAGAACAGGGCGGTGGCGAGGGTAAAACCGAGGCTGTTGCACCGTAAGCATTGACGTAACCACATTGCCGAATCGGGATCCTGAAAGTAGATAATGCTTTGAAATCTACCGGATGAAACTTAAGGAAACCTTAGAAACTCAGAATATTGGCGGCGGAGCATGCGCGGAAAACGCCAGGCCGGGTGGCCTGGCGGTGGGGCGGTTTAGTAGGCGGCGGTGAATTGCGAGCGAATAAACTGAGGCTTTTCAATTTCATCAACGATAGCGACCGCCAGGTCTTCTACCGAAATGCTGGCCGGCGCTTCGCCGTTCATCAACAGTTGCGTGGTGCCGAGGCGGAACTGGCCGGTGCGTTTGCCCGGCTCCAGCAGGGCGGCCGGCGAGAGATAGGTCCAGTCGAGCGCCGATTCATTGCGCAGTTTGTTGCGCAGATCGCGCACCGCCTGCGCGCCGGGGCGGATATTTTCCGGGAACTGCGGCGTATCCACCAGTTCAACGCCGGGCGCCACTTCCAGGCTGCCGGCGCCGCCGACCACCAGCAGGCGCTTGACGCCGGCCTGTTCGACCGCGGTGAGGATCTGTTGGGCGCCGCGGAGGGTTTTCTCATACAGGTTGTCTTCGCCCCAGCCGGGGTTGTAGGCACTGATCGCCGCATCCTGACCGCGCAATTGCCCCGCCAGCCAGGCGGTATCGGCAACGTCGCCCAGCGCGACGGTCAGGTTGGCGTGCTCCGGCAAATCTTTTTTCTGGCGGGCGATTGCCGTCACCTGAATACCGCGAGCCAGCGCTTCATCCACCACGCGGCGGCCAACAAAACCGGTTGCTCCAATAATGGCTACTTTCATCTGCATGCTCCTTCGGGGATAGGTTCAGTATCGTGACGCAGGCCGATGTGCCTGCTGCGTGGTGTTTACTCTAGTCCTTAACAATAGCCGTGATTAGTGCCATATTCATGCTTTCTTGATTAAGTAAAACTTCATAATCGTGGATAAACTCAATCGAATGGCGGTATTCGCCACCGTGGTGGCGGAGGGATCGCTGGCCGGCGCGGCGCGGCGGCTGGGCATGACGCCGTCGGCGGTCAGCCAGCACATGCGCTCGCTGGAGAAGGCGCTTGGGGTGCCGTTGCTGCATCGCTCCACCCGCCGTCTGGCGCTGACCGAGGCCGGGGCGGCGTTTTACCCAGGCTGCGAGGCGATGCTGCAACAGGCGCAGCAGGCGGAGCAGCGGCTGGCGGAATTGCGGGATACGCTGGTGGGCGAGCTGCGCATCGCCACCCCGGTCGGCATCGGCGGCCGATCGCTTGCGGAGGCGCTGGCGCCGCTGTTGCAGGCGCACCCCAAGCTGACGCTGCGGGTGCTGGCTGACGATCGCATCGTCGATATGATAGAGCAGCGGGTCGACATCGCGCTGCGGGCCAACCGTCAACTGGCGGACGCCAATATGATCGCGCATCCGCTGACGGCGTGGCCGATGGTGCTGTGCGCCGCGCCGCGTTATCTCAGCCAGCATGGGGTGCCGGAAAAGCCGCAGGATTTGGTGCAGCACCGCTGGATCTCCAGCGGCTACAGCGGGGCCCATCTGGACTTGCTGCACCAGTCCGGCCAGCAGGTTAAGCTGCGGCTGGCGGAAGGGCAGATCGTCAGCGAGAGCATGAACGTGATGCGCGCCTTTACCCGCGCCGGGCTGGGCATTTCCGTTCAGCCGCTGTATGAAATTGGCGACGAGCTTCAGCGCGGCGAGCTGTTGCTGCTGTTGCCTGAGTGGCGGCCGGCGCCGCTGCGGCTGCACGCGCTGACGCTCGAGCGCAACGTGCCGGAGAAAAGCCGCCAGGCGCTGCGCTATTTGCGCGACTATTTTCGCCGCAATGGCGAAAAGGGACTTGCCAGCGGCGGCGATGGCGTCTTCAATTAGCAAGAGAACGCAGGAGGAGCCCCGTGGCGCAGCAGCTTGAGTTTTTCGACATTCCCAGCCCGTGTCGCGGCATTTGCCAGGCCGACGATCGCGGATTCTGCCGTGGCTGCCTGCGCAGCCGCGAGGAGCGTTTTGGCTGGATGAACATGAGCGACGCGCAAAAGCGCGAGGTGCTGCGCCTGTGCCGTCAACGCTTCCTGCGCCTGCAGCGCGCCAATAAAGCGCCCGACGAGCCGCTGCCGGAGCAGCCGTCACTGTTTTAACCTTTCCTGATCTGCCGCACGTTCGTGTGGCTTACCGCTTCCCTGTGCCTCACCGGCTTGTGTATGCTGACTGACAACTAATGTCATGAGGTTTTCGCAATGGTAGAACGTATTCGTCTCGCGCCGCAGGGGCCTGAATTTTCCCGTATGATTTGCGGTTACTGGCGGTTGATGGAGTGGGGCATGTCGCCGCAGCAGCTGCTGACGTTCATCGAACAGCATGTCGAACTGGGCGTCACCACCGCCGATCACGCCGATATCTATGGCGGCTATGCCTGCGAACAGGCGTTCGGCGACGCGCTGCGCCTGAAGCCGGCGCTGCGCCAGTCGCTGGAGCTGGTGAGCAAATGCGGCATCGCCACCACCGCCAAGCCCGGCAACCCGATCGGCCACTACATCACCGACCGCGACCATATCGTACAGAGCGCGGAACAGTCGCTGCGCCATCTGCATACCGACTACCTCGATCTGCTGCTGATCCACCGGCCGGATCCGTTGATGGACGCCGATGACGTGGCCGAAGCCTTTGTCGCGCTGCACAAAAGCGGCAAGGTGCGCCATTTCGGCGTCTCCAACTTTACGCCCGCGCAGTTCCAGCTGCTGCAGTCGCGCCTGCCGTTCTCGCTGGCGACCAATCAGGTGGAGATCTCGCCGATTCACCAGCCGGCTATTCTCGACGGCACGCTCGACCAGTGCCAGCAACTGCGCATCAAGCCGATGGCCTGGTCCTGCCTGGGGGGCGGGCGCCTGTTCAACGACGCCGAGTTCCAGCCGCTGCGCGACGAGCTGCAGCGGGTGGCGCAAGAAATCGGCGCCGAGACCATCGAGCAAGTGGTGTACGCCTGGGTGATGCGCCTGCCGTCGTCGCCGCTGCCGATTATCGGTTCCGGCAAGATTGAGCGGGTACGTTCGGCGCTGAAGGCGCAGAAACTGGTGCTGAACCGCCAGCAGTGGTTCCGCATTCGCAAGGCGGCGCTGGGGTATGACGTGCCTTAAGGCAGAGTAAAAAAAGAGCAAAGCCGGGCGGCGAAAGCGCCCGGCTTTTTTACGTCGATCTTTAGGCCAACACCACCTGATCGGTGTTGAAGTGATCGAGCGAGACGCCGATCAGCGTGACCTGGCTGTGGCCGAAGGCCAGCACCAGATCGTCGTTTTGCTGCGTGGCGTAGTCGCGGATATTTCCGCTGGCGCCTTCGGTGCCGACAAACACCAGCTTATCGGTGGCGTTGAAGCCATACAGCTGATCGCGGCCAAAGTCACCGCTGAACAGGAAGGTATTGCCGTTGCCGACGCCCTTCAGGATGTCATCGCCGCTGCCGCCGACGAAGGTCAGGTTGCCGCCGGCGTGGCCGTTAAGGGTGTCGTTGCCGGCGTTGCCGAACAGCCAGGCGTCGTGGCTGCGAGCCTGCAGGACGTCATCGCCGTCGCCGCCGGCGGTGGCGGCGGCATAGGCTTTGAGGCCAGAGTCCGATTTCAATCCGGCGGCGGTCACCTGATGGTCCACCTGTTTGTTGAAGATAAGCCACGAGGTTTCTTTGCTGCGCAGGGTGCTGATGTCGTCCGCCAGCGTAATGCCGCCTTTGGCGTCGCGCAGGTAAAGCGTGTTGCCGTCGTAGGCGACCTCGGTGTTTTTCAGCGCCTGTTGGGTATCGAAGATATTGTGGCCTTTGCCGCCGGCGATCAGGTTATAGCCGCCTGCATCGCGGAAGATATCGTCGCCGTCGCGCCCCTCGAGATAGTCGTTGCCTTTGCCGCCCTTGATCAGATCATTGCCGTCGCTGCCGATGATAAACGTCGGCCCGCTGTGCGTTTCCGCGTTGCGGTTCAGGTCTTCCACCCAGGTATTGCCGCGCGTCACGTTCGACAGGTTGGAGACGATGATGGTCGAGTCTTTGTCGGTCAGCGAATAAAACTCGGAGTTCAGCACCCGCATCAGGCCGTCCTGATAGAAGAACGGCAGGTGCGACAGCCAGGTTGGAATGTTGAGAATGGAAAACGGCAGCAGGTTCCAGGTGTCCGACGCGTAGTGGTCGTTGAAGTTGACGATATTGTTGGTGGCGGAGGCATGGGGCGCATCGTGTACGCCTAACGACGCCCCGGTCAGCGTGGTGCCGTCGAGCGCGCGGAACACCGGATCGTTCTCGTAGCCGATGTTGATCACCTTGCCGCCGGCTTCGTACTGGGTCGGCGAGGCGAAGGCGACATAGTTGGACTGCGCGTAGAAGCCGCCCCAGTTGGCGTCGCTCTGCGCCGCCATGCTGTTGACCGCCAGCCCGCCGAGGCTGTGGCCGCTGACCACCACGTCTTCTCCGCTCAGCCCGTGCGCCTGCGCGAACTTCGCCACGTCGCCCAGCAACTGGCCGAAGGCGTTCAGCGTGTAGCCGTCGGCGTAGCCTTTCGGCCCGAAGCCGGCCAGCAGATCGTTAATCACATCGCCGATGGTATCGCCGATCAACGACTCGCGCGGGCCGCTGGTGCCGCGAAATGAGATGCCAATGGCGGTGAGATTGCCTTCGCTGTCATATTTGCCCAGCACCTCGGCCTGAGCGGTGGTGTAACCGGCGGTCTCGCCGTAGTAGGTGCCGCGCGCATCGGTTTTGCCGGCGTAACCCAGCTGCGCGGCGCTGATCACCGACCAGCCGGCGTTATTCACCGCCTGCTGCGCGGCCTGTTCGGAGTCGGGATTCCAGGGAATGCCGGGCAGGCCGCCCTGCGATTGGGTGCTGCCGATGAGCGCAGTGACCAGCGTCAGCGGCAGACCCAGCCCGAAACCGGTCTGGTGATAGCCTTCATCGAAGCCGTTATCGATATTGTGGTAAGCGTAGGTAGAGATGGCCAAGGCGTCGGAAAATAGCGCTTTCGACGCCTTTTCGTCCAGATCCTTATAGCTAAAGATGCCCATATCAGTTCCTTATGAAGTATGCCGCGGGCCTGTAAGTGGACTCACATGCGTCGGCGGTGGAAACAGGGAAACAACGTTAGCCGAACGACAGCTGGTCAGAGGACCAACATCGGTAGAATTATTATTAGTGTTAAATATTAGGCCTGCGAATCAAATTAGCGAGATTGTGCGTTGGTTAACAGTGCCGGCGCAGGCTCTCCTATACTGATAGCTCGATATAGTCATTAAGGAGACTGATTGATGAAACGTTATTGGTATGCAGCGCTCGGCCTGATGGCGTGTGGTGCGGCTCAGGCGGCGACAACCGACGTCGAGATGCACCTGGTGACCGGGCAGGGGATCGGTCAGGACATCGGCAAGGTGGTCATCAGCGAAACGCCGTATGGCCTGCTGTTCACGCCGAGCCTGAAAGCATTGCCGGCCGGGGTACACGGCTTCCACGTGCATGAGAAAGGCAGCTGCGAGCCGGGCATGAAGGACGGCAAAGCGGTGGCGGCGCTGGCGGCCGGCGGACATCTCGACCCGCAAAAGACCGGAAAACACCTCGGGCCGTATGCCGACGGGCACCTGGGTGACCTTCCGGCCATCTATGTGGCCGCCGACGGCATGGCGAACTATCCGGTATTGGCGCCGCGGCTGAAAAAAATCAGCGACATTGAGGGTAAAGCACTGATGGTGCACGCTGGCGGCGACAACCATTCGGATCATCCACAACCGCTCGGCGGCGGCGGAGAACGCTTCGCCTGCGGTGTGATCAAGTGATTATCCGCCGCTAACGGCCGGTCCGGCGGTGGGCTGGCCCATCGCCTGTTGCAACTGCTGCAGCGAGCAGTAGAGCCGCCAGATCAGGCCGGCCAGGTCGCGCGCCGCCTGTTCCGGGTGGTGCGCCAGCGCGTTGCTCATGCGCAGCAACTCCTGCAGCGTGGCGTCCAGCGAACTGTGCTGTACGCCTTTCTCCGTCATGATGCCGCGCAGGCAGTGGATACAGACGTTGCGCACCGCCGACAGCGGATCGGAACGGGTTTGCCAGTCGCGCAGTTGCCAGACGATATGGCTGCAGTTGAGCAGCACTACGCCCCAGCGCAGCAGCCAGGTGCGAGCGTCCTGATCCTGACTTTGATTAAGCTGGCTGATGCGATGGTAGATCAGCGATTCGAACTGGCTTTCGCTCTGCTGCGGCCGTTTGCTCAACTGATCGATAAAGTCGCGCCGCAGCGCGCGGATAATGCGGCGGCTTTTGCGTTTGTCCGAGCTGGGGCGCAGGATCTGAAACGCCAGCCCGGCCAGCAGCACGCCGACGATTTTAGCGATGTTGTCATTGATAAAGGACTGGTAGTCATAGCTCGGCGGATTGCTGACGGTCAGGAACGAGCCCATAAAGACGATCAACTGCCCCCAGAGCGCGGCATAAGGCGGATTCTGCAGCTTGAGCATCTGCATGGTCACCAGGATCGGGAACAGGAAGGCGCAGAACACCCAGAAGTCGTCAATCTGGATCATCAAACCGAATTTCACCACGAAGCAGGCGACCGAGAGCAGCAGCACCGCCTTCAGCAAGGTGCTGACGCTGTTGATCGGCGAAGGCGTGGAAGAGTAGAGCACGCAGCTGATGGCGGTGAGCGTCAGCGCCGCGCTGCCGGCGTCCCACTGCGTGTTGATCCAGTAGGCGCAGCCGATCACGATGCACAAAAAGGTGCGCAGGCCGTTGTAGGCGGCTTCGTAGCTATCGGTATGGCGCGCCAGCGCAGTGACGCGCGGCGGTTGGAGGTCGCTGACCGCCGTGGCGCTTTCCAACCGCCGCAGCCAGCGGTTGCAGCGCAGGTAAAGCCAACAGAAATCTCGCAGCCGCAGCCAGAAGGCGCGATGGCGGTAGTCCGTAGCCTCTTGCGGGGCGATCTGCTGAAGCAGGCGCGCCAAACGGTATTTGTCGGTGGCGGGATCGCGCAACTCGTCCAGCAGTTGCGTCAGCACCGGCATCAGATTGGCGGGGCGATCCGGCCAGTTCAGCAGCATGCGGCGCAGGCTGGAGATAACGCTGGTCATGCGCAGCTGTTGGTGCAGCAGATAGTTGAGCAGGTTATTTTGCCTCCGCAGCCGGTAGTGGCTCCAGAATGCCTGAATGCGCAGCAGGTTCATGGTCAGGATCTGGCCGATGACCCCTTCGTGCGAGGTGCGCATCTGCGCGGTGATCTCCGGCTGCCACAGCATGGCGGCATGCTCCAGCAGGCGCAGCTGCATGCGCCGCAGCGAGGTCAGCAGGGCTTCGCCGTCCGAGGTGCTGGGCAGGATCATCATCATCAACCCGCCGCATAGAATGCCGGTGATCACTTCGCAAACCCGCGCCTGCGCGATATCGAAGATTTGCTGGGTATCGGTGACGTTGACTGTGCCGAAGGCGATGATGGCGGCGGTATAGCCCGCCAGCGCGAAGGCGTAAGAGACGTTGTTTTGGTAATGGTTGGAGACGTAGGTGCACAGCCCGATCCAGGCGGCGATGAACAACGTAAACAGCCAGGGATCGTTCAGGCAGTGGCCGGCGATCGCCACCGACGCGGCGGCGCCCACCAGGCTGCCGAAGATGCGGCCGATGCTTTTGCTGATCACGCCGCCGATGGTGGGGAAGCTCACCACCGCGGCGGAGGTAAGCGCCCAATAGGGTTCGTCGAGTTCGAGCACGAAGGCTACCCATAGCGCCAGACACATCGCCAGTGAGTTGCGCAGCGCATAGCGCCATTGGCCGCCGGTCGCCTTACCCCAGGGGGTGCGGCTCCACTCCAAAAAAGGCAGGTTCACACTTTAGTTCCGCTGATGAATCGAAATGGTGCAGGTGGTGCCGGCGACCAGCGTCAAATCGGCGGGCACGTTGAGCAATTTTATCCGTACCGGCACGCGCTGAGCCAAACGCACCCAAGGAACATTAGGCTTAACGTCCATTAATAGATCGTTGCTGCTGTCAACGCTCTGATCGTAAATGGCGCGGCCGATGCTCTCTACTTCCCCCTGTAGCGGCGTGTTGCCGTTATATAAAACGATGTCCGCTTTATTGCCTTCTTTTATATGCTTCAGCTTGGTTTCTTCGAAATAACCGAGCACATAAAACGAATGCACATCCACCAACGCCACCAGCGGCGTACCGGCGTTGGCGTAGTTCCCGACCCGCGCCTGCAGGTTGGTGATATAACCGTCGGTTGGCGCGTAAATTTTGGTTTTGCTCAAATTCCATTTGGCCTGTTCCAGATTGGCCAGGGCGGCTTTATAGGCGGCCTTCATTGCCTGCGCGGCTAAATTTGACTCGTCCAAATCTTCAGCGGAAATAACGTTACGCGGTAAACCGCGGCGGCGGGCAGCCTCGTGGTCCGCTTTGGCCAGATCGGATTGCGCTTTTGCCACCGCGGCCTCGGCATTGTCCAGCGCAATCTGGTAGGGCACCGGGTCGAGGGTAAAAATCAGACTTCCCGCAGGTACGAACTGATTGTCATTCGCGCTTATTTTCTCTAATCTTCCAGAGACTTCAGGGGTGATATTGACGAGTTCGGCGCGCACTTTTCCATCACGGGTCCATGGGGATTGCATATAATAATTCCAGAGCCACCAACCGGCGCAGACGGCAATGGCGCAGACGATCACCGTAGAGAAGTATTTTAATGTTTTATGCTGCATGGGTTACCAACTCGCTAAAATCCATAAGGAACCGCTGACGGTCAGAACGAAAATGGACAGGTCCATCAACATGGGATGCCAGATTTCACCGGAATACATCCAGTCTCTCAGCAGCTGATGAATCAGCAGCCATAAGAGCAGTCCTAGTAAAAAAGCTTTAAATATAGGTGGAAAATAAAGCGATGCTCCCAGGACCAAATCGGGCAAGGGAGATGAGGTGTGTAACCATGATGTATTCACATTAACAATCCCTAAGGGTGAATATGTTGAATATTTGCATAACGATTAAACAATAGCGGCTAAAAATAGTGGCTATTTCCACAATATACATTATATACATTTGTGTTTTTAATGTGAGTTACCCAAAATAGTCTAAGCTCTGGGAGGTAATGTTAGCATGCTAATTATAAGGAGGGGGAAGTGGAGTCAACATTAGGTTCAGATTTAGCACGATTAGTTCGTGTGTGGCGCGCGCTCATCGATCATCGGCTCAAGCCGTTGGAGCTGACCCAAACGCATTGGGTCACGTTGCACAATATCAATCGCTTGCCGCCGGAGCAGTCGCAAATCCAGCTGGCCAAGGCGATCGGTATCGAGCAACCGTCACTGGTTCGTACGCTGGACCAACTGGAGGAGAAAGGGCTGATCACGCGTCACACCTGTGCCAACGATCGCCGCGCGAAGCGCATCAAGCTGACCGAAGCGGCCGATCCGATCATCAGGGAAGTGGACAGTGTGATCACGTCTACGCGCAGTGAGATTTTAAGCGGCATTACCGCCGACGAAGTGCATCTGTTGGTAGGGCTGATTGGCAAGTTAGAACAAAATATCACCGAACTGCAGAACAAATAATAATATTCTTATTTTCTACGATTACAGTTTCACAGCATCAGAAATAAAACCGGAGGCGATTGCCTCCGGTTTGCCGCTTGTCGCCGGCTGGCTTACAGCGGGGAAACGGTGATGGTGTCGCCCATGCGCGCCATGCGCACGCGCTGGCCAGGGCTGAACTTGGTGTCGCCCGCTTTCTGCACCACCACGATGTTCTCTTTCTGGTCGGTCTTGATTTCCAGCTCGTAGCCGGAGGTACGGCCGGCCACTTCACCGATGCTGTTACCTGCCGCGCCGCCGGCGATAGCGCCCGCCGCGGTAGCCAGCGTACGACCGGTGCCGCCGCCAACGGTGTTGCCCAACAGCCCGCCAATCACCGCGCCGCCGATCATCCCCATGGCGTTGGAGCCTTCGCCGCCCTGAATTTTAACCGGACGCACGGAAACCAGCGTCCCGTAGGTGACGTTCTGCACCTGCTTGGCCTGCGAGGACGAGTAGACATCACCGGACATGGATTCATTGGCACAGCCGGCCAGCGTAACGGCGGCGACGGCAACGACGAGAAGACGCTTGATCATACAAAACTCCTGATGGTAGTAGTCCATAACCTGGTAATGCTCCCCAGGCAAGATTCAGTGAAAACGATAGACAAAGTATGGCTGAAAGTTGACACACCGCCATGCTTCATCGCTGCATGCAGCTTAACTTTTCTCTGTTCAACCAATAATAAACCGCGGTTTACCTTTATGACAGCCTTGGCGACATTCCGTCGCCTGTTATGGCACGGTTTAACACATAACCCGTGCCACAGCGGCGTCGGGGGGCATCTGGCTCACGAACCGTAAAAAAAGCATCATAATTCATGGCGTTAATCCGGCAATTCTGGTTTATTTGTCAGGATGAATTTTGCTTACCGAGCGGGTTAGAGGATGTTGCTATGAAGTCAGGCCGCTATATAGGCGTCATGTCCGGCACCAGTCTGGACGGAATCGATGTGGTATTGGCCGCGATCGACGATCGCATGGTGGCGCAGCAGGCCAGCTATAGCCATCCGATGCCGATGGCGTTGAAAAAAGAGATCCTGGGCATGTGCCAGGGGCAGCAAACCACGTTGGCCGCCGTCGGCCGGCTGGACGCGCAGCTGGGCACGTTGTTCGGCGAGGCGGTGCTCGGCCTGCTGAAGCAAACCGGCATCGACGCGGAGCAGATCACCGCCATCGGGTGCCACGGCCAGACGGTGTGGCACGAACCGGAGGGTGACGCGCGTTTCTCGATGCAGCTCGGTGATAACAACCGCATCGCCGCGCTGACCGATATCACCACCGTCGGCGATTTCCGCCGGCGCGACATGGCCTACGGCGGGCAGGGCGCGCCGCTGGTGCCGGCGTTTCATCAGGCGCTGCTGGGGCATCCCGTCGAGCGGCGCATGGTGCTGAACGTCGGCGGCATCGCCAACCTTTCTCTGCTGTTGCCCGGTACGCCGGTGCGCGGTTTCGATACCGGGCCGGGCAACATGCTGATGGACGCCTGGGTATGGCGCCACCGCGCGCAGCCTTACGATCAGGACGGCGGCTGGGCGATGCAGGGGCGAGTCTGCTTGCCGCTGTTGCAGCAGATGCTGGCGGATCCGTACTTCGCGCTGCCGGCGCCGAAAAGCACCGGCCGCGAGTATTTCAATATCGCCTGGCTGGAGCGGCAGCTGGCCGGATTGCCGGCGATTGCGCCGGTCGACGTGCAGGCCACGCTCACGGAGCTGACCGCGGTCAGCATCAGCGAGCAGGTATTGCTGGCCTGCGGGTGCGAGCGACTGTTGGTCTGCGGCGGCGGGGCGCGCAACACGCTGCTGATGGCGCGCCTGTCGGCGCTGCTGCCGGGCACGGAGGTCGGGCTGACCGACGATTTTGGCGTCAGCGGCGACGACATGGAGGCGCTGGCCTTTGCCTGGCTGGCCTTCCGCACGCTGTCCGGCCAGGCCGGCAATCTGCCTTCGGTGACCGGCGCCAGCCGTGAAACGGTGTTGGGTGGGATTTATCCGGTTTTGCCATTGGGGGCCCGTTAGCTCTGTTAGGATAGCCTGTGAAGGATTTTTCTAAGGAGCAACAGCATGAAAAAAGTCATTTTCGTCGCCGGCGCGCTGGCGCTGTCCGGCTGCAGCTACATCCTGCCGCAAAGCAGCCAGACGATGCACTACCAGTGCGGCACCACGCCGCTGACGGTGGCGCTTGACGGCAAGGCGAGCGAAGTCAGCCTGCTGATGGACGGCGAACAGCTGCATCTCAAGCAGGTGCTGGCGCTGACCGGCGCCAAATACAGCGACGGCAAATACACTTTTTGGTCGAAAGACCGTAACGCCTATCTTGAGCGCAACGGCAAGGTAGTCATGAGCGACTGCGTGTTGACGGAGTGAAGGTCGACGGCGGCGTCGGAGCGATTGAGTTCCTGACGCCGCAGGCGCAGAATGTAACGACGGATTTTTTCAGTTGGTCGATAACCCAGATGATTGAAAAGAGTGAGTTTGATGTTGCGGACCTGCGCCGTGAATACACCCGAGGCGGCCTGCGCCGCAACGATCTGACCGCCAACCCGCTCGAACTGTTCGAGCGTTGGTTGAAACAGGCCTGCGACGCGCGCCTGGCCGATCCCACCGCCATGTGCGTCGCGACCGTCGACGAACACGGCCAGCCTTATCAACGCATCGTGCTGCTGAAGCATTTCGATGAGCAGGGGCTGGTGTTCTACACCAACCTCGGCAGCCGCAAGGCGCAGCAGCTGGCGCACAACCCGCATATCAGCCTGCTGTTCCCCTGGCACATGCTCGATCGCCAGGTGATTTTCCTCGGGCAGGCGGAGCGCCTGTCGACCCTCGAAGTGCTGAAGTATTTCAACAGCCGGCCGAAAGACAGCCAGATCGGCGCCTGGGTGTCGCAGCAGTCGTCGCGCATTTCCGCGCGCGGCGTGCTGGAAAGCAAATTCCTTGAGCTGAAGCAGAAGTTCCAGCAGGGCGAGGTGCCGTTGCCGAGTTTCTGGGGCGGATTCCGCGTGAAATTTGACTCCGTCGAGTTCTGGCAGGGCGGCGCCCATCGCCTGCATGACCGTTTCCTGTATCAGCGGGACGGGAATGACTGGAAAATTGACCGACTGGCACCCTGAAGACGGAAAATCCCCTCTAAGCGCTGGTGCTGACGCCGCCGGCGCTTTATTCTATGCGCTACCCTGAATTTTTATTTCGCCACTGGGCGAAAGGCCGTGTACCGGCAAAGGTGCATTCGTTTATACATGGAGTCATTGATGGCAAGCAGCAACTTGATTAAACAACTGCAAGAGCGGGGCCTCGTTGCCCAGGTTACGGATGAGGAAGCGTTAGCGGAGCGACTGGCGCAAGGGCCAATTGCACTGTATTGCGGTTTCGATCCGACCGCTGACAGCTTGCATTTGGGCCATCTGGTTCCTCTGTTGTGCCTGAAGCGCTTCCAGCTGGCCGGCCACAAGCCGGTAGCACTGGTGGGCGGCGCCACCGGCCTCATCGGCGATCCGAGCTTCAAAGCGGCGGAGCGCAAGCTGAACACCACCGATACGGTGAACGAGTGGGTCGAGAAGATCCGCAAACAGGTTTCCCCGTTCCTCGATTTCGACTGCGGCAGCAACAGCGCTATCGCGGCCAACAACTACGACTGGTTCGGCGGCATGAATGTGCTGACCTTCCTGCGTGACATCGGCAAGCACTTTTCCGTCAACCAGATGATCAACAAGGAAGCGGTCAAGCAGCGCCTGAATCGCGACGACTCCGGCATCTCCTTCACCGAGTTCTCTTATAACCTGCTGCAGGGCTACGATTTCTCCGAGTTGTACAACCGTCACCAGGTGGAGCTGCAGATCGGCGGTTCCGATCAGTGGGGCAACATCACCTCAGGCATCGATCTGACGCGTCGTCAGCACCAGAAGCAGGTGTTCGGCCTGACCGTGCCGTTGATCACCAAAGCAGACGGCACCAAGTTCGGTAAAACCGAAGGCGGCGCGGTCTGGCTGGCGCCGGAAAAAACCAGCCCGTACAAGTTCTACCAGTTCTGGATCAACACCGCCGACGCCGACGTTTACCGTTTCCTGAAGTTCTTCACCTTCATGAGCCTGGAAGACATCAACGCGCTGGAGGAAGAAGACAAGAACAGCGGCAAGGCGCCGCGCGCCCAGTACGTGCTGGCGGAAGAAGTGACCGGCATGGTGCACGGTGCGGAAGGCCTGGCGGCCGCCAAGCGCATCACTCAGAGCCTGTTCTCCGGCGCGCTGCACGACATGACCGAAGCGGACTTCGCCCAGTTGGCGCAGGACGGCATGCCGACCATTAAACTGGAGCGTGACGCCGATCTGCAGCAGGCGCTGGTGAATGCCGAACTGGTGCCGTCACGCGGCCAGGCGCGCACCATGATCGGCTCCAATGCGGTGACCATCAACGGCGAGAAACAATCGGATGCCGAATACCGCTTCAGCGATGCGGACCGTCTGTTCGGCCGCTACACGCTGCTGCGCCGCGGCAAGAAACACTACTGCCTGGTGGATTGGCAGTAACGAATAATGACGGTAAGGGGCCCTGGTGGCCCCTTTATTTTTGCGCAGCCGCCAGGCTGCGGTATTCCGAACGAGTTCTGTCGATGAAAAACATTCTTTCTATCCAGTCGCACGTGGTGTTTGGTCACGCCGGCAACAGTGCGGCTGAATTCCCGATGCGCCGTATGGGCGTCAATGTCTGGCCGCTGAACACGGTGCAGTTCTCCAACCATACGCAATACGGCCAGTGGACCGGCTGCGTTATGCCGGCCAGCCACCTGACCGAGATCGCGCAGGGTATTGCCAATATCGAGCAGCTGCAACGCTGTGATGCCGTGCTGAGCGGTTATATCGGTTCGCCGGAGCAGGGCGACCATATTCTGGAGATCGTGCGTCAGGTTAAGCAGGCGAACCCGAACGCCTGGTATTTCTGCGATCCGGTGATGGGGCATCCTGAAAAGGGCTGCATCGTGGCGCCGGGCGTGGCCGAGTTTCACTGCCGCCAGGCGCTGCCGTGCAGCGACATGATGGCGCCGAACCTGCTGGAGTTGGAGATGCTGAGCCAGATGGCCGTCGCCAACGTGGCCGACGCGGTGCAGGCCGCCCGCGTGCTGATCGCCAAGGGGCCGCGGCTGGTGCTGGTCAAGCACCTGGCCCGCGCCGGCTATCACGCCGACTGCTTCGAAATGCTGCTGGTGACGGCGGACGAGGCCTGGCACATCAGCCGGCCGCTGGTGGACTTCGGCGCGCGTCAACCGGTTGGCGTCGGTGATTTGACCAGCGGTCTGCTGCTGGTGGATCTGCTGAAGGGCGAGGCGCTGGACAAAGCGCTGGAGCACGTGACCGCCGCCGTGTATGAGGTGATGCTGACCACGCAGGAGATGGGCGAATACGAACTGCAGGTGGTGGCGGCGCAGGATCGGATCGTGCAGCCGCTCAGCGAATTCAAAGCGGTAAAGCTGTAAGTGCATCGAGCCCCGGCGACAGCCGCCGGGGCTGAAACTTTACTTCAATCCTTCGGCGTTCAGCGCCGCATCTACTGCCGGGCGCGCCGCAACGCGATCGAACCAGGCCGCCAGATGGGCGTGCTTGCGCACGTCGAACTGCAGGGCGAACGCCCAACGCAACACGGTGAACAGGTAGGCGTCGGCTACGCTGAAACGGCTTCCCAACAGGAAGTGCTGCTTCGCCAGCACCGAATCCAGATAGCTGAACTGCTGCTCCAGCTTGGCGCGCGCGATGGTTTGGTATTCCTCGGGCGTTTTCGGGTTGAACAGCGGGCTGAACCCTTTGTGCAGCTCGGTGGCGATGTAGTTCAGCCATTCGATCGCGTGGTAGCGCGACAGGGTGCCCGCCGCCGGGATCAGGTTGCGATCGGGCACGCGGTCCGCCAGGTATTGCACGATCGCTACGCCTTCTGTCAGCAGGCTGCCGTCATCCAGCAGCAGCGCCGGTACCTGTCCCTTGGGGTTGATGGTGAGGTAATCGGCGCCGCTCTCGGTCTTCTTCTGCGCCAGATCGACCTTCTCCGCCGTAAAATCCAGCCCTGCCTCACGCAGCACGATATGCGGGGACAGCGAACAGGCGCCGGCTTTATAGAACAGTTTCATCGGAAGCTCCTTGTTGATGACGAATGACGGGCATGCTTAACCTCTCATCGTAGTCCCATAGCGCCAAAATTACAGCGGCTTAGCTAACAAATTTAACCGATGATCGCCTCGGCGGGCTGCAGCTGCGTCAGCGTTGCGGCGATCTGCTGTTGCAACGCCTGCGGCGCTACCTGCATCGGCGAGCGCAGCTCGTTGGCGATCAGCCCCTGCTGAGCCAGCACCGTCTTGACCGGCGCCGGATTCGGGAAGCTGAACATCTGGTGGATCATCGGCAGCAGCTCATAGAAGTTGCTGCGCGCCGCGGCCAAATCGCCGGCGGCGACCTGCTGCGCCAGCTGCACGAAACGTTCCGGGTGAACATGCGCGGCGGCGGAGATGGCGCCGGTGCCGCCGAGGCACAGCGTGGTGAGGATCAGATTGTCTTCCCCAGTCATCACATCGATTTCGCCGTCGGCGATCAGCGCCATGGTGGCGTCAGGGTTGCCGCCGCAGTCCTTGATGGCGGTGATGCGCGGATGGCGCGCGAGCCGGCGCAATGTGGCCAGCTCCATGGCGATGCCGGTGCGCTGCGGAATGTTGTACAGGATCACCGGCACGCTGGAGGCGTCGGCCAACTGGGTGAAATAATCGATCAGGCCGCATTGCGAAGGGCGGATGTAGTAAGGCGCCGGGATCAGCACGCCGGCGATGTCGCGCAGCTGAATGGCCTGCTGCATCTGCAGCGTGGCGGCCATGTTATTGCCGGAAAGGCCCATCACGACCTGGTGTGCGGGCGCCACTTCCAGCACGGCGTCGAGCACCGCCAGCTGTTCTTCTTTGCTCAGCGCGGCGGCTTCACCGGTGGAGCCGCACACCACCAAGCCATTGATGCCGGCGTCGAGCAGGTGCCGCGCCAGGCGTTTCACCGCCGGCAAATCGACGGCATCGTGATTGAAAGGGGTAACCATCGCCACCCAAATACCCGAAAATGAAGCCATAAAATATTCCTTCTGTGTGACCGACAGAGAAGCCAGATGAGAAAATTGAAGGCGGGGCGTTGCGCGCCGTCCAGTCAGCTCATCTGACGGGACAGCTCGCCCCGGTCAAATGAGCGTCTGTTTCTTCGATTTAACCGCCGCCAAATCGCCAACGGGCAACGCAGGTGTTATCAGAAAGTCGGCGTTGTGTGGGTAGGCCATGGCGGTCTCGTGAAAAGGGGAAGTGGGGTGATAATGAATATTCTTCATCAGGCTGTCAATTTACAACAGATTGATAACATTGTTATTCATGATTCGGTAGCGAGGATGAGTTTGGCTAATAAATAAAAATCCCCGCAGCGGCGGGGAGAGTTTGGCTGGTTCAGCGCGGCGGGCGGGAGCCGATGGTGGCGGACCAACTGAAGGTGTCGCCGCTCGGCCGATAGCGGTTGGCCTTGCGTTCTGCACGCTCCGCCTTGGCGAGCTTCGCTCTGGCGGCCATGATGCGCGCCACCACTTCATCCTTGACCTTGTGCTGTTCGGCGTTGGTCAGCGGTCTGCCGTGGCTCTTGCGCGCCTTGTCCAGTTCGGTTTTCACTTCCCGCTGTTCGCTTTCCGTCATCTCTTTCAACGTCAACTTTTTCATCTGTGCCGCCCGTTCGGTGAAGTTGACCTACAGTTTAACGGCGTTATGTGACCGAAAATGTTATGGGCATAACGAAATGCGCGGTAAGCCGGCATTACACCTCTTCCAGCAGATCGTCGACAAAGCGCCGCATGCGTTCGGTGCGCTGCTCGGCCATGTGCCGCCCGGCGGCGGTCTGGAAGCCGTCTTGCAGTTTGAACAGCTTGGTTTCGAAGTGATCCAGGCTGAAACGCTTGTCGTCGTATTGGCGATGTTCGGCCCGCGGGTCGGCGGCGTCGTACAGCGCGCTGCGCATGCGGCCGCCGATATAGAAGCAGCGCGCCACGCCGATCAGGCCGATGGCGTCGAGGCGATCGGCATCCTGCAGGATCTTCGCCTCCAGCGTTTGCGGGGGGATGCCGGCGGAAAAACTGTGCGCTTCGATGGCGTGAGCCACCGCCGCGATATCCGCCGGCGCCCATTCCAACCGGGTCAGCATCAGCGTGGCTTGCTCCGCCGCCATGCGCGAGGCCAGATGACGCTGCGGCGAATTTTTTTCCACCGCGACGGCGTCGTGCAGCAGCACCGCCGCACAGAGAATGCGCCGGTCGCCGCCTTCCAGCTTGCTGATCCGGCGGCAGTTCTTCCAGACCCGGTGCAGATGCGCCACGTCATGCGAACCGTCGTCCGACTCGAGGGTGAGCGGCAGCAGCGTTTGCGCCAGCGCCTGATAGGGGGAAAAAGGTTGTAATAACGCTTGCGTAAGCGGGGATGGCGACATATTCAGTTCCTATAGGGAGCCATTTCGAAGTGAATGGACGTCAATTGACGTCTTTTTAATGTCTGAAATTCAGATGATCAGCGTTTTTTGGCGCTTTGTGCTCCTGATTGATTTTATCACGTCAATATTATCCTTTGGCTACAACGTCTCCGGCGATGGTCACGCGTCGCGCCAGGACTAACGCAGCCCTGTTTCAATCCGGTGTTTTCATTCGACTTTACCTTTGGTCATCGAAACGTCATTTTACTCCAGCAGAGTACTCTGCGTCGGCTCACTTATACCTCGAATGCTCGATCATTCGCCAGGCTGCGGAACAAGAATGCCTACAGTTTTGGTGAAATGTTATCTGTTTGATTTTCTTATTTTTTCCAGCTTTTGCAGGATAAATAATAACGATGATAACTCAACAACATTACATCCACAGGGTTCTATTGCACTTCAATATATTTTCACTTCTCGGGGTGCTGGGAGGGGCGTGTCCGTTTTTTGTTGCGGCGGCGCAGGCCGATTTGCCACCGCAACGGCATTTTACTTTCGATTTGCCGGCGCAACCCTTATCGCAGGCGCTGGTCATCTATGGCGAGATCACCGGGCTATCAATTCTGGTCAGGGGGAATTTAACTGCTGGCCGTCAATCCAGTCCGGTCAGAGGCGAGCTCACCGCTGATGAAGCCCTACGCGCCTTGTTGGCCGGAACCCGGCTGACGGTGGTCTATACCAGTGGTTCCGCTTTTACCCTACAACCGCAAAACCGGAACAGCCTGGATCGCGATCGGGAAATATCATCGCCGGCTTTGCTGCGGGGAGCTTACCGCGCGCAATTGCAACGCGGCGTGAGTCGTTTGTTGTGCTCGTTGCAGCCGGCCAATTTGGGGCGCTATCGGTTGGGCATGCAGCTATGGATCGATGCGGCAGGGAAAGTGGTCAGAGTTCATATCTTGAATTCTCCCGGCGCCGAACAGTGGGGGGCAGACGTGAAAAGAGTGCTTGAGACGCGAGAGTTGGTGGCGCCTCCTATAGGATTGCGCCAACCGATAACGTTGTTGCTGCGGGTGCAAACGGACATTCGCGCCGAATGTCGCCGTGTGAACATTGGGCAGGGGTGAATATGCCTGATGCGATAAAAAAAACCATGCGTGAACTGTTTATTGCCAGCTATGCTGAATTTCGGCAGCGGCTTTGTCGACGCCTTGGCTCCGGCCATTTGGCCGACGATGCACTGCATGAAACCTGGTTGCGCATCGACAGCGTGAGTAATGACGGCGTTGTCCGTTATCCGGCGGCATATTTGTTTCGTATTGCGCTGAATGTGGCGGAAGAACAACGACGGAATCAAGCGCGAATCATGAGTACCGATGAAATAGAAGTGCTTTACAATTTTGCTGATGAACTGGCCGATCCGGCGCGTATCACCCAGGGGCAAATCGAAGTCGAGATGTTTCATGCCATATTGGCCGAACTGCCGCCGCGACGCAGAGAGATGATCATCGCAGCGCGGTTTGACGATCTGCCCCATGTGGACATTGCCCGCCGTTTTGGCGTGTCTTTGCGCACGGTGGAAAAAGAGCTGAAAGCGGGACTGCAGTATTGCTGCGAACGCATGGAAAAACAGTATATTCAACGTTTTGGGCCAAAAACAGAGACCCTGCCAAAACCATGACAAACCCAAATCGAACAGAGATGCAGATCCGGGAGAAAAATGAGATCGAACAGCGGGCAATTGGCTGGGTGATTCTACTGGCTTCCGGGCGGGCGACGGTCGCCGACGGTGAGGCTTTTCGCCAATGGTGCGCGCACAATCCCGGGCATGTAAAGGCGTTTGTCGAATGTCGTAAACATTGGCAGGGGCTACAACGGGCCGCCAGCGATCGCGCCCCGGACGAGGCATCCGCCCGGTCACCCGCAAAAATCATCGGTCCATCGTCGTCCGCGCGCCTGAGTCGCCGCGCGTTATTAGGCGGCGCCTTGGCGGCATCGATCGGCTGGCTGGCGATCAGCCCGCCGCTGCAGCTTTGGCCGAGCCTGGACGCGATATCGGCGGATTATCGCACCGGTATCGGTGAACAGCGCGAAGTGGCGCTCAATGCGCATGTCAAATTGCAACTGAATACACAAACCGCCATCAATTTGCTACGGCAACAAGGGGTGGTCACGGGCATGGAGCTACGCAGCGGGGAGACGGAGGTGCTGGCTCAGCCCGGTAATGGCTTGCCGTTCGTCGTCCTGGCCGGCAATGGGCAGATTCAGGCGCAGGAAGCGTTGTTTAACGTCCGCTATATCGATGAATCGACCTGCGTGACCTGTCTGGCGGGGGAAGTCACGGTGGAGCGTGAAGGGCGGCAGATTTTGTTGCAGCGTCATCAACAGCTCCGCTATGACGATCAAATCATGTTGCCGGTTGAACGCGTCGATACGGCGTCAGTCAGCGCATGGCGTCAGCGGATGTTGGTGTTCAATAATATTCCGATGTCGCAGGTCATCGAAGAAATTAATCGTTATCGCACCGGGAAAATCGTTCTACTCAACGCCCGGTTGGGCGCTAGCCTAGTGCAGGCGAGGCTGTCTGTCGACCGTTTCAATGACTTCACTTCGCTGATTCAACGCGTTTATGACGCTAAAGTGCGTTATTTACCGGGAGGCATAGTCGTCATCAGTTAAATGAGGGGGCCTCGTTTCTCCTTGTTACAACATGGCGATGCGGGGCGCTGTTCATATGAATCTTTTATTAAAAGCTGCACTCTTTTCGTTGCCCGTTCATCTACTACCTGAATGCAAAATTGTCGCGCAGATGAGACATGCGACAGTCCACCAGGCCCGATTGAGCACAGGAAGAGAGTTGCGATATGCAAGCCAGAGCCGCCGACCGACGTCCAAACCCATCTTCCGCCGTGAGCGGAAAAATCCTGTCCGGTGATGTCCAGCATACCGGTTTTGTCGTAAAACCCCTCGCTTATGCCATCGGCTTGATGCTGCTGTCGGCAAGTGTGCAGGCCGCCGAACCGCGGCCGTTCAGCGGCGGTTGGTTCAACGCCAAAAATGTCGGCCAGGCGGGGGGGGCGCAGGGCGCCCGCCCGGGAATGAATCTGCCGGG